>NZ_JBJQIK030000003.1:0-688127 GCF_045984285.3 Pseudoduganella rhizocola
GTTCCGTGCTGATCTACAAGACGCCGGATGCAAGCCTGATGGGGCAGGGGCTGGCGTCCACCATCGACCTGCGCACCCTGCGCCCGCTCGACTTCGGCAAGCGCGTGCTGGCCGCAAGTGCACGCAAGGAGCGCATCGGCTTCGAGTCCGGCGCGGAGCTGGGCAAGGGCCACCGCAAGACGCTGACCTACGTCGACCAGTTTGCCAACCGCACCATCGGTATCTCCCTCGGCATCACTTCCATGAAGCAGGACAACGGCGGCGAACTGAAATTCGACAGCTGGGGCGCCTACCTGCCGGAGATGCAGTACAACGGCCAGACGGTAAAGGCCATCGGCGGTTTTATGGCCGAGACTTCGCGCCGCAGGCAGGACCGCGACGGCGCTTCGCTCACGCTGCAATACAAGCCGAACCAGAAATTCCGTTCCACGCTGGACGTGTTCTATTCGCGTGGCGAGGAAAGCACGAAGAAGACCGGCATCGAAGGCGCCATCGCCTTCGGCACCGGGCCTTATGATCCAAACGCCACGCTTACCAACGCCACCATCAGCAACGGCATCGTCACCAGCGGCACCTTCAGCAACTACAAGGCCGACGTGCGCAACCACGTTTTCAGCAACAAGGACAAGCTGCTTTCGCTGGGCTGGAACAATGAACTGAAGCTGGACGAATGGCGCCTGGAAGCCGACCTGTCGCATTCGAAGGGCGTGAAGAACATCAGCAACTACGAGACCACGGCGGGCCAGCCGGGCAATGTTCCGGAGAGCCAGCTCGGTTCCATCACCTATACCGGCTTCAATGGCACCAACTTCTCCGAAGTGCAGTATAAGCCGAGCCTGAACTACAGCGACCGCAACGTGGCGGTGCTGACCGACGTTGCCGGCTGGGGCGGCGGTCCCAATACGCCGCAGGCGGGCTATGTAGCCCTGCCGCGCATCGACGACAAGGTGCAGGCCGCGCGCTTGTCCGCACACCGCGAACTGGAGTGGGGGCCGGTCATCAACCTGCATGTGGGAGCCAACTTCACCAAGCGCGACAAGGCGCGTTCGGGCGAGGAGGGCCGCCTTTCCATCCTCAACGGCGACGGCTTCGCGAGCAAGCCGGTGCCGGGCAGCGATATCGCCATCGCAGGGCCTACCGGCATTCCGGTGGTGTCCTTCGATCCTACCGGCTCGCTGGGCACCATCTATGGCCTGAACCGCTGGGTGGACGCCACCGTCCTGTCGCGTAACTGGACGGTCGACGAGAAAGTGGCCACCGCCTACGTGATGGGCGACCTGGATGGCAAGCTGTTCTCGCTGCCCTATACCGGCAATATCGGCCTGCAGGTCGTGAACACGAAACAGCACGCCACCGGCAACCAGGTGGATCTGGCCAAATGCACCGGCATCACCGTCGATACCTGCCCCTATGCCGTGAAGGAGGGCGGCACCGACTACACGAACGTGCTGCCGAGCGTGAACATCGCCTTCGACCTGGGCAAGGAACAGTACCTGCGTTTCGGCGCGGGCAAGCAGATCTCCCGTGCGAACCTGGACAATATGAAGGCCAGCATGGACTTCGGCCTGCAGAGCGCCACCTCCACGGCGCCCGCGCTGACCGGCTTCGCAGGCAATCCGGAGCTCAAGCCATACTCCGCACGCTCGGTCGACCTCTCGTATGAGAAATACTTCGGCAAGCGTGCCTACGTATCGCTGGCGGCCTTCTACAAGAAGCTGGATAACTACGTGATCAACGCGCCCCGCGAGTTCGACTTCGGCCCCTACGCCAGCGCCACCACGCCGCTGCCGCAGACCGGCCCCTTCGCGGGTTCCACCGTTGGCTTCCTCACCAAGCCGGAGAACGGGCAGGGCGGCAATATGCACGGCTTCGAACTGGCGGTGAACATGCCGTTCTCGATGCTTACTTCGTGGCTGGACGGTTTTGGCGTATCGGCCAACCATTCCTACACCAGCAGCTCGGTGCGGCTGCCGACCAGCGCCTTTGTGACGAAGAACAATGCCCCGGTATTCAGGGACCAGGTGTCCGAGATCGGCCTGCCAGGCCTGTCGAAAAACGTCAGCAGCCTGCGTCTCTACTACGAAAAGCATGGCTTCCAGCTGGCCTGGGCGGCCTACAAGCGTTCGGACTTCATCGGCCAGATCCTGGACTACCGCAGCGACTCGCAGTTCACCTTCATCAAGGGTGAAACCATCGTGGACCTGCAGGCCGCCTATGAATTCCAGAGCGGCTGGCTGAAGGGCTGGTCGGTCTTCATCCAGGGCCACAATATGACGAACGAGCCGTTCCGCGAGTACACGAACGACCCGAACCAGATCACCAATACCGTCACCTATGGACGCACATATTCGGCTGGTCTGTCCGTAAAGTTCTGAGTTATGCTGCACAGGGCCGCCGCGCAGGCGGTGGCCCCTTTCCGACCATTTCACCCGCGAGTTTATGAAAGCAATCCTGCGACGCCTTGCCCTGGCGTCCCTCATGCTGCTGGGCGCCGCCGCCAATGCCGCTCCCGACCCGTATCAGCCGCAGCCCTATGTGCGTTTCGAGCATGCCGAATGGTCGCGCAATGCCAGCATCTACCAGATCAACACGCGCCAGTTCACGCCCGAAGGCACCTTCCGGGCGGCGGAAAAGCAGCTGCCAAGGCTGAAGGAACTTGGTGTCGATATCCTGTGGCTGATGCCCATCCATCCCATCGGCCAGCAGAACCGCAAGGGCACGCTGGGCAGTCCTTACGCGGTGAGCGACTACCGCGCCGTGAATCCCGAATTCGGCACGCTGGAAGACTTCCGCCATTTCGTGGCTGCCGCGCACAAGCTTGGCCTGCAAGTCATTCTCGACTGGGTGGGCAACCACACGGCGTGGGACAGTGTGCTGTTCAAACAGCATCCGGAATGGTACGAGCGCGATGCAGACGGCAAACCGCATCCCACGCCGTGGTATGACTGGGACGACATCATCGACCTCGATTACAGCAAGCCGGCGCTGCGCCGCTATATGGCCGAATCCATGCTGTACTGGGTGCGCGACGTAGGCGTGGACGGCTACCGCGTGGATGCGGCCGGCCTCACGCCGCTGGATTTCTGGGAGCACGTAAGCCGTGAACTGCGCAAGGTAAAGCCGGTCTTCATGCTCGCCGAATGGGAAAGCCGCGACCTGCATGCCAACGCCTTCGATGCGAGCTATGCCTGGACCTGGTGGGATGGCCTGAAAGCCATCGCTGAGGGCAAGGCGGATGCCAGCTCTCTTAACACCTACTATGCGTGGAACGAGAAGTTCTATCCGAATCAGGCCTACCGCATGCTCTACACCACCAACCACGACAAGAATGCGTGGGAGGGCACCGAGTTCGAGATCTTCGGTCCTGCTGTGGACAGCGCCATCGTGTTCTCCTTCATCAGCGAAGGCATTCCCATGATGTACAACGGGCAGGAAGCGGGCAACCGCAAGCGCCTGGAATTCTTCGAGCGCGATCCCATCGCCTGGCAGCCTTCGCCTTACGAAGCGCTATACAGAAAGCTGCTGGCCCTGAAGAAGCAGAACACGGCGCTGTGGAACGGCCAGTGGGGCGCTTCCATGCAGCAGGTGCAGAACGCCCAGCCGAAGCAGGTGTTCAGCTTTGTGCGCCAGAACAGCAAGGACAAGGTATTCGCCGTGTTCAACCTGTCAGCCAAGCCGGTGCAGGCCTGCTTCAAGGGCGTGCGTCATTACGGCCGCTACCGCGACTTCAGTTCGGGCGAAGCGGTGAGCATCGGCGCGGAAAGCCAGCTGGACATGGCGCCGTGGAGCTACCGTATCTTCGTGCAGTGAGGCCATGATGCAGCAGAACATTCGTAATGTGGTGATCGTTGGCGGCGGCACGGCCGGCTGGATGACGGCGGCGGCCTTGTCGCAGCTGCTTGGACCCAAGATCTCGCTGCGGCTCATCGAGTCGGATGACATCTCCACAGTCGGCGTGGGCGAATCCACGATCCCGATGATCCGCCTGTTCAACAAGGTGCTGGGCATCGATGAAGATGAGTTCATGCTCGCCACCAAGGCCACCTTCAAGCTCGGCATCGAGTTCCGCGACTGGGGCAGGCTGGGCGACAGCTATATGCACGGTTTCGGCAAGTTCGGCCAGGACCTGGAAACACTGAACTTCTACCAGTACTGGCTGCGCATGCACCTGGCAGGCAAGGCGCCGGATATCGAGCGCTACTCCATCAACCGCATGGCCTCGCAGCAGAACCGCTTCATGCGCGCCGATCCCTCCGCAGGCAATTCGCCGCTGGCCGAGATTACGCATGCCTTCCACCTGGATGCAGGTCTGTATGCCGCCTACCTGCGCCGCTATGCCGAAGCGCGTGGCGTGGTGCGCACGGAAGGCAAGGTGCTGGATGCGCAGCTGAGGGCGGACGGCCATGTGGAATCCGTGCGCATGGAAAATGGCGCCGTCATTGGAGCTGAACTGTTCATCGACTGTTCCGGCTTCCGTGGCCTGCTGATTGAACAGACCTTGAAAACCGGTTTCGAAGACTGGACGCACTGGCTGCCCTGCGACCGCGCCTGGGCCGTCCCTTGCGAGCTGGCGGCTGACCTGCCGCCCTACACGCGGGCATCCGCACGGCCTGCGGGCTGGCAATGGCGTATCGGCCTGCAGCACCGCACCGGCAATGGCCACGTATTCAGCAGCCGCTATATGAGCGATGACGAGGCGGCGGGCATTTTGATGGGCAGCCTTGACGGCAAGCCGCTGGCCGAGCCGAAAATGCTGCGCTTCACGGCGGGCAAGCGGCGCAAGGTGTGGAACAGGAATGTGGTGGCGATCGGCCTGTCCTCCGGCTTCCTGGAGCCGCTGGAATCGACCAGTATCCACCTGATCCAGTCCACCATCGCGCGCCTCATCAGCTTCTTCCCGGACCAGGAGTTCTGCCAGGCCGATATCGACGAATTCAACCGCCAGTGCGATTTCGAAGTGGAGCGCATCCGCGACTTCCTGATCCTGCACTATCACGCCACCGAGCGCAACGACACGCCGTTCTGGGACTACTGCCGCACGATGGATATCCCTGACACGCTGCGCGCCAAAATGGACCTGTGGCGCAACCGTGGCCGCATCGTCCGCCTTGCGGATGAACTGTTCGCCGAAGTCGGCTGGCTGCAGGTCCTGCACGGGCAGCGCATCCGCCCGCGGGGCTACCACCCGCTGGTGGACCTGCAGAGCGAGGAGGACATTGGCCAATACCTGCAGGACATCGAACATGTTATCGCGCAGTGCGTGAGCGTCATGCCCAAGCATGCCGACTTCGTCGCCAATATGCGCGCCAGCCACGAAAGAAAGAGCAAGTGAATATCACTCCAACGAATATCCGCTGGCTGTCCAGCTGCTGCATGATGGTCGGCCTGTACGCCAGCAGCGGGGCCTGGGCCAACGAGATCCTGGCGACCGTTACCTCGCCCGGCAAGGTGCTGAGCGTGACCGTGCAGCGCGCCAGCGACGGCCGCCTGGCCTATGAAGTGCAGCGCAAGGGCAAGCAGCTGATCGCGCCGTCGCGGCTCGGATTCCTGCTCAGTAATGCGCCGCCGCTGGACAGCGGCTTCAGCCTCGATAGCCAGAAGGTGACGAGCCACGATGACACCTGGGAACAGCCGTGGGGCGAGCGCCGCTACGTGCGTAGCCGCTACCGCGAGCTGCGGGTGGACGTGGTCCAGAAGGACAAGCTGAGCCGCCGCCTTGCCATCGTGTTCCGCGTGTTCGATGACGGCATCGGCTTCCGCTACGAATTCCCGGCGCAGCCGCAGCTGGCCGAGGTGAAGATCACCGACGAGCTGACGGAGTTCGTCGTCGCGCCGCCCGCGACAGCGTGGTGGCAGCAGGCCGGGGAAGTGTGGGCGCTCGAATACCCTGTCCAGAAAAGCCGCCTTGATGAAGTGGGCATGGCGAATACCCCGATGACGATCCGCACCAACGACGGCACGCACATCGCCTTCCATGAGGCGGCGCTGGTGGATTATGCCTCCATGTGGCTGCGCAAGGTGGAAGGGCAGAAGCTGCGCGCGAACCTGGCGCCATCGGCATTCGGCCCCCCGGTGCAGCGGCAGGCGCCATTCACCACGCCGTGGCGCACCATGCAGATCGCCGACAGCGCGCCGGGACTTTACATGTCGGACCTGATCCTGAACCTGAACGAGCCCAATAGGCTGGGCGACGTGTCGTGGGTCAAGCCGTCCAAGTTCGTCGGCGTGTGGTGGGAGATGCACCTGGAGAAGAGCAGCTGGGGTTCCGGCGAGCGCCATGGCGCCACCACGAAGAACACCAGGCGCTATATCGATTTCGCTGCGAAGCACGGCTTCCGCGGGGTACTGGTGGAAGGCTGGAACCTGGGCTGGGACGGCAACTGGTCCGGCAGCGGTTCGGAATTCAGCTTCACGAAGGCTTACCCGGATTTCGACCTTGAAGGACTGGCCGCCTATGCGGCGAAGAAGGGCGTGCGCCTGATCGGCCACCATGAAACGGGCGGAAATGTGGCGCGCTACGAAAAGGAGATGGACGCGGGCTACCAGCTGTATGCGCGGCTGGGCGTGGACAGCATCAAGTCCGGCTACGTGACGGACGCTGGTGCAGCCGTGTACACGGGCCCTGACGGCAGCACGCACTTCGGCTATACCGACTCGCAGGAAGGCGTGCGCCACTTCCAGAAAGCGGTGACGGAAGCGGCGCGCTACAAGATCGCCATCGATACCCATGAACCGGTGAAGGACACCGGTCTGCGCCGCACCTACCCGAACTGGCTCACCCGAGAGGGGGCGCGCGGCATGGAATATAACGCCTGGGGCAATCCGATCAACAGCGTGGACCACGAGGCGAACCTCATCTTTACGCGAATGCTGAGCGGCCCGATGGACTACACACCCGGCATCCTGAGCCTGGAAGGCGTAAAGGGGCGGCCGATTAATTCCACGCAGGCCAAGCAGCTGGCGAGCTTCGTCGTCATCTATTCGCCCATCGTGATGGCGGCGGACCTGATCGAAAACTACGAGAAGTATCCCGGCCCCTTCCAGTTCATCAAGGACGTGCCGACCGACTGGGCGGACACGCTGGTGATTAACGGAGAGATGGGCGAGTTCGCGACCATCGCGCGCAAGGACCGCAACTCGGAGAACTGGTATGTGGGCGCTGTTACCGACGGCTCGGCGCGCACGCTGGACCTGCCGCTCAGCTTCCTCGACCCGCAGCGCAGCTACACCGCGGAAATCTATCGCGATGGCGACAAGGCCGACTACCGTAATGCGCACCGCTTCGACATCGTCATCGAGAAGAAGCAGGTGCGGGCGTCGGATACGCTGAAACTCAGGCTGGCGCCCGGTGGCGGCCAGGCTATCCGGCTGGCGCCTGCGCCGTATTGAACGCCAGCTGGTCGGCAAAGGCCCGCTGATACGCCGGCCGCGCTTCGCCGCGCGCAACGTAGGCCGCGAGGCTGGGGAATTCGTTCAGGATGCCGGATGGCCTGAGCCTGAGCAGCACGGACACCATCACCAGGTCGCCCGCGCTGAAGGCGCCGTCCAGCCATTCGGCATCGCCCAGCCGCGCTGCCAGCTGGTTCAGGCGATTGCGGATGCGGTCTGCAATCAGCGGCATGCGTTCCCTGGTCCAGGCCTTGTCGCCCTCCTGGAATTTTGCGGTGCCAATCTCCAGGATGGGCGGCTCCACAGTATTCAGTGCGGCGAACATCCAGGTGATGGCGCGCGCCCGGCTGTTGGGCTCCTCCGGCAGCAGGCCGGCATGGTGCGAAGCGATGTGGAAAATGATCGCGCCCGACTCGAACAGCACAAGCCCGTCTTCCTCATAGGTTGGGATCTGGCCGAAGGGATGAAGGGCCAGGTGGGCGGGCTGCTTCATGGCCTCGAACGATACCGGGCGAACCTGGTAGGCCAGGCCGGCTTCCTCCAGCGCCCAGCGCACGCGCGTGTCGCGCGCAAGGCCCATGCCGCCGTCCGGCGACCGTTCAAAAGCTGTAATGGTGATATTCATCGTGTTCTCCCGGCAGTGTTTTATTGACGACGAACGGCGTGCCGCCGGATCGACATGGTGTTGAAGATTTTTTGAACACGCTTGCAATACTTTCCAATTCGTGAAACTATTGAGCCTTCAACAAGGAGGCTCATTATGCGGCTCACACTGTATTACCACCCGCTGGCATCGTACTGCCACAAAGTGCTCATCGCGCTTTACGAGCATGGCATCGCTTTCGAAGGGCGCAATATCGATCTGGGCAGCGCGGAGGACCGCGCGGAACTGGAAGCAGTGTGGCCTTTCACGCGCTTCCCGGTGCTGCGCGACCACGGCCGGGAACGCGATATTCCAGAGTCCAGCTCCATCATTGAGTACGTGGACCAGCTCTACGGCGGCACACAAAAGCTGGTCCCGGCCGGTTGGGAACAGGCGCATGAGGTGCGCCTGTGGGACCGTATCTGTGACGGCTATGTGCATACCCCGATGCAGGCCATCGTGCTGGACCGGCTGATGGGCAGCAAAGGAGATACTGGCAAGGACCGCGCAACGCTGCACACGGCGTACCGCCTGCTGAACGAGCGTATCGGCAGCCGCGAATGGCTGGCCGGCGATACATTCACCATGGCCGACTGCTCCGCCACGCCATCGCTGTTTTACGCCGCTACGCTGGAGGCGATTCCGCCTGATGCGCCGCACCTGGCCGCCTACTACAAGCGCCTGATGGCGCGGCCTTCGGTGCGCCGCGTGCTGGAAGAAGCCAGGCCTTACTTCCACTTCTATCCCTTCGCTGAAGCGCTGCCCGAGCTATGAAAGCGCCCAACCTGGACCTGCAGTTTCACGCACTGTCGGACGCTACCCGGCGTGCGCTGGTTGAGCGGCTGAGCCATGGACCCACGTCGGTAACGGAGCTCGCCGAGCCCATGGCGGTGTCGCTGCCAACGGTGCTCAAGCACCTGGCCATCCTGGAGGCCGGATCCATCGTCATCTCGGAAAAGCAGGGCAGGGTGCGCACCTTCCGCGTGGCGCCAAATGCCTTTGCGGACCTTGAGCGCTGGATGGACGAGCGCAAACGCATGTGGAACCGGCGTTTCGACAAACTGGAACAATATCTCGACGGGGAATCCTCATGACTGGCAGCTCCACCATTCATTCCACTTTCGTCATCGAACGCGATTTCAAGGTGCCGCCGGCGAAGGTGTTTGCATCCTGGGCCAGCGTGGAAGCCAAGCGGATATGGATGTCCTGCGACGATGCGGCGGTAACGCAGAGTTTTGAAATGGACTTCCGCCCGGGCGGGCGCGAGACCAACAGCGTGGCCTTCCCGGGCGGCGAGATGCACCGCTTCGACGGCTACTACCTGGACATCGTGCCCGGCCGCCGCATTATCTACGCCTTCGACATGCACGTCGGTGCGAAGCGTATTTCGGCTTCGCTGGCGACGGTGGTTTTCGAAGCGCAGGGCAGCGGCACGAAGATGATCTTTACCGAGCAGATCGCCTTCCTCGACGGCTACAGCGACCGCGAGGAACGTATTCGCGGCACGGAGATCGGGCTGGATAAACTCGTGCTAAGCCTGATGCCCAATCAGAACCAGACCCAGTAAATCGCGGTCAGGATCACGAGGATCACGGCGGAACCGGCCATGAAGCCCGGGCTGACGCGGAACATGGCCGGGTCAACTTTTTCCTCAGGATGTGCTTCGCGGCGCGGCCATAGCAGGCTGATAACGGCCATGCCCAGCAGGACGGCAACGAACACCACCATCATGCGGTCCATGAAGGGCATCTCATACACGCCTTCGGCATTCGGCACCGCGAAACCAATCGGCGCCAGGCCGGAGAGGTCCATGAAGGCCGGCAGGAACTTGAGCAGCACCGACAGCAGGAAGCCGCCGATGGTGGCGAACATCGCCGCGGCAGACGTGGTGCGCTGCCAGAAGAAGCCCATCACGAACATGGCCAGGATGCCCGGCGAAACGAAGCCCGTGTATTCCTGTATGTACTGGAAGCCGCCTTTCTTGTCGATGCCCATGAAGGGGGCGATCAGGAAGGCCGCAATCATCGACACCAGTACGGTAACGCGGCCGATCCACACCATTTTCTGTTCGCTGGCAGCTGGGTTCACGCGCTTCTTGTAGATGTCCAGCGTGAAGATGGTGGCGATGCTGTTCGCCTTGCCCGCCAGCGAAGCCACCACGGCGGCCGTCAGCGCGGCGAAGGCCAGGCCTTTGAGACCGGTCGGCAACAGGGCAAGCAGCACAGGATAGGCGCGGTCGGTATTCAGTTCGCCGCCCACCAGCATGCCGGCGCCAAGGCTGCCGTTCTGGTGCAGCACGAAGGCGGCAATCCCCGGCAGTACAACGATCACGGGCATCAGCAGCTTGAGGAAACCGGCGAACAGCAGGCCTTTGCGCGCGGTTTCAAGGTTAGCGCCCAGTGCGCGCTGGGTAATGTACTGGTTGCAGCCGAAGTAGCTCAGGTTTGCGATCCACAGGCCGCCAATCAGCACGCTCAGGCCCGGCAGGTCCAGGTAGTTCGGGTTGTCGCGCGCCAGCACCATATCGAAATGGCCGCCGGCTTTCTGTGTCAGCAGGGAGAAGCCGTGCACCACGCCGCTGCCGCCGTCGCTGGCGGCAACCAGGTTCAGGGCCAGCCAGGTCGTCACCAGGCCGCCGATCACGAGCACCAGCACCTGGATCACGTCGGTGTAGCCGATCACCTTCATGCCGCCCAGCGTAATCACAATGGCGAACAGCGCGAGGAAGATCATGCAGGGCACCAAGCCCAGGCCGGATACGCTGCTGATGGCGATCGCGCCCAGATAGAGGATGGAAGTCAGGTTGACCACGATGTAGAGCGCAAGCCAGAACACCGCCATGATGGTGGCCACGGTGCGGTTGTAGCGCTGCTCAAGGTATTGCGGCATCGTATAGATGCGCTGCCTGATATAGACCGGCATGAAGAACACGGCTACCACGATCAGCGTGGCCGCCGCCATGAATTCATAGGCCGCAATCGCCATGCCGATCTTGAAGCCGGCGCCGCTCATGCCGATGAACTGTTCGGCCGAGATATTGGACGCAATCAGGGAAGCGCCGATGGCCCACCAGGTCAGCGAGCCTTCGGCCAGGAAGTAATCGTGGGTGGAGGAACTGGTGGCGGCCTTGCGTTTGCGGTAGATCCACAGGCCGTAGGCGGAGACGGCGATGAAATAAACGAAAAAGACCAGCGTATCCAGCGATGTGATGGGACTCATAAAATTTTCGATCTCCTGTTTGCGCGCTGCCGCACGCTATGTTTTTCACAATGTTAAGGGCTGATCCATCTTCGCGGGTATGTGCCTTTGCGCCGCAGGTATATCGTTGAGGCATAGATTGACGCTTCAGCAGCCTTGCCATAAGATCAGTTCATGAACTTATCGTCACACCGATTCCTGCGTTCCCGCCTCAAAACCCGCCATTTGATCCTGCTGGTGGAACTTGGCCGGCACGGCTCCATCCTGCATGCCGCCGAAGCCGCGGGGCTTACCCAGCCCGGCGCCTCCAAGCTGCTCAGCGAACTGGAAGACACGCTGGGCGTTACCCTGTTCGAGCGTTTGCCGCGCGGCGTTGCACCCACATGGTACGGGGAAGTGATGATCAGGCGCGCCGGGGCGGCGCTGGCGGAGATGGAGGCGGCGCACCAGGAAGTGGTGCTGGGCGCGGCAGGCGTCGGCGGCCGGGTAACGCTCGGCACCGTGATGACGCCATCCACCGGCCTCGTGCCCGCTGCCGTACAGCTGCTCAAGGAGCGCCACGCGCAGGTGCAGGTTTCCATCAGTGTGGACACCAGCAAGGTGCTGGTCGAAAAGCTGCGCAGCGGCGACATCGATATCGTCATCGGGCGTATCCTGGATCCGGCGCTGGCGCAGGAACTGAATTTCGAACCGCTGGCGGAGGAGGTGCACCGCCTCGTGGTGCGGGCCGGCCATCCCTGGCTAGGCCGCACCGAACTGGCGGTGGAAGAACTGGCTGCGGCGCCATGGATCCTGCCGCCGCCCGGCATGCTGCGCGACCGCCTTACGGCGATGTTCATCTCGCATGGCGTGCGCGAACCGGTGGACAGCATCGAAACCATGGCGCTGTCCGTGATTCCGCTGCTGCTGATGGGCAGCGACCGCGTGGTGGCGCTGCCGGAAGAACTGGTGCTGCCCTACCTGGAATTCGGCACGCTGGCGGTGCTGCCGGTGGGCCTTGATATCCGCCTTGACTGCTATGGCATCGTCACCCGCCGCCAGCACCATCTCGCGCCGGCAGCGGAAGCCATGGTCCAGGCATTACGTGAAAGTGTGCGGCAGGGGCCGCGCAATGCATAACGAATGAATATAACTCGACGCCGACTTTGCATGGCGGCCGCCTTCGCGGCTCCGGTAGCATGGTCGTTTCCACTTCAGAACCGTTCTCCCATGAGTAAAGAATTCCAGGCCACCCTTGTGTGGCAGGCCGGCGCGGAACTTGGCGAGGGCCCACTGTGGGTGCCTTCGCAAAAGCGCCTCTATTTTGTCGATATCAAGGGCCGCCGCCTGCTGGCGCATGAGCCTTCATCCGGCCGCAATCTCAGCTGGCCCTTACCCGATTTCGTGTGCTGGATCGTGCCGCGCAGCGACGGCGACGGCTTCATGGTGGGCCTGCGCGACCGCATCGTGCGCCTCTGGCTGGAGCCGGAGCTGCGCATGGAGCCCATTCCTGCCCAGCCTTCGCTGCTGCCGAACGGCCGCCTGAACGACGCCAAGGCTGACATGCATGGCCATATCTGGCTTGGGTCGATGAACAATATCGAGCCGGAGCGCCCCGAGGGGCAGCTGTGGCGCCTGGCGCCGGACGGCAGCCTCGCGCTGCAGGATCGTGGCATCCATATCTGCAATGGTCCGGCTTTCAGCCTGGACGGCCGCACCATGTATCACGCGGACAGCCTGCGCGGCGAACTGTTTGCATATCCCGTCGATCAGGGGGGCATCAGCGGCGAAAAGCGCCTGTTCCGCAAGTTCGACGGCGACCGGGAAGGCTGGCCGGACGGCATGACGGTGGACGCCGAAGGCGGCCTGTGGGTGGCGCAGTGGGGCGGCGGGCGCGTTTGCCGCTACCTGCCGGACGGCACGCTGGACATGACGGTGCGCGTACCCGTGGCGCAGCCTTCGTCCTGCACCTTCGCCGGACCGGGCCTGCGCACGCTTTACATCACGTCTGCCTGGCAGGGCCTTTCGGAAGACGCCCGCAAGCAGCAGCCGCTGGCCGGTTCGCTGTTCTCGGTGGAGCTGCCTGTGGCAGGCCGTGAAGCCGCCGCATACAAGTCGGTATAGCTCCCCGGTTTTTATTCATAAGTCATTTGCCTATGGCGACGGTAAGCTCTGCCTACTGTTTGCTATAGGTGTTATGACATGAAAATTACGAAGCTGACGACCTACCGTGTGCCTCCGCGCTGGATGCTGTTGAAGATCGAAACGGATGAAGGCATCACGGGCTGGGGGGAGCCAGTCATCGAGGGCAAGGCGCGCACGGTGGAAGCGGCCGTGCATGAACTCTCGGACCTGCTGATCGGGCAGGATCCTTCCCGCATCAACGATTTGTGGCAGGCCATGTACCGCGGCGGCTTTTACCGTGGCGGCGCCATCCTCATGAGCGCCATCGCGGGTATCGACCAGGCGCTATGGGACATCAAGGGCAAGACCCTCGGCCAGCCCGTATGGCAGCTGCTTGGCGGCCTGGTGCGGGACCGCATGCAGGCCTACAGCTGGGTGGGCGGCGACCGCCCGTCCGATGTGGTGGCCGGCATCCGCACCCTGATGGACATCGGCTTCACCACGTTCAAGATGAACGGCACCGAGGAACTGGGCATCATCGATACCAGCACCAAGATCGACGCCGCCGTGGAGCGCATCGCTGAAATCCGCTCCATCTTCGGCAACCGCATCGAGTTCGGCATCGACTTCCATGGCCGCGTGGCGGCGCCGATGGCGAAGACCCTGCTGCGCGAGCTGGAGCCATACCGCCCGCTGTTCGTGGAAGAGCCGGTGCTGGCCGAGCAGGACGAATACTACCGCCGCCTGGCCGAAACCACGGCCATTCCGCTGGCGGCCGGGGAGCGCATGTACTCCCGTTTCGAATTCAAGCGCGTGTTCGCGGATGGCGGTATATCGATTGCGCAGCCCGACCTGTCGCACGCCGGCGGCATTACCGAGTGCGTGAAGATCGCTGCCATGGCCGAAGCCTACGATATCGCGCTGGCGCCGCATTGCCCGCTTGGGCCCGTGGCGCTGGCGGCCTGCCTGCATGTGGACTTCGTATCGCACAACGCCGTGCTGCAGGAACAGAGCATGGGCATCCACTATAACAAGGGCGCCGAATTGCTGGACTACGTGGTGAACAAGGATGACTTCCGCCTGCGCGACGGCTACTTCGCCCCGCTGATGAAGCCGGGCCTCGGCGTTGAAATCAACGAGGACGCGGTGATCGAAGCAAGCCGCAATGCCCCCGACTGGCGCAATCCGCTGTGGCGCCATGCCGATGGCAGCGTGGCGGAATGGTGAGCACCATGGCTTTGCTGGGTGTCGACTGGGGGACGACCAACCGCCGCGCCTACCTGCTGGACGAGCAGGGCAACTGCGTGCGCCGGCACGAGGACGAGAAGGGCATGCTGGCCGAACGCGGCCGCTTTGCCTGGTCGCTGGCGGCCTTGCGCTCGGCCATCGGCGCTCCCGCCGAAGTGCCGGTGATCCTGTCCGGCATGGTGGGCAGCGCGCAGGGCTGGCAGGAAGTGCCGTATCTTGCGGACGCGGTGGCGCTGGAAGCCTTGCCGCACCATCTGGCGCCGGTGCGCGAAATGGCCGGCTGTTTCATCGTGCCGGGCTATATGCGGCGCGGCCAGGTGTCCGACGTGATGCGCGGCGAAGAGACGCAGATGCTGGGCGCCCTTTGCCTGGGCCATGGCGACGGCTGGTATCTGCTGCCCGGCACGCACAGCAAATGGGTGCGCATCGAGAACGGCCGCATGGCTTACTGGTCCACCTTCATGACAGGCGAGCTGTATGCGATGCTGTCGCGTGACGGCACGCTGTCCGCGCTGCTGCAGCAGTCCGCGCCGGAAGACGAGGCGGATTTCGAAGCCGGCCTGGCGCTTGCGCAGCAGGGCCTGCCCCTCAGCCATGCGCTGTTCACGGTGCGCGCCGCCGTCGTCAGCGAAGCGATGGGCGCCGAACGTGCGCGCGGCTATGTCAGCGGGCTGCTGATCGGCAGCGAGTTCGCCGCCATCGGAGGCACGGAAAGCCGTCCTTCAGCGGTGAGGGTGCTGGCATCCGCGGGACTGGCGCCGCGCTACCTGCGCGCCGCCGCGCATTTCGGCCTGCAGGCCACCACGCTCGATCCACACCAGACCTACTGCGCTGCACTGGCGCGCTTTGCAGCCGAAGGAGCAGCTTATGTACGATGACCGGAAACGCCTGCCGCTGGTGGCGATCCTGCGCGGCCTCACTGCTGCGGAAGCCCCGATGGTGGGCAAGATATTGCTGGATGCCGGTTTCCGCATGCTTGAAGTGCCGCTGAACCGCCCTGGCGCGCTGGACGCCATTGCCACGCTGGTGGCGCAGGCGCCGGCCGATGCGCTGGTCGGCGGCGGCACCATGCTCAGTATCGCCCATGTCGACCAGGTTGCCGCCGCCGGCGGCCGCCTGTTCGTGGCGCCCGACTGCAAGCCTGCCGTGATTACCCATGCCCGCAATGCCGGCATGCTGTGCGCTCCCGGCGTTGCCACGCCAACCGAGGCCTTCGCCGCGCTGGATGCGGGCGCGCATGCGCTGAAACTGTTCCCGGCCGAGATGGTCGGCAGCGCCGGCCTGAAGGCCATGGCCACCGTGCTGCCTGCAGGGACGCCAATGTGGCCGGTTGGCGGCGTTACGCCTTCCTCCATGGCCGCATGGCGTGCGGCGGGCGCCACCGGATTCGGCATCGGCTCCGCGCTCTATACGCCGGGCGTGACGGAAGCTGAGCTGGAGCGCCGCGCGCGCGGATTCGTGGCGGCCTGGCAGGACGCCGCATGAAGATGGCGCGTCCCGAGCGGCGCCGCCAGCCTTTGAAGATCGGTCTGGTCGGCCTGGGCAAGATCGCCGTCGACCAGCATATCCCGGCGATTCGCGCCAACCGTAACTGGGAGCTGGTGGCCGGCTGCTCGCCGAGCAGCCGCATCGACGGCCTGCGCTGCTATACCTCGATGGAAGCGATGCTGGCAGAACATCCCGATATCGACGCCATTTCGCTGTGCACGCCGCCGCAGATCCGGCAGGCGCTGGCGAAGCAGGCCATCATCGCGGGCAAGCATGTGTTCCTCGAAAAGCCGCCGGCAGCCACGCTGGGCGCGGCCGAAGCCATCCGCGAACTGGCGCAACTGCACGGGGTGTCGCTGCTGGCCAGCTGGCATTCGCGCTTCGCACCCGCGGTGGAAGCGGCCCGCGCGTGGATCGCCGACCGCGAGCTGTCCTCGGTGCGCATCGCATGGAAGGAGAACGTGCGCGAATGGCACCCCGGCCAGAGCTGGATCTTCTCGGCCGGCGGCAGCGGGGTGTTCGATCCCGGCATCAACTCCCTGTCCATCCTCACGCACCTGCTGCAGCATACCGTCATCGTGCGCAAGGCCGACCTGCACGTGCCGGAGAACTGCGCGGCGCCCATCCGCGCCGAGCTGGAAATGGTGACGGACCACGGCCTGCCGATCCGGGCCGAATACGACTTCCTCGAAACCGAAAACCAGACCTGGAGCATCTTTGCCGAGACTCTCGAAGGAGAGAGGCTGGCCCTGCACAAAGGCGGTACCCTGCTGGAGCTGAATGGTAAAGTGGTGCTCGATGGCGTGGACGCGGAATACGACGGACTTTACGCCCATTTTCACGAACTGATTCGCAGCGGGCGTTCCGACGCAGACTTTGGGCCGATGCGTATCGTCGCCGATGCCTTCATGATAGGAACCCTGCTGCCTGCACCTGCTTTTGTTGAGTAGATAAAAAGGGAGACAGCATGAAGAAGTGGAGTTTCGCAGCCGGGTGCCTGCTGGCGCTCGGCTCGGCCGCGTACGCGGCCGACGTTCGTATCGTGATCGACACCGCCGCCAGGGGGCCGGTAATCAACAAGAATGTGTATGGCCAGTTCGCCGAGCACCTTGGCAGCGGTATCTATGGCGGCATATGGGTAGGCCCGAACTCGCCGATTCCGAACGTGCGTGGCTGGCGCAAGGACGTTGTCGGCGCGCTCAAGGAGCTGCATGTGCCTCTGGTGCGCTGGCCCGGCGGCTGCTTCGCCGACGAATATCACTGGCGCGACGGCATCGGCCCGCGCGGCAAGCGCCCGGTGCGGGTCAACACCAACTGGGGCGGCGTGGACGAGAACAACGCCGTGGGCACGCACGAATTCTTCGACCTTGCCGAGCAGATTGGCGCGGATACCTACGTGAACGGCAACCTCGGCACCGGTTCGGCGCAGGAAATGTCGGAGTGGCTGGAATACATGACCGGCACCAGCAAATCGTCGCTGGCGGAACTGCGCCGCGCGAACGGCCGCAAGGAGCCGTTCAAGCTGCAGTTCTTCGCCGTCGGCAACGAGGCCTGGGGCTGCGGCGGCAATATGGAACCGGCTACCTACGTGGCGCAGTACAAGCAGGTGACGACCTTCCTCAAGGCGCGGCCTGAAGCCAATGTGCAGTTCATCGCCAGCGGCGGCCACAGCCAGGATACCAGGTGGACCGATGCGCTCAGCAGCGCCGTGAAGGAGAAAATGGCAGGCATCTCCTACCACTACTACACCATCCCCACCGGCAAATGGGACGTGAAGGGCGCCGCCACCGGCTTCGATGAAGGGCAGTGGATTGCGACGCTGGCAAACACGCTGAAGATCGACCAGCAGATCGAGGACAACCTCAAGGTGCTGGCGAAGAACGACCCCGAAGGCAAGATCGGTTTCTACGTGGACGAATGGGGCACCTGGTATGACGTGGAGCCGGGCACCAATGCGGGCTTCCTGTACCAGCAGAACACCCTGCGCGATGCGATTGTGGCGGCGCTGAACTTCAATGTCTTCCACAAGCACGCACAGCGCGTGCAGATGACGAATATCGCGCAGATGGTGAACGTGCTGCAGGCCATGATCCTGACCGACGGCAGCAGGATGCTGCGCACGCCGACCTATCACGCCTACCGTCTTTACGTGCCGTTCCAGGGCGCGACGGTGGTTCCGCTGACGGTGTCGGGAGACACGCAGTACAAATACCAGCAAACCACCATTCCTTCGCTCAGCGCCTCGGCCGCTCGTGCCAAGGACGGCAAGCTGTACCTGGCACTGGTGAACACGGATCCGCGCAATGCGGCGACGGTGGACGTTTCCGGCGGCAGCTTCCGCGCAGCTTCCGGCCAAGTGCTGACAGCTGCGGCAATGGATGCGCATAACACCTTTGCCGCGCCGGATGCCGTGCGTCCCGCAAACTACAAGGCGGCCGCGAATGCCGGCCGCCTTTCCCTGCAACTGCCTGCGAAGGCAGTGATGGTGGTGGCGCTGGAAGAGTAATCAGTCTTCCGACACCAGCTTGTCGCCGACGTACACGCGATAGCGTTTGATCCGGCCGGTAACGCCGGCCGGCCCCTGGCGCGGGGTGTAGCGCAAGCCTGCCACATCGGCCGGTGCGCCCAGGTCCAGCACCAGGCGCGCCGGACCCGATGTTCGGGCGCCATTGCTGTAAGCCGTGTGCCAGTAGTCCGTGGCCTGGCCGTTGATGGCATTCAGCGCAGAACCGTCTTCCTTGCGTGCTTCCTCGCTGCTGGCATAAGCGATCGTCCATGCGGACTGGTTGAGCGGCTGGCCGTTCGCGTCCAGCAGGGCCAGCTCCGCGATGGCGGCATTGGGCTTGCCGTCGAAGGTATCGACTACTTCCAGGCAGAGCTGGCGGCCGCGCGCCGCCTCGCTGAACTTCACGTCCTGGGTGGCGGGACCATCCGCGAATTGGCCTGCGTGCACCGGCTGCAGTCCGGCAAGGCGTGGCCGGACGGTGCTCGGCGGACGTACCAGGTCGCGTTCGGGATGCAGCTCGTCGAGGACCGGCGCGGTGAGACCGGCAATGCGGCTGGCGCGCGGCCCCGTCAGGTCCAGCACCACCACTTCATTGCGGCCAACCTTGATCCATGGACCGGGCAGGTACATGGTTTGGGTGGGACCGATGCTCCAGTAGCGGCCCAGACAGCGGCCATTGATCCACACGATGCCCTGGCCCCAGCTCGACATGTCGAGGAAGGTATCGGCGCTCTTCGCGGCGTTGAAGCTGCCGCGCCAGAACGCGGGGCCTTTGGCGCGCGCTGCCTGCCAGCGCAGCGGCGGCAGTTCGGCATCCGCATCGAAGTCGATGGCGCGGATCTGCCAGTCCTTCAGCTCTTGCGGCGCGCCGCCCTTGCTGCGGAAAGTCACCGGGCCGTGCAGGCCTTTACGGTCGTGCACTTCCACGCCGAAGTTCACGCGGGCGATGGTGTACAGCAGGATCTCAACCACGGTATCTTTGGTGCGCGCCGGCAGCTCGACGCTGAACCGGCGGTAGCGCGTGTCCATGGTGCCCACCATGCGGCCGTCCGCATACACCCAGGCCAAGTCGCGCACCTTGGCCGCCTGCAGCAGGCCTGCCGGACCTGCGGGCACCGTCACCGTGTAGGATATGAGGCCCCGGCTGATATCGTATTCCTCAATGGGCCGCGGCGATGCCTCCTGAATCGCCTGCTGCGGAAGGTTGGCGAACACCGGCGCTGTTTCGCTCAGTGCGAACGCGGGAATGGCCATCACCGGCATCTTGCCAGGCGCCGGGGAGGGGCTCTCGCCCGGCTGCAGGTGTCTGAGCAGGCACTCGCGGTAGGTGCGGAACTTCTCGCCCAGCCAGCCCGCCTCGCTGATCGGTGCGTCGTAGTCGTAGCTGGTGGTATCGGGCCGGAACGGGCGGTCGCAGCCGCCCCACAGGCCGAAGGTGGTGCCGCCGTGCGCCATATACAGGCTGAAGGAGCCGTTCGCATTCAGCATGGCGTCGATATCCTGGATGGCGCGTGCATTGTCGCCGCGGCGGTGCGGGGCGCCCCAGGTATCGAACCAGCCGGAGTAGTACTCGCCGCACATCAGCGGCCCTTTCTGCACGCTTTGCAGCGCCTTGAAGCCGGCGGCCGGATCGCTGCCGAAGTTCGCCACCGAGAACAGTTCCGGAATATGCGTTTTGGCCACAGCATTGGTCGGGTTGCACTGGAACAGGGGCACGTCGAAGCCGCCATCCAGCAGCGCCTTGCGCATCACGCGCATGTATTCCAGATCTTCGCCGAAGAAGCCGTATTCGTTCTCGACCTGCACCATCAGGATAGGACCGCCGTGCGTAATCTGCATTGGACCGAGCACACGGCCCACTTCGGCCATCCAGCGCCGCGCAGGCTGCACGTATTCCGGAGCACGCGAGCGCAGGAACTTGTCGCCCGGCGCCTTCAGCAGCCACCATGGCAGGCCGCCCATTTCCCACTCGGCGCAGGCGTAAGGACCGGGACGCAGGATGACCCACAGGCCTTCGGCCTGCGCCAGCCTGCAGAATTCAACGGCGTCGCGCTGGCCTTCCCAGCGGTATTTCCCTTCGCGCCACTCATGGTAATTCCAGAACAGGTAGGCGCACACGGTATTCAGGCCCATGGCCTTGATGGCTTTGAGGCGGTGGCTCCAGTATTCGCGCGGCACGCGGGCAAAGTGCATTTCGCCGCAGCGGACCTGGAAAGGTTTACCGTCGAGAAGGAAGTCGTTTTCGCCGATGGCAAAGCGTGGCTGGGCCGCGCCGGCCAGCGGCGCATTCATTGCGATGGCGGCGCCTGCAGCGCCGAGCAGCAGGCGGCGGCGTTGGATGTTCTGGGTCATGGGTGTCTCGTTATTGTGGTTGCAGCAGTGGCCAATAATAGTGGCAAGCTCCGTCCGCCAACTATGCTCAATTAGCATAGTTAACAGGCTGCCCGTTATGGATCGCGGCGCTGGCGCCGCGCTATTTCACCTGCCAGCGCACCGGATTGCAGGCGCACGAGGCAGCAGATGCACAGCAGGGAGAACGAAGCGCCGGCCAGCATCGTGAGCCGGTAATCGTGGCCTGACAGGTCCAGCACCGGCCCTTGCACGCTGCTCACCAGGATGCTGCCGAGAACAACCATCAGATCCTTGGTTGAGTTGTACTGTACGAATTT
Organism: Pseudoduganella rhizocola; assembly: GCF_045984285.3. Lineage (NCBI taxonomy): Bacteria > Pseudomonadati > Pseudomonadota > Betaproteobacteria > Burkholderiales > Oxalobacteraceae > Pseudoduganella > Pseudoduganella rhizocola. Next base: position 21,245 of record NZ_JBJQIK030000003.1, read on the forward strand.
CGAGCGAGGCAGCAGGGCCATCGGCATCGATGCCGCGGCAGTCCACCAGGCGCCGGAGATGGTCACATGCGCGAGATAGAAGGCGCGGAAGCTGGCCGCGTCGGAGACGCCAAGATAGCCCACCGCCGCCACCACGCAGTACACTGACATGATGATCGAGGACACGCGCACCGCGCCAAAGCGGTCGGCCAGCCAGCCGATGGCGAAGGCGGACAGGATGGATACCGTATAGCCGGCAGCCGTCAGCGCGCCCAGCGTCGCTTTCGGAATGCCGATTACATGCGCGTAATACTGGTAGAAGGTGTTGAAGGGGCTGAAGGTGACGCTGGCCAGCATGAAGACCGCCACGGCCCACGCGTAAGGGCGGTAGCTGAAGCACTCCAGCACATGCGCCAGCGGAAAGCGCAGCCTGCGCGACGCCCCGGATGCCGGCGCCGTTCCCGGCGCCAGCGGCGTTTCCCTGATCATCAGGCACATGGCCAGCATCGGCAGGCAGAACACGAGGCTCACGCCGAGCAGGATCTCCGTCAGGTAGTGGTCGGTAAGCGCAAAGATCCAGGTATTGAAGGCGATCCCCACCGTGAGGCCGACGATGCGGAAACCTGCGAAGAAGCGTCCCAGCAGCCCTTGCGGCACGATGTCGTTCACCAGTCCCGTAAACAGCGAGAGGGCACTGATGGCAGCGCATTCGAATACAGTCCAGAACAGGCAGAAGAAGGCCAGGCGGCAGCCGCGAAGGCCGGGCGACCAGGCGCCGAGCAGGGCATCGGCGCCCGCCGCCAGCGCCGGCGACAGCGCCAGGCCGGCCAGGGCAAGGCAGCCCACCGGCGCCGCCACCAGCAGGAAAGGCTTGCGGCGGCCCATGGGGCTGCGGCAGCGGTCCGAGTGATAGCCCACCAGCGGCACCAGCAGCATGCTGAGGGCCGCGGGCACCGTCGACAGCAGCAGGGAGGTTACAGTGTCCGATGCTGCATGGTGGCGCAGCAGTTCCAGGGCACTGGGCAGTGCGGCGCGGTCGCGCATCTGGATGCCAAGGTCGCCGAGCAGGAGCCAGAACAGCACCGCACCCAACCCCGCCATCGACAGCGGCAGGACCACGGCACGGGCGGCTGCTGTGTGGACGGCGGCCATCGCTCAGCCGCGTTGCGGGGCCGGACCGGTCGAGCCGCGCAGCACCAGTTCCATCGGGAAGGCGATCTTCTTCGCCTGGATTTCACCGCCGCCGATCAGGGACACCAGTTCGGCGACCGCGCAGGCGCTCATTTCAGCGAGCGGCTGCCGCATGGTGCTCAGGGGAGGGAAGACGTAGCTCGATGTCGGGATGTCGTCGAAGCCAATGACCGACAGGTGTTCCGGCACATGCATGCCCTTGCTGTGAATGGCATCGATGGCGCCGAAGGCCATATCGTCATTGGCAGCAAAGATGGCGGTGGGCGGTTCCGGCAGCGCAAGCAGCCGCTCCGCCGCCGCATAGCCGCCGGTCTGGATAAAGCTGCCCACCACAATCAGCGCCGGGTCGGGCGCTATGCCCGCGGCGTGCAGCGCTTCGAGGTAGCCGGCCTGCCGTTCCGCGCTCTGCCCCGTGCCATTGGTGCCCGCGATGAAGGCTATGCGGCGATGGCCCAGCGACAGCAGGTGCTCCACGGCGGTGCGCGCGCCGATACGGTTTTCCACTGCCACGATGGGCAGCTTCATCGTGCGCGCGTCGAAGTTGATGAAGACGCAGGGCAGGTGCTGCTTCTCCACGACGTCCAGATAGCCGTCCTCACCATTCGGCATCAGCAGCATCAGGCCGTCGCACAGCTTGCTGAGCATATCGCAGGTCGCGGCGCGGCCGGGGCCGTCGAAGCGCTCGGCATTGAACAGCAGGATATCGTAGCCGCGCGCCCGCGCCTCGGCGCTGATCAGCTTTGTAATTTCGTGCAGCACCAGCGAGCCGTAGTTATTGACGAACAGGCCAATCAGCTTGCTCTTGTCGCCCCGCATGCGGCGCGCCAGCATGTCCGGCGTGTAGTTCAGCTGGGCCGCGGCCGCCATGATCCGGGCGCGGGCCGCCTCGGAAACGTAGCCGACGCCGCGGATCGCGCGGGAGGCGGTGATGGGGGAAACACCGGCAATTTCTGCCACTTCACTGAGCTTGCTGGCTTTGCGCATGTGATGTTGTTGTAAAAAAGTCGGGTTTGCGGCGGCTGCAATGTGGTTACGATACCACATCGTCCCGGCCGCTGCCCAGTGAAAATCCCCGATATAAATCAGTCACATAGAAACCTTGTCAAATGTTATAGCTGCGTGCTTGGTTGTACGATGACTCGTATGGTAACGTGACCACATTCGCGAATACAAAAAAAGCCGGCGGCGATTTCGGAAGAGGCCAAGCCACCGGAGAACAGAGCCTGCGCTTAACGTGGAGACATAATGAAAAAGAAACTTTTAGCAACCCTGCTGCCGATAGCCCTGTCGGCGGCGTATTCGAACCCAGCCCTCGCACAAGAAATCGCGCCCGCCCAGAATGATGCGGCGCCAGCCGACGCCTCCCAGACCGTGGTGGTGACAGGCTTCCGTTCCAGCCTGCAGAAGGCGCTGAACCTGAAACAGCAGGCCATTGGCGTGCGGGACTCCATCGTGGCGGAAGACATCGGCAAATTCCCGGAAGCGAACGTGGCGGAATCGCTGCAGCGCGTGCCCGGCGTGATCCTGAACCGTGATGAAAGCTCCGGCGAAGGCCAGCGTATCTCGATCCGCGGCCTGCCGACCGAGTATTCGGTGACGACGCTGAACGGCGCACCGGTCAACACCACCTCCACCGCGACCATCGGCAGCGCGGCCCGTGGTTTCAACTACGACGTGTTTGCCTCCGAACTGTTCGGCCGGGTGGACTTCTATAAATCGCCGCTGGCGGAACTGACCGAAGGCGGCCTGGGTGGCGTGGTGGACCTGCAGTCGCCGCGCCCCTTCGACAATCCGAAGCGCACGGTGCGCTATTCCGTATCGGCGTCCTACAACACCGCATCGGAGCACACCGACCCGACCGGCTTTGCGCTGTACTCGAACACCTGGGGGCCTGTGGGCTTCCTGATCGGCGGTTCGCATTCCTCCAGCGTGAATACCCGTTCCGGCTTCGAAGCGACCGGCGGCTATAACAGCTCCGCCAATGGCAGCCAGTCGCCGGTGAAGGGCAACTTCGCCGTGGCGCTGGACTATGACTCGCCGCGCGCAAACCTGGGCGGCTACACACGGGCCCAGATCGACAACGCCTTCCTGCCGCGTATCTACCGTTATTACGGCTCGGCCAACGACCGCACCCGCGACGGCCTCGTGTCTTCGCTGCAGTACAAGAAGGGCGACCTGGATATCAGCCTCGATACCATGTATTCGAAGCTGAAGAACCAGCGCGACGAAGCGTATTTCGGCATCCTGGTGCGCAACAGCCGCACCACCAACCGCAATGCGCCGGCCGGCCAGGCAGGCAACAGCGGTTTCATTCCGCTGAATGTGCACATCGACCCTTCGTCCAACCTGCTGACCGGTACCTTCGGCAATACCTCCTACAGCAGCGGCGTGACCTACAGCGACGACGAGACCGAATTCGGTTACGCAGCCCTGAACGCCAACTGGAAGGTATCGAAAGACTTCAGGATCACCAGCCAGGTCAGCACCAACCGCAGCAAGGCGGAGCGCTACCAGGACACGCTGTCCGGCCAGATATTCGGCATCGATTCCACCATCGATTACGGTACGGACCACGTTTATCCATCGATGTCCTCGCCGGTCAGCTACACGGACCCGAACAACTTCCAGGGCTTCGGCATCGGCACCGATTTCACCCGCGAAATCGACCGCGGCAAGCAGGCGCGCGTGGTGGCGGACTGGGATTACGCGCTGGCGGGCGACTGGACCGGCCACCTGAAGGCAGGCGCCGTCTGGGTTGAAACCAGCAAGGACATCCACAAGCGCAACGGCACCTCGCTGGCCACGGCCCGCCTCAACGCCCTGGGCAATGCAGGCCTGCGCGCCGGCATGACCTCGCAACTGCCGATCGATAACCTGGACATGGGCGATGGCTGGCCGCACGCCTGGGGCACCTTCACGCGCGACTTCACCTACTCCACCTTCGATCCTGTGGCATACAACCCGCTGTCCGCCTTCACGCCGGCGCAGAGCTTCAAGGCCAAGGAAACCATCACCACGGCCTTCGTGCAGTCCGACTTCAAGGGCCAGGTATTCGAGAAGGAATTGCGCTTCAACGCCGGCGTGCGCTATTCCCGCACCGAAACCGACATCGACAACTACAAGCAGCAGGGCGCCAGCCTGGCCTATGGCCCGAACACGGAGAAGGGCTCCTACAGCAACCTGCTGCCTGCGATGAGCGCTGCCTTCGACGTAACGGATACCCTGATGTGGCGCGCTTCCTGGGGTAAAACCATCAGCCGCGCATCGCTGGGCATCATCGCCGCGCAGACGGTCATTCCCAACCAGTTCGACAACACGGCAACCGCCGGCAACCCGAACCTTAAGCCGCAGCAGTCGAAGAACCTGGACACCAGCCTGGAATGGTACTTCCAGCAGGGCGGCCTGCTGTCCGTCGCCGCCTTCCGCAAGGTGCTGACCGATGCCACCGTGGCCAACACCACGCAGACCACCTTCGGCGCCCTGGGCCTGCCGGATACCGCCCTGGGTCCGATCTTCCAGGATGCCAACGGCCGTGTGGATCCAAGCCTGCCGATGACGCTGCGCAGCTACACCAACGCAGGCGAGCAGACGCTGAAAGGCTATGAGCTGGCCTACCAGCAGTCCTTCAACTTCCTGCCCGACCCGTTCAAAGGATTCGGCGCGCTGGCCAGTTTCACCCATATCGATCCGTTCAACAGCCAGAAATGGATCACCAATGCGGGCAAGGAGATCAAGGTTAACTCGGTGCCGAAATACGCGTACAGCACTACTGCGTATTACGAGAATGGTCCGCTGGCAGTGCGCTTCTCATGGAACTACAAGGGCCGCTCGCTGCATGGCGACACTCCAAGAAACAACGGCGATGACCTGATCCGCTGGCGTGCGGCGCGCGGCTACCTCGATGGCAATATCAGCTACCGCATCAACGACAGCCTGGAACTGCGTATCGACGCGCTGAACCTGTCCAACACGCTGGCCTACGACTACTTCGAAGACGCCACCGGCAAATACGGCAGCGGCAAGAAAACCCGTATGGACTACGCGAAGTATGACGGCCGTACCATCAAGATCGGCATCCGGGGCAAGCTGTAAGCATGGCGCCGCGCCGGATTTCCTGCCTGGCCCTTGCCGCCGCACTGTGCGCCTGTTCGGGCGCGATGCGGCAGCATGACGCCGTCCGCATCATCGATGTGGCCGACGGCTGGGCGGACAATTCGGTAAACGCCGTGGTCTTCCGACGGAACTCGCTGGCCAGCCACGACGGCATGCAGTACATCGCCTTCTATGACGGTGATGCGCGGGTAGTGCTGGGCAAGCGGATGCAGGGGGCTGGGGCGTGGCAGCTGCATCCCACGCAGTACCGGGGCAATGCGCGCGATGCACACAACAGCATCAGCATCATCGTGGACGGCGCAGGCATCCTGCATATGGCGTGGGACCACCACAACAACCGCCTGCACTATGCCCGTGGCACCGCGCCCGGTGCGCTCACGCTGGGCGCGGAAGAAGCGATGACCGGGCGCGATGAAGCTTCCGTGTCCTACCCCGAGTTCTACCGCAGGCCGGACGGCAGCCTGCTGTTCCTGTACCGCGACGGCGGTTCGGGGCGCGGCAATCTCGTTGTCAACCGCTACGATCCCGCCGCGGGAACCTGGCAAAGGCTGCAGGATAATCTGATCAGCGGGGAAGGGCAGCGCAACGCCTACTGGCAGGCCTTCCTCGATGCATCCGGCACCCTGCACGTTTCCTGGGTGTGGCGCGCATCGCCCGACGTAGCCAGCAACCACGATCTTGCCTATGCCCGTTCGCGGGACGGCGGCAAGACCTGGGAGCGCAGCAGCGGCGAGCGCTATGCCCTGCCCATCACCGCCGCCAGCGCCGAATACGCGGCGCGCATCCCGCAGCGGAGCGAACTGATTAACCAGACTTCCATGTCCGCCGATGGCAGAGGCAATCCCGTCATCGCGAGCTACTGGCGCGACGCGGGTTCGCTGGTGCCGCAATACCGCGTGGTGGCGCACGACGGCAAGGCCTGGAGCAGCCATGATCTCGCTTTCCGCAAGACGCCCTTCTCGCTGTCGGGGCAGGGCACCAAGGCGATTCCGGTATCGCGCCCGCAAATCCTCGTGCGCGGAGCCTCGGTATGGCTGCTGTTCCGCGATGCGGAACGCGGCAGCAAGCCTTCCGTGGCCTGCACCACGGACCTGCGGCAAGGCCCATGGCAGCTGCGCGACCTGGCGGAAGGCGGCCTTGGAGCGTGGGAGCCCAGCTTTGACAGCGGATTGTGGCAGCAGCAGGGCCAACTCAATCTTTACCTTCAACCTGTACGCCAGGCCGATGCCGAAGGCATCACCAGCGCCGGCCCCACAAGGGTAGGCGTACTCGAATGGACACCAATATGCACAAGATGAATCCAAACAAATACCTGACCGGCCTCCTGCTGACGCTCAGCTTCGCGCTGGCCGGCTGCGCAGGCACGACGCCCGATGTCCGCACCAAGCGCGATGATGTCGTGGCCGTGATCGACAAGGTCAACACCTACTGGCAAATGCATACGCCGGCAAAGGAATGGTCGTTCTGGAACGTGGCGGCCTACCACACCGGGAATATGGAGGCTTACCGCATCACCGGCAACGAGCGCTATCGCCGCTATTCGGAGGAATGGGCCGAGCATAACGAGTGGATGGGAGCCAAGTCGAAGGACAAGGCGAAGTGGCAGTACCAGTACGGCGAAACCGACGAACACGTGATGTTCGGCGACTGGCAGATCTGCTTCCAGACCTACGCCGACCTGTACCAGCTGGAAAAGGATCCGCGCAAGATCGCCCGCGCGCGCGAGGTCATGGAATACCAGATGAGCACTCCCAACAAGGATTACTGGTGGTGGGCCGATGGCCTCTACATGGTGATGCCGGTGATGACGAAGATGTACAACATCACGGGCAACCGCCAGTACCTTGAGAAGCTGCACGAATACTATGAGTACGCCAACAGCATCATGTACGATGCGGACGCGAAGCTGTACTACCGGGATGCACGCTACACGTATCCAAAGCACAAGAGCGTGAACGGCAAGAAGGACTTCTGGGCGCGTGGCGACGGCTGGGTGTTCGCCGGACTGGCCAAGGTGCTGGCCGAACTGCCGAAGGATGATCCTTACCGCGCCGAATACGTGGCCCGCTTCCAGGCCATGGCGGCGGCGCTGAAGAACAGCCAGCAGCCGGAAGGCTACTGGACCCGCAGCCTGCTCGACCCGGCGCATGCGCCCGGCCCGGAAACCAGCGGCACGGCCTTCTTCACCTATGGCCTGCTGTGGGGGATCAATAACGGCCTGCTGTCGCGCGCCGACTACCTGCCGGCCGCACAGCGCGGCTGGCACTACCTGTCCACCTTCGCGGTTCAGCCGGACGGCAAGATCGGCTACATCCAGCCTATCGGCGACCGTGCGATTCCGGGCCAGGTAGTGGACAAGAGTTCGACGGCGCACTTCGGCGTAGGCGCTTTCCTGCTGGCGGCAGCGGAGATGGTGCGCCTGCTCGATCACTAGAAAGACATCAGGAGACAATATGGAACGTCGCAACTTCATGCGGGCCCTTGCCGCCGGCCCCGCAGCCACCGGCATGCTGGCTGCAACCCAGGCCGTAGGGGCCACAACCGCCGCTGCCGCCGCCGCAGGCGGCGAGCGCGCCTACATGCTGCGCCTGCTGCAGCAGATGTCCGAGCCGGTGCTCACGCTGATGGCAAAGGGCGAACTGAAAAAGAAGTTCAGCCTTGAACTGAGCCCCACCTGGGACGGCCGCGACCCTGCCGTCGCCTACCTCGAATGTTTCGGCCGCCTGGTTTCGGGCATTTCGCCGTGGCTTGCCCTGCCTGTGGACGGCACGGAAGAGGGCAGGCTGCGCCAGCGCATGCAGCAGCTCGCGCTGCAAAGCTATACCAGTTCGGTCGATCCCAGAAGCCCGGACTACCTGGCCTGGCGCGGCCACGGCCAGGCCCTGGTCGATTCGGCCTATTTCACCAACGCGCTGATGCGCGCGCCAAAGGTGCTGTGGGAGCCGCTGGATGCCGTCACCAAGGCGCGCATCATCAGCGAGATCAAGGGCCTGCGCCGCATCGAAGTCCCTTACATCAACTGGCTGCTGTTCGCGGCCATGAATGAAGCCTGGCTGCTCTCCATCGGCGAGGAATCGGACCCGATGCGCATGAACGGCGCAATCCGCAAGATCAATGAATGGTATATCGGGGACGGCTGGATCAAGGACGGCGCCGACTTCCACTTCGACTACTACAGCTCCTACGTGATGTATCCGATGCTGCTGGAGATCCTGGAAGTGCTGGTGGAGAAGAAAGGGCCGTTCTGGAACGCCAAACCCGAAGAGCTGCTGGCGCAGGCCACCAAACGCGCCCAGCGCTACTGCGAGCACCTGGAACGCTTCGTCGGCCCCGAAGGCAGCTACCCGCCGATCGGCCGTTCGCTGACCTACCGCACCGCCGTGTTCCAGCCGCTCGCGCTGCTCGCCTGGCGCAAGCAGCTGCCGCAATCGCTGCCTGAAGGCCAGGTGCGTGCGGCCCTGCATGCGGCCCACCGCGCCATCTGGGACGCTCCGGGAAACTTCACCAAAGACGGCTTCCTCACCATCGGCTTCCGCGGCCATCAGCCGGAGCTGGGCGACTGGTATTCGAACAACGGCAGCATGTACATCGCTGCCGCAGGCCTGCTGGCGCTCGGGCTGCCGGCCGGCGATTCCTACTGGACTTCGCCAGCGCAGGACTGGACCCAGAAGAAGGCCTTCTCCAGCCGCAAGTTCCCCAAAGACTATCCGGTGAACTATTGATGAAGCGCTGCCTTGCCGCCGCCGGTTTCGCTGCCATGGCGCTTGGCGCAGCGGCGGCGGAACGCATGGTGATCACCGTGCAGCATGAGCTGAACGCAGCGCGTCCGGCCGAGACCATCACTGTTCCATGGCTTGAGGTCAACCGCCGCCTTCCCGGCGCCTTGCTGCAGCAGATCGCCGTGCGCGATGCCGGTGGGCGTTTGCTGCCTTACCAGGTAACGAATGTGGCGCCGCAGGCCAGGGACCCCAAAGGCGAGGGTATTGCCTACGGTGAGCTGATCTTCCAGCACGATTTCGCCCCAGGCGAGCAGTCCGCCCGCTTCACCGTCGAGAAAACCGGCACAGTGTCGCCGCCGTTCCCCGCGAAGGTTGGCGCGCGCTACGTGCCGGAGCGCCTCGACGACTTCGCCTGGGAGAACGACAAGGTTGCGCATCGCACCTACGGCCAGGCCCTGGCCGCGCACGCACCGCCGGGCAGCGGCAAGGAGGTGCTTGTCACCAGCGGCGTGGATATATGGTTCAAGCGCGCCGGCTATCCCATCATCGACCGCTGGTACAACAAGGGACACGACCACTATCACAAGGATGAAGGCGACGGCCTCGATATGTACGGCGTGGGTCGCACGCGCGGTGCGGGCGGCACCGGCATCTGGAACGGCCGCGAGCTGTTCACCAGCCGTAACTACTCAGGCTGGCGTGTCATCGCCAACGGTCCGCTGCGCGCCATCTTCGAGCTCAGTTACGACAAATGGGATGCGGGCGGGGTGCAGGTCAGCGAGGTGAAACGCTTCACGGTGGACGCCGGCCATTACTTCGATACGGTGGAAAGCACCTTTACCTTCACGGGCGGCCGGCCCCTGACGGTGGCGCTGGGCCTGAACCGGACGCCGGCCTATCCCGAGCAAACGCCGGCCGTAAGGCCTTACCGCGCGGCGCCGGATGTGCTGATGCAATGGGTGCGCCAGCGCAGCGCGGGCGACTTCGGCACCGCCATCATCCTGCCCGGTGCGAACGGCTATGCGGCCGACGCGGACAACGAACTGATACTCGCGCCCGCCGAAAGCGGCAGGCCGCTGCGTTACTATCTGGGTGCCGCCGCCAGCTGGAGCGGCGAATTCCCGAATGCGGAAGCATGGCAGGCCTATGTGGCCGCCTTCAAGGCGCGGCTCGCCTCGCCAATCCGCGTGGTCATCGAATAAGAACAAGGAGAAGTTCAGATGGGAGAACATAGCCAGCAGCTGATGTCGGGCGCCGCGGCGCTTGAGCCGGCGCGCTATCCGAGCCTGCGCTGCAAGCGCGTGTTTGTTACCGGCGGCGGTTCCGGCATCGGCGCCGACATTGTGCGGGCCTTCGCGCAGCAGGGCGCCTACGTGGCATTTGCCGACCGCGATGCGGCGGCGTCGCAGGCCCTGCTTGCGGGCATGGGCGATGATAGCCAGGCCCTGTTCATCGAAGCCGACCTGGCCGATATGGAAGCGCTGCGCGGCGCCGTGCAGGCGGCGGCCGAACGCATTGGCGACATCGACATCCTGGTCAACAACACCGCCAACGACGCCCGCCACAGTTTCCTCGACATCAGCAGCGAGCGTTTCGACGAGCTGATGGCCATCAATATGAAGACGGCATTCTTCGCCGCGCAGGCGGTGATGCCGGGCATGCTGCGCCGTGGCGGCGGAGCCATCATCAACCTCGGTTCCACCGGCTGGAAGAACAAGGTCGCGGGCTACCCGGTCTACGCGGCCTGCAAGTCCGCCGTCAACGGCCTCACGCGCAGCCTGGCGCGCGAATACGGCAAGCACAATGTGCGCGTCAACACGCTGACTCCGGGCTGGGTGATGACGCCCAAACAGCTGGCGCAATGGGTGGATGCCGAAGGCGAAGCGGAAATGGACCGCAGCCAGTGCCTGCCGGGCCGCATCCTGGGTTCCGACATCGCCAATATGGCGCTCTTCCTCGCATCGGCGGAAAGCCGCATGGTGACAGCGCAGGAGTTCGTCGTGGACGCCGGCTGGACCTGAACCCAGCTAAAACCATATTAATCCGTACCGGTCAGGATACCGCTGTCATGCATGGCGGTTGAATGGCATTCCTCTGCCATGCGGGCGCTTCGTCGTTTACATCAGAGGAAAAAAATCCATGAAAAGAATTTCGCTTTATGCGGTGCTGCTTGCAGCTGCCTCATTCACCGGCCGGGCCTTTGCGCAGGACGTGCAGGCTGGACCGCAATGGGGGCTTGGCATCGGCGCCAGTGTTGAACGCAAGGTGTACCGCGATATAGAGAACGAAAACAGGGCGTTGCCGGTGCTGTTTTACGAGGGCCAGTGGGTCAGCGTGGCGGGTGGCCGCATCGACCTGAAGATCCCGGCCGGCAGCTCGCTTTCCTTCCGCCTGCGTGCACGCTATTCCAATGATGGCTACGAAGCCGGCGATTCGCCGTGGCTGGCCGGCATGGCCGAACGCAAGGAAGGCATGTGGCTCGGCGGCGCCGCCGTGTGGCAGCGCGGCGCGTGGAATGTGTCGGCGGAAGGTACATCGGCAACCGGCGATGCGGAGGGCAGGCGCTTCCGCATGGAGGGCAGCCATAGCTTCAGCAGCGGCAAGCTGCGCTTCACGCCGCGCATCGCCGCGAACTGGTATGACGGCGATTATGTGAACTACTACTATGGCGTGCGCGCTTCGGAAGTGCGTGCGGGCCGCGCCCTGTACACGCCGGGTTCCGGCAGCAGCGTAGAACTGGGCCTGCGCGCGGCCTACGCGCTAGGCGCCCACCACGACGTTTTCCTTGACCTCAGCGCCACCCGCTACAGCAGCGCCATCAAAGACAGCCCGCTCGTGGATGGCGCGACCGGCAGCGCCGTCCGCCTCGGCTACCTCTATCGTTTCTGAGTCTGCGGCGGGGAAGCGGATGCTGACGCCGAAGCCGCGGCCATCCAGCCCGGCCCCGGTGGCGATGGCCGCGTTGTGGAGCCGTGCTATTGCGGCCACCATCGACAGGCCGATGCCGCTTCCCCGCCCCCGGTTGCCTGGGGCGCGGTGGAAGCGCTGGAAGATGGCCAGGTGTTCGCTTTCCGGAACGCCCGGGCCGTTGTCGGCGACCCGCAGTTCAACCACCGGGCCGGGAGTGCAGGAGATGCGCACTTCGCCGCCTTGTGGTGCAAAGCGCAGCGCATTGTCAGCCAGGTTGCGCAGCAGGATCGCGATTTCATCGATATCCCCGGCAATGCTGCAGGGCCGGCAATCCGTTACCAGCAGCCGCTGCTGGAGGTCCGCGTGCACCGCATATTCGCTGGCGACATGCGCCACCAGCCGGTCCAGCCGCACGATGCCGCTGCGGTCGCGCTTCGTGCCTGCGTCCACCCGTGCGAGGTCAAGCATCTGGTCCGCCAGGCGGCTGCTGCGCCGCGCCACTTCGAGCAGCTGGCGCAGGGCCGCGTCCTTGTCCTGCGAATTGGTGGCGTGCAGCGCCACCTCCGCCTGCACCTGCAGCGCGGACAGCGGCGTGCGCAGCTCATGGGCCGCATCGTCGATAAAGCGCCGTTCGGCATCGATGGCGCCATCCAGCTCTTTCAGCAAACGGTTAAAGCCCAGCACCAGCGGCTGCAGTTCCTGCGGCAGCTGCGAGGCGGGCAGGGGAGCGAGGTCGAAGCGCTGGCGCTGCGCCATGGCCGACTCCAGGCTGGCAATCGGCCGCAGGGAGAGAATCAGTGCGCGGTCGAGCAGCACGCCGAGCAGGAGCAGCACGGCGCTCAGCATCAGCAGTGCGAGCAGCGCTTCGCGCTGCATCTCCGCATCCAGCGCCGATTGCAGGTTTGCGACCTGAACCGAAATCTGTCCCGTGCGGTCGGACAGGGCGTAGATACGCCACTTCACGCCATTGATGCTATTGCTGTGGAAGCCGTCGGTGAACTGGGGAACGAAGGGCTGGTCGGGGGCGCCGGGCGTGCGTATCAGCATGGATTCGCGGCCATACCACACCTGGAAGGTGAAGTTGTCGGCCTGCGCGTCGATGCCATCCGGCAGTTGACGGCGCGGCCCGATCGTTTTGCTTTCGATCTTTTTGGCGGGGATGACAAGCAGTATCTTGGTACCAAAGGCCTGCAGCTTGGAATCCCACAGGCTGCGTTCACTGTTGGCGGTGTAGGTCACCAGCAGGCCGACACCACCTACCCAGCAGCTCAGCAAAGCCAGCGCGAGCACGGCGCGCAGGCGTCCGCGCAGCGACTTCATTCCGCCCAGCCGCCCATGATGTAGCCCTGGCCGTGCGAGGTGCGGATCAGGTCATCGCCCAGCTTGCGCCGCAGCTGGTGGATAAACACGGCAATGGTATTGCTCTCGATATCGCCGGCATTGCCATACACGAGGGCTTCGAGGTGGCTGCGGCTGACCACATGGCCGAGGCGTTCCATCAAAGCCAGCAAGGTGCGGTATTCGTAGGCGCTCAACGTGACGTTCTGGCCGGCCCGGCTCACGGTCTGGCGTGCGGCATCGAGTTCGATGTCGCGGCAGCGCAGCAGCGGCACGGTCTTGCCTTCGCTGCGCCGCACCACGGCGCGCAGCCGCGCCCACAGCTCGTCGAATTCAAAGGGTTTGACCAGATAGTCGTCGGCGCCCGCATCAAGGCCGGCAATGCGTTCCGTCATCTGGCCGCGCGCGGTGGCGATGACGACCGGGGTGGCGTTGTAGCTGGCGCGCATATGGCGCAGCATGGCAATGCCGGATTCGCCCGGCAGGCCCAGGTCCAGCAGCACCACCGAATAGACGGCGTCCACCAGTGCCAGCCGCGCCTGCTCGGCGCTGGAGGCGTGGGCGATGTCCCAGCCCTGTTGCCGGGCGCGGGCGCAGATCGCCTCCGCCAGCATTTCATCGTCTTCCACTAACAGCACATGCATTATTCGGGCTCTCCAGGATATCGGTAAGCGTACCGTACCGGAGGGACATTAACGTATTTTTAACGCCTGGGGTCAGCGCAGTGCGGCCGCCACCTCGTCGCCGTAGCGCAAGCCGTGCAGCTGGGAGGCCAGCTGGATGGTGCGCAGGGCGCAGCTTTCCGGGGCGGGCAGGGCGCCCGACTGCAGGCAGCGGCTGTAGTGGCGCCGGGCGAACGCCTCGGCATCCGTCAGCTGCCGCGCGCCGGCGTCGCTTGCGGGCATCAGGGCACGGGCGCCGAAGCTAGCCAGCGCCAGAACTGCAATCAGGGCAAGGCTGGGAACGAGTCGGGACATGGGAACTCCGGGGAGCGATGCATGAACGTCATGCTACCCGGTCAATGTGTCGCTTCCATGACGCAGATCAAGCGATGCAGCGTTGTCATTATGAAATTAAAGCCGATGAGAATCTTTCCTCCGGACCGGTGTTTACTGTAGGATAGCCCCTTTGCTTGTTGGGCTTGCCACAGGCAAACCGATCTTCCGCCATAGGACACAATAATGGAATTCTGGTTGCGCGCAAGCGCCCCTGCCAGCCCGGAGCGCAGCAGCGCCAGAGCCGGCAGCCTGTCAGTACTCGGGAAACTCTTGTGTGTTGCCGCCGTCCTGGCGATTTTTGGCTCCGAATACCTGCGCTGGTCGCGCCTGGCGCATGAAGCGCCGGCCCGGATGACGCTTGCCCCGGCCCAGCCCGGCAAGGTCAGTTTCACCCCCCGCTTGCACTCCCTGCTGCCCGCGCCGCCGAATGCGCCTTCGGCCCATGCCAGCGCGCTCACGCCGCTGCCCGACGGGCGCATTGCCGCATTCTGGTGGGCCGGCAGCCGCGAAGGCGGGCCGGACGTGAAGGTCTATGCCGCGCACTGGAAGGACGGCAAGTGGAGCACTCCCTGGGTGGTGGCCAGCCGCGAATCGCTGGGCGCCGGCCTGGGCTACGGCGTGCGCCGCATCGGCAACCCGGTGGCCTGGACCTCGGCCGATGGCCGCGTCGATCTCTTCGTCGTCACCACCGGCATGGGCGGCTGGGCTACCTCGCGCCTGGTGCAGCTGGCGTCGCAGGACCTGGGCAAGACCTTCAAGGTCAAGCGCCTGCTGCCGATGTCGCCGCTGTTCAACACCAGCGTGCTGGTGCGCAATTCCGCAGTCAGCCTGGCCGATGGCGGCTGGCTGCTGCCCATGTATTTTGAAATCGGCATCAAGTACCCGATGATGATGGCCTTCGACCAGCGTGGCGACCCGCGCTGGATGTCGCGCATCGGCGCCCGCATCACCACGCTGCAGCCGACCATCGTGCCGGTGTCGCCGTCGGAAGTGCATGCATGGATGCGCGATGCCAGCGACGAGCAGCGCATCCAGCACGCGCGCAGCACCGATGCCGGGGAAAACTGGGACGACCTGCCGGCGCTGGACCTGCCGAACCAGGGCACCTCGCTCAGCGCCCTGCGCCTGAGCAATGGCAGCGTGGTGCTGCTGCATAACCACGTGGTGCCCGGCGGTTCGGACCGCAGCACGCTGCGCCTTTCCATCTCCGAGGACGGCCGCAGCTGGAAGCGCGTGACCGATATCGAACAGGGCAAGGCGGGCGAAGAATTTTCCTATCCCGACCTGCACCAGGTCGGCAAGGAGCTGCACATCACTTATACTTCGCGCCGGCAGGCGATCGCACACCATGTGTATGACCTGGAATTTGGAGACGCAGCCCGATGACCCTTCCTGACCTGGCCCTGCAAATCATTTACGGCCGGCTGGCCTGGGCCGCTGTGCTGGCGGCGCTGCTGGTGAGCCTGCTGCCCCTGGGCCTGCGGCGCTCGCCGCGCCTGGTGTGGGGGCTGCTGGCCGGCCTGTGCGCGCTGACGCTGCTGCCGGGCTCCCTGTCGCCCGCCTACTGGCTGGCCCTGGCCTTCCATTGGCCCAGCGGCCTGCTGCTGGCCTGTTGCCTGCTGCGCCTGGTGCAGGCAGGGCAGCCGCAGAAAGTGATGCAGCCGCGCCTGGCAGCCGTGATCGCGGCGGCCGGCCTGCTGCTGTATGTGGACACCATGGGCCTGACCTCGCTGGGGCTTTATTATGTGGGCTTCGGTCCGCTGGGGGCGCCGCTCGCTGCGCTGATGCTTGCCGCGCTGTGCGTGCTGGCCATCGTGCGCGGCCAGCCGCGCGCGCAAGCCGGCGCCGTGCTGGCTGCCGTGGTGCTGTTTTCGGCTTTGCGCCTGCCGAGCGGGAACCTGTGGGACGCGCTGCTGGACCCCTTGCTGTGGGGCTGGGCCGTGGTCTCGCTGGCGGCGCTGGCCTGGCGCCGCTCGCGCCGTATCCTGGAAGCTGAACCTGCCGTAGCGGCCCCGCAGGGCGCTGTGGCAGCGAATATTGTTAATAAAGGAGCAGGTCAGTGGTAATCCGCAAATGGTTCTCTCATCCGGTCATTGTTACCGGCATCGCCATCAATCTCTTCATCCTCCTGCTGGCGGTGGCGTGGTCCGGCCCGAACGACGCGGCGCAGCTGCAGCGCCTGCTGGTGGAAGACGGCATCGTGGAATGGATGCAGTTCCTCTGCTTCGCCATGACCGCGGGCCTGCTGGCCTTCGCCGCCATCGAGCGCTGGCAGCGTTCGAAGTTCGATTTCGTGGTATTCGCGCTGCTGGGCATGAGCGCCGTGGTGGCGCTGGCGGCACTGGAAGAGATCAGCTGGTTCCAGCGCATCCTGCACGTGCAGACGCCGGAATTCTTCCAGCAGAATAACCGCCAGGCCGAAACCAACCTGCACAATATTGCCATCGGCAGCAAGGGCAGCATCCACAAGACCATCCTGCTCAAGCTGATCGTGCTGGTTGGCCTCACGCACAACCTGATCCTGCCGCTGGTGGCGCGCTGGCGTCCCGCCGTGCGCAACTGGGTGGAGAAGATGGGCGTCTACCTGCCGCCGCTGCCGGCAGCGGTGGTCTACCTGGTGCTGGTGATCCTGTCGCACCTGCTGATCTCCCACGAGCGCAAGGGGGAGCTGGGTGAAATGTTCGGCGCGGTGCACTACATGGCCACCATTTTTGCCGCCTACTTCGTGGGCCTGGGCTACGGCCAGCCTGCCCTATTCGAAAATGGCGCCGAAGCACGCCGTGTATCGAAGCTGTTCGCCGTGCTGATGGTATTCCTGCTGCTGTGCGCCTGGCTGCTGAGTGCCGGCGCCGGCGCAATGATGGGCGCACCAGGCGGAGCTGACTAAGATGCTGAAGCGCTTCGCGGCACGGGTGGCCGGACTCACCCGCTGGGCTGGACCCTACGCTACGCTGGTCCAGATGCTGTTTGCAGGCCTTGCCGTACTGTCGCTTTCGCGCATCTGCCTCATTGCATGGCAATGGCAGCGGGTGCAGGCCACCGGCCTGCTGGGCGAAATGCTGGTGCAGGGCGTGCGCGCCGACCTGATCCTGCTCGGCTATCTGCTGGTGCCGCCGCTGCTGCTGGCGCCTTTCCTGGCGCACCGCTTTGCCATGCGCCCCTGGAAACTGCTCACCGTCGCCTGGGCCGGGCTCGGCCTGCTGTTCATCATCTTCCTGGAATTGTCCACGCCGCAGTTCCTCATGCAGTTCGACCTGCGGCCGAACCGCCTGTTCATCGAATACCTGTCCTATCCCAAGGAGGTGGCCGCCACGCTGTGGAACGGCTTCCGCCTTGCGCTGATCCTGGGCGTGCTGGGCACCATCCTGCTCGGCGTAACGGTATTCCGCGTGCTGAACTCGGCCTCGGCCCACACCGTGATGTGGCCGTCGAAGGTGGTGCTTATCAGCTGGCCGGTGCTGGTGCTGCTGGTGGCGGTGCAGATCCGTTCCACCACCGACCACCGCCCGGCCAACCCGGCCACCTTCGCGCTGAGCGGCGATGCCATGGTCAATTCGCTCATCATCAATTCGCCCTGGTCGGTGCTCGACGCCATCAACTCGATGAGCAAGGAGGCCAATTCCTCCGAGATCTACGGCAAATTCCCGCGCGAGAAAGTGCTGAGCACCGTGCAGGCGGCGCCATGGCTGCGCGGCTACCAGTTCCCCAACGCCGAGCTGCCCACCCTGCACGCGCAGCAGGCGGCCGTGCAGCGCGAGCGGCCGCTGAACCTCGTCATCATCCTGGAAGAAAGCCTGGGCGCCACCTTCGTGGAATCGCTGGGCGGCCTGCCGGTAACGCCGGAGCTGGAGAAGCTGAAAGGCGAAGGCTGGTGGTTCGAGAACCTGTATGCCACCGGCACCCGTT
The DNA here is from genome assembly GCF_045984285.3 of Pseudoduganella rhizocola. Classification (NCBI taxonomy): domain Bacteria; kingdom Pseudomonadati; phylum Pseudomonadota; class Betaproteobacteria; order Burkholderiales; family Oxalobacteraceae; genus Pseudoduganella; species Pseudoduganella rhizocola. The sequence continues at coordinate 39,399 of NZ_JBJQIK030000003.1, forward strand.
CCGTGCGCGGCATCGAGGCCGTGGTGGCGGGCTATGCGCCAACGCCGGCGCGCAGCGTGGTCAAGCTCTCGCTGGCCCAGCACAACTTCTACACGCTGGCCCTGGGCCTGGGCAAGCAGGGCTACCACACGGAGTTCGTGTACGGCGGTGAAGCCCACTTCGACAATATGCGCGGCTTCTTTACCGGCAACGGCTTCCAGAACGTGGTGGACCGCAGCGACATGAAGCCGAAGTTCGAAGGCAGCTGGGGTGCATCCGATGAAGACCTGTTCGACAAGTCGCTGGAGCGCCTGAAGCTGCTGCACGCGCAGAAGAAGCCTTTCTTCAGCCTGATCTTCAGTTCTTCGAACCACGAGCCTTTCGAATTCCCGGACGGGAAAATCACGCTGCACGACCCGAACAAGCAGACCGTCAACAACGCGGTGAAGTACGCGGACTACGCGCTGGGCCGCTTTATCGCCGAAGCGAAGAAGCAGGACTACTGGAAGGACACGGTGTTCCTGATCGTGGCCGACCACGACAACCGCGTCTATGGCAACAGCCTGGTGCCGATCAAGAAGTTCCATATTCCGGGCCTGATACTGGGCGCCGATATTGAGCCGAAACGCGTGAGCACGCTGGCCAGCCAGATCGACCTGGGACCAACGCTGCTGTCGCTGATCGGTATTTCGAGCACCCATCCGATGATAGGCCGCGACCTGGCGAAGGACAGCACCACCCCGGGCCGCGCGCTGCTGCAGTTCGATAACTACTTCACCTGGCTGGAAGGCAGCACGGCCACCATCCTGCGGCCGAGCCAGCCGCCCATCATCGGCAACTACGATGCTGCAAAAGGCGAGCTGCAACTGACGGAGCGCCAGCCGAGCCAGGCGCAGGTGGACCAGGCCATGGCGCACGTGATCCTGCCATCGCTGCTATACCGCGAGCAGCGCTACCGGCTTTCAAAATAAATGCCTCCAGCAAGGAGCCCGGCAATGCCGGGCTCTTTTATTTTCGGGCCTGCTCCGGTGTTGTTGGCGTGCGTCACCACTGTTGCGACATGCCGCAGCGTTTTCAATACAATGGAATCGTTGATAATGCGAAAGGAAACCATGCAAACCTTTCAATTTCAGGCTGAACGCGTTTCCGATATTGCGCAGCTGGCACTGCCGCAAGATGTGCACTGGTTGCTCGTGTTTGGTAACAGGAAGTTGCTGCAGGAGCCCGCGCTGTTCCCCGCGCTGAGGCAAGCATGTCCGCAGGCCCTGATCACCGGCTGCAGTACGGCGGGCGAGATCTACGGCACCGAAGTGCTGGACGGCCAACTCGTGCTGACCGCCGTGCGCTTCAGCCAGACGCGGGTGCGCATGGTGATGGCGCAGAGCGATTCCGCGGCCGACAGCCGCACCGTGGGCAGCGCCTTGCTGGCGCAGCTGCACGATGCCCAGCTGCGGCACGTGCTGGTGCTGTCCGACGGCATCCAGGTCAATGGCAGTGAACTGGTGCAGGGGCTGCGCGAAGCGCTGCCGCGCGGTGTGAACGTTACCGGCGGCCTGGCGGGCGACGGCGCCGATTTCGGCAGCACCGTGGTTATCGCCAATGCGCCCGCGGCCGAAGGCGTGATCGCCGCCATCGGTTTCTACAGCGAACAGCTGCGCGTGGGCTTCGGCTCCATCGGAGGCTGGGATGCCTTCGGGCCGGAACGCGTGATTACCCGTTCGGCAGGCAATGTGCTGTTCGACCTCGACGGCGAATCGGCGCTCGGCCTGTACAAGACCTACCTCGGCCCGCAGGCCGAGAAGCTGCCATCGTCCGCGCTGCTGTTCCCGCTGGCCCTGCACCTGCCCGGCGCCGATACCTATGTGGTGCGCACGATTCTCGGCGTCAGCGAGGAAGACCAGAGCATGACGTTTGCAGGCGACCTGCCGCAGGGCGCCAGGGTGCAGCTGATGAAGGCTAATTTCAACCGCCTGGTGGACGGCGCCATTGCAGCGGCCGAAGACAATCTGCTGCAGCTGCATGGCAGGCCTCCCGAGCTGGCCATCCTGATCAGCTGCATCGGCCGCAAGCTGGTGCTGCAGCAACGCATTGAAGAAGAGACCGAGGGCGTAGCCGAAGTGCTGGGGGCCGGCGCGCGCCTGGCCGGTTTCTATTCCTACGGCGAAATTGCCCCGCACAGCGCGCTGGCGCGCTGCGAGCTGCACAACCAGACCATGACGGTGACTACGTTCAGCGAGGCCTAGCATGCATTCACTGCTCGCACGCCAGGTGCGTAAATTTTGCAAGGACAATCAGGTCGTCGATCTGGACGGTTTTGTGCGGGCCATCGACGATGCCTATGCGGCTTTCGAAAATGACCGGCTGCTGATCGAGAATTCGCTGGAAGTGATGTCGCGCGAACTGGGGCGGCGCAACAGCCAGCTTGCCGACCAGCTGGCCGGCAAGCAGCAGATCATGGACAAGATGGTGGCCAGCCATTCCGAGCTGCTGGAGCTGAACCGCCAGCTCGACCTCACCAAGAGCCAGCTGCTGCAGGCCGACAAGATGGCCTCCATCGGCCAGCTGGCGGCGGGCGTGGCGCATGAGATCAACAATCCGATCGGCTATATCTATTCCAATTTCAGTACGCTGCAAAGCTATGTGGAGGCCTTGTTCCGGATGCTGCACGCCTACAAGAACGCGGAGGAAAGCATCACTGATCCCGCCGTTGCGGGCTCCCTGGCCAAGCTGCGCCGCGAGACGGAGATTGAGTTCCTGCAGGAAGACATACCGCTGCTGATGACGCAGTCCAAGGACGGCCTGGAACGCGTGCGCACCATCGTGCAGAACCTGAAGGACTTCTCGCACGTGGACGCGCAGCAGACCTGGCATTGGTTCAACATGCACACGGGCCTGGATTCCACGCTGAACATCGTGTCCAACGAAATAAAATACTGCGCCGATGTAGTGCGAGAGTATGGGGATGTGCCGGATATCCAGTGCCTGTCTTCGCAGATCAACCAGGTAGCCATGAACCTCATTATCAATGCGGCGCACGCAATAGGCCAGGGACGTGGCACAATCACCATCCGCACCGGCACCGAAGGTGACCGGGCCTGGTTCTCCGTGACCGACACCGGCTGCGGCATTGCGCCGGAAAACCTGGCGCGCATCTTTGATCCCTTCTTCACCACCAAGCCGGTGGGGAAGGGCACCGGCCTGGGACTATCCGTCTCCTACGGCATCGTGCAGAATCATGGCGGCGTTATCGAGGTAGACAGTGAAGTCGGCCGCGGCACCACCTTCCGCGTGCTGCTGCCGATTCACCAGGAAGAACAGCAAGAGACATAGGAGCATTGGAAGGTGGATGAACTGATCGCCGTGCTGAGGGGACGCTTCGAAAAGCATATGAACCGCCACCCGGACCTGGACTGGAGCGTGGTGCAGGCCAGGCTGGAGGCCCGCAAGGACAAGCTCAAGGTACTGCAGGAAATGGAGAATACGGGCGGCGAGCCCGATGTCATCGGCCACGACCAGGCCAATGGTGAGCTGACCTTCTGCGACTGTTCGGCCGAGACTCCCGCCGGGCGGCGCAGCCTCTGCTTCGACGGTGAAGCGCTGGCGGCGCGCAAGGAGAACAAGCCGGGCGGCAGCGCGGTGGCCATGGCGGTCGCCATCGGCATCACCATGCTGTCCGAAGAACAGTACCGCGCGCTGCAGGCGCTCGGTGAATTCGACCGCAAAACATCGAGCTGGGTGCAGACGCCCGCCAGCGTGCGAAAGCTGGGCGGCGCGCTGTTCTGCGACCGCCGCTACGGCCAGGTTTTCGTCTACCACAACGGCGCCGAGTCCTATTACGCGGCGCGCGGTTTCCGCGGCTTTGTCATGGTCTGATGATGTTCAATCCGAATCCGCTTATCCAGCGCGTGCCGATTGGCGGCGGCGCCGAATGCCTCGTCATCGACAACTTCCTGAGCGATCCGCAGCAGATGGTCGCCGAAGCAGTGGCCGGGCGTGCCGCGTTCAGTGCGAACCCCGCCTACGCTTATCCCGGCATCGAGAAAAAAATGACGCCGGAATTCGACCAGTGCTTCGAAGAGTATTTTGCCCGGCACCTGAAGCAGCCCTTCGATGCGCGCAGTACTGCGGGCGTGAACACGCGCATGTCCATCGTGACGCTGCGCCCCGAAGAACTCAACCCGCAGCAGCGCATCTGCCATCGCGACGCGCACAATTGCCCGGAAGGCGAGGGCGCCTGCGCGGCGGTGCTGTACCTGTTCGGCGACGCGCGCCTGGGCGGAACCAGTTTCTACCGGCCGCTCGTATCGCCCGACGAAATCGACTTCCTGCTGCACCAGGTGAAGCTGCTGGACGGCGCCGCCTTCACGAAGGTGCTCGGCGTGCCGCCCGAATACTTCAACAGCGCCAACCGCTACTTCGAGCGTACCGCCACCATCCCCGCCGCCTGGAACCGCGCCATCTTCTACGACGCCACCATCTTCCACAGCGGCCAGATCGACGCGCCCGAACTGCTCAACCCCGACCCGGCCAAGGGCAGGCTGACCGTGAATGCCTTCCTGCGCTATCGCAAGTATGCCGCTGAGAATAATTGAACCTCATCGGACAATCGATTTCGGTCATGCAAGCCTTGGATGCGCCAGAATCCGCCGGAGACTTTGATTAAGGCGTTCGAACGCATTGGGCTCACGCAGGTCGATCCAGCTTATCCCCGCTAATGCAGCAGGAATGTCGGCATCATCCAGCCGGACCGGTATGACCGGACTAAACGATGTGTCTGCGGGTTTCACGCTCTGCAAGGCATAGCTCAGTTCCTTGTCGATCAGCGCATTGTCCAGATTAAGCTGCTGCGATACAAGGAGCAGCGCTACGGCACTTTGGCTCAGCCCGTTCTGTATGCTCTCGTGAATTTTCTGGCCGGGAGCAATCTCGTCTTCGTCGAACCAGGGATTGTAGCCTTCCGCTTTGAGTTTTTGAACGAGGTTGCTGGCGGCAGCCCGGTCGGCATGGCTGTACATAATGTAGACCCGGCCTTGCCGAAGTTGCTGCGAGCGGCGTGATACGTAAATTGATAGCCCTGCACCAACAAGCGCAGTTGCAATAGCGAAGTAGCTAAAGAGAGTATGCGCCCCCAAAAAACCGGAGATCCTGGTCGACATCGCCATTGCCACAAAGGATGTGATGAGGAAGAGGAGGCTAATGATTCGGATTCTGGATTCCTGGCTCATTTAAACACCCTTCACAAACAGTACGAAGACCGCAAACAAGATTATGCCCACGGCATTGCTGACAACACCAAGCCAAATCAGGCCCTTTGCACTAGCTGCATGCTGTTCCCAGTCCTGGTGAATAGACAGCACCCAGAGCAGGCCACCAAACGCGATAACGAGGAATGTCGCCGTTGTCCCGATTTTAATACCGAGTGTGGCGGTGTCGAGGGCATGATTCATATTCATTCTCTGCAGGTCGTAGAGGTAAACCAGGCCCGCGCCTATATCCGCCAAGGCAAGTTCGAGCCCCAGGAAGAAATCGGACCTCCTCCAGTCGTCGCGGCGTGCAAGCTTCTTTGCAACTGCGCCGCACAGCAGCAAGAGTAGCGGAATGCCGAGCGCTACGAGATAGGGATTGTTGAGCATGGGGTGGTCGAGCGGATGGCGACAGCGCAGTGTAGAAAACCGGTCCGTTGATGGCAATGCAAACGAGGACAGAAGCTGAAGCGGCTCAAATCCTGCGCAGTGGGAGGCCGCTGCACGATCGTTCAATACGCAGGTATCGGACCGGTCCAAAATTTTTCAGCCGAAACAAGTATCATGTCCCATTAACCTGCTCGCGCCGGCCAGCGGAAACGGGCGAACCGAATAAGCTAAAACATGAAACCAACATCAGCCGGGATATACCTGAAACTCGTCGCCGTCACCATGTTCTGGGGCGGAACCTTCATCGCCGGGCGCCTGATAGCCAACCTCATGCCGCACATGATGGCGGCGGGCGGCCGCTTTCTGGTGGCCTGCGCCTTGCTGGTGCCGCTGGCGTGGAAGCTGGAGGGCGGGCTGCCCCGGCTCACCCTGAAGCAGGCGATGGCGACCTTCGCGCTGGGCGCGACCGGCATCTTCCTGTACAACATCTGCTTTTTCAAGGCGCTGTCGCTGATGCCCGCCAGCCGCACGGCCTTGCTGATCGCGCTCAACCCTATTGTCACCGCGCTGGCCCAGGCGCTGTTCTTCCGCGAGCGCCTGGCGCCGCGCAAGTGGCTCGGTATTCTCATTGCGTTCGCCGGCGCCGCCGTCATCATCAGCCGCGGCGACCTGCAAGGTGCGCTGCACGATATCTCTCAGTCGCTCGGCACAGGGGAACTCATCATGTTCTGCGCGGTATGTGCCTGGGCGGCTTACACCATCATCGGGCGGCATGCGCTGAAAGGGCTGACGCCGATCGCCGCGACCACCTATGCAACGCTGTGGGGCCTGCTGCTGCTCCTGATCGGCGCCAGCACGGAAATTGCGGACATGGACTGGAGTGTGCTCAACTGGCAGGTATGGGCATCCATCGTCTATCTCGGCGCCTTCGGCACGGCGGTGGGTTTCGTCTGGTATTACGAAGGCGTGCAGACGCTGGGCGCGGCGCGTACGGCCGTATTCAACAACCTGGTGCCCGTATTCGGCGTGACTTTCGGAGCGCTCATGCTGGGAGAACCCATCCTGCCATCGATGATTACCGGCGGCCTGCTGGTGATTGCAGGCGTTACGCTAACCAACCGCTAGCGCATGCATGCTGCGCATCTTCAGCCAGCGCGCGGGCGATAAGCCGAAGGTCTTGATAAAGTGGCGCGTCATATGGCTCTGGTCGGCGAATCCGGCGAGCAGGGCGGCGTTGACCAGGGACTCGCCTTGCGCAAGCAGGGTCCTGACCAGGTCCAGCCTGCGCATGACCAGGTAGCGGTAGGGACTGGTGCCGAACAGCAGGCGGAAATCGCGCGACAGGCTCCAGCGGTCCCGGCCGCTCTGTGCGGCCAGCTCCTCCAGCGTCACCGTGCGGTGCAGGGCGCCGTGGATATATTCGCGCGCCCGTTCCGCCGCCCGGTAGTCGAAGTTCTGCCGGCGCCGGGCAGCCCCGGCAGCGGCATCCAGCGCATGGGCCAGGTCGAACAGGGCGTCGTCCTGCTCCAGCGCATCGATCGCCAGGTCCATGCTTTGCAACAGCGCTTCGGAGGCCGCGTACAGCCGCGGGTCGCGCGATATGCCGTCCTTGATGAAGGGCAGGGGCTTGCCGCCAAGGATATTCTGGATCAGCGCAGGTTCGATATAGACCATCCGGTAACGAAAGCCGTCCTCCGTTCCCGCCTGCCCGTCATGCGCCTCATCCGGATGCAGCACCATGGTGCCGCCCGGCAGGCTGTGGCGCTCGCCGCCGCGATAGACGAAACTCTGGACCCCGGACAGCGTGCGGCCGACCGCATAGGTATCGTGGCGGTGCAAGCCATAGGCGGCGCCGGCGAAGAAGGCCTCTATGCGCTCCACGCCGTCCGAGCCCGGTGCGCGCTGAATCCAGTCGGTCGTGGTTTTGTTCATCGTGTGGAAATTCTACTGCAGAAGCGCACGCACAATCGTACAAGATTGCCGGGCGCAATTTGCTTAGCCTTGTGCCACATTCATTCCTGAGGAAAGGCTACACATGGCTGCGACCATACACCGGAGTATTAACTTTTCTGCAAAATTCGACCTGGTCGCCGAACAATGGTCTCCCAAGGTGATCGCCGAGCTGAACGACTACCAGTTCAAGCTCTCCAAGGTAGAAGGCGATTTCATCTGGCACACCCATGCGGATACCGATGAGGCGTTCATCGTCATGGAAGGGGAGTTGCGCATCGATTTCCGCGATGGCCATGTCATTCTCCGGCAGGGCGAAATGTTCGTGGTGCCGAAGGGCGTGGAACACAAGCCCTTCGCGCAAGCCGAGACCAGGCTGCTGCTGATCGAGCCGCGTGGCGTGGTGAATACCGGCAGCGAAGGAGGCGAGCGTACCCGGGTTGCCGATGCCTGGATCTGAACCAGTATTACACCTTGGCGACAGTAATGTATCAATACATGTGTTCAAAGTGCAGCTCGCGATTTTTCTTGCTGGATTATCGTATACGCTTGTTGTTTTTCGGCAATTTATACATTTGGATAGATTTGGCCGGATCCTGACGCGCTAAGCTTCCCGCATGAGTTTAATTCCTATCAAAAGAATTTTATGCACCGCGTTCTGCGCGTCGTTTGCTCTGCTGCCTGTATGTAGCTGGGCGAGGGGCGTATTGGAGCCGGAAGTGATTGCAATTCAGCGGATGACGCTTGGAGTGATCGCTGCGGGGGCAGAGTTCGATAGGGATAGCATTGAGAAGCTCTTTGGCGCTCGGTTTCAACCGATCATTAAAAAGTCCGGCCAGCCAGCGCTCGATTTCGAAATGCAGATCCCAGGCACTCTTTTCATGGCGTATTGGTCCAGCGGAGAGCAAAGCCGGTATCTTAGTATTCATCGACTTTCGGGGGATCGGAGCACGGCGTCATGCTTGCAGCGCCCCCTGATCAATGGCGCCTTCACGGGGTGGACTGCAAGGAGCACCATGGAGCTGCGTGGACTTCGCTACGAACGGCATGTTCGTCCTCGGGTCGCCATCTCCCTTGCAACCGATGCGGATGGCTGTGTAGTTGAATTCACCAGCTATTCCCGCAATGACGACCAACCACTTTGAGGGCTCGCATGCCGTTGTCGACACTCTTGACCTCGTATATTGATAAATTCGCCTTGTTGCTCCCGAACGGCACTGCTTCGAATGCTTACACGAGCTTACTGGACGCATTGAATAACTCTGAATGGTTGCAGGAGGAGACAGAACTTGCGGCGCTCAATCGCTTCACCAAAATTGTGCCAATGGATGGTTCAAGTGGAGCGGCCGCAGCGTATTTTCCCGGAGATACCCAGAAGCTGCCTGAGATCCGGCTCGCTGTAGATGCATCTGGCAATCTCTTGAATAACCAGACGATTGGCACCTTTGTGATCCTGTTGGGCCATGAGGTGAAACATGCCAATCACCGCGAAACGGTAGCCGAAGCAAGACAGTCGTTCACCAATGGAGTCACCGAGCTGGCGCAAAAGACTGGTATGCAGGAGTACACCCAGCTGCTGCTTACCAGTCAATCCGTCAGCGCCTACGATGAAGCCGTCGCGCACATCACCGGTTGGAACGACCTGGTCTCATACATGCGGGGGACCAATCCCCAGTTTGCATTCCGTGATCTGCTAGATCAAGCTGGCGGGTACCGCTCATATTTTGTTGACAGCAACGGCGCTCCTGTCACCGGCCTCACTATCAATGCTGGTTACACCATCTCGTTGAACGCCGAGAATATCGCAGCGGTTGGTGCGACCTTTTTCTTTAACCCCAGTACGCGATTCCAATTTGGGCTGACCTATCCGGAGTATTACTCGAAGTCCGATCTTAAATTCATTCTCAGTCAAGCCCCTGAGGGGAAGGTCGCATTAGACTTTGATACGCTGCATCTGGATCCGGCTAAGCTGCAGAGTTTTAACAGTATGGGTTTGACGTCCGGTGTTGTGCGAACCATTTACGATCCGATTTCACTGACGACCTATGATTTCAAGGGTACGGATACCGGGGTCACGCGTAGTCAGTCGAAACCCATACCGTACCCAGAAGGTGAGAAAACTGAGATTCACAACTACTCTGAAGACGGAAGTTTTGACTCGCTAGAGTACCGTTGGACCGATGCTGACGGCGGGAGCGGCAGCAGTAAAACTGACAAGGACGGCAACTATAGCGCTGGCTGGAAGGATGCAGACGGTACGCAATTCTGGACGAACACGCACACGAATGGCGCTTACGACAGTGGATTCTACGATCACGGCACGCTACACGTGGATTCTCATCAGGCCGACGGATCCTTTTCGATTTATACGAATTTTGCAGATGGTACTTTTGTCCGTGAGTATCGCAATCCAGATGGGTCTTATGGTAGCAGTGCATTGAACGCTGACGGTTCGGGCTTCAACTATAGCTTCAATGCCGATGGCACCTACGATAAGTGGAGCGAAGATGCATCAGGCCATCGGATCGAGGACCAGGTGGGCGGCGGGGGCTACACGCGGCACGCAGACCGTTACCAGGATGGCAGCAGTCATGAAGAGGAGCATAGTGCTGACGGGACGGTAACAATAAGCGATAACGATGGTCATGGTACGGTCCTCACCGATGTTAGTAATGGCGCTTATCACCTAAGCACAACAAGTAGCACGAACGGTTACTTCCATAGTTACCTTCAGCCGGGCGATGGTACTTTTACGGAGATCGAAAGCGACAGCGCCGGAAACTATAAGAAAATCTGGAGCGACCCGGACGGTTCGGTGACATCGGCGTGGCAGCACGCGAATGGCGACCACGGCACAACTTGGGATGGCGCCAATGGCGGGACGTATTACGAAACCAATTACGCGCCCGATGTTGACGGTGTGCGCTTGACGGAAACAACTCAGCACAATGTGTGGTATGGCTATGATAGCCATGACCTGACGTATTCCGACGGCCGATCGATTTATGATCAAACCAGCTTCGACGGCCTGTCAACCTACCATATCGCAAGGGCCCTGGACGGCACATACCACACTGAATACCATGAACCGAATCGCGATCTCGTTACGACCGAATCACCGAACGGGACCGGACAGTGGGTTGACATCATGCGCTATGCGCCAGGTCAGTTTATGACGGAGAGCTGGTCGAGCGGCTATGTCGATGTCGACTATGTCTTCGATATCCATGCCATTTTCAGCTATGAAGAAACGAACCAGGACATCACGTTTGAGGGCATCGCCATGCCGGGAGGGGCGTGGCATTCGGAATCCTTGTTTAATGACGGAGACTCGACACATGGGCAAGCACACCGTGAGGCTTGGGGTCACTATGGAGACCATGGCGAGGTGATTCTCGACAATTGGGTTTGGCACTACAACGCGCTCACCGTCGGCACGCCCTTTAGCGACACCGTCGATTTTTCCCTGTTGTACTTTTTCCACCCATGGAGCTAGCAAAGCACTGCTCGGAAAGCGTTGCTCAGCAAAACTCCAAGCTGATGGTGCTCATTGGTGAGGTGAGCCGCTAGCGTTACAGTTGTCGGGCGATAACGCTGGCCACCTTGGCCGTGATCACGTCGACCGCAGGCCCATTGGCCCCATGCGGCAGGATCACGTCGGCGTGGCGCTTGGTCGGCTCGATGAACTGCTTGTGCATGGGGCGCACGGTTTCCAGGTACTGGTTTGTCACGCTGTCCACGGTGCGGCCGCGTTCCGCGATATCCCGCTGCAGGCGGCGGATGAAGCGCACGTCCGGCGCCGTGTCCACGAAGATCTTCAGCGACATCATCTTGCGCAAATCCTCGTCGTACAGAGCAAACAGGCCTTCGATCAGGATCACCGGCGCGGGTTTGACGGGGATGGTCCGGGTGGAGCGGTTGTCGATCGTGAAGTCGTATTCTGGCATCTGGATCGTCTCGCCGCTGCGCAAGGCCCGCACATGCTGCACCAGCAGCGGCCAGTCGAAAGCGTTGGGATGATCGTAATTGGTCTTGCGCCGTACTTCGGGACTGAGGTGGGACTGGTCGAGATAGTAGTCGTCCTGCATGACGACCGACACCATCTCGGTGCCGAACGAGGCGAGCACCTGCTGCGTTACAGTGGATTTGCCGCTGCCGCTCCCGCCCGCTACGCCAATGACAAACGGAAGTGAGGAATTTTGTTTCATACCGGGATGATACCGGAGCGGCGGCATGTCCGGTAGGGCCATGGTTGTGCGTATGTGTCGTTCTTGTTGCGTGATGTTACAATTTGCCTTGCAAGTTCGGGGCACTGTTCCGTAACATCACGCGCCGGATTGCGGCCTACCTCACGTTGTCCATCTTATGACCATCCGCCGGAAGCTGTCTTTCCTTATCCTTGCGGTACTCCTGCCCGCGCTGCTCGGTATGGCTCTGGTCGCCTGGCAGATTTACACCACAGCGCGCAACGCGCAGGAACGGCAACTGAGCGAGGCGGCGCAAATGCTGTCGGTGCTGGTCGATAACGAACTGGAAAACGTGGAGGCCAGCCTGGCCGCGCTGGCCACTTCGCCCGCCCTCGACCGAGCTGACCTGGCTGCCTTCCATGCCCAGGCCAGCCAGGTGCCGGTAGAAGACAATGCCACCATCGTATTGAGCGATCTGGAAGGCTACCGCCTGCTGAACACCCGCGTTCCCTTTGGTGCGCCACTGCCGAAGGCGGTGTCCGCCGTACACCGCTACCGCACGGCGGCGGGGCCTGAAGGGCCGGTTGTGACCGACCTGTTTTACGCGCCGGTTGGGCGCAGTTTTGACTTTGCGGTACAAGTTCCGGTGATGCGCGGAGGCAAAGCCGTCTATTACCTGGCCATGGGCCTGCCCGCGGCCAGCCTGTCGCGGCTCGTGCAGAAAACCCATCTGCGCAAAAGCTGGCGGGGCACGGTGGCCGATCGCAATGGCATTATCATCGCGCGCTCCGCCGATAGCGCTCTCTATACGGGAAAACCGATACGCCAGGGACTGCGCAGCCACATCGCGAATGCGCCGCCGGCCGGCCTGTATTACGGCGTAACGCTGGACGGCCAGCGCGTGGTGACGTTTTACAGCCGCTGCCGCTCCGGCTGGACGGTGCTGCTCAGTGTGCCGCGCAGCGAACTGCGCCTGCCGGCTTACCGGGCCACCGCGATGGCGGTTGCCGTCATGCTGGCGGTGCTGGGTGTGGGCATGCTGCTTGCCCGTAAATATTCGCTGTCGATTACCGGGCCCATCTCCCGTTTGCGCCAACAGGCCGATGCGCTGGGAGCGGGCACCGCTGTTACGCCGATGGACAGCGGTTTTGTAGAAGCCGACCTCGTCAGCCGTGCCCTGGCCGGGGCAAGCGGCCAGATCGCCCGCCACCAGGAGGACTTGCAGCGCCAGGTCAGCGAAGCCGTTGCGGCCTCGGAGCGCGCCATGGTAACGCTTATGCATAGCCAGAAGCTGGAAGCGCTGGGCCGGCTTACGGCGGGCATTGCGCACGACTTCAATAATGTGCTGCAGACGCTGTCTTCCGGCGTTCAGCTTGCGCAACTGACCAGGGACGATGCACGCCGGGCCCAGTTGCTGGTGACTTGTCAGCAGGCAATCGAGCGCGCCGCCGCGCTGATCGGACAAATGCGGTCCTTCGGCCGGGCGCAGGAAGTGAATGCGCAGCTGGTGGTGGCCCGGGATACCTTGGCGGCGCTGCTGCCATTGCTCTACAGCTCCCTGCCGCGCGAAATCGCGTTGCAGGCCGACCTGGACAGTTCCGCATGGCAGGTACGGGTCGATACCACGCAGCTCGACATGGCGATTCTCAATCTGGTGATCAATGCGCGCGACGCAATTGGAGCCGCGGGGATCATCCACTTGTCGGCGGGCGACCTGGCGCAGGCGGTGCCGGTGGAGGGCGCCGAGCGCCGTGACTGGGTTCAGCTCGAAGTGCGCGATAACGGACGGGGCATGGACGCCGCCACGCTCGCAAGAGCCGTTGAGCCATTTTTCAGCACCAAGCCGCCGGACCGGGGCGGCGGGCTGGGCCTGTCGCAGGCATTCGGCTTCGCTACCCAGGCCGGCGGCCACCTGGTGCTGGACAGTACCCTTGGGCGCGGAACCAGCGTGTCGCTTTATCTGCCGCGCGTGGAGGAGGCCGGTAATGTGGGGCCCGCCGGCCAGGCCTTCACCGCGCTGGCGCGGGAGCCGAACAGCGTGCTCTTTGTAGAAGACGATGAACTGGTGCGCGAAACCGTGGTCGCCGGCCTGCGCGGTGCCGGCCTGGCGGTAAGCACGGCGGAGAACGGCGACGAAGCGCTGGCCTTCCTGCGCCAGAACGGGCAGGTGGAGGTATTATTTACCGATATTGTGATGCCGGGCAGCATCGATGGCGTGTCGCTTGCCCAGATTGTGCAGCGCGAGTTTCCGCAGGTCCGCATCATCGTAGCCAGCGGCTACCGCAAGATGCCGATTGCCCTGCAGGGAGTGACGCTGCTGGCGAAACCGTATGATTTGCAGGCGGCGCTTGCCGCCATTCAGCAGGAACTGCCGCCGTCCCCTTGAGCCGCGCCGCTGCCGGGCGCTTCGTATCCTGGTGCCCCGAGCCGGAATCGAACCGGCACGGCCTTGCGGCCAACGGATTTTAAGTCCGGTGTGTCTACCAATTTCACCATCAGGGCCTAGCCCGCTATTATGACATGCCTGTTCGATAACTTCCAGTCTTGCCCGGCGGCTTGGGCGGGTGGCGCGGATGGTGTAGCATGCTGGACGGCGCTGGGCTGGGCCTGCGCCTCATCCGGGAAATGAACCAAGCATGCAAATCAGAATTAACGACGAACTGCGCAAATATATCGATCCGCTGACCGAGGCGGAGCGGGCGACGCTGGAGCGCAGCCTGCTGGCCGAAGGCTGCCGCGATGCCCTCGTGCTGTGGGACGATGTGCTGGTGGACGGCCATAACCGCTACGACATCTGCCAGAAGCACGGCATTCCCTTCAAAGTCACCCAAAACACCAGCTTCCAGTCGATGGAAGACGTGATGCTGTGGATGATTGATAACCACCTGGGCCGCCGCAGCGTGTCCGACTTCCAGCGCGGCGTGCTGGCGCTGCGCCAGAAGGACATCCTGGCCAAGCGCGCCTTGCAGGAGGCAGAGCGCGCCAGGGCCGAAGATGCGGCCATTGCGCCGCCCGATCCGGAGAAGGAGCTTGCGCCGCCGCCCAAGGCGCGCACCTCGCGCGAGGATATTGCCCGCGCCGCGCGCCTGAGCAGCAATACCATCAGCCAGATCGAAAAGATCCAGAAAACGGCAACGCCGGAGCTGGTGGAGGCTATCCGCCAGGGCACCATTTCGATCAATGCCGCAGCTACCGTGGCTTCGCTGCCGGAATCCGAACAGGTGGCGGCGGTGGCGGGCGGCAAGGAACTGCTGCGCAAGGCGGCCAAGGAGATCCGCGAACAGCGCGCCGCTTCGCGCCCGCCGCGCTTGCCCAAGCAGGCCGTGAGCGAATCCGGCGAGCCGCTGAGCGAAGTGGAGCGGCTGCGCCTGGAAGTGGCCCAGCTTAAAGAAAAGAATGCCGCGCTGCGCGCTGAAAATGCCGAATTGCGTGAACGGATCGCGGCGCTGGTGGATGCATCCTGATTTCCTGACGGAGTAAGTTTATGCCAAGACTGAATCCCCTGGCGGCGGCGCTGTACGCCCTGCCGCTTGCCGTGATGGCGGCGCCTGCGCCTTCCAGCCACCTGTCGCCGCTGGAGTCCATGCGGCTGGAGCGCACCGCGAAGCGCGTGACCATCATGCGCGATAAATGGGGGATTGCACACGTCTACGGCAAAACGGATGCGGATGCCGTGTTCGGCATGCTGTATGCCCAGGCGGAAGATGATTTCAAGCGCATCGAGCTGAATTTCATCAATGCGATGGGCCGCCTGGCCGAAGTGGAGGGCGAGAAAGCGCTGTACCAGGACCTGCGCATGAAGCTTTTCATCACGCCGGAACAGCTGCAGGCGCAGTACAAGGAGAGCCCGCCTTGGCTGAAGAAGCTGATGGTGGCCTGGGCCGATGGCCTGAACTTCTACCTGCACAAGCATCCGGAGGTGAAACCGCGCCTGCTCACCCGTTTCGAGCCCTGGATGGCGCTCAGCTTCAGCGAGGGCAGCATCGGCGGCGATATCGAAACGATCGATGTGCGCCAGCTGGAGGCCTTCTACGGCAAGCAGCCGAAACCCACGCTGGCATTCAAAGGCAGCGACCTCGATCTGGAGCCCGCAGGGTCGAACGGCTTTGCCATTGCGCCGGCGCTGACGAAGTCCGGCCATGCGCTGCTGATGATCAATCCGCATACCTCCTTCTATTTCCGGCCAGAGATCCACGTCAGCAGCAATGAGGGCCTGAATGCCTATGGCGCCGTGACCTGGGGCCAGTTCTTCGTGTACCAGGGCTTCAACGACCGCCTGGGCTGGATGCACACTTCCGGCGGCGGCGATGTGATCGACGAATACCTGGAAACCGTGAGCGAGAAGGACGGCAAGTTCTTCTATAAATACGGCGCCGGGGAGCGTCCGCTGACGGTGCGCGAAATCCGCTTGCCGTACAAGACCGCCGGCGGCATGGCAGAGAAGCGCGTGACGGCTTACTTCACCCATCGCGGCCCCGTGGTGCGCGAGCAGGATGGCAAGTGGGTGTCGGTGGCGCTGATGAATGAGCCGCTGAAGGCGCTCACCCAGTCCTTCATCCGCACCAAGGCGCGCAATTACGCGCAGTTCTACAAGGCGATGGAGCTGCGTACCAATTCCTCGAACAATACGGTGTATGCGGATGCGGACGGGAATATCGCTTACTTCCACGGGAACTTCATTCCGGTGCGCGATCCGTCCTTCAATTTCACCAAGCCGGTTGACGGCAGCAACCCGGCCACCGACTGGAAAGGCCTTCACGCGGTGAAGGACACCATCCAGCTGTTCAACCCGAAGAACGGCTGGATCCAGAATACCAACAACTGGCCGTTCTCCGCCGCCGGCGCCTACAGCCCGCGCCCGCAGGACTATCCGGCCTATATGTCGATGAATCCCGAGAACGCGCGCGGCATCCATGCGGTGCGGGTGCTGCAGAACAGGAAGGACTTCACCATCGAGTCCCTGATCGCCGCCGCCTACGACAGCCAGATGACGGCCTTCGAACCCTTGCTGCCGCTGCTGGTGCGCGCCTACGACGAGGCGCCTGCGAGCGACCTGGTGAAGGCCAGCCTCACCGAGCAGATTACGCTGCTGCGCGACTGGGACATGCGCTATACGCTGACCTCCATTCCGACCTCGCTGGCCATCTTCTGGCTGCAGGACATGGTGAAGACGCACGGCCCGGCCGCAAAGGCGCAGGACATGCTGGTGCTGGACTACCTGGCCACGCAGGTCACGCCGCGCCAGCGCCTGGAGGCACTGAACCGCGCCTCGGACAAGCTGCAGTCCGACTTCGGCAGCTGGAAAACGCCATGGGGGGAAATCAACCGCTTCCAGCGCCTCACCGGCGACATTGTGCAGCCCTTCGATGACAGCAAGCCGAGTATTCCCGTGCCTTTCGCGTCCGGCAACTGGGGCGCGCTGGCCGCATACGGCATGGTGTCCGCGCCGCGCACCAAGCGCATTTACGGTGAACGGGGCAACAGCTTCGTGGCGGCCGTGGAGTTCGGCCCGCGCATCCGGGCGCGCAGCATCCTGGCCGGCGGCCAGAGCGGCGACCCGGCTTCGAAGCACTTCAACGACCAGGCCGAAATGTATGCGCGCGGGGAGTTCAAGGACGTGCTGTTCTACAAGGAAGACATCGAGAAGAATCTCGAACGCAAGTACGCTCCCGGCGAGTAAGCGCAGCTTTGCGCAAGCTCAAGCTGTTGTGCAGCTGACAAGCTGCGGCGCGGCTCATCCGGCGCAGAATGGTCCATATGACATTCGCGCCGGGAGGAGCCATGGCTTCGGACCCCCATCGCATCGAGGACTTCATCTTTGCCCGCGAGCTGAATGAAGTCTACCTGCTGCTCGACCACATCTCCGGCCGCTGGGACAAGAGCCTCTACGACCACGGCGACAAGAACGTGCCGCATATCCGCGATATCTGCCGCATCGGCCTCACGCCGGCGGATACGGAAAAGGGGCGCGTGCGGCAGGCCGTCCTGCTGCTGCGCGCCAAGGATATACTGAACGCCGCGGCCCGTCCCGCCACGGGCATGACGATCGCCTTTACGCTGCTGGTCATCGGCGAGGAGGACCGCCGCGAGCCGCGCCCGCGCTGGCGCAAGCTGCTCCGCAGGCAGCACCATGCCGCCGCCGAGGAGGAAAGGGATGGCACGGCCGCCCACCGCGTCAACGGCAAGGGCTCATCGATCGAAATGCCGACCCGCCTTACGCTTGCGCGTTGCGCGTTTCCGGGACTGGTCAATGTGGCGCTGCGCTTCAACCGCCATATCGCCCGCACGATATACGGGCTGATATTCATGCTCAGCTTCACCTGCTTTCTGTCATGGCATGTGATGGCGGGCAATCTCATTCTCCAGCATCTGGATGCGGCACGCGAGCAGCGCATCGCGCTGCTGAAGGAGATCGCGGAAGCGGAGCTCAAGTGGACGGGGGGCAAGCCGGATGGACCGCTGCCTGCGCTGCGCTTCTGCGCAGCCCAGCCGCCGCGCAGCATCGAGGAGGCGCAGCTGTGCGAGCGCCGCGCCTCGCTGGATAACCAGCTGGCCAGCTCGCGGCGCAACCTGCGGCAATGGCTGGCCGGGCCGAAGGCGCTCTACCATGCCGCCACCTTCTGGCTGCCTTCCGAACCGGCGCCGGACAATTACGAACAGCGGCGGCGCGGCAATGAGCAGCTGGCGCGCATCGTCACGCTGGTGGCCGGAACGGCGGTGCTGCCGCTGTGCTACGGCATCCTGGGGGCGGGCGCCTCGGTGGTGCGCACCATGTCTTCCAAAATCAGGGAAAGCCTGCTGTCGCCGCGCGACCTGAACCTGGCCCTGCTGCAGCTGGCTTTGGGCGCCACCATCGGCGCCTGCATCGGCCTGTTCGTCAATCCCTCGGGACCGGCGGGCGGCCACGACGTGGGCCTGCTGGGCAGCTGGGCCCTGAGCAGTTCCGCACTGTCCTTCATTGCGGGCTTCGGGGTGGAGGGCGTGTTCGTGGCACTGGAGAGTTTTGTCCGGCGCATCTTCAATATCCCGGACCAGGGCAAGCGGCCGTGATTTATAATGCTGCCCTTTACCCGAACCCCTTTACCGGAGGCGCCGTTGGCCCGTCTGTACTTCCGTTATTCCGCCATGAATGCCGGCAAATCGACCTACCTGCTGCAGGTCGCGCATAACTACAACGAAAACGGCAAGGAAGTGCTGCTGTTCACTTCCGCCCTGGACGGCCGCGAGGGCGTGGGCTTTATCGCCTCCCGCATCGGCCTGAAACGCGAAGCGCAGACCTATGATGCGGACAGCGATTTCTTCGAGCTGCTGGACGGAGTGGACGTGGCCTGCGTACTCATCGACGAAGCGCAGTTCCTCACCCACGACCAGGTAAAGCAGCTGCACCGCTGGGCGCACCAGGTGAATATTCCGGTGATGTGCTTCGGCATCCGTTCCGATTTCCGCGGCGAGCCTTTCCCCGGTTCGGCCGCACTGCTGGTGCTGGCGGATAACCTGGAAGAGATCAAGACCGTCTGCCGCTGCGGCAAGAAGGCCACCATGAATATCCGCACCAATGAAGACGGCAGCCGCGTGCTGGAAGGCGAGCAGGTGCTGATCGGCGGGAACAGCACCTACCGCCAGGTCTGCGCCAAGTGCTTCTATCAGGACGTCTGAGGCCTTCCCCGGCCCAGCGCCTGGACGGCGAGGGCGCCTACTGAGCGCAGGGCCTGCGCATCGGCGCCGCCTTTCGCGATCACCTTCATGCCGGCCAGCGTGGCAAGGATAAAGTCCGCGCCGGCTGCCGGGTCCAGCGCGGGATCGGCATCGCCCGCCGCTTTCGCCTGCTCCAGCAAGGCTATCAGCGATGTGCGCAGCGGTGCGCCGCTGCGCGCGCGCACCGCGTTCACTGCCTCATCCTGCAATCCCAGTTCACAGATGGAGTTGATGCCCATGCAGCCGAGGGCATTCTGTTCCTCGGGCCGCGCGGCGAAAGCCATCAGCATCGCCTCGATGGCTTCAAGGGGGCGGGCGGCGCGCATGCTCTGCACCAGTTCCGCCACGCTGGCTTCCGAATACAGGGCCAGCGCTTCCAGATAGAGCTGGTGCTTGTCGCCGAAGGTGTCGTAGAGACTCTGGCGGCCGATGCCCATGGCCTGTACCAGGTCGGCGGCGGAAGTGGCTGCATAACCCTTTTCCCAGAACACCATCATCGCCTTGCGCAAGGCGAGATCGCGGTCGAATTCCTTTGGTCGTGCCATGGGAGATTTCCAGGGAAAAGGGCGATTGTAAATCAGGCGGACATGCCGCCGTCAATCGTGAAGCTGGCTCCGGTGATGAAGCTTGTTTCGGGACGCACCAGGTAGGCCACCATATCGGCGATCTCCGCCGGGCTGGCCATGCGGCCGAGCGGCACCAGGCTGCGGATACGGTCGGCCATTTCGCCGGTGCCCGGCGTCATGTCGGTTTCCGTGGGGCCGGGCTGCACATTGTTGACCGTGATGCCGCGCTTCGCCAGGTCGATGGCGGCGCCGCGCACCATGGTGGCGACGGCGGTCTTGGTCATGCCGTACACGCCCGCGCCGGGGAAGCCCACGCGCTGGCCGGCCATGCTGCCGATGGTGATAATGCGGCCGCCTTCGCGCATCACGCGCGATGCGGCCTGGATGGCGGCGAAGGGCGCACGCACGTTCACGGCCAGCATGCGGTCGAAATCGTCGAGCGGGAATTCGTCCACGGTCGCCAGTTTGTAGATGCCCGCGCTGTTGACGAGGACGTCGAGGCGGCCGAAGGTCTCCACGGTGTGCTCCACCGCGGCGTGAATCGCCCCGGCATCGGCGCTGTCGGCCTGGATGGCAAGCGCCTTGCCGCCGGTTGCCGCAATGTCATCCGCCAGCGCCTGTGCGGGCCCGGCGGAGGCATTGTACGTGAAGGCGACGGCGTATCCGTCGGCGGCCAGGCGGCGGACGATGCCCGCGCCGATGCCGCGCGAGCCGCCGGTGACGAGTGCTGTTTTTTGAGTGCTGTTCATGGCTTTCCTTTAATTGAATGGTCGTTCCAGAACGAACTCTAGCACAATATTGGAACGATTGTTCAATTAATCAGCCGGGAGCTTGCGAAAGCCCACGGAAAGCCGGTTCCAGCTGTTGATGGTGTTGATGGCCAGCGTGATATCCGCCATCTGCTTCGGGCTGAAATGGGCGGCCAGTTCTTCATAGACGGCGTCCGGCGCGTGGGTGTCGGCAATGCGGGTCAGGGCTTCCGTCCACGCCAGCACGGCGCGTTCGGCGGGCGTGAAGAAAGGGGCTTCGCGCCATACCACGACGGCAGCGATGCGGCGCTCGGTTTCGCCGGCCTTGCGCATGTCGGCGCTGTGCATGTCAACGCAGAAGGCGCAGCCGTTGATCTGCGAGGCGCGCAGCTTGATCAGTTCCATCAGCACCGGATCGATGCCCAGCTTGTTGGTGGCCGTTTCCAGCGCGATCATGGCTTTCAGAACGTCTGGCGAGGCGGTGTAGAAATCGAGGCGTGCTTGCATGGTGGACTCCTTCAGTAGTTTGCGATGGAGTCCATTGTGGGCTGCCGCAACAGGGCTGCGGGTAGCCAATTCCGCCGATTTTTATGTGTCCATCTCCTGCAGGATGGCGAGCACGCGCGCCAGCGCCGGCGCGATGTCCAGCGTTTCGATGGCGCCAAAGCCCATCACCAGGCCGGGCAGCGCTTCCTGCTCCACATAGAAACCGCGGATGCTGTAGAGGCCCACGTCCACCCGCCGTGCCAGGCGCACCAGCAGCTCGATATCGAGCGGGTGCCTGGCCAATGCCGTCATGTGGAAGCCGGCGGTGGCGGGCACCAGTTCGAACCAGGGCGCCAGCGGGCCTGCGAAACCGCGCTGCAGCGCCTCGCGGCGGGTGGCATACACGGCGCCGAGCTTGCGCACATGGCGCAGCAGGGCGCCGTCTTCGATGAAGCGGGCGGCGGCGTGCTGGGTCAGGGTGGGGCTGTGCCAGTCGCTCAGGTGGCGCACCACATGCAGTGCTTCCAGCAGGGGCTCCGGCACGGCCATGTAACCGATGCGCAGCTCCGGCATCAGCACTTTCGACAGCGTGCCCACGTAGACCACCAGGCCGTGGCTGTCCATGCTTTGCAGCGAGTCCGCGGGACGGCCTTCGTAGCGGAAGGCGGAATCGTAATCGTCCTCGATGATCACGGCGCCGATCTCGCGCGCACGCGCCAGCAGGGCAGCCTTGCGGGCTTCGCTCATGGGCATGCCGAGGGGGAACTGGTGGGCCGGGGTGACGTAGATAAGCCGCGCATCGCGGGGAATCCGTTCGGCGACGATGCCTTCGGCGTCCACCGGCACCGGCGCCAGGCGGGCGCCGTGGCTGGCGAAGAGCTGGCGCGCGGCCGGGTAGCCGGGATCCTCCACGGCCACGCAGGCGCCGGGTTCGAGCAGCACGCGGGCCAGCAGGTCCAGCGCCTGCTGCGCGCCGTTCGTTACCATGATGTGCGCCGCATCCGTGGCCACCCCGCGCGCATAGGCCGCGTGGCGGGCGATGGCCTGCCGCAGTTCCGGGATGCCGGCGGTATCGCTGTAGCGCGTGCGGTGGGCACGCTCGGCGCGCAGCGCAGCGTTCACGGCGCGCCGCCAGTCATCCTCAGGAAAGTGCGGCGCAGCAGGGCTGCCGCCGATGAAGTCGTACTGCGCCCGGCCTTCCTTGGCGAATTTGCGCAGCGGATTGTCGAACTGCTTCCAGCGCGCCAGCGCGGCCGCAGCGGCCAGCGCCTGCGCGCGCGGCGCGGCAGGCCTTGCCGAAGGCGGGGCGTTGACGAAGGTGCCGCGGCCCGGCTGGCCGGCCAGCAGCTGCTCGTAACTGAGGCGGCTGTAGGCTTCCGCCACCGGCTTGCGCGAAATGCCCAGCTGCTGCGCCAGCAGGCGGGAAGGCGGCACCTGCTGGCCATGGGCCAGGCGGCCGCTCAGGATCGCCTCGCTCAGCTGGCGGTAGACCTGGGCCGCCAGGTCGCGCTTGCCCTCGATAATCAGGTGCAGTTCCATGGCGCCGATCTTAACCCATCAATTCTCCTTGAGCGCAGTGCCCAAAGCGGGTAGATTGGGCGCTCGAATGGAGGAGGCAAGACCGCGATGTCCCTGAGCTGCAATGCCCTTGCGCCGGCCTGGCTGTGCGCGCATCGCGATGTGCTGGTCTACCTGGGGCCGTCGCTGGCTTTGGCCCTGCTGATCCGGGCCCTGTCGCGGCGCTTCGCGCTATTCCATGTGTTCATGCTGGCGGGCACCATCTGCCATGAGCTGGCGCATTTCACGATCGGCCTCATTACCGGTGCGCGGCCCGCCTCGTTCACCGTGATTCCGCGCCGTTCAGGCAGGGGCTGGGAGCTGGGCTCGGTGGTGCTGACGCGGGTGCGCTGGTATAACGCCGCCCCCGCGGCGCTGGCGCCGCTGCTCATCATTGCCATTCCGCTGGCGGCGGCGCTGTGGCGCACGCAGCCCGGCTGGCGCTTCGAATCGCGCGATATCCTGCTGGCCTTCCTGCTGGCGCCGCAGTTCCTGTCCTGCTGGCCGTCGGCGGTGGACTGGAAAGTGGCGCTGCGCTCCTGGCCGGCCGCGGCGCTTGCCCTTTTGGCATGGGGCGCGCATTTAATGTGGGCTTAAGCCAGCTGCGTGACACTACCCTCCAGCAAAAGGCGTTTCATCAGGTAGAATGAGACGCACATCACTACATTACGTCCGGAGTAAATGCCGATGAAGAAGCAAGTATTGGCCGCCATGTCCCTGGCAATCCTGTCCGCCTACGCAGGCGCTGCCCAAACCGACAAGGCCGCAGACGTCCAGCTCAAGCCCGCTGCGCAGCAAACGCAGGCCGCGCTGTGGGCTTCGCGCGTGCTGTCGCGCTACCACTACAAGGCTACCCCACTGGACGATGCGATGTCGGAGAAGATCTTCGACCGCTATTTCAAGTCGCTGGATGCGGACAAGCTGTTTTTCACCCAGGCCGACATTGACCAATTCGCAAGCGCGAAGACCAAGCTGGATGACGCAATCGTCGGCGAAAACCTTCAGCTGCCTTTCAATATTTACAACCTGTACCAGCAGCGCTTCAATGAGCGCATGGCCTATGCGCGCGAGCTGCTGAAGGCCAAGATGGACTTCACGGTCGACGAAAGCTACCAGTTCGACCGCGAGAAAGCCGATTGGGCCAAGAACGACGCCGAAATCAAGGAACTGTGGCGCAAGCGCGTGAAGAACGACTGGCTGCGCCTGAAACTGGCGGGCAAGGACGACAAGGGCATCCGCGAAACGCTGGACAAGCGCTACGACAATTACGTGACGCGCTCGCGCAAGCTGAATAATGAAGACGTATTCCAGATCTTCATGAACGCTTACGCCATGTCCATCGAGCCGCATACCAACTACCTCGGCCCGCGCGCTTCCGAAAACTTCGACATCGCCATGCGCCTGTCGCTGGAAGGCATCGGCGCGGTGCTGCAGACCCGTGACGAATACACGGTGATCCGCGAGATCGTGCCGGGCAGCCCGGTGGCGCTGTCCAACAAGCTGAAAGTGGGCGACAAGATCGTGGCCGTGGCGCAGGGCGACAACGGCGCCATGACCGACGTGCTGGGCTGGCGCATCGACGACGTGGTGCAGCTGATCCGCGGCGCCAAGGATTCCACCGTGCGCATCCAGGTGCTGGGCGCCGATGCCGGTCCGGATGCCAAGCCGTTCGTGGTGTCGATGGTGCGCAAGAAGATCAGCATGGAAGAGCAGTCGGCCAAGAAGTCGATTCTCGAAGTGCGCGACGGCGCCGTCAAACGCCGTATCGGCGTGATTTCGCTGCCGACCTTCTACCAGGACTTCGAAGCGCGCCGCCGTGGCGACAAGGACTTCAAGAGCGCCACCCGCGACGTAGCCCGCCTGCTGGGTGAGCTGAAGAAGGAGAAAGTGGACAATGTGCTCATCGACCTGCGCAACAACGGCGGCGGTTCACTGACCGAAGCGGTGGAGCTGACCGGCCTGTTCATCGACCGTGGTCCGGTGGTCCAGCAGCGCAACGGCGAAGGCCGTGTCGAGGTGGAGAACGATACCTTGCCTGGCCTGGCCTGGGATGGCCCGGTGGGTGTGCTGATCAACCGCGGTTCGGCTTCCGCTTCCGAGATTTTTGCGGCGGCGATCCAGGATTACGGCCGTGGCCTGATCATCGGCGAACCAAGCTTCGGCAAGGGTACCGTGCAGACGCTGATCAACCTGGACCGCTTCGGCCAGGGCGACAAGCAGCGCCTGGGTGAGCTCAAGATGACGGTTGCGCAGTTCTTCCGTATCAACGGCGGCACCACCCAGCTGCGCGGCGTAACGCCGGACATCAAGCTGCCGTCGATTGCCGATGCCGACAACTTCGGCGAATCGAGCTACGACAACGCGCTGCCGTACACCGTGGTGAAGCCGGCGGTCTACATTCCGGCCGGTGAAGTGAAGGACATCATTCCGCTGCTGGACAAGAAGCATGAAGCGCGGGTGGCCAAGGACAAGGACCTGCAATACCTGATCGAGGACATCGCCTACGTGAAGAAGCAGCGCAAGGACAACCTGGTGTCGCTGAACGAAGCGGTGCGCCGCAAGGACCGCGATGCCCAGGAAGCCCGCGCCAAGCTGCGTGAGGCGCGCCTGAACGCCGGTCCTTCGCCGGACGATCCGATTCCGGTCGCTGATCCGAAAGACTCGCTGAACCGCGCCATCAGCCCGAAACCGGCGAGCCAGAAGTCGGCCGCGAAGGCGACCCCGGTGAAGGGCGCCAGCCGCACCGATGACGGCCTGCAGGCGGATGAACGCTCGCTGGCGGCCGAGCTGGATGCCGAAAAAGCGGCCAAAAACGCCAAGGACGTGCTGCTGAACGAAGCGGTCCACATCATGGCGGACGAGGTGGCGCTGCTGAAAACAGACACTCGCCTGGCATCCCGCGTGCTGCCATACGCCGCCGACAAATAAGCGGCGCAAAGAACCTTAGGAGGGTAGGAGAGGGCCGCAAGGCCCTTTTCTTTTGCGCCAAAGCAACATATTCAGCAATGATATATCTAGTATCACTACAATAAACTTGAAAGATATGGCGCGGCGCAGCATAATGGAATCGTCTCCTCTATTCTCCTCCAAGGAAATAGACTTAGCCCGCTCCCGTAGCGGGCTTTTTTTTGGCTGCCGTGCCTGGCAGGGGGCAAGATGGCCTGCGCCGCACCATGGATGCGCCCGATCGGTTAAGCTTCCGGCTTCGGACCACATGACACGCTGACAATTGAAACTAAAGCTGACACTTGCGGCCCTCGCCGCCGCCATTGCCGTTGCGGCAACTGGCTATTACTACTATGCCCAGCAGGGAGAACCCGGCCGCTCGCCCCTGAACGTGATTCGCCAGATCACCGGCAAGACACCCGACTACTGGACCGCGCGAACCACCACCATCAGCGGCGACGGTGTGCCCGGTGTGGTGGATGGTGCGCTGGCCCAGGCGCGCTGGTCCGATCCCTTCGGGCTTGTTGCGGACGCACACGGCAATATTTATGTCGCCGATGGTGGCGATGCGAACCGGATCCGTAAAATTACTACGCAAGGACAGGTCGTTACCCTTGCTGGTGGAAAAGAAGGTTACGCCGACGGCGAAGGCGCGGCGGCGGCCTTCAATACGCCGTCGGGCATCGCCATCGACAGGGCCGGCAACCTGTATGTGGCCGATACCGGCAACCATGCGGTGCGCAAGGTCACACCGCAGGGCGTGGTCAGCACGCTGGCAGGCAACGGCCAGGCGGGATTCGCGGATGGCAAGGGCGCCGAAGCGCGCTTCGATGGCCCCATCGGCATTGCGCTCGATAAGGAGGGCAACGTCTTCGTCACCGACACCTATAACGACCGCGTGCGCCGCATCGCGCCGGACGGCACGGTCAGCACCATCGCAGGCAATGGCCGTCCGGGCGACAGCGACGGCCCCGCGCTGTCCGCCCAGCTGGATACGCCGACCGGCATCGCGGTGGCAAAAGACGGCACGCTGTATATCGCCGATACCTTCAACGACAAGGTGCGCAAGTTGGACAAGGACGGCACGCTGAGCACCGTCGCAGCACCGCCGGAAGACGAGAACCGCCCGATGCTGCGCCGGCCGGCTGCGCTGGCGCTCACGCGCGACGGCCATCTCTATATCTCCACCGGTTCCGGCGGCCGTGTGCTGCATATGCGGCCCAATGGCGAATACCACCCGCTGGAAGACGCGGACCGTCCGCACGGCGTGGGCAGCGACGGCACCGTGCAGCTGTTCGCGCCGCGCGGGCTGGCGGTGGAACCGGAAGGCAGCCTGCTGGTGAGCGACGGCATGGCGTTCCGCCTGCATCGGCTGGCGGTGCCGCGCAAGGGCGAGGCTGCGCCGGCGCAGGCCTCGGTGGCGCCGCTGCCGCAGCGCAAGGAACCCATGCTATGGCCGGTCAAGCCGCAGAACGAAGCGCGCGAAGTGGTGGGCCTGATGGGCGAAGTACGCGGCAGCTTCAATGGCGAGAACCGCGACCACTTCCATGCGGGCCTGGACGTGCAGGCGGGCGTCGGCGAAACCGTGGTGGCGGTGGAGGCGGCCAAGGTAACGGACCCTTTGCCCAACTGGGGCTTCGGCACGCTGAGCGAAGGCATCAGCATCGGGCCGATCTCCTACATCCATATGCGCGTTGGCAGGGAAGGGCGCGACAAACCGCTGGGCGGGCAGTTCCAGCTGCTGCGCGGCGAGAAGAACAAGCCGTACCGGGTGCGGGTGCGGCGCGGCGCGCGTTTCGCCGTGGGCGATGCGCTGGGCACGGTGAATGCGATGGCGCATGTGCACCTCGACTACTATCCGGGCGGCGGCGTAGTAAATCCTCTCATGCTGCCTTTCATCGGCCTGCAGGACACGATTGCGCCGACAGTGCGCAGCATCCTGCTCACCGATGCCCAGGGCAAGCGCCTGCCGGGCAAGCGCGGCCAGCCGCTGCACGTGCCGCGAGCGCTGCAGGAAGTGAGCATCGTGGCCGATATCTTCGACCAGATGGACGGCAACCTGGCGCGGCGCCGCCTCGGCATCTACCGGCTCGGCTACCAGCTGCTGAAGGAGGACGGTACGCCGGCGCCGGGCTACGAGCAGCCGGTGATTACGCAGGTCTACGACCGGCTGCCGCGCAACCGCGAGGCGGTGAAGCTGGTCTACGCGCCGAACAGCGGCATTACGGTTTACGGCAGCAAGTCCACGCAGTTCGCCTACGCGGTCAACAATACGCTGGAGGGAGGGCAGGCGCTGCCTGCGATGTGGAATATCGGCGGCATCGAACCGGGCGCTTACACGCTGCGCATCATCGCCGCCGACTATGCAGGGAATGTCGCGACCCAGGGCCGCGACCTGCCTATCGTTATCGAATAAGGATTACTGCACGAAGGTGGTGCGCTTGCCGCTCACATTGCGCTGCGGCGGATTGCCGTAGACAGTGATGGAACCGGAGCCGTTGGTATTGGTATGCACCGACTGCGAAACGGCGACGGTGATATCGCCGGAGCCGTTGGTGGACAAGTCCGCGATTTCACTGCGCAGGCCGGACAGGCGCGCGTCGCCGGAACCGTAGACCGCCACATCCAGGGTGCGCACCGTGCCGGCGGCGCTCAGGTTGCCGGAACCGTGCACCTTGGCCATCAGCTGCTCGCCGCGCACATTGCCCAGGCTCACGCGGCCGGAGCCGTGCACTGCAACGCGGGTGCCGCCCGCTTCCAGCGTATCCGCTAGCGTGCTGCCGGAACCGCTGTTGATCACGTCCAGCTGGTCGACACGGCCGCGCAGTTCAACCCGGCCCGAACCGTTCTGCGACACGGCCAGGTTGCCGCCATTCAGGCCGCTGACGTGGGTGCGCAGGCTGCCGCTGGCATCCAGGCGATTCAGTTGCGGGGTGGTGTAGCGCACGCGCAGAGGCTGGGAGGTGCGCAGTTCATCATCGACCCAGATGCGCAGCTTGCCGTTGTTCGATTCCGTATGCACCAGCGGCAGCAGGTTGCTGTCGCCTTCGATCTGCAGCGAAGCGGCGGGACCGACGCGCACTTCCACGTCCATATCCACGCGGCGGCGGGTTTCGATATCGAGCGCGGCGGCGGCGGCGATGCTGCGGTTTTCCGTGGTCACGCTGCCGTTGCCCTGCACGGACGAGGACGACCAGCTATAGCTCTTGCCGTCGCCTGGCACAACGATCACGCAGCCGCCGAGGGCGAGGGCCAGGACAGCGGAGGAAATGATGGAGAGGCGCATTTGATATCCCTTGTTATAAGTTATCCAGTGCCCGCATCCTATCTCCCCGCCGTTTCCGCCACCGTCTCCATGCGACGAATTGCATTTTTCGCAGGATGAACGGTGAGTTAACGGCCGAGCCCGTGTCCACCTTGGGGTCAGGCACCAAGGTGGACACGGGCTCGGGTATGACATGGGGTGCCTGACCCCAGGGTGTCAGGAGCGGGCGAAGGCGAGGAGGTCGGCGTTCACTTTGTCCTTGTGGGTGTCGGTCAGGCCGTGCGGGGCGCCTGGGTAGACCAGCAGCTTGGCGTGCTTGACGATCTTGGCCGAGGCGCGGCCGGCGGCGTCGATCGGCACGATCTGGTCGTCGTCGCCGTGGATGATCAGCGTCGGCTTGTCGAACTTTTCCAGATCCTTGCGGAAGTCGGTCTCCGAGAAGGCCTTGATCGAGTCATAGGTGTTCTTGTGGCCGCCCATCATGCCCTGCATCCACCAGGACTGGATCAGGCCCTGCGAGACCTTGGCGCCCGGACGGTTAAAGCCGTAGAAGGGGCCGGAGGGAATGTCCAGGTAGAGCTGGGAACGGTTGTCTTCCTGCGCCTTGCGGATGCCGTTGAATACGTCGATCGGCAGCCCGCCCGGATTGTCCGCCGTCTTGACCATGATCGGCGGCACCGCCGAGACCAGCACCAGCTTGGCCACGCGCTTGGTGCCATGGCGGCCCACATAGCGCGCCACTTCGCCGCCGCCGGTGGAGAAGCCGACCAGGATGGCATTCTTCAGGTCCAGCGCCTCGATCAGCTGCGCCAGGTCGTCGGCGTAGTGGTCCATGTCGTTGCCGTCCCAGGGCTGGCTGGAGCGGCCGTGGCCGCGGCGGTCGTGGGCGATCACGCGGAAGCCGTTGTTCGCGAGGAAGAACATCTGCGATTCCCAGCTATCCGAGCTCAGCGGCCAGCCGTGGCTGAACACGATGGGCTGGCCCTTGCCCCAGTCCTTGTAATAGAGCTGCACGCCTTCCTTCGTGGTGAAGATGCTGGCGCTGCGTTTCACCGGCGCGGCCGGTGCGGCCGTGGCTTCCGATACGGCGGCGGCCATCGGCAGCGCCACCGCTGCGGCCAGGCCGGCACTGCCCATCAGGGCCGAGCGGCGCGACTGGGAGACGTTTTTGTCGTTGGAATTGGTAGTCATGGTTTCTTCCTTTGGTGTGAGTGGAGGGTGAAAGTGCTGTGCTACATTCGTTACAGGTTTTGTTTGAAGAAAGCGTCCGTGCGGCCGTTCGCCAGCTTCGCGTCGGCATCGTCGTAATGGCTGCCGCCGGGACGGGCAAAAGCGTGGTTGCGGCCAGGGTAGGTATAAAGCTGCACATTGGGCTTGCCGGACAGCGCCGCCTTGATGGCGGCCTGCGCGTCCTTGCCGATGTATTCGTCCTCGCCGGCCAGGTGGTAGAGCAGCGGGCCGCTGATGTTGCGGGCTTCGGCCACGTACTTCTCGGTGCCGCCGCCGTAGTAGGCAACACAGGCGTCGGCGCCGATGCGGGCTGCGCTCAGGAAGGTGAGCAGGCCGCCGAGGCAATAGCCGGTTACGCCCACCGTGCCGTTTGCGCCCGGCATGCCGCGGGCGGCGGCAACGGTGGCGGCGATGTCCTGCACGCCCTTGTCGAAGTCGTAGGCGCTGTAGAGGGCGAAGCCTTTGGCCCAGTCGCCTTCGCTGTCTTCGGACATGGACAGGCCAGGCTCGGCGCGCCAGAACAGGTCCGGCGCCACGGCGATATAGCCTTTGGCGGCATAGCTGTCGGCGATGCTGCGGATGCCGGCGTTGACGCCGAAGATCTCCTGCAGCACGACGATGACCGGGTGCGTGCCGGCGAGGGCGGGGCGTGCGACGTAGCAGTCGAAGCTGCCGTCCGGCGTGTTGATATTCAGTTTCTCGCTCATTTGAAGCTCCCTGGCTGCGTTGCAATGGAGTGAATCTTAGGCGGCGAAAACACAAATGAGAACGGACATTGCTGCAAGATCACTTTGCAAAAATGCGGATCCGCCAATAGGAAGAATACGGAAAAGAACCAATGGCAAGCGACTTTGACTGGAACGACATCCCCCTGATACTCTCGCTCGCGCGCACGGGCAGCATGAGCGCAACGGGGCGCGAACTGGGGGTGGACGGCTCCACAATCAGCCGCCGCATCGCGGCTGCCGAGAAAGCGCTGAACCTGCGCCTCTTCATCCGCGACAACACGCGCTACCAGCTCACCGGGGCAGGCCAGGTCTTCGTGGAATACGGCGAGGCGGTGTATGGCAATGTGCAAAGCATGCTGCTGGCCTCCACGCAGGAAGCGGAGACCATTGCAGGCACGGTGCGCATCAATTCCATCGACTTCCTGTTCGACCACTGGCTGGTGCACCACGTGCCTGCGCTGCATGCCGAGCATCCCGAGCTGGAGCTGCAGATGCTGGCCGACAACCAGAACGTGTCCTTCACGCGGCGCGAAGCCGACTTCGCGCTGCGCCTTGCCCAGCCCGCCGATGATGCGGCGCTGGTGATGCGCAAGCTGGGCGATATCGGCTGGGCCGTCTTTTCCGCCCCGGTGTTCGCGGATACGCCGCGCGAGCGCTGGGGCGCCCAGCCCTGGATTGCGTATGAGGAAACGCTGGCCCACATTCCCGAGATGCGCTGGCTGGCGCGCCTTGAGCCCCGGCCGCGCATCGCGCTGCGGGTCAACAGCCTGAGCACGATGGTGCAGGCCTGCCGCGCGGGCGCGGGCATGGCCTTGCTTCCCTGCATCATGGCCGAGGAGGCCGGCCTGCAGCGCCTCAGCGGCGCCGAGGTCTGCCGCGAACTCTGGCTGCTCAGCCACCGCGATGCGGGCAATATCGGCCGCTTCAAGACCGTGGCCTCATGGCTCACCCAGCTCTACCAGGAAAACCGCCACAAACTCTGTTCCTGAGCCCTGCGATCTGCGGTACAATCGTTTGGAACGACCGTGCTTTTTTAAGGCGGCAAACGAGGAGACAGCATGGACCTGAATTATTCGGCAGAGGACGAGGCCTTCCGCGCCACGGTGCGCAGCTTCCTGGACCGGCATTTGCCCGCGGACCTGCAGCAGAAGGTGCGCGCGCACCGCCGCCTGCAGCGCGAAGACTATGTGCGCTGGCATAAGATCGTGGCGCAGCAGGGCTGGGCCGCGCCCGCGTGGCCGGTGGAATTCGGCGGACCCGGCTGGAGCGCGGTGCAGCGCCATATCTGGGAAGAGGAGTGCGCCCGCGCCGGCACGCCGCCCATCCTGCCCTTCGGCGTGAATATGGTGGCGCCGGTCATCATGGCCTTCGGTAACGAGGCGCAGAAGGCGCACTACCTGCCGCGCATCCTGAATTGCGACGACTGGTGGTGCCAGGGCTATTCCGAGCCGGGCGCCGGGTCCGACCTCGCTTCGCTGAAGACCAGCGCCGTACGCGATGGCGATCACTACATCGTCAACGGCCAGAAAACCTGGACCACGCTGGGCCAGCATGCGGACATGATCTTCTGCCTGGTGCGCACCGACCCGAATGTGCGCAAACAGGAGGGCATCTCTTTCCTGCTGATCGACATGAAAACGCCAGGCATCACGGTGCGCCCCATCATCATGCTCGACGAAGACCATGAGGTGAACGAAGTCTTCTTCGACAATGTGCGCGTGCCGGTGGAGAACCTGATCGGCAAGGAGAACAAGGGCTGGACCTACGCCAAGTACCTGCTGGGCCACGAACGCACCGGCATCGCCGCCGTGGGCCGCTCGAAGCGCGAGCTGCTGTTCCTGAAGAAGCTGGCGCTGCAGCAGCAGAAGGACGGCAAGCCGCTGCTGGACGATCCGGCCTATGCCGCCAAGGTGGCGAACCTTGAAATCGAGCTGATGGCGCTGGAGGTCACGGTGCTGCGCACCATCGCGCAGGAGGAGCACGCGCCCGGCCCGCAGGCTTCGCTGCTGAAGGTGCGCGGTTCCGAGATCCAGCAGATGCTGACGGAGCTGATGCTGGAAGCGCTCGGCCCTGCGGCCCTGCCGTTCGACGCGCCATACCTGGAAGGCGAGACCGAACATGCTGCGGGCGGCGACAACGACGCCGCGCCGCTGGCGGGCTACTACTTCAACTTCCGCAAGACCTCCATCTACGGCGGGTCGAACGAAATCCAGAAGAACATCATCACCCAGATGATTCTGGGCCTGTAAGGAGGCAGCATGGACTTTCAATTCAAGGAAGAGCAGCAGCAGTTCGCGGACGCGCTGCGCCGCTGGGTGGACAAGGACTACTCCTTCGAAGCACGCCGCAAGATCATCCATTCCGAATCCGGCGTGTCCGATGCCGCGTGGCAGACCCTGGTGGAGCTGGGCATGACGGCACTGCCGGTGCCGGAAGCGCAGGGCGGCTTCAATGGCACGGCGGTCGATATGCTGGCCGTGATGCAGGAGCTGGGACGCGGGCTGGTGGTGGAGCCGTATTTCGCCACGGTGCTGGGCGCGCACTACCTGCAGCTGGCCGGCGGGCAGGAAGCCTTGCTGGAGCAGGTCGCCGCCGGCGAGGCAAAGCTGGCCTGCGCTTTCGGCGAGCAGCATTCACGCCATGCGCTGAACGATATCGCCGTGAAGGCAACCGGCAGCGGCGGCGACTTCGCGCTGAGCGGCGTCAAGACCGTGGTGCTGCATGGCGGCCAGGCCGATGCCTTCATCGTATCGGCGCGCACTGCCGGCGGCCAGCGCGATACCGATGGCATTTCGCTGTTCCTGGTGGATGCCGGTACTTCCGGCCTGGTGGTGCATGATTACCGCACGATCGACGGCCAGCGCGCCGCCAATATCACCTTCGACCATGCTCCCGCCACGCTGCTGGGCGCCGAGGGGCAAGGCTGGCCGCTGCTGGAGGCGGGAGCGGATTACGGCGCCGCGCTGCTATGCGCGGAAGCGCTGGGGGCGATGGATGCCATTTTTGCCGCCACGCTGGACTACCTGAAAACGCGCCAGCAGTTCGGCGCGCCGATCGGCCGCTTCCAGGCGCTGCAGCACCGCATGGCCGATATGTTCATCCACCTGGAGCAGGCGCGTTCGATGGCGATGCTGGCCGCCGTCAAGGTGGCTTCGCCGGATGCGGAGGAGCGCCGCCGCGTCGTGTCCGCGGCCAAGGTGCGTATCGGGCAGGCCGCGACCTTCATCGGCCAGCAGGCGGTGCAGCTGCACGGGGGCATGGGGGTGACGGACGAGCTGCCTGCCGCCCACTACTTCAAGCGCCTGACGATGATAGCTGTCACGCTGGGCGATGTGCAGCATCACCTGGAGCGCTTCGCGGCGCAGCCGGGATTCCGCGACGCTGCCTGAGGCAGCGCTTCAGGCAGGCGCCGCCAGCTTGTAGCGGCTCCTGCCGCTCTCCTTCGCTTCGTAGAGCAGGGTGTCGGCAACGCGCACCAGCTGGTCCGGCGAGCTGGCCTCGCCGGGCAGCATGCTCACCACGCCCATGCTGATCGTGACCTGGTTGCTGGTCGGGGAATTGCGGTGCGGGATGGACAGCGCCGCCACTTCCTCCTGCAGGCGGCGCGCCACTACTTCGGCGCCTGCGATGTCCTCCTCCGGCAGCAGCACCACAAACTCTTCGCCGCCGTAGCGCGCCAGCATGTCCTGCGGGCGCAATATGCAGCGCTTCATGGCGGCGGCCACCTGCTGCAGGCAGGTATCGCCGGCCTGGTGGCCGTAGCTGTCGTTGTACAGCTTGAAGTGGTCGATATCGATCAGGATCATCGCCAGCGGCGTGCCGGAACGCAGGCAGCGCCGCCATTCGCTTTGCAGCGTATCGCTGAAGCTGCGGCGGTTGGAGACGCCGGTGAGCGCGTCGGTCAACGACAGCTCGCGCATCGCATCGGCCTGGCGTTTAATGGTGAGCTGGGTGCGCACGCGGGCCTTCACCACCGCCACGTTGAAGGGCTTGGCGATGAAGTCCATGGCCCCGGCTTCCAGTGCGCGTGTTTCGTCTTCCGGGTTCGACAGGGTGGTGACGAAGATGACGGGAATCGAGCGCAGTTCGGCCGAGGCGCGCAGCGCGGCGCAGACCTCGAAACCGTCCATGCCGGGCATGATGGCGTCCAGCAGGATCAGGTCGGGCCGCTGGGTGCGCGCGATCTCCAGCGCTTTTTCGCCATCCAGCGCAAACAGGACGTCATGCTCCTCGCCCAGCACATGGTGCAGGATCTGGATGTTCTCCATCGCGTCATCGACGATCAGGATGCGGCCGTGCGCGGCCAGGTCGGTCCAACTCATGCGGTATCCATTCGTTTCAGCAGCGTCGCCACCATTTGTTCGGCGGCCGCAAAGTCCAGCGTTTCGATGGCGCGGGACAGGGCGGGCAAGGCCACGGCTCCCTGTTCCTCAAGGGCCGGACGCAACGCCTGGTAGCTGGACAGCGCTCTCAAATTGTTATTTCGAAGCAAGGATACCAGCTCCTCCAGGCCCTGCACCAGATTCATGCGTTCGGTCCCGGCCGGGGCAGGGGCGGGCTGCACCGGCAGGGGCAGGGTGCGCGCGGCTTCCGTCACCACGCCGATGGCCTGTTCCAGGGCCGGCAGCAGCATGGCCAGGCTGGCTTCGTCGCGTTCGTGCAGGGCCGCTTCGGCCCGTGTCGCCAGCCGCGCCACGTCCACCGCGCCGAGATTGGCCGCCACGCCGCGCAGGCGGTGCAGCGTGAGGGCGGCCTGTTCACGGCCCTGGTTCGCCAGCTGGGCCCTGACCTCGGCGACAGCGCCGCCCTGTGAGTTCTCGAAGCGTTTCAACAGGCCGACAAAGGCCGGGTAGTTGCCGGCCATGCGGTTCAACGCGGTATCGAGGTCGATGCCCGGCACCTTGTCCGGGCGTCCCGAGCTGTCGCGGGCGGCCGGCGGCGCGGCGCCTGCCGCAATACCGGGCACCAGGCGGGTGAGGGTGGCGATCAGCGTTTCCACGTCGATCGGTTTGGCGATGTGTTCATCCACACCGGCTTCCAGCGCGCGTTCGCGGTCTTCCTGCATGGCGTTGGCGGTCATGGCCACAATGGGCAGGCGCACCAGGCCCAGGGCACGGATGGCCGCGGTAGCCTCGAAACCGTTCATCACCGGCATCTGCAGGTCCATCAGCACCGCATCGCAGCGGGCCGGGTGCTCGGTGAGCATGTCAACGGCGATCTTGCCGTTGGCCGCGATCTCTACCCGGGCGCCGGCGTGCAGCAGGATGTATTGCGCCATCTCCTGGTTGATCTCATTGTCCTCCACCAGCAGCACGCGCAGGCCTGGCAGGCGGCCGGACAGGGGCGTATGCTGCTGCAGCTCGCCGGGCGCGCGGTGGCCGCTGCGCGCGCCGCGGATCGCCTTGCAGAGCCCTGCGGGCGTCCACGGCTTGGCCAGCACATCGCCGATATCGAGACCCTCCGCCAGCTGCAGCAGGTCTTCGCTGGCGGTTTCGGAGGCGGTGACGACGACTGGCGGGAAGACCCCCTGGTATTCGGCGCGGGCCTGGGTCAGCGTGCTCACGCCGTCCAGCCCGGGCATGGCGCTGTCGATGACCAGCAGGTCCAGCCGCTGGCCCGCATGCGCCAGCTGGCGCAGCTGGGCCAGTGCGCCGGCGCCGTCCGTGGCCGTGTACATCTGCCATTGCCATGCGCTGCCCGCCGTCGTCATGGCCTGCAGCGCGCTCGGGTTATCGTCCACCACCAGCACGCACAGGCGGCGCAGGTCGTCGCCGATGGCGCGTTCCGGCTCGGTATCGGGCGCCGGGCGCAGCGGCACCGTCAGGCAGAAGGTGGAACCCTTGCCCGGCCTGCTGTCGACCGTGATTTCGCCTTCCATCAGGCCGGCCAGGCGGCGGCTGATGGACAGGCCAAGCCCGGCGCCGCCGTAACGGCGGCTGGTGCTGTTGTCGCCCTGGGTGAAGGCTTCGAACATGCGCTCCTGCTGCTCGGCCGTGATGCCGATGCCGGTGTCGCGCACGCTGAACGAGAGCCACAGGCGTTCTGGCTCGGCGCGCGCCAGCCGCACCGTGAGCACCACCTCGCCGCTGGCCGTGAATTTGATGGCGTTGCTCAGCAGGTTGACCAGGATCTGCTGCAGGCGCATGGCGTCGCCTTCCAGCTCGGGCGGCAGCAGCGGGTCGATATCGAACACCGGTTCGATACCCTTGTCCCAGGCGGCGCCCGCCGTCAGCACGGCGGTGCTGGCCAGGATGTGGTCGAGGCGGAAGGTGTTGATCTCGAGCTGCAGCTGGCCCGCTTCGATGCGCGAGAACACCAGCACGTCATTCACCACGCCCAGCAGGGCCTGGGTGGCGAGCTGGATGCGCGACACATAGCTGCGTTCGCGCCGCTCCAGCGGCGCTTCCTCCAGCAGGCGCGCAAGGCCGATGATGGCGTTCATCGGCGTGCGGATCTCATGGCTCATATTGGCCACGAACTCGCTCTTGGCGCGGCTGGCGGCGGCGGCCCGCAATTCGCTGCGCTTGATCTCCGTGACGTCCGACGCCAGCATGAAGAAGCCGCGCACCCGGCCACGCTCGTCCAGGTCCGGCAGGTAGTTTACCCACAGGTACAGCGTATCGCCGTCCGGTCCCAGCACCTCGCGTGCGAAGTTCTGCGGGGCCCCTTTCAGCACCGCCTCCACCCTTGGCCGCAATTGTTCCATCAGCTCCGCATCCATCAGCGCATGGGCCGGGGCGCCGATGGCTTTTTCCGGCGTGCTGCCAAGCCAGGCGAGGAAGAACTTATTCGCGAAGTGGCAGACCAGCTCCCTGTCCCAGTAGGCCACCATGCCGGGCAGGTTGTCCGTTACCGTGCGCAGGAACGCATTGCTGCGGGCCAGCTGCAGCGAGGCGTTGCGCAGCGCGTCGTCGGCACGGCGGCGCTCCGTGATGTCGATCGCCATGCCCAGCACATGGCTGAGCTTACCGCTCTCGTCGCGCAGCGCGACCTTGCGCGTGCTGAGGATATGCGTGGCGCCGTCGGCGCTGGTGAGCTCTTCGTCCGCCAGCTCCTGCAGCTCGCCGGAGTCGAGGGCGGCCCGGTCGCCGGCCGAGAAACGCTCCGCTTCAGCGGGCGGGAACAGCTCGAAGTCGTTCTTGCCCAGCATGTCGCCGCGCGGACGCCCCATCAGGCGTTCGAATTCTCGGTTCAGCATTTCATAGCGCAGGTCGGCCGCGCGCTTCACGAAGATCAGCGCGGGCATGTGCTCCACCACCGAGCGGAACATCTGGCGCGACTGGCGCAGCGCAGCCTCGGTCTGCTTCTGCGCCGTCACGTCCAGCAGCAGGCCGGTAATGCCGACCAGCCGGCCATCGGCGGCAAATACGGGGTAGTAGCCGGTGAGGTAGTGATTCACGCGGCCTGGCCAGGCGGGCGAGGCGCCGCTCAGCGGCACGTCCACGATGGGCTGGCCGGTGCGCAGCACCTGTTCGTAGGCCAGGCGCACATCATGCCGCACCTTGTCGTCGGGGATCAGCTCACCGAAGCTGCGGCCGATATGGGCGCTGACCGGCGCCGCGTTCACGGCGGCCAGGTATTCATTGATCATCACCACCCGCAGTTCGGGATCGACGAAGCTCAGGCCGACCGGCGCGGTGGCATACACGTTCTCCAGCAGGGCCTTGGAGTCGGCCAGCTGGGCGGTGCGTTCGGCTACCAGCGATTCCAGTTCGTTGCGGTGGCGCATGATGTCCACCTCCACCTGGCGCAGGGCCTGGGCCACCTCATGCGCTTCGCGCACACTCATGTCCTCCAGAACAATTGGCGTGCCCGCGGCCAGCGCGCGCGCCGGCCCGATCAGGGCCTGCACCGAGCGCCCGATACTGCCGCCCACCGACCAGGCCAGCAGGAAGCCCGCGCCGAGCAGGATCAGGATGCCGGCCGAGATCAGGGAGGTGAACTTCTTCAGGTCGCTGACCAGGTCCGACTCGGGAATGGTGACGACCACGGTCCAGCCGCTGCCCGGCGCGCGGCTGAAGCTGGCGTAGACCGGGGTGCCGCCGGCCACCGCCGCGCTCACCGTGCCCTCGTTTTCGGCGCTGATGTGCTGCAGCAGGGCGGGATCGGCCATATTGCCGGCGCCGTCGCCGTGCGAACGGGCCACGATAGTGCCCCGCGCGTCCAGCAGCATGACCGTTGCCTCGGACGACAGCTTCTGCTCCGCGATAATGTTGCCCAGCGCTTGCGGCACGAAGACGATACTCAGCACATATTCGGGCCGGCCCTTGACCGCCACCGGGATGTCATAGGCGAACAGGGGGCGCTTCGTGAGCGATCCGATAAACATGTCGGACAGGCGCGGCTTGCCGCCTTCCAGCACTTTGCGCAGGCGCTCGGCGTTGGCCGGGTGGGGCAGCGGCTGGCCTTCGGGTATCGATGGATTGACGAGCTGCTGGCCGTCCGGCGCATGCAGCACGATCTGCTCGGCCGGGAAGCCGGGGCGCAGCTGGGCGGCTGCCTGGGCGCGGAACGCGGCGAAATCGCCGGTCTGCAGGCTGGGCGAGCCGGCCAGGGCCAGGCCCACGCTTTCGCCAATGCGCAAGTCGCGGTCCACCGCCGCCGCCAGCGCGCGCGACATGCGGCTGCCATCCAGGGTGGCCTGCTGGTGCTCCAGGCGGTAGAAATGCAGGATCAGCAGGCCCAGGCCAATCAGGGCAGGCAAGGCGCAGGCAAGCACCAGCAAGGTGATTTGCGAGCGTATCGATGGCAGGGGATCCCAGGGTTCGTCCCGCAGCACTTCTCCCTCCGGTGGTGGATGCCGGCTCATGATAACGCAGGGCAGGCTTTCGCCCAAGCCTCAGAAGAAGATGGCCGTACGGGTGATGATGGTGCCGTTATTCGTATAGGGACCGGTGGCCCGCACCGCACCGCTGTCCGGCTTGCCGTCGTCCAGCTTCGCATCCAGTTCGGCGGCATAGGTGTCCGGCAGGTTGTCGAAGCGGATGCCGTTGCCGCTGCGGCCGCCCACCGCGTCGTTGAAGATGTAGACCGCGCCGCCATGGGCGCTGGTCATGAAGTCGGTGGTGCCGTTGAAGGAACCAGTGATCAGGCCCGCCAGCGCCAGGTGCTGGGGCGCGAGTTGATATTCGGCAATCTGGCCGTCGCCATTGCCGTTGCCGGTCGCGCCCGGCACATGGGTGGTGGCGAGGGGATCGTCGCCGGGCAGGGCGCGGAAACGGTCCTGGTAGGCATTGACCGCGGCCTGCAGCGACGTGGCCTGCTGGATCACATTCTTGATCTTGGCGTTGTCGATCAGGCTCTGGCCTTTCAGCACGCCGCCCAGCAGCAGGCCGATGATGACCAGCACAATGGCAATTTCAACGAGGGTAAAACCCGACTGTCGGGACATGGATGCTCCTTTATCGCTTTAAAACAATCTTAGCGCAGCGGCCTCAGGGCAGGCGCTGCGCTGCCACCATGCGGTTGAACAGGATATTCGGCGACAGCCAGACCACGATATCGTCGTAAGGCCCGCCCGGAGCGGCTTCGCTATCGGCGGGATCACGGCTGACGAAAAGCGTGCCGGCGGGATTCAGGTTCGCCTTCTCGTCAACATTGCGCCGGCCGATATCGCTGATGCGCGTGCCCTGTTCGCTGTAGGCGCCGTAGCCATTGCGGCCATGCGACAGGATCACGGCGGGAATGTCGTTGCTCTCGCTGGCCTGCACCAGCGCGCCCGGCGCGTCGCGGCTCGCCACCGTGATGTCGCGCGGCGTATTGAGGCGGAAGATCACTGCGCTGTCGCTGAAGGCGGGCGTGACGCTGTACAGGTAGAGGTGGCCCCAGCTGTCCAGCTTCGGCACGCCGAGCGTGGCCCAAGGCAGGAAGCCGATGCGGCGCCCGCCGGTGCAGCGGTCGCCGCTGCGGTCCTCCAGGCCGTTGCTGGCGGAGATGGCGGGGCAGGGCAGGTAGCCGTTGCGCACGGCGAAACCGGCCAGCGCATCGCGCGCCTCCTCCATTGCCTTGCGGGTGTCGGCCGCGCGGCGCTGCTCCAGCTGCACGCCGAGGGGCGTAAGCAGGCCGCCGACCAGCAGTCCGACGATGACCAGCACGATCGAAATCTCCACCAGCGTAAAGCCTTGCATGCTCTTGTTCATCGCATCAGGGCAGCATGCGCGCTGCCGCCATCCTTTCATACAGTGTTTGCAGCGGAATCGCCACCAGCAGATCATCGAAACGGCCGCCCGCCACGGCCGGCGCGTCGCTGCGGGCGCGGCGGAAGAATTCGATATCGCCTTCGTCGTTCAGCAGTTCGTCTTCATTGCCCGGCGCCGTGCGGGCCTGGCGCAGGCCGGTGACGGCGGTACCCACATCGTCGCGCCCTTGCGAGAACACCACGGCCGGCGCGCACTGGGCCGCCAGCGTGCATTCGCCCTGGCCCACCAGGTACTGCACTTCGCCGGCGGTGTTGCGCGTCAGGACCCGCTTGGTGGCCACGGTGGAGATGCGCTGGACCGGCGCCACGGTATAGCGCGGCGTGACGCTGTAGCGCAGCAGCTTGCCCCAGCTGTCGCTGCCGTCCACGCCCAGTGCAACCCAGGGCAGGAAACCGGTGCAGGAGGCCTCGTCGCTGCAGGGCTGTCCGCTTTCGCGGCCATCCAGCGCGGACACGGCGGGGCGCGGCAGCCTGCCGTGCGTGGCCGCAAAGCCGACCAGCGCCTCCGAGGCTTGCGCCAGGCGAGCCAGGGTGCGCTGCTCGCGCAGGCTGTCGATGCCGCTGCGGCTGAACACCCCGATCAGCACCGAGGCGAAGGCCAGGCTGGCGACTGCGAGCAGCACCAGCAGCGCCGCGCCGCGCTCACGCCGGCTAGCGGCCGGATTCCTGGATCGCGCCCGTGGCGGGGTCATAGCTTTGTCCCGGTTTCAGAATCACTTTGCGGCCCGCGAGGTCCAGCGGTATGGACTGGCCGCGCACCGAGGGCGAGCTGTCCTGCGGCTCGTTGTTGATCCAGACAATGGTTTTGCCATTGCTGCGCCGGAGCACGCCGTTCAGCTGCAGCACTTCGGGCGCAGGCGGCGCCGCTTCGGCAGGAGCGGCCGGCATGGCAGGCGGCGCTGCTGCCGCTGCCATTTGCGTTGCAGCGCCTTCCGGCAGCACCGCGCTGCCGCTGCTGTTGCGCTGCTGGTCGAGCTGCGTTCTCTCCACCGGCGTGGTGAACAGCCGTCCCATCGTGATGAAGGTGGTCTGCGCGCGGACCGGCAGGGCCGCAGCCAGGGCTGCTGCGGCGAGGACGGCGGAAAAGAGGGCCTTCATCGCGCCGCTCCCCGCTGTGGCGGCTGCGGCGTGAGCGTGAGCCAGTTCAGCACGCAGTCCGCCGTCAGCGTGGGCGCCAGCGGCGCATTGCCCGCGGCGGCCGTGCGGCGCAGCGCGCAGCCCTGCACGGCGAACACGCCGCGCTGCCGCAGGTCGGTGAGGAAGTACAGCAGGTCCAGCTCGTGCAGCAGGTCCATGTGCAGGGACATGCGGCTGCCGCGCAGCTGGTAGTCGCCGCTGGCCAGGCGGCCTTCCACCCGGTAGGGCTGCTGCGGGTCGATTTCATAGGTGAGCGGCAGCAGGCGGCGCTGCTCCTGGATCTGGCGGATCGCCTCCACCCATGCCAGCCGGTTCTCGCTGCCCACAAAGCCCAGGCGCTGCAGGGTGAGGAACTGCGGCTGGTAGATGCGGATTTCCTGTTTCTCGGCCTCGGCATGCACATAGTTCTGCTGCGCCGTGTTGCGCAGGTGCTGCTGGTAGCTTTCCCGGTCGCGCGCATCCTGCAGGTGCCAGTAGGTGGCGAACACGCAGGCAAAGGCGATGCCGGCCGTGCCCGCGAAGGTAACGGCCGCCGTGCGGATCAGCGCGAATTCGCGTATCCAGTAGGGCAGGGGAATGCGGCGCGGCGCCGCTTTTTTGCGGGCGGGACTCATGGCGTATAGGTCAGGTTGAGGGTAAAGCGGGCGCGGTCTTCGCCGCCCGCCGTGCCGGCGCCTGCACGGCCGCTGAGGCGCACATTGGAGCGTACATCCACCGGCAAGGTTTCAATTTCCACCGCCATGCGCGGCACGCGGGCCAGCTGCTGGGCGAATGCGTTCAGGTGGTCGAGCACGGCGCGGTAGTCGTCCTGCGCGGCCAGCACTTCGGCCTCGATTTTCAGCGTTTGCGCCGGTGCCCGTGGAATGCCCAGCGTGAGCGTGGACTGGGCCGCGGCAGCCTGGGTGGCCGCGGTGGCGGGGCCGGTGCCGAGCACCGCCTGCTGCGCACCGGGCACCAGCGCGCGCCATTCCAGTTCGCGCAGGCGGATCTGTGGCGACTGCTCCAGGGCTTCGCTCAGCACATTGGCCATATGCAGCGGCCATGGCCCGTGCTGCGCCACCAGGCGTTCGATCAGTACGGCGGCCCGCATATTCGCCGTCTTCTCGATGGCGGGCGGCATGCTGGACATGCTGCGCTGGTAGTTCGCCGTGTAGTGCGCGGTTTCGGCTTTGAGCTTGCTGGTGGCGTGTTCCGCGCCCAGGTAGCCGGCAAGGTTGGCAATGCTCCAGATGGCGCCCGCCACGCCGATGACGGCGCTGGAGGCAAACAGCGAGATCCGGGCGCGCCACAGCTGGTAGTAGCGGAATTTTTCGCCCAGCTTGTAATGGCTGCCGGGCGCATTGCGGCCAAGCAGCTGGATGAACAGCGTATCCGCCAGTTCCGGCAAGTGGCTCATATGCGCTGCCATGGCCGCTGTTTCGGCCGGAACGAAGTGGTAGACGGTTTCGCGCTGGTCGCCGCATTGCGCGAGCAGTGTGTCGAGCGCGGAAGGCGGCGTGACGATGGCCACGTTCAGCACGTCGTCGCGTTCCAGCAGGCGCACGCTGGACAGGAACTGCTGCGTGCGCGCCGTCTCGGCCGCGATGCCGTGCCAGCTGCCGCCCTGCACCAGGCGCGAGAACTTGAGTGCGCCGTCGAGGAAGTAGCTCTGGCGGATGCCTGCCGTCTGCACCGTCACCAGCAGCAGGTGTTCGTGGTGCAGGGCGAGGCGGTCCGGCAGCGGGGTGCTGAGCAGGGTGGCCGAATAGACG
Source organism: Pseudoduganella rhizocola (assembly GCF_045984285.3). Taxonomy (NCBI): domain Bacteria; kingdom Pseudomonadati; phylum Pseudomonadota; class Betaproteobacteria; order Burkholderiales; family Oxalobacteraceae; genus Pseudoduganella; species Pseudoduganella rhizocola. Next base: position 83,456 of record NZ_JBJQIK030000003.1, read on the forward strand.
CCGGCCAGCGGCGCGTGCACCGCTTCCATGGCATCGATCCATGGCGTGAGCAGCGACGGATTGGTGAGGCCGCTGAACAGCACGATATCGTCGCCGCGGCCTTCGGTGCTGCGGCCCTGGATCATCGCCACCCGGAACGGCGTGTCGCGGTACTGCTGTTCGATGCGCCGGGCCAGCATGCGGCGGCCCGGCCGGCCCGGCACATGGGGCAGCAGCAGGCGCGCGAAATCTTCTTCCACAATGTCCGCGATCAGGTAGATCGGCCGCGTGCCATGTTCGGCCATATAGTCCATGAAAGCGGCGACACCATCCTGCGTGGCCGGGAAATCCGCCATCGGCGTGATGTCGTTGTGCTGCCAGTAGAAGGCCTGCAGGCGCTCGCTGGTGAGGTAGAGGATCTGTTTGGGCAGCATGGTCAGATCCTGATGGCGCTGATGGTGTCGTAGATCGGGCCGAGCACGGACAGCATGATCCAGCCCAGCAGCAGCCCCAGGACGACTGTCATGGCAGGTTCGATCATGGCCTGTACCCGCTCGATCTGTTCGCGCACTTCGCGGTTGTAGAAATAGGCGACGTTGCGCAGCGCCTGGTCCAGCGCTCCCGTGGTCTCGCCCACTTTCAGCATGCGGATCACCAGCGGCGGGAAGATGCCCGTGTGCTGGAATGCCGCAGTAACGCTTTGCCCGTCCGAGATGAGCTGCGCCGCGCGCTGCAGCGCGGCCGCAACCACGCGGTTGCCGACAATGCCCTGCGACAGGCGGATGCAGTCCAGGATGGTGATGCCTGAGGCGTACATCAGCGCAAAGAAGGTAGCGAAGCGCGCCAGGATAATGCCGCGCAGGACCGGCCCCACGGGCCGCAGCCGCAGCTTGAGGCCATCGAAGGCATAGGCAGCCGCTTCGCTGCGCCGTATCCACCAGCGCGTGGCCCACCAGGCCAGCACGGGCGCCGCCAGCAGCAGGTGCCAGTAGTCGATAAAGATGCGCGACACGCCGATCAGCAAGCGCGTATGGAAAGGCAGTTCACGGCCCATATTGCCGATAAAGGTCGTCAGCTGCGGAACCAGGTAGATCATGAGGAAGAAGGTAACAGCGATCACCACCAGCGCCACAATGGCCGGATAAGTGACGATCTTGCGCGCCTGCGCTGCCAGCTCGTCCTGCCATTTGAGGCTGTCGGCCAGGTTGCGGAACACTTCATGGACCTTGCCGCTTTCTTCGCCGGCGCGGATCAGGCTTGTGAAGGTAAGGTCGAAGACCTCGGGATAAACCTCCATGGCCGCCGACAGCTGCAGGCCGCCCTCGATGTTCTCGATCAGGTCCGTAATGATTTCCCGGAAGCGCAGGTGGTCCAGGCTGTCGCGCAGGTCGCACAGGCCGTCCAGGATGGGGACTCCCGCGCTGGTCATCTGCTCCATCTGGAAGCAGAAGTTGATCAGGTCCTTGCGCGTGATGGGGCGGCGGCCCGCCACCGCGACGCGCTGGCGCGTCTGGCGGTAGTCGATCAGGTCGAGGTCCATGCGCGAGAGGCGCAGTTCCAGGTCCGGCACGTTGAGGGCGTCCATATTCCCCGGCACGATCTGGCCGGCGGCATCCATGGCGCGGTAGATGAACTGAGGCATGGTCAGGCCAGCCTGTCCGTGAGGTCCACCACGCGCGAGATCTCTTCCAGCGTGGTGGCGCCTTCCAGCACGCGGCGCATGCCGTCGTCAACCAGCGTGCGGTAGCCGGCCGAACGTGCCGCCGCGCGCAGTTCGCGCTGGGAGGCGCGGCGGGCGACCAGTTCGTCCAGCTCCGCGTTCATCTTCAGCAGCTCGATAATGGCGAGGCGCCCCTTGTAGCCCTGGTGGGCGCAGCGTTCGCAGCCCACGGCGCGGTAGATGGTGCGGCTTTCGCCTTCCGGCGCGAGGCCGAGCAGGCGCCGTTCCAGCGCGTCCGCGATGAAGGGCTCGCGGCAGTGCATGCACAGCCGGCGCACCAGGCGCTGCGCGATGATGCCGATGATGTTCCCGGCCATCACGTCGGCCACCACGCCGATATCGAGCAGGCGCGAAATCGAGCCCACTGCGGAATTGGTGTGCAGGGTGGAGTAGACCTGGTGGCCCGTCATGGCGGCGGCCAGCGCCATGTCCGCCGTTTCCTTGTCGCGGATTTCGCCGACCAGGATCACGTCCGGATCCTGCCGCATCATCGAGCGGATGCCGTCGGCGAAGCCCAGTTTGGCCGATTCGTTCACCGAGGTCTGGCGGATCATGTTCATCGGGTATTCGACCGGATCCTCCAGCGTCATGATGTTCACGCTTTCGGTGTTGATGTGGTTCAGGATCGAATACAGGGTGGTGGTTTTGCCGCTGCCGGTGGGCCCGGTGACGAGAATCAGGCCGTCGGGACGGGCGATCATCAGCTTCAGCACATCCAGCTCGTGTTCGGCCAGGCCCAGGCCGTCGAGCGGCACGATGCCTTTCTGGCGATCCAGCACGCGCAGCACGAAGTTTTCGCCATGGGTGGTGGGCTGGGCGCTGGCGCGGAAGTCGATCTGGCGGCCGCTGAACTTGATGGAGATGCGGCCGTCCTGCGGCGCGCGGGTCTCGGCGATGTTCATATTGCTGATGACCTTCAGGCGCACCGCCATCGCGGGCCAGTAGGATTTGTGCAGGCTGCGGATCTGGCGCAGGATGCCGTCGATGCGGTAGCGGATGCGCAGGAAGCTGTGTTCCGGCTCGAAGTGGATGTCGGAGGCGCCGTTCTGCACGGCGTCCGCCAGCAGCGCGTCGATCAGGCGCACCATGGGCTGGCTGTATTCGTCCGAAGCCGCATTCATGCTCTGGTAATTGACCTCGCCGGTCTCGATTTCGTGCAGGATGCCGTCGATGGAGAGCTCGAAACCGTAGTACTGGTCGATGGCGCGTGAAATATCGGACTCGTTCACCAGCAGCGGCGTGATGGTGATGCCCTTGACCAGCATGGCGCTGATCTGGTCCAGCGCCACGATATTGCTGGTGTCGGACATGGCCAGGATCAGGTTGTCCGTGTCGCGCTCGTAGACGATGGGGAAGACGCTGTAGCGCTTCGCCACCTCCTTCGGGATGAGCTTGAGCGCCACGGCATCGACCACCAGGCTGTTCAGGTCCGCCGACTGGGTGCGCAGGTTTTCGCTGAGGGCCTCGCGCACGGTGGCTTCGGTCACGAAGCCGAGGGAGATCAGCAGCTTGCCCAGCGGCTGGCCGGAGCGGCGCTGCTCGATCAGCGCAATGCGCAGCTGGTCCTCGCTGATGACGCCTTTTTCGATCAGCAGGGAACCGAGTGGAAGTTTCGACTGTTCGGCCATGTAGCAGGCTTTATGGAGCGGCAGCAGGACCGCCCAGCTCCTGCAGTCTGCGCTCCGCAGCCGTACGGTCGAAACTGGCGGGCACGGTCTGCACGAGCAGCAGGGCGCGCTGGTAATAGCTGGCGGCGAGGCGCGGCTGGTTCAGCCGGTCCAGTCCGACGGCGAGGTTGAAGGCATAGTCGGGATTGGATGGAGTGGAGGTGTAGGCGCGGAAGAAGCTTTGCTGCGCCTCGTTCCAGCGTGCCTGTTTCGCATACAGGTTGCCGAGTGCGAAATGCACGGGGCCCGCTTCCGGCTTGCGGCGCAGGAGTTCCTTCAGGCGGCTTTCGCTGTGCTGCATATCGCCCGCGCCCAGACTGACCAGGCCGGCCAATGCATCGGGGTCGGCTGCATCCAGTTCCAGCAGGCGGGTATAGGTGGCGGCGGCCTGCTGGCCCTGGTGCTCGCGCAGGGCGACGGCGGCGAGGCCGAGCAGGGCGTCGCGGCTGGTGGGATCCTGGCCAAGCGCCAGCTGGTATTGCTGGCGGGCGGTGGGCAGGTCGCCGGACTGGAAGGCCGCGTAGCCGCTCTGGATGGAAGGGTTGACGATGGCCGCATTGGTGCTGCGGCTGATGCGGACTTCGCCTCCGGCCAGGGCGGCCGGTGCGGCACCTCCGGCGCTTGCCGGTGCGGTGGCCGCCAGGGTGCCCGGATCGACGCCTGCCGCGGCGGGCATGGCGCCGGGTGCTGCGGCGGGCTGCGATGCCTGCACTTCCTGGATGGCGCGGGCCTGGCGTTCGGCGGCATCGCGCATGGCCTCGCGGCGCATGGCCGGGTCTTCAATGGAAGCCAGCTGCGCGGCGGAGGGACCGGCGGGCACCGTATTGCGCGGGGCTGCGGGACGCGCGGCCGGTGCACGTTCGCGCACCGGCTGCACGGCGGCTGTTGCAGGTGCGCCGCTGGCGGCATCCGTCACCGGGGGCGCGGGAGCAGTGGTGGCCGGTACCGCCGGCGCCATGGCGGCCGGTGCTGCGGACGATGCGGAAGCCGGAGTGGTGGCGATGCTGGTGCCGGGAATCATCGCGGGCGTGGCGCTGCCCTGTGCCGGGGCCGGATCGGTCGCGATGCCCGGACCGCCGGCGTACTGGCCCGCGCCTGCCGGTGTAGCGCCGGGCACGACGATGATGCCGGAGGCGCCCGTGGCGCTTGGCGGCGGCATCGGCACCATCGGCAGGCCCGCGCCAGGTCCCGGCGCCATGGCCGCCTTCCAGTAAATGTAGCCGAAGATGCCGAGAATAAGCACCAGCAGGCCGCTCAGGCCCGCAATGCGAAGGCGTGCGGCATCGAGGCCGCGATGCTCGGACGGAATGTCGGCAGCCGTGCGGGCGCGCGCCGGTCCCTTGGTTGCCAGGGAGGCGCCCTGGGCGGCGAATTCGCTGCTGGCACTGGCCGCCGCGCGCCGCGCCGCCGCCGATTCCCCGGCCGCCACACGGCTTGCGCGCGTCCCCGCGCCTGCGCGCCCCGCGTAGCGCCCGCCATCCGCCTCCGTTGCGGCATCCGCACGTCCGCTCGCGTGTCCCTCGCCGGAGCCGCCCACCGCTGCCGCATCACCTGCATGCCCGTTCGCGCGCCCGGTATCGGCGCTGGCAGCGGCAATCGCGTCCAGGTCCGCGGGCGTCGCCATGCGCGCATCTTCGGCAGGCCGCATATCGGGCTCGATGCGCGCTTCCGGATGCGGCACCTCGTGCCGCGCCTGCGGCGGCACCGGATCGTGCGGACGCTCGACGGCCGGCTCGATCGGCTCCAGGCTCAGTTCATGTTTGATCCTGGTGGCCGGCGAATCGTCCGCCACATAGGGCTCGCGCGCGGGAGGGCGCGGTTCAAGCTCCGTGCCGTCCGGCTCCGGTTCCTGCAGGCCGCTGCGTTTTGCGCGCTCGGCCTTTTTCAGCGCCTGCATCAGCAAACTCATAGTGCACCCGGCTTGTTGGATGTGGTGCCGTAGGGCGTGGTATTCAGCGGCTGGCTGGTATCGGGCAGCAGGTGGCGATAGTCCCGGTAGTCGCCCGCCATGCTCGCGTCCTTCACCACCACGGCGCGCAGGAAGATCACCAGCTCCGTCTTGCTCACGGTCTCGTTACGGTAAGCGAACAGGTTGCCGACCACGGGGATAGTGCTGATCAGCGGCACGCCATCCTTGCTGTTATCGACCGAATCCTGCATCAGGCCACCCATCACTGCGGTCTGTCCGCTGTACACCCGCATCACCGATTCCACCTCGCGCGCCTGAATCACCGGCACCCGGCTGATGACCTGCTGCTTCGCCAGCTCGGGATTCGGATCCTGCACGAAGCTCACGATGCGCGTGATGGTGGGCCGCACGTTGATGGTCACTTCATCGTCTTCCGAGATCTGCGGCGTGACGCTCATGACGAAGCCCACCGGCACCGTCTCCACGCGCGACTCGTAGGTGGCCGGCGTGGCGATGCCGCCCGCGGACGTGAGCACGGCCGGCGTTACCTTGAGCGTGAAGAAGATATTGTTGTCCACCACCTTGAGCATGGCGGTCTGGTTATTGAGCACGCTGATCTTGGGACTGGACAGCACCTGCACCTTGCCGAAGGACTCCAGCAGCTGCACGGCCGCCGAGATATTGCCGAAGCGCGTGGTGGGATTCAGGTAGTTGAAGGTGAAGACGCCCGGCGACGAGCCGATGGTGACGCCGGAGGGCAGGGTAGTGCCCACCTGGCCTTGCGAAACCGTGGAATTGCCGTTGATGCGCGACCAGTTGATGCCCTGCTGGTACTGGTCGCTGAGCTTCACTTCGAGAATCGTGGCCTCGATCATGACCTGGCGCCGCGCGCTGGACTGCACGATGTCGAGAAACTCCTGCACCTTCTCGTGCTGGCGGCTGGTGGCGCGCACGGCCAGCAGGCCGCTCTCCGCATTGACGATGACGGAAGGCGAATTGCGCTGCGCCGCTGCGCGCGACTGGCCCGCGTTCTGGTTCTGCAGCGCGGAGGCTTGCGCGCCCGGCGTGGACATGTCGCCGGCCTGCCCGTAGCCCGGCGCCTGCTGCAGCCCGCCGTAGCCCGGCATCTGCGGCTGCCCCGTTTGCCCCTGCTGCTGCGGCGCCTGCTGTTGCTGCATCAGCGCATTGGCCTGCTCGCGCAACTGGGCCAGCGGATCACTCAGCGCGTCGTTCAGGTTGGTGGGGCGCAGCATGTCCCGGATGTTCTTCTCCAGGCTGTACCAGAAGTTGTTGTCCGAACGGTTGGAGACCGCGGTGGTGGAGTTGTTATTCGCGCCGCTGCTCAGCGTGCTGCCCGCGTTCGGCAGCGTGCCCTGGCCGGTGTTGCTGCCCGTGGTGCTGGCGCCGGCCGAGGAGCCGCCCGTGGTGGAGATCTGCGTGGCGATATTGACGCTGCTGCTGGTGGTGCGCGCCATGTTCACGTAGTCGATCTTGTAGTTGCGCCAGTGAGGCTGGTCCGGCAGCACGGTGAGCGTGCCGCCGTTGATCTCGTAGCGCATGTCCACCTGGCGCGCGATGCGGTCCAGCAGCTGCTGCAAGGTCTGGTCCAGCGCATTCAGGGTGACGACGCCTTCGATGGACGGATGGATATCCACGTTCATGCCCGCATCGCGCGCCAGGGCGAACAGCACGGACTGCACCGGCACCTTGTGCACGGTCACGCTGTAGGTTTCAAGCCTTGGGGCGGGGCGCGGCGGCGGCAGGGCGCTGCTTTGCTGGACCGGTTCCGGGATGGTCCCGGCCGGACGCGGCGTTTCCGCCACATGCCCGGACGAGACAGGCAGCTTCGGTGTGGCGCACGCCGTCAGCAGCGCGCAAAGCAGGGGAGCCGCGAGTCGTTTCATTATGAGCACTGAGAGTGTTGTTCTTATACAGGGCAAAAATACTTGTTAAAACGAGCATACTGCAATTGCCTGAAACCACCCCGCACGGTTGCCTAGGGGCTGGCGGGCGCGAGCCAGCTAAGCAGGGCTGTGCCCGCCGCCGCGATGGCCGCCAGGCTGGCGGCGGCGCCCACCCAGATCGAACGTTTCCCTTCGGAAATACGTTGCGAGCGGCGGAAATTGCAGTCCCGCACCGCATGGCGCACATGGATTTCGCGCACCAGATTGGAATCGTCGGCATAGGCCGACATCAGGGCCTTGTCTGCCAGGATATTCACGCGCCGCACAATGCCCTGCGAGACCTTGTTGATGAGTTTGATGGCTTCGCGGCTGAACAGCGGCGCGCCGCGGTAGCCCGCCGCGCGCAGGCGGAAGTCGAGGTAATCCGCCACCTGGTCCGGCGGCAGGGGCGGCACGAAGAAGCTGTGGGTAATGCGCTCGCTGAGCTGGCGCATGCGGGGCAGGCGCAGGTGGTCGTCCAGCTCAGGCTGGCCGAAGAGTACGATCTGCAGCAGCTTGTGCTGCGCCGTTTCCAGGTTGGTGAGGAGGCGTACTTCCTCCAGGGTATCGAGCGGCATGGCCTGCGCTTCCTCCACCAGCAGCACGACCTGGCGCCCCTCGCCGTGCCGCTTGATCAGCTCGCCGTTCAGCTGGCGCAGCACTTCATCGTTGCGGCGGCCGCCGGGATCGAGCCCTAGTTCGGCGGCGATGGCATACAGCACCTCCTGCGGCCCCAGGCTGGGATTGACGAGGTAGATGGCGTCGATATGCTCCGGCAGCTCGCTCTCCAGCATGCGGCACAGCATGGTCTTGCCGCTGCCTACCTCGCCTGTCACCTTGACTATCCCCTCGCCGTGTTCGACCGCGTAAAGCAGGGCGTCCAGCATTTCCCCGCGCGAGTTCCCGCTATAGAAGAAGGCCGGATTCGGCGTGATGCTGAAGGGCGCCTGGTGCAGTCCGAAATGGGTGGTGTACATGGTGGGCGCATTTGAGCATGAATCGCGGAAAATCGTCGCATGCATTGCACCGTGGTTGATAACGCGCCACTGTGTGGTTTCCGGGCGACCCGGTGCTAGCTAGCAGCGCCTCATTCGGCTTAGAATGCCACACGTCAACGCGCATTGGAGCTGTATACATGGCAAGGCCTGAGAAAGTCCGGCTGGGAGAGATCCTGGTTCAACAAAAATTGCTTTCCGAAGAGCAACTTGGGCTGGCCCTCGCCGAACAGAAACGCAGTGGACGCAAGCTGGGCCGGGTCTTCATCGAGAACGGCTATGTGACGGAGGAGCAGATTGCCGGCGCGCTGGCGCGGCAGCTGAACATCCCCTACATCAATCTCAAGTTCTACAACATCAATCCTGAGCTGGTGCGCCTGCTGCCGGAAACCCAGGCGCGCCGCTTCCGCGCGCTGGTGCTGGAAGACCGCAAGGGTTCGCTGCTGATCGGCATGTCCGATCCCACCGACCTGTTCGCCTACGACGAAATCTCCCGCCTGGTGCGCCAGAACATCGAACTGGCCGTGGTCAACGAAACCGAGGTGCTGGGCGCCATCGACCGCATCTACCGCCGCACCGACGACATTTCCGACCTGGCCAAGGAGCTGGAACAGGAGATGGGCGATGTGTCGGTGGACTTCGGCGCACTCGCGGCGGCCAACCCCGGCCTGGAAGAAGCGCCGGTGGTCAAGCTGCTGCAGTCCGTGTTCGAGGACGCGGCGCAGGTGAAGGCATCGGACATTCACATCGAACCGCAGGAAGGCCGGCTGCAGATCCGCTTCCGTATCGATGGCGTGCTGCACCTGCAGACCCAGTCCGACATCAAGATTGCACCGGCGCTGGCACTGCGGCTCAAGCTGATGTCCGACCTCGACATCTCCGAGAAACGCCTGCCGCAGGACGGCCGCTTCGCCGTGCGCGTGAAGAACGCGCGCATCGACGTCCGTATTTCGACCATGCCGACGCAGTATGGCGAATCGATCGTGATGCGTCTTCTGAACCAGGGCAACGTCAACCTGCGGCTGGACGCGATCGGCATGCCGCGCCATATCCTCGACAAGTTCCGCCACATCGTGGCGCGCCCGAACGGCCTGGTGCTGGTGACGGGACCCACCGGCAGCGGTAAAACCACCACGCTGTATTCGGCGCTGGCCGAACTGAATTCGGTCGAGAAGAAGCTGATTACCGTGGAAGACCCGGTCGAATACCGCCTGCCCGGCATCAACCAGGTGCAGGTGAACGACAAGATCGAACTGGACTTCGCCCGCGTGCTGCGCGCCGCACTGCGCCAGGACCCGGACATTGTGCTCGTTGGTGAGATGCGTGACCAGGAAACCGCGCAGATCGGCCTGCGTGCTGCAATGACCGGTCACCTGGTGCTGTCCACGCTGCACACCAACGATGCCGCCAGCACGCCCCTGCGCCTGATGGACATGGGCGTGCCGCGCTACATGGTGGCCAGCTCACTGCAGGCCGTGCTGGCGCAGCGCCTGGTGCGCGTGATCTGCGAAAGCTGCACCACGCCCTATACGCCGACGCCGGCCGAAACCGAGTGGCTGCGGCTGGAACTGAACGACAAGGTCGGCATGGGCCGCTACTTCCACGGCAAAGGCTGTTCGCACTGCAACGGCATGGGCTACCGCGGCCGTACCGGCGCCTACGAGCTGCTGGAATTGACGAAGGACGTGGTGGATGCGGCGAACGACCCGAATCCTTCGACCTTCCTGCGCGCGGCACACACGCAGATGCAGGGCAACACGCTGCGCCGTCACGCCGTTCAGCTGGTCATCCAGGGCCGCACCACGATTTCCGAAGCCATGCGCATCAGTAACCAGCAGGAAGAATAATGCCGTTCTACGCCTATAAAGGCCGCAACGCGCGCGGCGAACTGATGCAGGGAGTGCTGGAAGCGGCGGACAGCGGCGCGGTCGCGTCGCAGCTGTTTGCGACTGGCATCACGCCGGTCGAGATTACCGTCACCCAGAAAAAGGCCTCCAGCGGTGGGGGAGATAGCCTGTGGGAGCGGTTGACGGAGAAGAAAGTGACGTCGATGGACGTGCAGCTATTCAGCCGCCAGATGTTCACCCTGCTGAAGTCCGGCGTGCCTATCATGAAAGGGCTGGCGGGCTTACAGGAATCCGCCGTCAGCAAGTCCTTTGGCAAAGTGATCAAGGATCTGCGCGAGTCGCTGGACTCCGGCCGCGAGCTGTCCGCTGCCATGCGCCGCCATCCCGATGTGTTCTCGCAGTTTTACCTGTCCATGATCCGTGTGGGAGAGATGACGGGGCGGCTGGAAGAGGTGTTCATCCGTCTCTTCGATCACCTGGAGTTCGACCGCGACATGCGCGAGCGGGTGAAAACGGCGCTGCGCTATCCGACCTTTGTGATCGTTGCCATGACGGCGGCAATGGTGGTGGTCAATGTATTTGTGATCCCATCGTTCAAAGGCGTCTTCGCCGGGCTGAATGCGGAACTGCCGCTGATGACGCGCATTCTGCTTGGTACCTCGGAATTCACCATCAAGTTCTGGCCTCTGATCGCGGGCGCAGCAGCAGCAGCAGCGTTTTCGTTCTTCTCCTGGATCAAGACCACGGCCGGCGAATATGCCTGGGACCGTATCAAGCTGCGGATACCTGTGGCGGGGAAAATCATCCACAAGGCGACCATGGCGCGCTTTGCCCGCAGCTTTGCGCTGTCGAGCCGCAGCGGCGTGCCGATCGTGCAGGCGCTGACCGTTGTGTCGCAAACCGTCGACAATGCTTATCTGTCGGCACGGGTGGAACAGATGCGCGACGGCGTCGAGCGCGGCGAAAGCATTTTGCGGACGGCGACGGCCGCCAATGTCTTTACGCCGATTGTGCTGCAGATGATCGCTGTCGGCGAGGAGAGCGGTTCGCTGGACGACCTGATGGACGAGATTGCGCAGATGTATGAGCGGGAGGTGGACTATGAATTGAAGACCTTGTCTGCCCAGATCGAACCCATCCTGATCACCTTTCTGGGGATAATGGTCCTGGTCCTTGCCCTCGGTATCTTCCTCCCGGTGTGGGATCTGAGCAAAGCATCCCTGAAGAGGTAATTGATTGCGTATTTCCGCAAAGGAGCGGCAGCTGGGGTTCAGTCTGTTTGAACTTGCAGTTACATTGACGGTGCTGTCAATCCTTAGCGCGGTGTTCTTTTCGCGCTTTGCAGGCTATCGTGAGCAGGCCGAGGATGTGGTGGTGCAGCAGTTGGTTGCCAGCATGCGGACCAGTCTTGCGGTACGCGTTGCACAATTGCAAGGGGCAGAAAATACGGCTGGGATCCTAGCTCTTGCTGAAACTAACCCATTGAATTTGCTGGAAAAATACCCCGCAAATTATGGTGGCGAGGTGGACGCCGCAGATGTTGAAGAATTGCCCGGTGGAAAATGGTACTTTCTAAAACGGGAGCGCCTGCTGATTTACGTGTTAAATCATCGAAATTCCGTTGCAATTAAAGGACAGAAATCCTTGAATTTTAAGGTAAAATTATTGCATTCGTCCAACAAGGCAGTACGGGAAGCAACGACGAATCCGTCGCTGAGTCTGATGCTGGAGTCGGTCTGACGGGTGTCGAAGTAACACATTTGAAATAATTGGAGAGTTTCTATGAAACAGCAATTCAAAAAAGCGGCGCAATCCGGTTTTACCCTGATCGAACTGATCGTGGTGATCGTTATTCTTGGTATCCTGGCCGCCACCGCGCTGCCGAAGTTCATGGACGTCGGTGGCGACGCGCGTGCCGCATCCGTGAATGCGGTTGCTGGTTCCATGAAAACGACAAGCGGTCTGGTCCATGGTAAGTGGCTGATCAACCCTGTCAGCCCGGCTGTCCTGGATGCGACTACCAGCGTGGCCGTTGATACCAACGGCTACGGCAAGGCTGGTGCTGACCTGGTGGCGGCGATGGGCTTGTCCGCTACTGACTATGAGATCACGACGGTAGCCGATGCAAGCATTACTGTTGTACCGATCGGCATCAAGGACAACACGGCGAAAAAGGCCAATTGCTACGCCAAGTACACCTATGCATCGAACGCCACTGCTACTGTAACCGCAACAGAGCCAGTCATCAGCACTGACGTCACCAAGTGCTGATCTAGCTGCTGATTTCCAGCATTCCACGGAAGGCCGCAATGTACGGATATAGGGTGCATTTGCGGCCTTTCGGTTTTACGATGGTCGAAATGGTCGTCGTGATCGTCGTGCTGGGGATTGTGAGCGCCATCGGCGTCGGGCGTTTTATGGGGCGCTCGGATCTCGACGCGCGGGCTTACGCCGACCAGATGCGAAGCGTTCTGCGCTTTGCTCAGAAGACGGCGATTGCCCAGCGCCGCAATATCCACATCATCTCGGACGCGAACAAAATCGCGGCCTGCTACACAGCGGCATGCGGCGCCGGCGACCTTGTGTGGGCCCCCGGCGGGCACAATTCGCAGAGCAGCGCCACCCAGGCGGCTTGCGGCAATGCGGCCTGGCTTTGCGAAGGGCGGCCATCGTCAGCGACTGCCAACAGTAGCTTCGGTGCGTTTCTTTTCAATTCAAGCGGGGCTACCAATCTGGCCGCCGATGCATCGGTCCAGATCTCAGGCAATGGCGGCGTGCAGACAGTGACCGTTGTGGCGGGAACAGGCTATGTCTATTGAGCGCCCGCGCCAATCCGGCCTGACACTGATTGAGCTGATTCTGTCGATGGTCATCATTAGCATTGCGGCGGTCGGCGCCATGCAGCTGATGAACAGGTCCACCACGGACAGCGCCGATCCAATCCGGCGCAAGCAGGCCTTGCTGATTGCTGAGTCGCTGCTGGAAGAAGTGCGCTCCTCCCACTTCACGTTCTGCGAGCCGACGGACGACAATGCGGCCACGGCGCAGAGCGTCAACGCCTGCACGGTACAGGAAACCCTCGGGGCCAACGCCGGCGATGTACGTCCCTATGACAATGTGAACGACTATTACCGCGCCGGTACGCCCTTCAGTTTCACGAACGCCAGCGGACAGATCATCGATTCCAGCGGGGCGGTCATGACGCGTGCCGGCTACAAGGCGACGGTGACCATCAACGCCAACATTGCTTCGGGCGCCGGAACCGAGCTCGGTCCATCCATTGGAGCGGTCACCTCGACAGGCACTGCCGCCGGCATGAACGCCTTGTTGATTACGGTGCGCGTCGAGTACGGCGGCGCACCGGGAGATTACGTTCAGCTGGATACTTACAGGACTCGCTATGCGCCCACCGATTTCTGATCGCTGCCGCGGCTTCACGCTGGTGGAGCTGATCATGGTGATCGTCATCGTCGGCATCATTGCCGGCGCGGTGGTGCTCCTGGTGCGGCGGCCCCTCGATATTTATGTGTCGGTAGCCGGGCGGGCCGAACTGGGAGATGCGGCCGATTCCGCACTGCGGCTCATTGCGCGCGACCTGCGCAGCGCCCTGCCAAACTCCGTCAGGGTAACAACCATCAACGGGGTAGCATTGCTGGAATTTATTCCCACCGTTGGCGGCGGCCGCTATCTGGATGCCGGTGCCGCCGGCGGCACGCCGCTCAGTTTTCAGGATCCCGCGAGCACGATGTTTACGGCACTGACGGTGGATCCGGTAGCCACGGCGATCGCAGTCAACGATTACATCGTCGTCTCGAATTACGGGGCCGGTTTCAATTTCGCGGATGCCTACCGGGTAGGAAATGCTGCTGGTACCGAAAATGGCAATCGCGCCATTGTCCGCCAGATCAACGGCGCGGATGTGACCATCGATGATGATGCGGATGGCGCAGCGCTGCCGAATGTCAACGTCTTTGCCCGCTCTCCTGTTCCGATCAGCTCACCTACGCTGCGGTTCGCTATCGCCAGGCAGCCTGTTACCTACCGCTGCGTGCCGGCGGCGGCAGGTACCGCAGGTCAGCTCACGCGGCTCACGAACTACGGCTTCAAGCCGGCGCAGGTCGATCCGGATGGATTGGGTAGCTCGTCGCTGGTGGCGCAGCACATCAGATCCTGCACATTCAGCGCCGTGGTGACAGCCTTCCGCAATTCCTCGCTGGTCACGCTGCAGGTGACTCTCGAAAAACCCGGACCGAACCCGGAGCAGGTTTCGCTGTTCCGTCAGGTTCATATGGATAACACGCCATGAACGCTTCATTTGCAAGCATCGCCGCAATCCGGCGCGCACGCGGCGTAGGCCTGTTGGCGGCGCTGACCATCCTGATCATCCTGGCTTCCGTGAGTGTGGCCGTGGTGTCGTTTACCACCTCGCAGCGGGCCAGCGTCACCCTGGATGAGCAGCAGACGCGCGCCTATCTGGCGGCGCGCTCCGGCATGGAATGGGCATTGTTCAACTGGCGGAATAACACGGGTGCTGGCGCCGTGGCGTGCACCAACCAGCAGGGAACGTTCAAACTTCCCGCCGGAACCAGCCTGAGTGCGTTCACGGTAACGGTCAGCTGCACGCCCAGCCCCGTGGGCGCGCCCAGCATGGTGCGCCTGCGTGTGACCGCCTGCAATTTCCCCGGACCGGCGGGCTGCCCGCTGGCGGGCAACCCCAGCTCGCCGGATTATGTCGAGCGCCAGGTGATCGCCGATCTGGCGCCTTTACCGCCTCCGCCTTAAACTGTCGCGTTTTAGTCTTTAGTTGATAGAATGCTACTAAAAATTTCCGATTTCCGAATATAATCAAGCATCTAGCGTGCAGATCTAAAGGTTTTGTTTACGGCATGGTTTTTTTCTCCAAAGCGAAAAAAAAGCAGGGTTCGCTCACCGTCGCAGTCCAGGCGAACGGCTTTGCCGTGGCATCCGTCCGTCGTGTCACGGACAGCAAGCCGGTAGTGGACCTTGCCGGTTTTTTTCCGGCCGCCGTCGATCAGCTGGGCGAGGTGCTGGCCACGCTGGCGAAGGACCTGAAGGCGCCGGGCTACCATATCGGCACCTTGCTGGCTGGCGGCGAATACCAGATCCTGTCCGTCGAAGCGCCCAACGTTCCCGCCGAAGAAATGAAGACCGCCGTGCGCTGGCGGCTGAAAGACATGCTCGACTTCCATGTCGACGATGCGACCATCGATGTGGTGGATATTCCGGTCGACAAAAACTCACCATCGCAAGCGCATCAGATGTTCGTGGTGGCAGCCCGTAACGCGGTGGTGGAGACCCGGCAGAACCTGTTTGCCCTTGCTGGCGCCGGACTCTCCGTCATCGACATACCGGAGATGGCGCAGCGCAATCTGTCCACGCTGGCGCAGGGGGACGGCCGAGGCCTGGCCATGCTGTCCTTCGATGCCGATGGCGGCCTGCTGACCGTGTCCTGCGGCGGTGAACTGTATCTGTCGCGCCGCATGGATGTCACGCTGGCACAGCTGATGGAACCTGATCCCAATCGCCTGCAGTCCTGGCACGACAAAATTACGCTGGAGCTGCAGCGCTCCCTGGATCACTTCGACCGGCAGTACCACTACATCAATGTGGGCAAGCTGATGCTGGCGCCGAACCCGGCGGCGGGCTTGCATGAGTATCTGGCGCAAAACCTGTATATGCCGGTCGAGAAGTTCAACCTTGCCGATGTGCTGGATCTGGGGGCGGCGCCGGAACTGCTGGATATCGAGCAGCAGCAGCGATTCTTCTTGGCGCTGGGAGCCGCGTTGCGCCAGGACGAGGTGACGTTGTGAGCCAGCAGATCAATCTGTTCAACCCGGTTTTCCTCAAGCAGAAGAAGGCGTTCAACTTCGTCAATATGCTGCAGGCGGTGGCCATCCTGTGCGCATTGCAGCTGGTGCTGCTGGCGTATGGACGCTACGTGCTGGCGAAAGTGGAAAAGGATGCGGCGGACGGCAAGGCGGCCCTCGAGCAGAAGCAGCAGGAGTTCAACCGCACACTGGAGCAGTACAAGCCGCGGAAGAGCAATCCAGCCCTTCAGGCCGAAATTGCGCAGGTCGAGGCCGATATCGCGGCGCTGCGCCGTGTGGAATCCGTGCTCAATCAGGGATCGCTTGGCAATACGGCCGGCTATTCCGAGTACTTCCGCGCGCTTGCGCGGCAGAATGTGAGCGGCATGTGGCTGACGGGCGTGAACATCATCGGCGCCGGGGTGGATATCGCAGTGGAGGGCCGGGCCATGCAGGCCGCCCTGATACCCGGCTATATCCTGCGCCTGACAGGCGAGCAAGTCATGAACGGGAAGACCTTCGCCGACCTCCGCATTGAACGGCCGCTGCAGGCGCAAGCGCAGCCGGCACTCAGCGATACCGCACCGACGGCTCCCGGGGGGCCAGCTGTTCCTGCGGCGGCGCAATTTGTCGAGTTCCGACTGCAATCGAAACCGTTCGAGGCGAAGAAATGAAGGAG
Source organism: Pseudoduganella rhizocola (assembly GCF_045984285.3). NCBI lineage: Bacteria > Pseudomonadati > Pseudomonadota > Betaproteobacteria > Burkholderiales > Oxalobacteraceae > Pseudoduganella > Pseudoduganella rhizocola. The sequence continues at coordinate 100,023 of NZ_JBJQIK030000003.1, forward strand.
CAATGGCTCAAACTCGCCGCCCGTATCGATGCGCTGGCATTGCGCGAGCGCGTGATGATCTTTTCCGCGCTGGCCATCGGCATCGTCTATGTGGTCTATATGGTGCTGGCCGAGCCCCTCGTGACGCGCCAGCGCCTTGCCGCAGAACAGACTGCGGCCCAGCAGCGCCAGATCGCCGAGATGAACAGCCAGATCCGGGAACGTATCGGCAGCGCCATGGTCGACCCCGATACGGCTGCCCGTGCGCGGCTGGAGGGGCTGCTGGCGCAGCAGACCGCGCTGGGCGTTTCGCTGCGCACGGTGCAGCGCGGACTGGTGGCTCCGGAAAAGATGGCGCCATTGCTGGAGCAGATCCTGCAGGCAAATGGCCGGCTCAAGCTGATGTCGCTGCGCAGCGTGCCAGTGAGCACCGTCAACGAAGCCGCCCCCCTGGCCGCGCTGACCGATGCGCCCGAAACCACAGGAGCGCCGGCAGACCTGGCCAAGGCTGCCGTGGAGTCCGCCACGCAACAGGCTGCCCAGATGCGGAACACGTCGAACGCGGTGAACGCTGCGGTGGCAACGGGCGGTGCATCAGCGGCGGCAGCATCTGCTCCGGCAGTTCCTGCGCCCAAAGCGCGCGAGATGCTGTACCGTCACGGCGTCGAGATCGTATTGCAGGGAAGCTACCTTGACATGGTTGCCTATATGGAGGCGCTGGAACGGCTGCCGGTGCAGCTGTTCTGGGGAAAAGCCCAGCTGGAAGCGGGCAGCTATCCGGTGGCGAAGCTCACGCTGACGCTCTATACGCTCAGTCTGGACGATAAGTGGATGAAGCTATGAGACTGCTGCTGGCGTTACTGGCATTGCTCCTCGCTGCGGCGCCGCTGGCGCGCGCGCAGGCGCTGCAGGATCCGACGCGGCCACCAGCCGAACTGGGCATGGTGCAGGCCGGCAGCGGCGAGACGGCCATGGTTCCCTCCGAAGCGCATGCGCCCAAGCTGGAATCCGTTCTGGTGGGACGCGGCTATACCGGCCGCGAGGTGGCTGTCATCGATGGAAAAATTGTACGCCGCGGCGAAAAGTTCGATGGCGCGGTACTGGTACGTGTGGGACCGAATGAAGCGGTGCTGAAACGGGGCGGCAAGGAGGAAATCCTGCGCCTGTTCCCGCAGCCGATTGAAGGAAAGCGCCTGCAGGCGCGGCGTGGACGCGAATGAAGAGACCAGTCATGCAAACATTATCCAGATTGCTCGTCGCGGCCGTGCTGGCCGCCGTGCTGGCTGCCTGCCAGACGCCTGCGCAAACCCAGGCCAGGCGCGATGCGTATGACAAGATCAGCGCCGAGCTCAACGAGGCATCCGCGAAAGCCAACGCCGCACCGCCGCCCAATGCCGTGGCCAACGCCTTGCTGCCGCCGGCCGCACAGCTGGTCACGCAGTTGCCCAAGGCGCGGACGGTGCTCGATGAGCGCTTTACGGTAGCGTTCAATGGCGTCTCCGCGCAGCAGTTCTTCAATGCGGTGGTGCAGGGTACCCGTTACACCATGCTAATCCATCCGGATGTCAGCGGCACCATTACCGCCAATCTCAAGGATGTCACCCTGTTCGAGGCCCTGGACGCCGTGCGCGAACTGTATGGCTACGATTACAAGGTGGATGGTACGCGCATCTATATTCGGCCCCTGACCATCCAGACCAAGATGTTCAAGGTGAACTACCTGACCTCGACGCGCCGCGGCACTTCAAACCTGCGCGTGAGCTCGACCAGTGTTGCCGACTCGGGTAACAACGGGAATAACAATAACCAGAACGGTTCGAACAGCAACAACAATAACGGCAGCAATAACAATAACAACGGCAGCAATAACAACAACGGCGGCAATAACGGCAACAACCAGAATGGCCTGCGCGAATCGGCCAACGTGACCACGATATCGGACAGCGACTTCTGGCATGAACTGCGCTTGTCGCTGGAGGCCATCGTCGGCAGCAAGGAAGGCGGCCGCAGCGTGGTGATCAGCCCGCAGTCGGGGGTGATCCTGGTGCGGGCCATGCCGGAGGAGCTGCGCAGCGTGGCGGAGTATCTGAAGGCAACGCAACTGGCCGTGGAGCGGCAGGTGATCCTGGAGGCCAAGATTCTGGAAGTCGAGCTGAGCACCAGTGCGCAGAGCGGCGTGAACTGGGCCTCGTTTGCATCGTTCAAGACGGGGCATGACAACCGCATTTCCACCGGCTTCCTGCAGCCTGGCGCGGGACTGGCGCCGCTGCCGTACGACGGCAGCCAGCCGCCCGTCATGTCGAACGGCGGTGGCCTGAGTGCGAGCACCGGTTTCAATATCGCGAACGCGGCAACCAATCCGGGTTCGCTGTTCGGTTTTGCGTTCCAGACATCCAATTTTGCCGCGCTGATTTCCTTCCTTGAATCGCAAGGCACCGTGCATGTGCTGTCCAGCCCGCGCATCGCGACGCTGAACAATCAAAAGGCGGTACTGAAAATCGGTACGGATGAATTTTTCGTGACGGGCGTCAGCACAACGACCACGACCAATGCCGCTGGGGGCGGCACGACTTCGCCGAACGTCACGCTGCAACCTTTCTTCTCCGGCGTGGTGCTTGACGTGACGCCGCAAATCGACGATGAGGGCTACATCATCCTGCACGTTCACCCTTCGGTCAGCCAGGTGTCCACCGTCAACAAGGGCCTGAACCTGGGTAGCGCAGGCAGCCTGAATCTGCCGCTTGCCACCTCCGTGACGTCGGAGATGGATAGCATGGTGCGCGGCAAGGATGGCCAAGTGGTGGCGATCGGTGGCCTGATGCGCCAGTCCGGCACGAATAACCGTTCCGGCCTGCCGGGCGCCGGCAGCCTGCCGGTGGTGGGCAGCCTGTTCAGCAACAAAAACGATGTTCAGCAGAAACGCGAACTGGTGGTGCTGCTGAAACCCACCATCGTTGACGGCGCCGCGAGCTGGGGCGACGACCTGATGAACGCAACCCGCCGCATCAACGAAATGGATCCGGCCAACGCAACGAAAGGGCGCCGCTGATCATGTACCAGTCGCATTTCGGCCTGCGCGAAGTCCCGTTCAGCATCACTCCTGACACGAGCTTCTTCTTTACCAGCCCGCACTCGCAGGAGGCGCTGAACACCTTGCTGGTGGCGGCGCGCAGCGGGGAGGGCTTCATCAAGATCACGGGCGAGGTGGGCACCGGCAAGACGCTGCTGTGCCGCAAATTCATCGCCACGCTGGGCGACGAATTCGTCACGGCCTACATCCCGAATCCCTACCTGGAGCCGCGCACCCTGATGCTGGCGCTGGCCGATGAACTGGAACTGACGCTGGACAAGGACGTGGACCAGCACCAGCTGCTGAAGTCCATCACTTTCCGCCTGATGGAGCTGGCGGGGCAGAACAAGCAGGTGGTGCTGTGCCTGGACGAGGCGCAGGCGATTCCGCTGGAAAGCCTGGAGGCCCTGCGCCTGCTGACCAACCTGGAGACGGAGAAGCGCAAGCTGCTGCAGATCGTGCTGTTCGGCCAGCCCGAGCTGAATATGCACCTGGAGCAGGATTCGATCCGCCAGCTCGCGCAGCGCATCACTTTCCATTATCATCTTGGTCCTTTGAACAAGGACGACCTGGAATACTACCTGGCGCACCGCCTGCGCGTGGCCGGCTTTACCGGCGGACGCCTGTTCGGCCGCGGCGCCGTGTCGCAGCTGTATGCGGCGAGCGGCGGCATTCCGCGCCTGATCAACATCCTGGCGCACAAGGCGCTGATGCTGGCGTATGGCGAGGGCAAGCAGGAAGTGAGCAAGCGGCATGTAACGATTGCCGCCCAGGATACGGTGGCAACCAGAAGCTCGCGCCTGCCATGGCTGATTGGCGGCCTGAGTTTGCTGGTGGCGGCGTGTAGCGTAACGTGGGCACTGACTAAATGAGTTTGATTAACAAGATGCTGCAGGATCTGGACGCCCGCCAGGGTGGCGAGGCTGCGCGCCAGGGCGGTTCGCCCGTGGTGCGGCCTGTGGCATCGGGCGGCGAGCGCTGGCCGCGTCCCGGCCTGGCCCTCGCGGCAGGTGTGGGGGTGGTGGTGCTGGCATTGGGTGGGGTGCTCGCATGGCGCTACCTGTTCAGCAAGCCGCCCGTGGCTGCTGGCGCTGTGCCGGCCCAGGCCGCAGCGCCGGCCGCAAAGCCGGCCGTGGTCATCGTGCCATCCAACCCGGTCACGCCGCCAGAGGATGCGAAGCCGGCCAAGCCCGAGCCGGGTACGCTGGCTGCGAATGAGGCTGCCGCGGCCAAGTCCGGTGCCGTCCGCGATGCAGAGGCCGGCGCCAGGCCTGCTGCCGCAGCGAAGCAAAGCCGTGCCGCCCAGCGTTCCGGCGAGACCGCGCGCAGCGAAGCGGCCGTGGCGGCAGCGCCGCGTACACCGCGCGCCCGTGCCGGCGACACGGCTGCCGCAGCGCGTCCGCAGCAGGACGATGTGGGCAGCCAGCAGCGCGGCGAAACCTTATACCGCCGCGGCCTGGCGGCCCTGCAGGAAGGCCGCGTCAACGAGGCGCTGGCATCGCTGGAGCAGGCTGTCCTGTATTATCCGCGCCACGATGCGGCGCGCCAGACGCTGATTGGCCTGCTGATCGAGAACCGCCGCACCGATGAAGCCATCCGCCACCTGCAGTTCGGCATCGGCCTCGATCCGCGCCAGGTAAATATGGCCATGCTGCTGGCGCGCCTGCAGCTGGAGCGGGGCGGGGCGGCCGTGGACACGCTGCAGCGCAGCCTGCCATACGCGGGCAATAACGCCGAATACCGCGCCTTCCTGGCCGGCGCGCTGCAGCACGACCAGCGCCACCGCGAGGCGGTGGAGCAGTACCAGGCCGCGCTGCGCCTGCAGCCGCATAACGGTGTCTGGTGGATGGGCCTCGGCATCTCGCTGCAGGCCGACAAACGCAACGCGGAAGCGCGTGATGCCTTCACCCGCGCGCGCGCCACCGGTGCGCTCAATCCCGAGCTTCAGGTTTTCGTCGAACGCAAGCTGCAGCAGCTGAATTAAAGCGCGGCCAGCGCGCCCCATACCTGCTTCATGCCGAAGCGCAGGTCGGCGTCGTCTTCCGATAAGGCAGCCCTGATGCCGCAGCCGCTGTCGCTGCTGCGGCGCTGTATCGCCTGCGGCAGGCCGCGTCCGGCGGCGTCGCGCAGGCAGTGGATGTCCAGCAGGCCGCTGGCGGTGTCGCGGTGCGCGATCACGCCCATCTCGCCGTTCTCCAGCTGCACCAGGCAGCCGGGCGGATAGGGGCCCAGCACCTGGCGGAAGGTGGCTGCCAGCAGGTGGTCGCTGTCGGCCGCCGTATCGCTGGACAGCCTGTCCAGCGCAGCATCCGGCAGCAGCGAGCAGCGGTAATTGCGCGCTGAAACGCGGGCGCAATAGCGGTCCGCAAGACTCAGCAGGCGCGCATTCTGTGTGATCTCCTCCAGCTTCCTGCCTTCGGGGTAGCCGCTGCCGTCGCCGTTCTCATGGTGCTGCAGCACGCAGGAAATCCATTCCTCGTCCGTCACGCCGGCGCTTTTCAGCAGCTCGGCGCTGCTTTCGGGATGGCGCCGCACAATGGCCATCTCGTGCGGCTCCAGCGCGCCAGGCTTGCGCTGGAAGCTGTCATGTTCGCGCAGCATGCCCACGTTCATGGTCAGCGCCGCCGCCGCCAGCGAGTGGATCTCGCCTTCGGGCTTGCGCATGGCGCGCGCCACCAGCAGCACCACGATGGCGGTCTCGATACAGTGCCGCACCGCGTAGGTGCCGGCAATCTGGTTCAGGAAGATGCAGGCCAGCGCCACGTCCGGGTCAAGTTCCACGGCACGCTGCAGGTCGCGCACGATGGCGCGCATGTCGATATCGGCGTTCTGCTCATTGCGCATTTGGGCCAGCAGCTTCTCCAGCCGCCGGTTGATCTCGTTCAGCGCATGCAGAACCGATGGATGGGGTTCATTCAGGCTGTTCACGTTTGCTCCTAAACCCTGGACAGGCGCTCCAGGGCAAGCGCCAATGTCTCGTCCTTCTTCGCAAAGCAGAATCGCACGATGCCGGATTCGCGCGGCTGGCGGTAGAAGGGCGATACGGGAATTGCGGCGACCTTGATCTCGGTGGTCAGCCACTCCGCGAACTCCGGTTCCGGCATGGACGAAATCGCGCCGTAGCGCACGCATTGGAAATAGGTGCCATCGGCCGGCAGCAGCTCGAAGCGGCTGTTGCGCAGGCCGTCGCGGAACAGGTCGCGCTTGCGCTGGTAGAAGGCCGGCAGTTCGATGTAAGGCTGGGCATCCTGCATGTAGTCCGCAATCCCGGCCTGCATTGGGGTGTTCACGCTGAACACATTGTATTGATGGACCTTGCGGAACTCCTGCATCAGCGGCGCGGGAGCGGCCACATAGCCTACCTTCCAGCCGGTGACGTGATAGGTCTTGCCGAAGCTCGATACCACGAAGCTGCGCGCCGCCAGCGCGGGGTAGCGGCTCATGGACTCGTGGCGCTGACCGTCATAAACCATGTGTTCGTACACTTCATCCGACAGGATGAGGATCTGCGTGCCGCGCACGATATCGGCCAGCTTGCGCATATCGTCCGCGCGCAGCACGGTGCTGGTTGGGTTGTGCGGCGTGTTGATGACGATCAGGCGGGTGCGCGCCGAGACGGCCGCTGCCAGCTTGTCCCATGGCAGGCGAAATCCCTGTTCGCCCAGTTCCATCTGCACCAGCACGGGCACGCCGCCGCACAGCTCCACGGCCGGCAGGTAGCTGTCGTAGGCCGGTTCGATGATGATGACCTCATCGCCCGGATGCACCGAGCACAGGATGGCGCCGGTCAGCGCTTCCGTGGCGCCCGCGGTCACGGTAATTTCGGCGTCCGCATCGTAGGCATGGCCGTAGACTGCGCGGATCTTGCCGGCGATGGCCGCGCGCAGCTGCGGCAGTCCGGTCATCGGCGCGTACTGGTTGAGGCCAGCGCGCATCGCATCGCTGACTGCGTCGGTCAGCTTCGGTTCGCAGGCAAAGTCCGGGAAGCCCTGGCCAAGATTGACCGCGCCATGCTGCATGGCGAGCTGGGACATGCGGGTAAAAACGGTAGTGCCAACGGCGGGCAGGCGGCTGGCAAGGGCAGGGGTGGCGGGTGGAATATGCGGGCTGTTCATGGCCCCATTCTAGCGCGCAATGTCTTAGTCTTCCAGACTCCACTTTTCGGGGGTGATAACGCGAAACATCCCTTCGCGCGCGAGGCGTTTGGCCAGCTTCAGCAGGGCCTTGTCCTTGGTAATCAGCGTATGCGCCTGGGCATCGCGCGCCAGCTCCAGGAATTTCTGGTCGTCCTTGTCGGTGCACACCGGCAGCCGCACGCCGGATTCGGGCGGCGCCACCACCTTGATCAGGGCATCGAAGCGCGCCGCGGCCTGCGGGCGCGTGCTCTCGTCCAGCGGCAGGTGGGAATAATGCAGCACGATATTGTATTCGTCGCGGCAGTCGGCCCGCGTTATCGCCTCCACGGCGCCGGATTCCATGGCGGCCAGCAGCCCGGCCCAGCGCGGATCGTGGAACACGAACAGGTCGAGGCAGACATTGGTGTCGATGACGATGCGTTTCGGTGGAACGGGTATCATGTCGGAAATTCTTGTTCTGAAGTATGTTTTAAATCTTATGCTGATAGTGCTTTCGCCCGCCAAAAGTCTCGACCTCGATACACCGCCCACCACCAAGCTGCATACCGATCCCGCTTTTCTCGACCGTTCCGCCGAGCTGATCGAGCGCCTGCGCGCCTTTTCGCCCGCCGAGCTGGGCGAGCTGATGGACCTGTCCGACGCCTTGTCCACGCTGAACGTGGCGCGCTACGCCTCGTGGACCAAAGACCTGAGCGAAGCGCGCCAGGCGGTCATGACCTTTAATGGCGACGTCTACGACGGCCTGCATGCGCGCAGCCTCACGCCGAAGCAGCTCGGCTATGCGCAGTCGAATATCCGCATCCTGTCCGGCCTGTACGGCATGCTGCGACCGCTGGACCGCATCCATGCGCACCGCCTGGAAATGGGCACCCGGCTCGACACGCGGCATGGCAAGGACTTGTACAGCTTCTGGGGCGATACGATTACCGAGGCGCTGAACGAGGAAGTGGAGCGCACGGGCGCGCCGGCGCTGGTCAACCTGGCATCGGAAGAGTATTTCAAATCCGTGCGTCCGGCCAAGCTGAAGGTGCCGGTGATCACCCCGGTGTTCGAGGACTACAAGAACGGCAAATACAAGATCATTTCCTTCTACGCCAAGCGGGCGCGCGGCATGCTGGCGCGCTACGCGGCGGTGAAGGGCATTACCGATCCGGAGCAGCTCAAGAAATTCAAGGTGGACGGCTACGCCTTCGTCAAGAAGGAATCAGATGCGTCCACCTGGCTGTTCCGCCGCAAAGTGGCGGAATAAGCTTAGCCCCAGAACTTCCACCAGCGGCGTTCCTGCTTCGGAGCGCCATCTTCCAGGAAGCGGCTGTTGGGGAAGTTTTGCTTGAATACGCGCATCGCGTCGTCGCGCAGCACCGTGTTGCCCAGCTTGTCGTAGCTGCGGATCATGATGAACAGCGCTTCCTCGATGGACGGCGAGTCGCGGTAGTCGCGCACGGCGCCCATGGCGCGGTTGGCCGCCGCCAGATAGGCGCCGCGGCGGTAGTAGTAGCGCGCCACGTACACTTCATAGGTCGCCATCGCATTGATCAGGTACTTCATGCGGTCGATGGCGTCCGGCGCGTACTTGCTGTTCGGGTACTTGTCGACCAGGGCCTTGAAGGCGGTGAAGGCCTCGCGGGTGGCTTTCGGGTCGCGCTCGGCCGGATCCTGTTCGTAGATGAAGTTCAGCAGGCCAACGTTGTCGTTGAAGTTCACCAGGCCGCGCAGGTAGTACATATAGTCCACGTTCGGGTGGTTCGGGTGCAGCTTGATGAAGCGCTCCACCGCTGCCAGCGCCTGGGCCTGGTCCTGCGACTTGTAGTAGGCGTAGGCAATGTCCATCTGCGCCTGCTGGGCGTAGATGCCGAAGGGATAGCTCGCTTCAAGCCGTTCGAACAGCTGGATCGAGCGTTCGTAGTTCGAGCTTTCCAGCTCGGACTTGGCCTCCGAGTATAATTTCGTTGCGGACCAGCCTTTGGTCTCGTCGTATTTGTCTGAAGAGAATAAACCACAACCGGACAAACTGAGCAGTACGACAGTTGCTGCGACTACCGATAATTTTTTTTGCATGTTATTTGCAAGAAGACGTTTAACCAAAATACTACAACAGGCTGATTATAGCCGATGGAAATGCCGTGATATTGAAACCTGAACCGAATTCGCAAGAAGAAGCCCCGGATACCGATTTTGACGCAGATTTTGAGGGCGAAGACCTTGCGACCGAATCGGGCGACCCGCTGGCCCCCATCGCGCTGGAACTGACGCCCGAAGTCTGCGGCGAGCGCCTGGATAAAGTGGTAGCCCGCCTGGTGCCGCAGTTCTCGCGCGGCCGCCTGCAGAGCTGGATCGAGGATGGTTTCGTCACCGTGGACGGCAAGCCCGCCAAGGTGCGCGCCACCGTGTATGGCGACGAAAAGATCGTGGTGCTGCCGCAGGCCGCCCCGGAAGACGTGGCCTTCACCCCCGAGCCCATGGACCTCGATATCGTGTTCGAGGACGCCCACCTCATCGTGATCAACAAGCCGGCCGGCCTGGTGGTCCATCCGGGCGCCGGCAACTGGTCGGGCACCCTGCTGAACGGCCTGCTGCACCATTGCCCCCAGCTGGGCGGGGTGCCGCGCGCCGGCATCGTGCACCGCCTGGACAAGGACACCAGCGGCCTGATGGTCATCGGCAAGGACCTGGCCACCCAGACCGACCTGGTGCGCCAGCTGCAGGCGCGCACCGTCAAGCGCGAATACTGGTGCCTGGTATGGGGCACGCCGCGCCTGTTCGGCACCATCGACGCCGCCATGGGCCGCCACCCGAAAGACCGCGTCAAGATGGCCGTCACCAGCGCCATGGGCTCCAAGCCCGCGATTACGCATTACCGCCGCCTGGCCGAAGGCCACCTGGGCGAACGCCGCCCGGTCAGCCTGGTGCAGTGCCGTCTCGAAACCGGCCGCACCCACCAGATCCGCGTGCATATGGCGCACCTGGGCTTCTCGCTGGTGGGCGACTATGTGTACGGCAAGCAGCACCTGACCGAAGTGTTCCCGCGCCAGGCCCTGCAGGCCCGCCGCCTGGGCCTGGTGCATCCGGCCACCGGCGAGCAGTGCGAATGGACGGTGCCGCTGGCCGAGGACTTCAAGGCCCTGCTGGACGAAGCGGGCATCGAGGAGCCGGACGAGAACGCGTTGCAGGACGAATACGGCGACGACGATGACGGCCACTACGACGACGAGGAGTGATGCGCGGCGCTCCTCAATGGCTGGTTCCGGACTGGCCCGACGCCCCGGATAACGTGGCGGTGCTGTGCACCACGCGGCGCGGCGGCGTGAGCCCGGCGCCGTACGGCGACGGGCAGGGCGGCGGCGGCCTGAACCTGGGCACCCATGTGGGCGATGCCCCGAAATGCGTGGAGCGTAACCGCGACATCCTGCGTGCCGAGCTGCCTTGCGAGCCAGCCTGGCTGTCCCAGGTGCACGGCATAGGCGTGGTGGATGCCGACGCAGTGGGACTGGATGAACTGCCGGAGGCCGATGCCAGCTATGCGCGCCGCCACGGCACCGTGTGCGCCATCATGACCGCCGACTGCCTGCCCGTGCTGTTCACGGATACGGCAGGCAGCATCGTGGCCGGCGCCCATGCGGGCTGGCGCGGCCTCGCCAGCGGCGTGCTGGAGCAGACCGTGCGCTCCATGCGCGAGCAGGGCGCGGGCGAGATCGTGGCCTGGATGGGCGCCGCCATCGGTCCCCTCAAGTTCGAGGTGAGCGAAGACGTGCGCCAGGCCTTCCTGGTGCGCGAACAGGGCGATGCGGCGCTGCTCGAAGCGGCGTTCCGGCCGGTGGCGGGCAGCAATGGCAAATACCTGGCCGATATCTATGCGCTGGCCAGTGCCGCGCTGCGCCGGGTGGGCGTGACAAGGGTGAGCGGCGGCGAATACTGCACGGTATCGAACTCCGGCCGTTTCTACTCCTACCGCCGCGACGGCGTAACGGGGCGGCAGGCCAGCCTGATCTGGCTCAAATGATCATTGATCTTTCCGGCGGGCCGCTTCGGCGGCGGCTTCGCGGCGGCGTTTGCGTCGCTTCCCGCCCGTTAAGTAGAATAGAATCCCCAGCGGTACAACGCAGTAGAGCAGAAAAGTCATGATGCCGGCCACCACCGTCGGTTCGGTGAGGGCCATCAGCAGCACGACGTAAATCCAGGCAACAGCAACGATCAGCATAAGTGCAGTTTCAGTGAAAGCGAATTGAACAGATGAACTTCAACACGAATATGCCCGACCCGCAAGCCATTGCCAATGCGTGGATGTCGCAGATGGGCGATCCGAACCAATGGCAGTCCTGGCTCAAGATGATGCCTGAGATGGACGCCATGCCCGGCGCGGCCCTGCTGAAGGAGGCCGGCGCCACCATCCGCCCCGAGGTGCTGGAACGCCTCAAGAACGATTACCTGGCCGAATTCGGCGCCCTGTGGCAGGGTTTCATGTCCGGCAAGGCGCCCGAAATCAGGGACCGCCGCTTCAGTTCGGAAGCCTGGCAGGGCAACCCTGTGTCGGCCTTCAATGCCGCCGCCTATCTGCTGAATGCGAAATTCATGTTGGCCATGGCCGATGCCGTGGACGCCGCACCGCACCAGAAACAGAAAATCCGCTTCACCGTGCAGCAGGTGGTGGACGCCATGTCGCCCGCCAATTTCCTCGCCACCAATCCGGAAGCGCAGCAAAAGCTGATCGAAACCAAGGGCGAGAGCCTGACCAAGGGCCTGGCCAATATGCTGGGCGATATGCAGAAGGGCCATATCTCGCTCTCAGATGAGAAGGCGTTCGAAGTCGGCCGCAACCTGGCTGTCACCGAAGGGCAGGTGGTCTACGAGAATCCGCTGTTCCAGCTGCTGCAGTACAAGCCGATGACGGAGACCGTGAAGCAGCGCCCGCTGCTCATCGTCCCGCCCTGCATCAACAAATTCTATATTCTCGACCTGCAGCCGGAGAACTCCCTGGTGCGCTATGCGGTGGAGCAGGGCAATACCGTGTTCCTCGTCTCCTGGCGCAATCCGGACCAGTCGCTGGCCAAAACCACCTGGGACGACTATGTGGATGAGGGCGTGGTCAATGCCATCAACATCGTCAAGGCCATCACCAGGGAAGAAAAGCTGAACACGCTGGGCTTCTGCGTGGGCGGCACCTTGCTGTCCACGGCGCTGGCCGTGATGGCGGCGCGCGGCGAGCAGCCTGCCGCCAGCGTCACGCTGCTGACCACCTTCCTCGACTTCAGCGATACCGGCGTGCTGGACGTCTTCGTCGATGAGCCGCAGGTGCAGCTGCGCGAACAGGCGCTGGCCGCAGGCGGCCTGATGCCGGGCCGCGACCTGGCAAGTACTTTCTCCAGCCTGCGCCCGAACGACCTGGTCTGGAATTATGTGCAATCGAACTACCTGAAGGGCAACGAACCGCCGCCTTTCGACCTGCTGTACTGGAATTCCGACTCCACCAACCTGCCGGGCCCCATGTTCTGCTGGTACCTGCGCAACACCTACCTGGAGAACAAGCTCAAGCATCCGGGCAAGCTCACCGTGGCGGGCGAGGCGGTGGACCTGTCGAAGATCGAGGCTCCCGCCTTCATCTACGGCTCGCGCGAAGACCATATCGTGCCCTGGATGTCGGCTTTCGCCTCGATGCAGATCCTGAACCCGAAAAAGCGCAAGGACAACCGCTTCGTGCTGGGCGCCTCCGGCCATATCGCAGGCGTCATCAATTCCCCGGCCAAGAACAAGCGCAGCTACTGGGTCAACGACGCAGCCGGGCAGAAGGACGCCGAAACCTGGCTGGCGGGCGCGCAGGAGCATCCGGGCAGCTGGTGGCCGGAGTGGGCAGCCTTCCTGGCAGCCAATGGCGGCAAGGATGTGAAGGCGCGCAGCAAGCTGGGCAATACCAAATACAAGCCAATCGAAGCGGCGCCGGGGCGTTATGTAAAAGAAAAGGCCGAGTAATTTGTGGCAATTATTACCAGATTGCCGCGCTGAATCGCTTTTTGCGTCGCAATAAACACGATATTCTTGTTTCCGGGCGCCCAAACCGAGTTTTTTTCACTCTATAATGGGCGCGCAGGCTTGTGAGAAGCGAACCTCAGTTCGCTTTTTTTTCGATTTCAACTTAGGTATGCGCTGCGGCGCAATAACGGATCTGTGATGAGTAGTGGAAAAAAAAGTGCTGAACGCCTGATCAAAAAGTACCCGAACCGCCGGCTGTACGACACTCAGACCAGCTCCTACATTACGTTGACCGACGTAAAGCAGCTGGTTTTGGACAGCGAAGACTTCACCGTAGTCGATGCCAAGTCCAATGAAGACCTGACCCGCAGCATCCTGCTGCAGATCATCCTGGAAGAAGAGGCGAGCGGGGTGCCGATGTTCAGCACCGACGTGCTGGCGCAGATCATCCGTTACTACGGGCACGCGATGCAGGGCATGATGGGCTCCTACCTGGAAAAGAACATTCAGGCCTTCACCGACATCCAGCGCAAGTTTACCGCCAGCGCCTCGAATTTCGACAGCAAGACCTTCAGCCCGGAGATGTGGACCCAGTTCATGAACGTGCAGGCGCCGATCATGCAAGGCATGATGAACAACTACATCGACCAGTCCAAGAGCCTGTTCGTGCAGATGCAGGAGCAGATGCAGAACCAGAGCAAGAACCTGTTCGGCGCCTTCCCCTTCGCGCCGCCGCCCACGGACAAGAAGTAAGCACCCCACGAAAACCGGCGCGCGACGCCGGTTTTTTAATTGGGGACGGACCCGGATTATACGAATCATATAATCCGGGTCCGTCCCCAATTAGATTTTGTTGACGGCGCAAAATGCACGCTGGTACTATGACCACTTTGTGGAAACGGTTCCAATGAAGGAGTGCAAGTGGGTCAGGACTCAGCTTTGACGACGGCCTTCGCGCCGCCGGCCGACTCGGTATTGTGGCGCAAGGATTTCCTGCTCGGCGTGGCCACCGCCGCCTACCAGATTGAAGGCGCCACCGGGGAAGACGGCCGCCTGCCATCGATCTGGGACACCTTCTCCGCCATTCCCGGCAAGGTGCTGCACGGCGATACCGGCGCCGTGGCCTGCGACCATTACCACCGCTGGCAGCAGGACGTGGACTTGATCCACGGCCTGAACATGGAAGCCTACCGCCTCTCCATCGCCTGGCCGCGCGTGATGGACGCCGCCGGCAATCCCAACCCGAAAGGCATCGCCTTCTACCGCGAGCTGCTGCAGTCCCTGCGCGCAAAGGGCCTGAAGACCTTCGTCACCCTCTACCACTGGGACCTGCCGCAGCACCTGGAAGACAAGGGCGGCTGGGTCAACCGCGACACCGCCTACCGCTTTGCCGAATATGCAGACCTGATGAGCCGCGAGCTGGCAGGCCTGGTGGATGCCTGGTCCACACTGAACGAACCCTGGTGCTCGGCGATGCACGGCTACGGCACCGGCCACCATGCGCCGGGCAAAGCCGACAACAAGCTGGCGCTGCAGGCCATGCACCACCTGCTGCTGGGCCACGGCCTGGCGATGCAGGTGCTGCGCAGGAACGATCCGGCTTCGCTGAAAGGCATCGTGGCCAATATCGGGCGCGGCACCACGGATGGCGGCACCGCTGCCGACCGCCGCGCCGCCGAACTGTTCGAGATCCAGCAAAACAACTGGGTGCTGGACCCCTTGCTCAAGCAGTCCTACCCGCAAGGCCTGTTCGAGCTGTGGCCGGGCACCGAGCCGGTGGTGGAAGAAGGCGATATGGCCGTCATCGCCGCGCCGATGGACTACCTCGGCATCAACTACTACTTCCGCACCAATGTGCGCAGCGACGGAGCGCACGGCTACACGGAAATTCCGCTGGATGGCGTGGAGCGCACGCAGATGGGCTGGGAAGTGTTCCCGGACGGCCTGCGCGACCTGCTGATCGGCTTCCGCGGCGAGTACGCGAACCTGCCGCCTATCTACATCACCGAGAACGGCACCGCCTCCGACGATGCGGTGCAGGACGGCGCCGTGAACGATGCGCAGCGCATGTCCTTCCTGAACCGGCACCTGGCCGCGGTAGACCAGGCCGTGAAGGCGGGCGTGGACGTACGCGGCTACTTTATCTGGTCGCTGATGGACAATTTTGAATGGGCCTTCGGCTACGAGCGCCGCTTCGGCATCGTACACGTGGATTACGCGACCCAGAAGCGCACGCCGAAACGCAGCGCGGAACTGGTGCGCGACTTCCTGGCAAAGAGGAGAAATCGCCAGGACTGATTCATCCGCAAGCCCGTTTCAACTATCATTAGCATCGACCGAGAATAAGGCGCATGAGCGCCCAGGAGACAGAATGAGGAAGGCTTCACAACTGGCCTGCGCGCTGGCGCTGGCCATCAGCGGCGCGGCCATGGCGCGGGCGCCGCAGCCGCCCAAGGCGCCGCCGGCGCCCAAGGCACCAGCCGCGCCCCAGCCTCCGCTGAAAGCTACCGTATCGCATTGGTGGACCTCGGGCGGCGAATCGGCCGCCGTGCGCGTGTTTGCGGAGGCGTTCAACAAGGCTGGCGGACTGTGGATTGACCAGGCCATCGCCGGCGCCGACAATTCGCGCGCCGCCACCGTGAACCGCATCGTCGGCGGCAATGCGCCCATGATCGCGCAGTTCAACACCTCCAAGCAGTTCCGCGACATTGTGGACCAGGGCATGTTGAACAACATCGACGACGTGGCCGCCGCCGGCAATTGGGACAATGTGCTGGCCAAGCCCATCATCGACGTCATCAAGGTCAATGGCCACTACTATGCCGCGCCGGTGAACATCCACATGCCGGCCTGGTTCTTCTATTCCAAAGCGGCCTTCGCCAAGGCGGGCATCAAGGGCGAGCCGAAATCCTGGGAAGAATTCATCGCCGCGCTGGACAAGCTGAAAAAGGCCGGGATTATCCCGCTCGGTTTCGGCGGCCAGGTATGGCAGGAGAAAATCCTGTTCGACGCCGTGTTCGCGCTGGTAGGCGGCCCCGAGCTGTACATGAAGATCTACCGCGACCGCGACTACGCCGCCGTGAACTCGGAAGCTTTCCGCCAGGTGCTGATCAAGTTCCGCAGCCTGCGCAACTACATCGATCCGGGCTCGCCGGGCCGCAACTGGAACGACGCCACCGCCATGGTGGTGACGGGCCGTGCGGGCGTGCAGATCATGGGTGACTGGGCCAAGGGCGAGTTCTCTGCTGCCGGCCAGGTGGCGGGCAAGGATTTCGGCTGCTTTGCCGGTTTCGGTCCCAAATCGCCGTACCTGGTAGCGGGCGATGCCTTCGTGTTCCCCAAATCGGCCAAGCCGCAGATCGTGAAGGCCCAGAAGCTGTTCGCGACGGTGGTGACTTCGCCAGGTCCCCAGGCCGATTTCGCGGTGAAAAAAGGTTCCATCCCGATCCGCCCCGATGTCGATACCTCGAAAATGGACCTGTGCGCGAAGCAGGGCATCGAGATCATGAAGGACCGCTCGCGCCAGCTGCCGAATCCGGAGATGCTGCTGGAACCGGATCTGGTGGGTTCGCTGCAGGATGTGCTGACCAATTTCTGGAACCGCAACCAGACGCCTGAGCAGGCGCAGAAGAACTTCATCCAGGCCATGAAGGACCAGACATGGTGAGCTCACGTTCCCGCACGTCCATCGCGGCGTGGATCGCCCTGCTGCCCATGGTGCTGACGGTGGTTTTTGCCTACATCGGCACCATGCTGTTCACGGCGCGCGTTTCCGTCAGCAGCTCGCGCATTTTCCCCACCAACGATTTCGTCGGCCTGGGCCAGTATGCGCGCCTGTTCCGCAACGAACGCTGGCTGCTGTCGCTGGAAAACATCGCCGTCTACGGCGTGCTGTTCGTGCTGCTTTGCCTCGTGATCGGTTTTCTGCTGGCCGTATTCATCGACCAGAAGGTGAGCGGGGAGGGCATGCTGCGCACGGTGTTCCTGTATCCCTATGCAATGTCCTTCGTGGCCACCGGCCTTGTCTGGCAATGGATCCTGAATCCTTCGCTCGGCATCCAGCAGGTGCTGCGCCATATCGGTTTCGAGGATGCGCAGTTCGACTGGATCGTGGACCAGGACAAGGCGCTCTACACGATTGTGATCGCCACCGTCTGGCAGGCTTCCGGCCTGGTAATGGCGCTGCTGCTGTCCGGCCTGCGCGGCATTGACGAGGAAATGTGGAAGGCTGCACGCATCGACGGCATTCCGCGCTGGCGTGTGTACATCAGCATCGTGCTGCCCATGCTGTGGCCTTCGATTTCAACCGCCTTCGTGCTGCTGTTCGCCATGGTGGTCAAGCTGTTCGACCCGGTGGTGGCGATGACGCAGGGCGGTCCGGGCACCGCCAGCGAGGTGCCCGCGAAATTCATCATGGATTACCTGTTCGGCCGCGCCAATATCGGCCTGGCCTCGGCTGCATCCATTGTGCTGCTGACCACCGTGGTGGCCATCGTGGCGCCGCTTTACTTCGCCCGCAGCAAGGCGGTCCAGAAAAGGAGCAAGGCATGAAGCCCGTCTCGCGCATGACGCCGGGCCGCATCGGCCTGTATGCCTTCCTCATCATGGCGGCGCTGTTCTTCCTGGTGCCGCTGTATGTGATGCTCGTGACTTCGGTGAAGCCGATGAGCGAGATCCGCCTCGGGAATATCTTTGCGCTGCCCGCTGCGCCAACGCTGGATGCCTGGGGCATGGCCTGGAAGTCCGCCTGTACCGGCCTGGAATGCGAAGGCATACGCGGAGGCTTCTGGAACTCGGTCAAGATCACGCTGCCAAGCACGGTGTTTTCCATCGTCGTTGGCGCCATCAACGGTTACGCGCTGTCCTTCTGGAAGCCGCGCGGCGCCAAGGTGCTGTTCAGCGTGCTCATGATGGGCGCCTTCATTCCGGGGCAGGTGATGCTGTACCCGCTGGTGCGCGCGCTGGCGGCGGTGGACCTGTACAGTTCCGTGCCGGGCATCGTGCTGGTGCACGTGATCTTCGGCATGCCGATGATGACGCTGTTGTTCCGCAACTACTACGCCTCGCTGCCGGATGAACTGTTCAAGGCTGCGCGCATCGACGGCGGCGGCTTCTGGCGCATCTTCTTCGAGCTGATGCTGCCGATGTCCACGCCGGTGATCGTGGTGGCCGTCATCATGCAGGTCACGAATATCTGGAACGATTTCCTGCTGGGCCTCGTGTTCGCGGGCTCGGACAACCTGCCGATGACGGTCCAGCTGAACAACATCATCAACACGACGACGGGCGAACGCCTGTACAACGTCAACATGGCCGCCACCATCCTCACTTCACTGGTGCCGCTGGCCCTCTATTTCATCTCCGGCCGCTGGTTCGTGCGCGGTATCGCCTCTGGCGCCGTTAAGGGTTAATGCATGTCGAACGTCTCTATCAAAAATCTGCAGATCACGCTGGGCGAGAACAAGGTGATCGACTCGCTGAACCTCGAAGTGAAGGATGGCGAATTCGTCGTGCTGCTGGGCGCTTCCGGCTGCGGCAAGTCCACACTGCTGCACAGCATCGCGGGCCTGATCGACGTCAGTGGCGGCTCGATTGAAATCGGCGGCAAGGACATGACCTGGGTGGACCCCAAGGACCGCGGCATCGCGCTCGTGTTCCAGTCCTATGCCCTGTACCCGACCATGAACGTGGAGAAGAACATGTCCTTCGGCCTGCGCATCAACGGCACGCCGAAAGAAGAGATCAAGCGCCGCGTGGCGCGTGCCGCCGAAATGCTGCACCTGCAGCCCCTGCTGGACCGCAAGCCTGCCAACCTGTCGGGCGGCCAGCGTCAGCGCGTGGCCATCGGCCGCGCCATCGTGCGCGAGGCGGATGTGTTCCTGTTCGATGAGCCGCTGTCCAACCTGGATGCCAAGCTGCGCACGGAGCTGCGCCGCGAGCTCAAGCTGCTGCACAAGCAGCTGGGCGCCACCATGATCTACGTTACGCACGACCAGGTGGAAGCGATGACGCTGGCCAGCCGCATCGCCGTGATGAAGGGCGGTGTGATCCAGCAGTTCGATACACCGGATACCATTTACCGCGAGCCCGCCAACCTGTTCGTGGCAGGCTTCCTCGGTTCGCCGTGCATGAACATGTTCCGCGGCGAGCTGGCCGTGGAAGGCGGCCGGACGCTGTTCCGCAATGAGCACATGAGCGTGGATGTGTCGGGCTACGCTTTCCGCCAGCCGCCGGTTTCAGGCACGCGCTGCGTGCTGGGTGTGCGGCCGGAGGATACGGTGGTGTCGTCGGACGGCCAGTACCGCGCCGGCACCACGCTGGTAGAGGCAATGGGCGCGCACCGCGTGCTGTGGATGGATTTCCATGGCACGCAGCTCGCAGCCATCGTGCAGGATGAACGTGAAGGCGGCGCGTTCTCGATCCGCAGCGAAGGCGTTTCGCTGTTCGACGAAGCGACCGAACTGCGCCTCTAAGCGTCGCTCCCGCGCAGGCCGCGGTCCGCCTTCGCGGAGCCCAGGATTGCGCCGAATGGCCCCTAGGTTCCCGCCTGCGCGGGAACGACGCCGACCGACTCGCGCATAGTCACCGTCACCGGGAACTCGCGCGCGATCTGGTAGGAAGTGCCGTAGCACTGGTTCAGCAGCCAGCGCACGGCATTCTGCGTCAGCTCCTTCACCGGGATATGCACCGAGGTCAGGCCCGGCACGGTGAAAGCCGCCGAATAGTCGTCATCGTAGCCGATCACGGACACCTCGCCCGGCACCGAAATGCCGTTCCGGTGCAGGCAGGAGAGGGCGCCCACCGCCATATCGTCATTGGCGCAAAACAGGCCGGTAAAGCGCCGGCCGCTCTTCAGCAGCGACGCCGCCGCCGCAAAGCCGCCCTCTCGCGTAAAGTCCGAATCCACGCACTGCACGTCCTCGCGCCGGATGCCATGCCGCGCCAGTTCGTCGAAGAAGCCTGCCATGCGGGCTTCGTTGTCGGTCGGCGCGTGCGGGCCGGAGATAAAGGCGAGCTGCCGGTGTCCATGCTCCAGCAGCGTGCGCGCCGCCAGCATGCCGCCATGGTGATGGTCCGGGCAGAAGGACGATTCCGGCAGCGCCGGGCTGCTGCGGTTCAGGAACGCCATCTTGGGATGCATGCGGTGCAGGTCGATCAGGTCCTGGTCATGCAGATCCTGGCCAAGCACCACGATGCCATCGCAATCGCGGTCGATCAGGAACCTCACCGCTTCCAGGGCCTCGTCGCGCGGCGGGTTGGGGCCGCAGCCGGTGGCCACCACGACGTGCCGGCGCAGGGCGCGCAGTTCGATATCGGTCTGTTTGAGGATGGTGCCGTAGTAAGCGCCGAAGAAGGTCGGCGCAAAGATTCCGATCATGCCCAGGGACTTCGCGGACAGCGAGCGGCCAATCGAGGAAGGGCGGAAATTCAGCTGCTCAATCGCGGCCTGGACGCGGCGCATGGCGTCCGCCGAAACCGGGCCGGAACCCGAAATGGCGCGCGATGCGGTGGACATGCCGACACCGGCAAGAGCTGCCACGTCCTTCAACGTTGCCACGGAATCTCCCAGAGCTAGAATCGCCTATGGTAGCACGCGCCCTTCATAGGGTACAATGGCAGATTGGTCCGAACATTTCTTGCCACATTATCATGCAATCCCAGCCACTTTCCCGTATCCCGAAGCCAGGTTCCGAAGGCACCCCAGCAAACACCGGCGCAGCGCCGAAAGTCGGCTTTGTGTCGCTCGGCTGCCCGAAAGCCCTGGTCGATTCCGAACAGATCCTGACCCAGCTGCGCGCCGAAGGCTATGAAACCGCGAAGTCCTACGACGGCGCGGACCTGGTGATCGTGAACACCTGCGGCTTCATCGACGCTGCCGTGCAGGAATCGCTGGACGCTATCGGCGAAGCGCTGGCCGAAAATGGCAAGGTGATCGTGACCGGCTGCCTCGGCGCCAAGAAGGATACGGACGGCAGCGACCTGATTCAGAAGGTGCACCCCAAAGTGCTGGCTGTTACCGGCCCGCACGCCGTGGGCGAGGTGATGGCCCAGGTGCATACCCACCTGCCGAAACCGCACGAACCCTTCATCGACCTGCTGCCGCCGCAAGGCGTGAAGCTCACGCCGAAGCATTACGCCTACCTCAAGATTTCCGAAGGCTGCAACCACCGCTGCTCCTTCTGCATCATTCCGTCGATGCGCGGCGACCTGGTGTCGCGCCCGATCGGCGAACTGATGATCGAAGCAGAGAACCTGTTCAAGGCCGGCGTGAAGGAACTGCTGGTGATCTCGCAGGACACCTCGGCCTACGGCATCGACGTGAAATTCCGCTCCGGCTTCTGGAACGGCCGTCCGGTGAAGACCCATATGACGCAGCTGACGCAGGCGCTGGGCGAGCTGGCCAAGCAGTACGGCGCCTGGGTGCGCCTGCACTATGTCTACCCGTATCCGCATGTGGATGAAATCATCCCGATGATGAGCGGCGGCCATGTGCTGCCATACCTGGACATTCCGATGCAGCACGCGCATCCGGAAGTGCTGAAGCGGATGAAGCGCCCGGCCTCGGGCGAGAAGAACCTGGAGCGCATCCTGAAATGGCGCGAGATGAATCCGGACCTGACCATCCGCTCCACCTTCATCGCCGGCTTCCCCGGCGAGACCGAAGCCGAATTCGAATACCTGCTGGACTTCCTGAAGGAAGCCCAGATCGACCGCCTGGGCTGCTTCGCCTATTCGCCGGTGGAAGGCGCCACCGCGAACGAGATCGCCAATCCGGTGCCGGAAGAAGTGCGTGAAGAACGCCGCGGCCGCGTGATGCTGCTGCAGGAAGAAATCTCCCGCAAGCGCCTGCAGGCCAAGGTCGGCAAGACCGTGAAGGTGCTGATCGATGAGCTGACCCCGAGCGGCGCCATCGGCCGTTCTTCCGCCGATGCGCCGGAAATCGACGGCGTGGTACACGTGAAAAAGCCGTTTGAGCCGCACAAGAAGCTGGCTGTCGGCCAGTTCTTCGACGTCGAGATCACCCGCGCCGACGCGCACGACCTGTGGGGCGAGGCCTGAACATGAAAAACAAAGCCCCTCAGACCGCGATCATTCATTCCGATTACAAGGCGCCTGAGGGCTTTGCAGCCTTTCCGCAGGCGATCCACCACGCTTCCACCATCATCTTCAAGGACGTGGCGGCGCTGCGTTCCGGCGAATGGAAGGACAAGAACTCCTACACCTATGGCCTGCACGGCACGCCGACCACCTTCACGCTGGAAGCGCGCATCGCGGAGATCGAGGGCGGCGAGCGCTGCCTGCTGGCTCCGAGCGGGCTGGCGGCGATTGCGATGGTCGATTTCGCCTTCCTGCAAACCGGCGACGACGTTCTGCTGCCGGACAATATCTACAATCCCAACCGCGTCCTCGGCAACTGGCTGCAGGAAGCATTCAACATCACCGCGCGCTACTACGATCCCCTGATCGGCGCAGGCATCGCGGAACTCATCCTGCCCAACACGAAGCTGATCTGGACCGAAGCGCCGGGCTCAGTGTCGATGGAAGTGCCCGACCTGCGCGCCATCTGCGCAGCGGCGAAAGCGAAGGGCGTGCTGGTCGCGCTGGATAACACCTGGTCCGCCGGCCTTGCGCTGCGTCCCTTTGACCTTGGCGTGGACATCAGCATGCAGGCCCTCACCAAATACCAGTCCGGCGGTTCGGATGTGCTGATGGGAGCCGTCATCACGCGTGACCGCGAGCTGCACGACAAGCTGGCCAATGCGCATATGCGCCTCGGCCTCGGCGTGGGCGCGGACGATGCCTACCTTGTGATGCGCGGCCTGCCCACGATGAAGCTGCGCTTCGAGGCGCATGACGCGAGCGCGCTGAAGGTTGCCGAATGGCTGAAAAAACGTCCCGAGATCTCGACGATGCTGCATCCGGCCTTCGAGGATTGTCCCGGCCACGAAGTCTGGAAGCGCGACTTCACCGGCGCTGGCGGCCTGTTTTCGGTGCTGTTCGATGAGCGTTATACGGAAGAGCAGACCGACCGTTTCGTCGATGCGCTGAAGCTGTTCAAGATCGGCTATAGCTGGGGCGGCGCCAACAGCCTGTGCGTGCCATACCGTATCCAGGCCATGCGCCGCGGCTGGCAGCACGGCGGCACGCTGGTGCGCTTCTACGTGGGCCTGGAAGACACGGCGGACCTGATCGCGGACATCGAACAGGCCCTCGCGCAGCTGTAATCAGATTGGCTGGTTCTGGTTGAGCGTTACCCAGCCACGAATCAGCCGGTAGGCCTTCCAGATCCACGCCACGCCCCATACCAGGAAGGCGAAGGGAATGCCGACCATGGTAACAAACAGGGCCGCGCCCACTACCACCCACACCACATACCACCAGAAGGACCGGATCATCCAGCTGTGATGGCTTTCGATGAAGGTGCCGCGCGTGTCGTCACGCTTGGCATAGTTGAACAGCAGCGGAATGATGGAGAACAGGCCGAGCGAAAAGAAGAAGCTGGCGGCATGGGCAAGGTACAGCCACCACGCCAGGTTTTTGGCAGAGTCGGTGCGTGCGTCGAGAATCAGTTCCTGGTTCATTGGTATTCCTCCTTTGGTTCAAGGCTAGCATAGTTTCCGCGAAGTTCACGCGCCGTGCGCCGCCGCACTTTCGTAGCTGATAAAGTTGCAACTCCAGTGTAAATGAAGAGGAGTGCGATGCGCGGATTGCGGCAGGGGGACATCAAGGGACTTGCAGGCTGGCTGTTGCTGACGCTGGGCGCCGGCGGTATCGGCGCCATCGGCTCCATGGAAGCATCGGAATTCTATGCGCAGCTGAGCAAGCCGGGATGGGCGCCGCCGGGCAGCGTATTCGGTCCGGTCTGGACCGCGCTCTATGTGCTGATGGCGGTCGCCGCCTGGCTGGTGTGGCGCGTGCGCGGCTTCGATGCAGCGCCGCGCACGATGGCGCTCTATATCGTCCAGCTGATCGCCAACGCCGCGTGGAGCTGGCTGTTCTTCGCCTGGCAGTCGGGCAGCAGCGCCTTCATCGAAGTCATCGTCCTGTGGCTGCTGATCGCGGCCACGCTGCTTGCGTTCTGGCGTGTGCGCAAACTGGCCGGTGTGCTGATGCTGCCTTACCTGGCCTGGGTTTCATTCGCTACGGCACTGACCTATGCCTGCTGGCAGCGCAATCCGCAGCTCCTCGGTTAAAGGCTATCTTTGCGATTAAACAAAACAATCTTGCGTTCCCTTTGAATTGACGCTTCCGCCTGCTTTAATGGTTCTGGAGACTTCAACCGGAGAACGCCATGATTGCGACACGGATTGCGCTTGCCCTCGTCATTTCCCTTGCCCCAGCCGTCGTGTGGACCCAGGTGGCCAAGCCGGACAAGCCGAAGGAAAAGCCGACCAGCTATATGCCGGTCGATATCCGTGAAGACTTCCAGGTCACGCTGGAGCGCATGCGCGCCGCGCGGCCCATCGTGATGAAGCGCCAGATGGACCTGCTTGCATCACGCTACGATCTCGCCAACCGGCCCTCGAAGGACACCATGTTCCGCGGCAAGCCCGTGCAGGAAGGCGTGCGCGTGAAGCTGCCGGCGGGTGTCTCATGGCAGCAGCTGGCGGACATGACGCCGGAACAGATCCGCGAGCGTGGGCTGTTCCCGGCCGGCTTCATGCCGCTCCCGCATCCGAACCATACGGAAGGCGGCATGCTGTTCCCGAAATTTCATATCGACGAGATCCTGAAGCAGGAGCAGCGCGACCTGAACCGCTTCGACCTTGAATTCGACCTGCCGGACCATTTCCTGCCGGAGTTCCCGGCGCCGATTTTCCTCACCACGCATCCTGAAATGGGCGACGTGTCGAAAGGGAAGCTGATCACCATCGACAATTTCTACGACACCTTCAACGGCCTGCTGAATCCCAAGCAGATCGAAGGCCTGCGCCTGCTGGTAACGCCGTTCCCGCAGCAGCAGTTCAACCAGACCGAAGACCGCCGTTCGGTGAAGCCTTCGCGCGGCGTGACCTGCTTCGATTGCCATGCCAACGGCCACACCAATGGCGGCACCCACCTGGTGGGCGATATCCGGCCGCAGGAACTGCGCCACCGTATCGAAACGCCGACGCTGCGCGGCGTGAACGTGCAGCGCCTGTTCGGCTCCCAGCGCGCGCTGAAGACGGTGGAAGACTTCACGGAGTTCGAGCAGCGTGCCGCCTATTTCGACGGCGACCCTGTCATCGCCACCAAGAAGGGCGTGAATGTGCTGGAGCGCGGCAGCCAGGTGCACTTCATGGCCGAATTCCAGGCCATCCTCGACTTTCCGCCCGCGCCAAAACTTAATGTGCTGGGCAAGCTCGATCCGAAGAAAGCCAGTGCGCAGGAGCTGCGCGGCGAAGCGCTATTCCACGGCAAGGCGCAGTGCGCGAGCTGCCATGCTGCGCCGTATTTCACGGATAACCTGATGCACAACCTGAAAACGGAGCGCTTCTACAAGCCGAAACTCATCAACGGCATGAAGGCGGTTGGCGATGGCCCGATCAAGACTTTCCCGCTGCGCGGCATCAAGGAGTCGCCGCCCTATATGCACGACGGCCGCCTGCTGACGCTGGAGGACACGGTTGAATTCTTCAACCTTATCCTCGAGACGAAGCTGAGCGACCAGGAAAAGGCCGACGTGGTGGCTTTCATGCGCGCGCTGTAGCGCTCAGTGGCTGCGGCCGTCCCAGTGCTGCACCGGGATGCCTTCCAGCTCGATGCCCTCGATGCAGCGGATATTGATGGCGGCGGTCTTGTTGCCTTTCTGGTCCACGCCTTCGCCATGCGTATGCATGCCGCAGTCGGGGCAGAAGCAGTGCTTGATCATATGCCGGTTGAAGGTGTAGCTGCGCGCATAGTTCGGCGGCGTGAGGAAGTTCAGGTCCTCATAAGGCTTGAACCACAGCAGCGAGCCTTTGCGCTGGCAGATGGAGCAGTTGCAGGAAAGCGCGCCATCGATCTTGCCTTCCACCTCGAATGCCACGTTCCCGCAGTGGCAGCTGACTTTGTAGTTCATTGCTGGTCTCCTTTTGGTGTGAATGTACGCAGATAGGCCAGCAGGTCGCCTATCTGCTTCTCATCGCTCAATCCCCAGAACCGCATGCTGGTGCCGGGGACGGCTTTGCCTGGTGAACGCAGGAAGGCGGCAAGCCGCTGCTCATCCCACACGATGCCCGATTTACGCATGGCATCCGAATAGCGGTAGTCCTTCGCCGCTGCGGCATGGCGGCCGATAATGCCGTTCAGCTGCGGTCCGAACGCGCTGCGCGCGGACGGCCCGACCTGATGGCAGGAGGCACAGCGCGCAAAGGCCTGCTTGCCTGCGGCAGCATCGCCTGCTGCAGAGACAGGAGCGGCTGCGGCTGCCAGCAGGGCAATGGCGAAGATGCGCATGTTTGAAAAGCACGGATGACAAAAATAGTAATATACCCCGACTTTTCACTCGGGAGACATGGGAATGGGCGGGCCTTTGCAGGGGATACGGGTTATCGAAATCGGACAGCTGATTGCCGCGCCGTTTGCCGCGCGGCTGATGGCCGAATTCGGTGCGGAAGTCATCAAGATCGAAGCGCCGGTGGACGGCGATCCGATCCGGAAATGGCGCAAGCTGCACAAGGGCACCTCGCTATGGTGGTATCTGCAGTCGCGCAACAAGAAGTCCATCTCCGTCAACCTGAAGTCGCCCGAGGGCGTGGATATCGTGAAGCGCCTGGCGGAAAACGCCGATGTGCTGATCGAGAACCTCAAGCCCGGGGCGCTGGAGAAGCTCGGCCTGGGCTGGGACGTGCTGCATGCGCTGAACCCGAAACTGACGCTGGTGCGCATTTCGGGCTACGGCCAGACCGGGCCTTACAAGGACAGGCCCGGCTTCGGGGCCATCGGCGAGGCGATGGGCGGCATCCGCTATACGACCGGCGAGGCCGAGGGCGTGCCGGCGCGCGTGGGCGTCAGCCTGGGCGATTCACTGGCTTCGCTGCACGCGGTGATGGGCGCGCTGATGTCCGTGCTGCGGGTGAAGACCGGGCAGGGGGAAGGCCAGGTGGTGGATGTCTCGCTGGTGGAGAGCGTATTCAACCTGATGGAAAGCCTGGTGCCGGAATACGACCTGCTGGGCTATGTGCGGGAACGCAGCGGCGGCGCGCTGCCCGGCATCGCGCCGTCGAATACTTATCCTACGCGCGATGGCGCTTATGTCGTCATCGCCGGCAACAGCAACCCGATCTACAAGCGCCTGATGAACGTGATCGGCCGCGCCGACCTGGCGGACGACCCGCAGTTTGCGCAGAACGACGGCCGGGCTGCGCAATCGGCGCTGATCGATGCCGCCATCGCCGGCTGGACTTCGGCCCACTCCATCGAAGCCGTGCTGGCCGCGCTGGAGGCGGCCGATGTGCCGGCGGGCCGCATCTATTCGGTGAAGGACATCGTGGAAGACCCGCACTACCAGGCGCGCGGCATGATCGTGGACAGCACGCTGCCGGACGGCGTGAAGGTGAAAATGCCGGGCATTGTGCCGCTGCTGTCCGACACGCCGGGTGCTGTGCAGTGGCAGGGCCCGGAACTGGGCCAGCATACGGCCGAGGTGCTGGCAGGGCTGGGCTTGAACGAGGCGGAGATTGCGCGCCTGCGCAACGGCGGCGTGGTGCAGTAAAAAGGGGGGGGTAACTACTCGGCTGCGAACTCGGCGGCTGCCTTCGCAGCCCACAGCGCTTCCTGATAGGCCGGGAAGGGTTCGTCGTAGCCTTCCGCCCCATCTTCACCCACGAAGTACACCAGCCAGCCGCTGTTGCAGCGGCACAGGGCAATGTCGTCCGCACTGCAGCACTGCTTCAGTGTTTCGTCCGGTTCGAGGGTGACGATGCGCACGCCGCGATGTGTGATGACTGTTGCCATGTCGGCAATGATAGTCCCATCGCGGCGCGAACACTGTAGAAAAAGTGTATCGAATCAGCTCAGCAGATTGAGAATGCCGTCCAGGCCCACGTAATTCAGGGCCACGTCGGCCTGCTCGCGCACCACCGGCTTGGCGCGGAAGGCCACCGACATGCCGGCGATACCCATCATTTTCAGGTCGTTGGCGCCGTCGCCCATCACAATGGCCTGCGAAGGGCTGATGCCCAGCGCCGCGCAGACATGCTCCACGGTCTGCTTCTTCACTTCCGCATCCACGATGCCGCCCAGGACTTCGCCGGTCAGCCTGCCGTCCACAATCTCCAGCATGTTGGCGTGGGCATAGTCGAGACCAAGGCGGGCCTGCAGGCGCTCGGTGAAATAGGTGAAGCCGCCGGAGACCAGCAGGGTCTTCATGCCGGCCGCCTGCACGGCTTTCAGCATGTTCTCGGCGCCGGGCGAAAGGCCGAGGCGTTCTTCATAGACCCGCTCCAGCGCAGTGGCGTCGAGGCCCTTGAGCAGGCTGACGCGGCGGCGCAGGCTGGCGGCGAAATCCAGCTCGCCGCGCATGGCCGCTTCCGTAATTTCGGCCACCTGCGGCTTCAGGCCCTGCATGTCGGCGATTTCGTCGATGCACTCGATGGTGATGAGGGTGGAGTCCATGTCCATGGCCACCAGGCGGAAGTCATCCAGCTTGCGCGCGCCCACGAAGAAGGTGGCGTCCAGCTGCGCTGCGTTTGCCGCCACGTCGATGGTCTGGCGCAGCGCTTCGGAATAGCTGATGCCTTCGCAGCGCAGCGCCGTGGCGGAGACGCGCACGGTGCGCTCGGGGGCGGTGAGGGCGGCAATGCGCTCAAGGCTGGGCATGCAGCCCGGCAGGCCTTGCAGCACGAGGTTCATGGTCGTTTCGTCGGTGGTCTTCATCAGGCGAGCAGTTGTTTGATGGCGGTCTTGATCTGGGTGACGCGCGCGGTGAGGTCAGGCATGCTGGCGGTGATCTTCAGCTTGTCCTGTCCATTGAGTTTGATGTGTTTGTGCTTCTGGATCAGGGTAATGATCTTCATCGGGTCGATAGGCGGCTTGGGCATGAACTGCATGTTCACGGCCTCGCCATGGGCATCGATCTTGACGATGCCTACCTCTTTCGCCGCAATGCGCAGCCGGTGGGTTTCGATCAGGGCCTTCACCGCGTCCGGCAGCTTGCCGAAGCGGTCGATCAGTTCCTCGTGGAGACCGTCGATGGCTTCCTGCGATTCGCAGTTGGCCAGGCGCTTGTAGATTGAAAGCCTTTCGTGCACGTCGCCGCAGAAGTCCGCGGGCAGCAGGGCGGGAACGTGCAGGTTGATTTCGGTGGTGGTGGCCAGCGGCGCTGCCAGGTCGGGCTCCTTGCCCGCCTTGAGCGCGCGCACGGCTTCGTTCAGCATGTCGGTGTACAGCTGGAAGCCCACTTCCAGCATTTCGCCGGACTGGCTCTCGCCCAGCACTTCGCCGGCGCCGCGGATCTCCAGGTCGTGCATGGCCAGATAGAAGCCGCTGCCCAGTTCTTCCATGGCCTGGATGGCGTCGAGGCGGCGCTGCGCCTGTTTGGTCAGGCCCTGCACATCGTTCACCAGCAGGTAGGCATAGGCCTGGTGGTGGGAACGGCCCACACGGCCGCGCAGCTGGTGCAGCTGGGCCAGGCCGAACTTGTCGGCGCGGTGCATGATGATGGTGTTCGCGGTCGGCACGTCGATACCGGTTTCGATAATCGTGGTGCACAGCAGGATGTTGTAGCGCTGGGCCACGAAGTCGCGCATCACTTTTTCCAGGTCGCGCTCGTGCATCTGGCCGTGCGCCACGGCGATGCGCGCTTCCGGCAGCAGTTCGGTCAGCGCGGCCAGGCGGTTCTGGATGGTTTCCACCTCATTGTGCAGGAAGTAGACCTGGCCGCCGCGCTTCAGCTCGCGCAGCACCGCCTCGCGGATCACCGAGTCGTTCTCGCTGCGCACGAAAGTCTTGATGGCCAGGCGCTTCTGCGGCGCGGTGGCGATGACGGAGAAGTCGCGCAGGCCTTCCAGCGCCATGCCCAGCGTACGCGGAATCGGGGTGGCGGTCAGCGTCAGCACGTCCACTTCGGCGCGCAGCGATTTCAGCGCCTCCTTCTGGCGCACGCCGAAACGGTGCTCCTCGTCGATGATGACGAGGCCGAGGCGTTCGAACTTCACTTCGTCGGACAGCAGCTTGTGGGTGCCGATCACAATGTCCAGCGTGCCGTCGGACATGCCCTTGATCGCATTCGCAATCTCCTTGCCGGTGCGGAAGCGGGACATTTCCGCGATCTTCACCGGCCACTCCGCAAAGCGGTCGGCAAAGGTCTGGGCATGCTGTTCCGCCAGCAGCGTGGTCGGCGCGAGAATGGCAACCTGCTTGCCGCCCATGACGGCGATGAAGGCGGCGCGCAGCGCCACTTCCGTCTTGCCGAAGCCGACGTCGCCGCACACTAGTCGGTCCATCGGCTTGCCCGAGGTCATATCCTTGATCACGTTCAGGATGGCGGCCGCCTGGTCCGGCGTTTCGTCGAAGCCGAAGCTTTCGGCAAAGCGCTCGTAATCGTTGGACGAGTACTCGAACGCGTGGCCCTGGCGCGCCGCGCGGCGCGCGTAGAGGTTCAGCAGCTCGGCCGCGGTATCGCGCACCTGTTCCGCCGCCTTGCGCTTGGCTTTCTCCCACTGGCCGGAACCCAGCGTATGCAGCGGCGCGTCTTCCGGCGAACCGCCGGAATAGCGCGAGATCACGTGCAACTGCGAAACGGGCACATAGAGCTTGGTGTCCTTCGCGTATTCCAGGTGCAGGAATTCTGTTTCGCCTTCGCCCAGGTCCATCGAAGTGAGGCCCATGTAGCGGCCGATGCCGTGGTTGATGTGCACCACCGGATCGCCGATCTTGAGCTCGGACAGGTCGCGCACCATGGACTCGACCTGGGTCACTGCCTCCTGCTTCTTCTTGCCCACACGGCGGCCGGAGCCCGCATACAGTTCGGTCTCGGTAACGAAGCCCAGCGCCTGCCCCTCCGCCAGCAGTTCGAAGCCTTGCTGGAGCGGCGACACGCCCAGCACCAGCGGCGCATCCGAAGCGAGGAAGCCCTCATAGCCTTCCACCAGCGCCGGCGAAAGGCCGAATTCGGCGAAATACTGCTGCAGCGTTTCGCGGCGGCCGTTGGATTCGGCGCAGATCATCACGCGCCGGCCCGGCTTCAGCAGCCAGGCGCGCAGGTTGGCCAGCGGGTCGTCCAGGTGGCGGTTCACCGCCACATTCGGAATCGCGGCCGACAGGGCGGATGCGTCGCCGTCGCCGGTCCGCGTCAGCGCAATGCGCGCATGCGGCTTGGCCAGCGTGTAGAACTGCTCGTCGCTCAGGAAGATCTGCTGCGGCGGCAGGATAGGGCGTTCGCGGTCCGCCTTGAGGAATTTGTAGCGCGATTCGGTATCGGCCCAGAAGCGCTGGATGGCGCCGTCGATATCGCCCACGGTCGCCAGCGCCGAGCCTTCCGGCAGGTAGTCGAACAGCGTGGCCGGTTCGTCGAAGAACAGCGGCAGGAAGTACTCGATACCGGCCGATGGAATGCCGCTGCTGATGTCCTTGTACATCACGGCGCGCGAAGGATCGCCTTCGAAGGTCTCGCGCCAGCGGCTGCGGAAGGTGGTGCGCGCCGCTTCGTCCATCGGGAACTCGCGGCCTGGCAGCAGGCGTACTTCCTTCACCGGATACAGCGAGCGCTGCGTATCGGCGTCGAAGGTGCGTATCGTTTCGATCGTGTCGCCGAACAGGTCGATGCGGTAAGGCAGGGCGGAGCCCATGGGGAACAGGTCGATGAGGCCGCCGCGCACCGAGTATTCGCCGGGCGACATCACCTGGGTCACATGTGTATAACCCGCAAGTGTCAGCTGCGCTTTCAGGCGCGCTTCATCAAGAATCTCGCCCTGCTTGAAGAAAAAGGTGTACGCTGCAAGAAACGATGGCGGCGCCATGCGCACCAGCGCAGTAGTGGCCGGCACCAGCATTACATCGCACTGTCCGGTCTGGATCTCGTGCAGCGTGGCGAGGCGTTCGGACACCAGGTCCTGGTGCGGGGAAAACGCGTCGTAGGGCAGGGTTTCCCAGTCCGGCAACAGGTGGCAGCGCAGCTGTCCGGGCGCAAACCACGGGATCTCCTCCAGCAGGCGCTGGCCATCGCTGGCCTGCGCCACGATCACGGCCAGCATCTGGCCACGCGATTTCAATTCGAGCGCCGCCTGCGCGAGCGCGTAGGCGTCGGACGAGCCGTACAGGGTTGGCAGCACAAATCGGTTGCCGGCTTTGGGAAGTGCTTTGATCAGGTCGAAGGACATGCAGGAGCGTGCGGAAGTGGCGTCGGTCGGGCGCCGCCCATGGCGGCGCCGCAGGCAACATTATAGTGCAAGCCACAATTGTGAGCCTTGTCCCGGTTCCGTCCACGGCGCGCCACACTCCGCATGAATTGCATTGACGCCGTTCCACCAAAAGTACGATATTTGTTACCTAAAGTAAATTCTCACGCAATGTCACAAACAAGACTGGGAAGGGGAGGCAAATGTTCCGCAATCTGTTAATCAAATGGAAGCTGGCTACGCTGGTTGGCATCATGCTTGTAGCCCTGGCTTTTGTCGGAGTGTCCGGCTACCGCGGAATCAACAAAGTCGGCGCTTCGGTCGACGAAATCGGCAATGTCCGCTTGCCATCCCTGCTCGGCATTGCAGCCATCAGCGAGGCGCAGACCGGCATCATGGGCGTGACCCTGCGCACGGCGATCTGGGAGAACAATTACCAGTCGCAGGCGCAATTTGCAGGCGTGCTGAAACAGCGCGAGCAGGCCTGGGCGGAGGCCGAAAAAGGGTGGAAGAAGTACGAACCGCTGCCGCAGACTGCCGATGAGGCGGTGCTCTGGAAACGGTTCGTGACCGAATGGAATGCCTGGAAGGCGCAGGACGCCAAGATGGCAACGACCATCGCGGCGCTGGCGGCGAACAAGGATGAAGAGACGCAGAAGAAACTGTTCACACAGTTCTTCGAGGAGTTTGAGGCGGCCGGTCCGCTCTATGTTAAATCGAGCGGCACGCTGGACGAAATCGGCGCCCTGAATGACCGGGTGGCGGCAGGCAGCGTGCAGGAAGGGATGCACGCCATTTCCAGCGCCCAGTCGATGATGGTCTGGTCGGCGCTGATCGCCATTGTCATCGCCGTGGCTTTCGCCTGGTATGTGACCGGCGCAATCACGAAACCGATCGAGGAGGCGGTGCAGGTGGCGCAAACCGTGGCCTCCGGCGACCTGCGCAGCACGATTGTGGTGGAAACTACCGAAGAAACCGGGCAGCTGATGCTGGCCCTGAAGAATATGAACGACAGCCTGAAGGACATCGTGGGCCAGGTGCGCACCGGCACCGATGCCATCGCCTGCGCCTCGACGCAGATCGCGACCGGCAATATGGACCTGTCGTCGCGCACAGAAGAGCAGGCGAGTTCATTGGAAGAGACGGCTTCCTCGATGGAAGAGCTGACCTCCACCGTGCGCCAGAACGCTGACAATGCCCAGCAGGCCAACCAGCTGGCTTCCTCGGCCTCCGGCGTGGCGGAAAAGGGCGGCGCCGTGGTGGCGCGCGTGGTGGAGACCATGGAGTCCATCAATACCTCGTCCGGCAAGATCGTGGACATCATCAGCGTGATCGACGGCATCGCTTTCCAGACCAATATCCTGGCGCTGAACGCGGCGGTGGAAGCGGCCCGCGCGGGCGAGCAGGGGCGCGGTTTTGCCGTGGTGGCTTCCGAAGTGCGCAACCTGGCGCAGCGCTCGGCCGCGGCGGCCAAGGAGATCAAGCAGCTCATCACCGATTCCGTGGAGACGGTGGCCGCCGGCAGCAAGCTGGTGGCCGAAGCGGGCAGCACGATGGATGAAGTGGTGCAGAGCGTGCAGCGCGTGAACGACATCATGTCCGAGATCAGCATGGCGACGAAGGAGCAG
Organism: Pseudoduganella rhizocola; assembly: GCF_045984285.3. Classification (NCBI taxonomy): domain Bacteria; kingdom Pseudomonadati; phylum Pseudomonadota; class Betaproteobacteria; order Burkholderiales; family Oxalobacteraceae; genus Pseudoduganella; species Pseudoduganella rhizocola. The sequence goes on from NZ_JBJQIK030000003.1 coordinate 134,101, forward strand.
AGTTCGGGCATCGACCAGATCAATATGGCGGTCAGCCAGATGGACCACGTGACCCAGCAGAATGCGGCACTGGTGGAAGAAGCGGCTGCGGCCACGGCTGCGCTGCAGGACCAGGCGGCGGCGCTGGCGCGCGTGGTCAGCGTGTTCCAGCTCGACGTAGTGCCCACTGCTGCAGCGGCCCGACCGGCGCCACGGCCACAGGTGCGTGCGGCAGCGCCGGAAGCCGCAACGCCGGCCGCGCCACGGCTGGCCAAGCCGGCGCGCCGCACGGCCTCGAAAGCGCCCGCCGCCCGCAAGGAAACGGTGGCCGCCGCACCGGCCGGCGACGACTGGGAAGAATTCTAGGCAGGAATGTGCAGCAGCAGGGCCGTGATGTTGTCACGGCTGCCGTCATGCTTGGCCATGTCGACCAGGCTGGCGCAGACGGTATGCAGCGAGTCCGCGTGCGCTACCGAGAGCGCGGCGGCAATCGCGCCGGGGCTGCAGGGGCCATGCAAGCCGTCGGTGCACAGCAGGTAAAGGTCGCCCGGCAGCGCGGCATAGGCCTGCACATCCGGCTGCACGGCGGGTGATGGTCCCATCGCCTGCAGCAGCAGGTTTTTCGGCGGCAGCGGTTCGGCCGCCCCCATGTCCAGCGCCTGCTGGTACATGGTCTGGTCGCGCGTGAGCTGCGCCAGCTGTCCGTCGCGGTAGCGGTAAAGGCGGCTGTCGCCGACATGGAATACCAGCAGCGGCGATGCCGGCGCGGGCTGCCAGAGGCCCGTCAGCGTCGTACCCATTCCCATGCCGTCCGAGTGGCCTGCCGCATTGTTCGCGGCATAGAGATTTGCGTTCACCTCCAGCAGCGCGTGCTGCAGCAGGTCGCGCGCGGCGGCCGCGGGGCCGGTCCAGGTGGCGTCGGGATCGCCCTGCGGGCGGTGCGCGGCAAGGTAGCCTGCCAGCAGGCGCAAGGCTTCCGCGCTCGCCACTTCGCCGCCCTGGTGGCCGCCCATGCCGTCCGCCACGGCCAGCAGGCCGAGCTCCGGCGCGATCAGCAGATTGTCCTGGTTGGACGAGCGTACCGTGCCGGTGTCGCTGATGCCGAAGGCCACGCCCATCGGCAGGCGATGGTAGGTGGACGGCGACAGTTGCTGCCAGCCGTTCATTGCAGTGGCTGTGCGGGTTGCGGCGGCGGGGGCGGCGCCGGCACTTCGGGCATCGTCTCCAGCGTGGCAGGGCCGTCTTCCGGCGCAGCCGGCGGAGCTTCTTCCAGGTCGATGCCGCGCACGGTCGGATCGTTCGCATACTCCTCGTAGATCCATTCGCCATCCAGCTGCACCACGCCTTCCGGCGCGCTGCGTTCCACCGCAGGGCGCTTGTTGAGCGCCACTTTCATGTAGTCGATCCAGATCGGCAGGGCCAGCGTGGCGCCGAACTCGCGGCCGCCCAGGGATTTCGGCTCGTCATAGCCCATCCAGGCCACAGCGACGATGCCGCCGCCATAGCCCGCGAACCAGCCGTCCATCGCATCGCTGGTGGTGCCGGTTTTGCCCGCGATATCGCTGCGGCCAATGCGCTGCGTGGAGGCTGCGCCGGTTCCGCTGCGCGTTACCTCGTGCAGCAGGCTGTCCATGATGTAGACATTGCGCGCGTTCAGGACGCGGCGGTCCTCATCCAGTGCGGGCGGCGCCTTGGCCTGCTTCAGCACCTTGCCCTTCGAATCGGTAATGCGCGCAATGAGGTAGGGCTCAATGCGGTAGCCGCCGTTGGCAAACACCGCGTAGGCGCCCGCCATCTGCAGCGGCGTGACGGCGCCGGTACCGAGCGCCATCGTGTAGTTCTTCGGATGCTTCGGCAGGTCGAAGCCGAATTTGCCGAGATGCCCGTGCGTTTCTTCGAGGCCGGTGGCGCGCAGGATGCGCACCGAAGGCACGTTCTTCGATGCGGCCAGCGAACGGCGCAGCGTAATCGGGCCGTCGAACACGAAATCGTCGTTGTTCGGCTTCCATGGCTCGCCGTTGGCGCCGCCCGGCATTTCGATCGCCTCGTCCAGCACCAGGGTGCCGCCGTAGTAGCCTTTCTCCACTGCTGCGGAATAGATGAAAGGCTTGATCGCGGAACCCGGCTGGCGCCACGCCTGGGTAACGTGGTTGAACTTCTGCAGCTTGTAGTCGAAGCCGCCCACGAGTGCGTGGTAGGCGCCCGTGGTGGAGTCGATGGACACGAAGGCCGCGGCCACTTTCGGCACCTGGCTGATGGTCCACTGCTTTTTATCGTTGCGCATGACTCGGATAATGGCGCCCGGCTTGATGCGCGAGGCGTCCTTCGCCTTGGCCGACAGCGCCGTAGCGCCCAGTTTCAGGCCGTCGCCAGTAATGGTGACATCTTCGCCATCGGCCGTTTCCACCTTGACGGCGGTGGGCGAGGCTTCCAGCACCACGGCGGCAATCAGGCCGTCGCTGCTCATGCGTTTGGAGAGCGCCTCGTCGATGGCATCTTCGCGCTCCTCGGCGTCTTCCGGCAGCGTGATGTAAGCTTCCGGGCCGCGGTAGCCGTGCCGCTGGTCGTAAGCGATGACGTTGCGGCGCACCGATTCGTAGGCTGCGTCCTGGTCGGCTTTCAGGATGGTGGTATAGACGTTGATGCCCAGCGAGTACGCCGCTTCCTTATATTCCGCAAACACTGCCTGGCGCGCCAGTTCGGCCACGTATTCGCCATGCGAATCGAATTCCTGGCCCTTGTTATTGACACGCAGCGGCTCCTTGAGCGCCTGCTGGTACTGGGCTTCGCTGATGTATTCCAGCTCGTACAGGCGTTTGAGCACCAGGTGCTGGCGCGCGCGGGCGCGCTTGGGATTGGCCGCCGGATTATGGCGCGAGGGATTCTGTGGCAGGCCTGCCAGCATTGCCGTCTCGGCAATCGACAGCTCGTCCAGCGATTTGCCGAAATAGACCTGGGCGGCTGCCGCAAAGCCGAAGGAGCGCTGGCCCAGGTAGATCTGGTTCATGTACAGCTCCAGGATCTGGTCCTTGCTCAGCGCATCTTCCATCTTATAGGTCAGCATGACCTCGTTCAGCTTGCGCGAGATGACCTTTTCCTTCGTCAGGAAGAAGTTGCGCGCCACCTGCATGCTGATGGTGGAGCCGCCCTGGCGGAAACCGCCGCGCAGGTTGGCGCGGGCGGCGCCCAGCGCGCGGATCCAGTCGATGCCGCCGTGTTCGTAGAAGCGCGCGTCCTCAATGGCGAGAACGGCCTTCTTCATCATGTCCGGAATCTGCTTGATCGGCACGAAATCACGGTGCTCCTCGCCGAATTCGCCGATCAGCACATTGTCGGCGGTGTAGATGCGCAGCGGGATCTTGGGCTTGTAATCGGTGACGGCATCCAGCGCGGGCAGGTTGGGGCGGATATAGAAGAACAGGTAAGCCAGCAGCACCAGCAGCACGGCCAGGGCGCCGCCGCCCGCCACCATCAGCGCCCGCAACACGTTGCGGCGGTTCAGCCATTGTGGCAGGCTGGAAGTCGGATTGCTCAAAACAGATATCTCACGGTTATGGAGTCGCGTTCATTATAGACCACGGTTTCGGCCCGACTTAGAGGCTGCCCACCACTAAAAGTTGCTTGAATTGGGGGAAATGCCGTATCTTGATAGAAATTTCATTGCTGGGAAAGCGGCATGGCGGAAGCAGGGCAGGACGTCGATTGTGATGTATTGGTCGTGGGCGGTGGCATCAATGGTGCAGGCATCGCGCGCGACGCGGCCGGACGCGGCTTGTCGGTCGCCCTGGTCGAGAAAGACGATCTCGCCTCCCACACATCCTCGGCCTCCACCAAGCTGATTCACGGCGGCCTGCGCTACCTCGAATACTATGAATTCAAGCTGGTGCGCAAGGCGCTGGCCGAGCGCGAAGTGCTGCTGCGCTCCGCGCCTCACATTATGTGGCCGCTGCGCTTCGTGATGCCGCATGCAGCGGGGCAGCGGCCCGCGCTGCTGATCCGCGCGGGACTGTTCCTGTATGACCTGCTGGCCAGGCGCGAACTGCTGCCGGGATCTTGCGGCGTGCGCCTGTCCTGCCATCCTGCCGGGCGGCCGCTGAAGCCTGAATTCCGCAAAGGTTTCGTCTATTCCGACGGCTGGGTGGACGACGCTCGCCTCGTGGTGCTGAACGCCATGGACGCGAAAGCGAAAGGCGCCTGCATCCTGCCGCGCACGCGCTGCCTGAGCCTGCGGCGCGAGGCCGACCGCTGGTACGCCACCTTGCGCAAGGCGGATGGCAGCGAAAAGACCATTACCACGCGCTTCATCGTGAACGCGGCAGGCCCGTGGACCTCATCCTTCCTCGACGCCGCCACGCACAAGCCGCATGCCAGCCACCTGCGGCTGATCAAGGGCAGCCATATCGTGGTCAAGCGCATCTTCGAACACGACCACGCCTACATCTTCCAGAACCGCGACGGCCGCATTGTGTTCGCAATTCCCTATGAGCGGGAGTTCACGCTGATCGGCACTACCGATATCGACTACCAGGGTGATCCGAATGCCGTAGCCATCTCCGAAGGAGAAATCAGCTACCTGTGCGAGCTGGCCAGCAGCTACTTCCGCGAGCCGGTGCGGCCGGCCGACGTGGTGTGGACCTATGCCGGCGTGCGCCCGCTGCTGGAGGACGAAGCGGCCGACGCCAAGGCCGTGACCCGCGACTACCGCCTGGACACCGACACGCAGGGCGGGGCGCCCATCATGAGCGTCTTCGGCGGCAAGATCACCACCTTCCGCAAACTGGCCGAAGAAGCGGCCGACCAGATTTGCAAATCACTGGGAAAATCGGCGCCGGCATGGACCGAGAAAGCCTGCCTGCCCGGCGGCGACATCTTCGGCGCGCTGCCGCAGAACCGTTCGGTGCAGGAATTCGGGCCGTGGGTCGCAGGCCTGCAGGTGCAGTACGCCTGGCTTGATCCGAAGCTGGTGAGCCGCTACGCGCGCGCTTACGGCACCCGCATCCACACTCTGCTCGGCGGCCGCCACGCGCTGGCCGACATGGGCGTCGAAATCCTCCCCGGCCTGTACGAGGCCGAAGCCGACTACCTGCGCCGCCACGAGTGGGCCACCACCGCCGCCGACATCCTCTGGCGACGTTCCAAATTAGGCATCCACCTTCCCGCGGGCGCCGAAGCGCGCCTTGACGCCTGGCTCAGCGCTACGCCGCCTGCAGCCTGAGCTCCCTGCTATTTACGGTGGAAATGCATCATCCCGCTGACGTCAGGGTCGTATTCAATCATTTCAAGGTAGTCCGGTTCCGACTCCTGGGAAAACGTTAGCCTTAGCTTCTGAGCCTTAACGCATCTGGCCTGGGCAAGTACCAGCAGATAGCTCCTTGCGGAGTTCTTCGCGTCGATGATCGTCGTGTGATCCCGAATATCCTTGAAGCTGCTGCCAGCACGCTCCTTTTCGACGACAAAGGTTGTTGAACATGCCGGTTTTCTCTTCTTGCCATAACCCCAGGAGATCCTGTTCCCGGATATTTCCATCAAGCCGTAGATGGCTTCCGAGGCGGTATCGCCCCCGTACCATTGCCCCTGCAAGGTTGATTCGCTTATTCCAATCTCTTGCCGCGCGTTTGCCACATCCATGATGGCGGACAGGGTCAGAAGTGTTGAAATGATGGTGTGCCGCACGTGTCCTCCTCAATCATAAGTAGTAGCGGCTGGTCAGGCTATTTCAGCGGGGGCGCCTGATTTGCGTCGGCATCGGAAGCCAGCCGTATCGTGAATGTACTCTGTTTTCTCGCGCCGTCGCTGCTGGCGGCGGGAACGACACAACATCGATTGCCGCATAGCACAAGGTGAAATAAAAGCCGGCGCGATTTGCATCGGGCCGGCTTTTTGCTGTGCGGTGAAGATTACTTCACGCCGTGCATCAGTTTCTGGATCAGCGGGGCCACCAGGAACAGCAGCACGCCGCCGCCCACCAGCGACCAGAAGCCGAAGGTGTAGCCGGACAGCGCGGAGGCGACCGACATGCCGGACTCGCCGGAAACATGGGAGGCGAAGATGCCGGACAGGTTGTTGCCGATGCCGGTCGACAGGAACCAGCCGCCCATGCCGAAGCCCACCAGGCGTACCGGCGCCAGCTTCGTCACCATCGACAGGCCGATCGGGGACAGGCACAGCTCGCCCACGGACTGGATCACGTAGACCATGAACAGGGTCCAGAACGGGATCTTGTTGTTGGCGTCCACCAGCGAGGACAGCGCGAACATCAGCAGCAGGAAGGCCAGGCCGTTGAATATCAGGCCCAGGCCGAATTTGCGCGGGATCGATGGATCGGCGCTGCGGCGCGACAGCCACACCCAGGTGGCGGCCACGATCGGCGCGCAGGTGATGATGGCGATCGAGTTCACGCTCTGGAACCAGGCGGTCGGGAAGACCCAGCCGCCGAAGTCGCGGTTGACGATATTTTCGGCCAGGAAGGTGAAGGAGCTGCCTGCCTGTTCGAAGAACATCCAGAACAGGATATTGAAGCCGAAGATGATCAGCATGGCGATGGTCTTGTCGCGCACCACTTTGCCGCCGCGGATACCCTCAACCATCAGCATCACGGCCAGCAGCAGGAACAGCACGGTCAGCACGCCCTGCAGGGTCTGCGCGCCGACGGCGAGCAGGCCGAATACCATCGGAATCACAGCCAGGCAGCCGAGCGCCACATAGGCGATGCGGGCCGGGCTGGCAGCTTCCGGCTCGGCCTGGCCGATGCCTTTCAGCACATTGCGGCCGATGTAGAACCACACCAGGCTGATCAGCATGCCGACGCCGGAGGCGATGAACACGATCTTGTAGGCTGGCGTGTCGCCCGAACCGAATACATATTGCGCCAGGTACTGGGTCAGGATCGGCGCCACGAAGGCGCCGCTGTTGATGCCCATGTAGAAGATGGTGAAGCCGGAGTCGCGGCGGGCATCGCCTTGCTTGTACAGCTTGCCGACCATGGTCGAGATGTTCGGTTTGAACAGGCCGTTACCAGTGATGATGGTTGCCAGGCCGAGCTTGAAGATGGTCGGGTCCGGGTAGGCAATCATGAACAGGCCGGCCGCCATGAAGGCCGCGCCAACCAGGATCGAGCGCTGGTAGCCGAGGATGCGGTCCGCCACATAGCCGCCGAACAGCGCGGCAGCATACACCAGCGCGAGGTAGGAACCGTAGGTGAGGTTGGCATCGGCCTCGCCGGTTGAGGCGCCGCCGTGGAATTGCGCCACGATGTAGAGGACCAGTGCCCAGCGAATGCCATAGAACGCGAAACGTTCCCAGAATTCGGTCATGAACAACATCCAGAGTGGGCTTGGGTGGCCCATGATCTGCTTGAATTCAGGGATACTGGATTCGGTTGGGGTGGTGGTGGCACCGCTCATGCAGTTTCTCCTGGTGAAAAAGGCGCCATTGTAATCTACCGGGTTCGCTTGTCGAGGACTTCACGTGATGCGCTGCAGCATTGTGGTATGTTTGCCAAGTTTGCAACTCTGTTGTGCCCGCAGAAGTGTTACGGATGGCGTATATTGGGGCTGCGGACACAAGTGGTAAGCAGTGGTAACGCTGAATTCAGAAAACCAGAATAGGATTTATCGCATCATGGAACATGGCATTGTCGATACACAGATTTCGCCGGAAGGTAAGCTGGAAGTTCTCTCGAAGGCGGAAGTTGCCAAACTGCTCGATTCGGGCACGGGTGGGCTTTATCCCATCTTCCGCAAATGCGCGCTGGCCGTGCTCAATTGCGGCAGCACCATCGACGATGGCAAGGAGCTGCTGGAGCGCTTCGAATCGTTTGACATCAGCATCATACAGCGCGAGCGCGGCATCAAGCTCGATATCAAGGGTGCGCCGGCCATCGCTTTCGTCGATGGCAAGATGATCAAGGGCATACACGAGCACCTGTTTGCGGTGCTGCGCGATATTGTTTTCGTCAGCAATGAGGTCACGGGCAATCCCAAGTTCGACCTGGGCAGTTCGGAAGGCACCACCGACGCGGTCTTCCACATCCTGCGCAACGCGAATGTGCTGAAGCCGCAGTCCAATCCCAATCTCGTGGTGTGCTGGGGAGGCCACTCGATCAACCGCTCGGAATATAACTATACGAAGGAAGTGGGCTACCAGCTCGGCCTGCGCGGCCTGGATATCTGCACCGGCTGCGGCCCGGGCGCGATGAAAGGCCCGATGAAGGGCGCCACCATCGGCCACGCCAAGCAGCGCTTTACCAGCGGCCGCTATCTGGGCATTACGGAGCCGGGCATCATTGCGGCGGAATCGCCCAACCCCATCGTCAACGACCTGGTGATCATGCCGGATATCGAGAAGCGCCTGGAAGCCTTTGTGCGCACGGGGCACGGCATTATCGTGTTCCCGGGCGGCGCCGGCACGGCGGAGGAGATCCTGTACATCCTGGGCATCCTGCTGCACCCGGACAATGCGGAGCTGCCGTTCCCGCTGATCTTCACGGGGCCCGAAACGGCACGCGACTACTTCACGCAGATCAACGAGTTCATCGGGCTGACGCTGGGCGCTGAAGCGCAGAAGCGCTACAAGATCATCGTGGACGATCCGGCCCAGGTGGCGCGCGAGATGCAGGAGGGGATCAAGCAGGTGCGCGAGTACCGCAAGTCGCGCAGCGATGCGTATTACTTCAACTGGGCGCTGCGCATCGACGAGGAATTCCAGCGTCCTTTCTCGCCAACGCACGAGAATATGCGCAACCTGCGCCTGCACAAGGATCAGCCGGTGCACCTGCTGGCGGCCCAGTTGCGCCGCGCCTTCTCGGGCGTGGTGGCCGGCAATGTGAAGGAAGAGGGTATTCGCGCCATCGAGAAGTACGGGCACTTTGAGATTCACGGCGATCCGGAAATCATGGAGCCGATGGATGCGCTGCTGGCATCCTTCGTCGCGCACAGCCGCATGAAGCTGCCGGGCAAGGTCTATATTCCCTGCTATAAGGTTGTGAAGTAAGCAAAATGGCTACCGCTTGCTGCCCAGGTGGGCAGCAATGCGGTCCACGCTTTCGCGCAGGGCCCGGGTTTCCCTTTGCTGCTGTGCCATGTCGGCGCGAAGGCGGGCGTCGCGCTCCGCCATTTCTGCCCGAAGCTGGGCGTCGCGCTTCGCCATGTCGGCGCGGAGGCTGGCGTTTAATGCATCAACCCCAGTCTCAAGTTTCCCGATCTTTTGCTCCATGCCTCCGATCTTTTGCTCCATGCCTCCAATCCTTTGCTCCACGCCGCCCAGTCTTTGTTCCATGCCTTCCATGCGCCTGTTGACGACCTCGGCTTGTTTGCCCATGCCTTGGCCCGATTCGAAAGCGCCGACCATGCCCGAGAGCAATGAGGAATTGACGCCAGCCACACCGATGACGACGCCGATGCCAGTCAGGATCACAGTGATATGCAGCTTCCGGACGGATTCACGAATTTCCGTCGTCACCTGAAGCATCAGGTTCCAGCGCTCGTCACTGACGCTGCTGATCGTCGTCAGTTTGGCATCCAGTTCTTCGCGTGAAAATGGAGAGTTCATAGCGTATGCTGCGCCCCGCACCGCATCGGGTCAAGCAAGCGGGAGCGCTCTTTCAAGCGCGGTACTGAGCTGCATCAATTCCTGTCGAGCAGCGTGAGGATCGTACTTTGAAATTTCTCAGGCTCATCACGGTGTATCTGGTGTCCCGACTTCTCAAACAAGAACAGGTCTTTCCGCGGGGCTTTCAATGCCTGGAAGTAGGCCTTGGTAATCGCGGTAGAGGTTTGAATGTCGTTCTGGCCGACCAGGAAATAGACTGGGCAAACAACTTCATTCAGCGTCTCCGGCAGGTCCGTCGCCATGACTTCGTTCCAGACTGGGGACCATGTTTTCGACCATTGCAGAAAACCGGTTTTGAAATCACTGCCCGTTACGAAGGTTTTCCCCTCGCTGTAGAACAGCCATTTGCGCAGATAGAACAGATCTTCGTCAACCTTGAATGGTATGTTGACGCTGGCCAGTTCCGCAGAGGCTACCGGATCGTCCTTGAAGCGGTTCTTCAGGATGCGGAGCAGTTCTTTTTCGCTCGCAAGCTGGCTCACGACTGGATTGACGGCGATATAGGCGTGCAGCAGCCCGGAGTGTTTTTTTACCATGTCGAAGCCGAGTACGTTCCCCCACGAACTCCCCAGCAGATAAATTTTCTCCTGGCCTAGCCGTTTTGTGATGAACTGTATGACCTGGTAGGTATCTTCACCCATCTGCGCAACCGATGGCGGAACGGGAGACGGATTCAGCTTCAAGGTCTTGCCCGCATCCCGCTGATCCCATTGCACGATAGTGAACCGGCTCTTTAAGGCATCGGTGAACGCGCTGGCGCCATTCATCATCGAACTACCCGGGCCGCCCGACAAGAACAGCAGAATGGGCTTGCGCGAGTCATCGGTCTTGATTTCGATGACCTGCTTTATTCCGCCGATGTCAGGCGTCAGCAAAGTATCGATCTTCCGATCCTCAGCATGGCATACGCCGATGGGGATGAGCAGTGCTGCGAGTGCCACCAACAGGTTTCTTATGTTCATAGGCCCACAATCGTTCAAATTAAAAAAGCCGCGATGCACGGGGCAGGGCGGCTTTCTGTTGCGGTAAGCGCAGCACTTAGTCTTCGCGGCGCAGGTGCGGGAAGAGCAGCACGTCGCGGATGTTCGGCGAGTCGGTGAGCAGCATCATCAGGCGGTCGATGCCGATGCCGCAGCCGCCGGCCGGCGGCATGCCGTATTCCAGCGCGCGGATATAGTCGGCGTCGTAGAACATGGCTTCATCGTCGCCGGCTTCCTTCGCTTCAACCTGCGCCAGGAAGCGCGCGGACTGGTCTTCCGGATCGTTCAGCTCCGAGAAGCCGTTGGCGATTTCGCGGCCCACCATGAACAGTTCGAAGCGTTCGGTGATGCCTGCACGCGTGTCGGAGGCGCGCGCCAGCGGCGACACTTCGGCCGGGTAGTCGATGATGAAGGTCGGCTCCCACAGCTGCGCTTCGGCGGTTTCCTCGAACAGCGCCAGCTGCAGCGCGCCCAGGCCGGAGTGCGCGTGCGGCTTCACACCGAACTTGAGCAGCTCGGCCTTGATGAAGGCTTCGTCGTTGAGCTGCGCTTCGGTGTAGTGCGGCGCATACTTGTTGATGGCGCCGACGATGGTCAGGCGGTGGAAAGGCTTCGACAGGTCCAGCTCACGGCCGCCGTAGGTCAGCGTGGCGGAACCGTGGGCGTCCACCGCGGCCTGGCGGATCACGGCTTCGGTGAAGTTCATGATCCAGTCGTAGTCCGTATAGGCCGCGTAGAACTCCATCATCGTGAATTCTGGGTTGTGACGGATCGACACGCCTTCGTTGCGGAAGTTGCGGTTGATCTCGAACACGCGGTCGAAACCGCCCACCACCAGGCGCTTCAGGTAGAGCTCAGGCGCGATACGCAGGTACATCTGCATGTCCAGCGCGTTGTGGTGGGTGATGAAAGGCTTGGCCGCCGCGCCGCCCGGAATCGGGTGCAGCATCGGGGTTTCCACTTCCATGAACTCGTGCTTCTCCATGAAGCGGCGGATCGAGGACATGGCCGCGGTGCGCGCCTTGAAGGTGCGGCGCGTCTCTTCGCTCACGATCAGGTCCACGTAGCGCTGGCGGTACTTGGTTTCCTGGTCGGCCAGGCCGTGGAACTTGTCCGGCAGCGGGCGCAGGGACTTGGTGATCAGGCGCAGTTCCGTGACTTTGATGGTCAGTTCGTCGGTCTTGGTCTTGAACAGGGTGCCGGTCACGCCCAGGATGTCGCCCAGGTCATAGTGGTGCAGCGCTTCCATCGCAGCTTCGCCGGTCAGGTCCAGCGTTGCGTAGATCTGGATGCGGCCGTCGGCGCGCGCGCCGGAGGAATCCTGCAGCGTGGCGAAAGCGGCTTTCTTGCCTGCTTCGCGCTTCAGCATCATGCGGCCAGCCAGCGTTACGGTCACGGGCGATGCTTCCAGTTCCTCGCGCGACTTCTCGCCATACTGCAGGTGCAGGTCGGCGGCCTTGTGTTCGGGCTTGAAGTCGTTCGGGAAGGCGACGCCTTTCTCGCGGATCGCAGCCAGCTTGGCGCGGCGTTCAGCGATGATTTTGTTGTCGTCCTGGCCTGGCGCCTGTTCGTGATTTTCCGTAGTCATGGTGGTAGAGGTGTTGATGGATTTAGTTATTGGCCGTGCTGCCGGAAAGCAGGCTGGCGATATTCAGTTCGCTGAAGTCGCGCACGATGGCGATGACGTTGTCGAATTCAGCAAAGGCGGAAGGGGGCAGGGTGGTGCTCAGCACCACGCAGGGCATGCCTGCGCGGCGCGCTGCTTCCACGCCCAGCGGCGCGTCTTCAAACACGATGCACTGTTCCGGCGCCACTGCGCAGCGTTCGGCCGCCAGCAGGAACACATCCGGATTCGGCTTGCCGCGCGCCACATCGGCAGCGCCGACCACGGCGTCGAAATGGCGGCGCAGGTCGAGGCCATCGAGCGTGAACACGATGTTTGCGGGCGGCGCGGCGGTGGCCACGGCTAGGCGCACATCGGCCTCCTGGGCGCCGGCGATGAACTGGTCGAAGCCGGCCACGGTTTCCAGGTGGGGCGCATACAGTTCGCGGTACAGCTCTTCCTTCTCCGCGTCCAGCAGCATGCTGTCTTCCTTGGTGATGTGCTCGCCCATATAGGTGCGCATGATCTCGTAGCCCTGGCGGCCGGCCGTGGAACGGAAGAACTCCTCCGCGTCCACGGTGTGGCCGCGGCGGGCAAAGAACTCCAGCCAGGACTTCGTATGGAAGGCCATGTTGTCGACGATGGTGCCGTCCATATCGAAGATGAAGGCGCGCTGCGTTGCGGTCATGGCTTATACGCCCTGTTTCAGCGAAGCGGCGATGAAGTCGTCCAGGTCGCCGTCCAGCACGTTTTTCGTATTGCCGGTCTCAAAGCCGGTGCGCAGGTCCTTGATGCGGGACTGGTCCAGCACGTAGGAGCGGATCTGGTGGCCCCAGCCCACGTCGGTCTTCGAATCTTCCAGCTTCTGCTGTTCGCTCATGCGCTTGCGCAGTTCCTGCTCGTACAGCTTGGCCTTCAGCATCTCCATCGCTTCGGCCTTGTTGCGGTGCTGCGAGCGGTCGTTCTGGCACTGCACGACGATACCGGACGGCGCGTGCGTCAGGCGCACTGCGGAGTCGGTCTTGTTGATGTGCTGGCCGCCCGCGCCGGACGCGCGGTAGGTGTCGATGCGCAGGTCGGCCGGATTGATCTCGATCTCGATCGAATCATCCACTTCCGGATACACGAACAGGGACGTGAAGGAAGTGTGGCGGCCGTTGGCGCTGTCGAACGGCGATTTTCGCACCAGGCGGTGCACGCCGGTTTCGGTGCGCAGGTGGCCGTAGGCGTAGTCGCCTTCCACTTTCAGCGTGGCGGTCTTGATGCCCGCAACCTCGCCCTCGGATTCTTCCATCACCTCGACCTTGAAGCCCTTGCGCTCGCAATAGCGCAGGTACTGGCGCAGCAGCATGGAGGCCCAGTCCTGGGCTTCGGTGCCGCCGGCGCCGGCCTGGATGTCGATGAAGCAGTTGTTCGGGTCCATCGGATTGTTGAACATCCGGCGGAATTCCAGGCCTTCGATGACCTTCTTGATCTCTTCGGTGTCGGCGATGACGGATTCCAGCGTGGCGTCGTCGTTTTCTTCCTTGCCCATTTCGAGCAGTTCCTGCATGTCCGACAGGTCGCTGCGCGCCTTGGTCAGCGCATCGACGATGGCTTCCAGCGCTTTCTTCTCGCGGCCCATGTCCTGGGCCTTCTTGGGATCGTTCCAGACCGCCGGGTCTTCCAGTTCGGCGTTCAGCTGTTCGAGTTTCTCCGACTTCTTATCGAAGTCAAAGATACCTCCGAAGTTCGGCTTCGCGGGTCGTCAGATCGGCGAGCAGGGCGGTGAGGGAATTGATGCGTTCGGCTTCCATGGCTTTTCTTTATCTGTAGAGTGCAATCAAACCCTAGATTATACCCTACGGCGCGGGGTCTGCCGAAGCGGGCCGGGGCCGATCTTGCTGCGCCCGCACTCACTGCGTATCATGCAGCGTCTACTGCTCACTTTTATTGCACATGCGCATCGTTTTCAGCCTGATTTCCCTGCTGCTTGCCGGCTGCGCCGCGCTGCCGCAGGACACGCCTGCCGGCAGCCGCACCACCCTGGCCCTGCTGGAGACCACCGACCTGCATTCGAATGTGCTGAGTTATGACTATTACAAGCTGGCGCCCGATGCGTCGCTGGGCCTGGAGCGCACGGCTACCCTGATCCGCCAGGCGCGGGCCGAATTCCCCAACAATGTGCTGCTCGATAACGGCGACACGATCCAGGGCACGGCACTGGCGGACTACCAGGCGCTGGTGGCGCAGGTGGATTGCGGGCAGGTGCTGGGCATTTACAAGGCTTTCAGGCAGCTGGGCTACGACGGCACCGGCATCGGCAACCACGACTTCAATTACGGCCTGGCCTTCCTCAGCCAGGTAACGGGCAACCGTTTCGATGTTGATGGCGTCGATCCGGCGAAGCCGGTCTGCGCGGGGCCGAACTTCCCGCAGGTTCTGGCTAATGTCTACAGCATCAGGTCCGGCAAGCCGCTGTTCAAGCCATGGCACATCATCGACAAGCGCGTGCAGGCCACAGGTCCGGACGGCAAGCCGCTTGAGGCCACGGTCCGCGTGGGCATCATCTCCTTCGTGCCGCCCACCATCCTTACCTGGGACAAGCGCTGGCTGGAAGGGAAGGTTCGCACCGAAGGCGTGAAGGAAACGGCACAGAAGTACCTGCCCGAGATGCGCGCTGCCGGGGCGGACCTGGTGGTGGCGATTTCCCATGCAGGGCTGGATGACAGCCCGTATTCGCCAACGATGGAAAACGGCAGCTGGCACCTGGCACAGGTGCCGGGCATCGACGCCATGCTGATCGGCCATTCGCACCAGCAGTTCCCGAATGCCGCCAGCACCGTCCCGCAGTTCAACCTGCCGGGCGTGGACAAGGCACGCGGCACTGTACACGGCGTGCCGACCGTGATGCCCAGCCTGTGGGGCAAGCAGCTGGGCGTCATCGCGCTGCAGCTGCGGCATGACGGCAAACGCTGGGTGGTGGAGCAGGATAAGACGAACGTTGCCGTGCGTGCCACGCAGACCGGCGAGAAGCGCTTCGTCGATGCCGATCCCGCCATCGCACCGCTGCTGGCGCAGGAACATGAAGACACCATCCGCTATGTGAAAACGCCGATCGGCACTTCCACCATCCGCATGTCCACCTACTTTGCCGACGTGGGCGATGTGAGCGCCGTGCAGCTGGTTAACGAGGCGCAGGCCGAATACCTGAAGCGCTACGTGCAGGCCAACCTGCCGCAGTATGCGAACCTGCCGGTGCTTTCCGTGGCCTCTCCCTTCAAGGCCGGTTCGGCCGGCGTGACCGATTACACCGATGTGGCGCCCGGACCCATTGCGCTGAATAATGCGGCCGACCTCTACCTGTATCCGAATTCCCTGCAGGGCGTGAAAGTGAATGGCGCCGAGCTGAAAGCCTGGCTGGAAAAGGCGGCGGAGCGCTTCAATACGATCGACCCGTCGAAGACCGCGCCGCAGGAGCTGGTGAATACCGGCTTCCCCGGCTATAACTTCGACATGATGACCGGTGCGGACGTCCGCTATGAGATCGACGTGACCCAGCCGCCCGGCAAGCGTATCGGCAAGCTCGAATACCGCGGCGTTCCCGTGCAGGCAGCGCAGGAGTTCATCGTGGCGACCAACAACTACCGCGCTGCCGGGGGCGGAGGCTTCCCCGCGCTGGACGGCAGCCGCACCGTGGCGGCCACGCCGGACAATAACCGCGATGTGCTGATCGCCCATATCCAGGCCACCAGAACGGTGCGACCGGCCCTTGCCCGCAGCTGGCGTTTCACCCCCGTCCTGACCAAAGGTCCAGTTGTTTTTCACTCTGCGCCGGGCAAACTGGAGCTCGCGAAGGCGGCTGGTCTTACCACGGTGACGCAGCTGAAGGCGGATGATGGGCTGGGGCGTGGCTTCGCCCTCTACGCCATCGAGTTGCGCTGAGTTTCAACACGCCTTCCTTACGTTCCGCTTACACATTGGCGTTATTGCTACGTGTTGCGGCGCGTCACATCATTTCATTGCTGACTAAATATTATGCACCTACAATGCTCCACCGATGGGGAGGTTTGACCAGCGTACCACTCGACAGAAACGCAGTGCAGATAACGGAGATGAGACATGAATTTCAAAATGAAATCGCTCGTTGCAGTTGCAGTACTCGGGTTTTCAGCAAGCGGCAGCATGGCGGCAGAACCAATCAAGATCGGCGTGGCCGGTCCGTTCACCGGCGGTTCCGCGCCCATGGGCGTTTCGATGCGTGACGGCGTGAAGCTGGCCGCTGCGGAAATCAATGCAAAAGGTGGTGTGCTGGGACGCCAGATCCAGCTGGTGGAGCGCGACGACGAAGCGAAGAACGAGCGCGGCGTGCAGATTGCGCAGGAGCTGATCAACAAGGAAAAGGTCGTCGCCACCGTCGGCTACATCAATACCGGCGTGGCGCTGGCCTCGCAGCGCTTCTACCAGGAAGCCAAGATCCCCGTGATGAACAATGTGGCCACCGGGACCATCATCACCAAGCAGTTTGCGGACCAGCCTGAAAACTACGTGTTCCGGAATTCCGCAAACGATTCCATTCAGTCCGCGATGATCGTTGAAGAAGCGGTGACGCGCCGCGGCTTCAAGAAGGTGGCCATTCTCGCCGACTCCACCAACTACGGCCAGCTGGGCCGCGAAGACCTGGAGAAGGCGCTGGCGGCCAAGGGTATCAAGGCCGTGGCGGTGGAGAAGTACAACATCAAGGATGTGGACATGACCGCGCAGCTGCTGAAGGCGAAAGCCGCGGGCGCCGAAACGGTCCTGACCTACGGCATCGGCCCCGAGCTGGCGCAGATTGCCAACGGCATGGAAAAGCTGAACTGGAAAGTGCCGATGATCGGCAGCTGGACCCTCTCCATGGGTAACTTCATCGACAACGCAGGCAAGAACGGCAACGGCACCCGCATGCCGCAGACCTTCATCCAGGACCCGAATACCCCGAAGCGCAAGGCCTTCATCGATGCCTATGTGGCGGCCTACAAGCCGGCCAACGGCCGCATGCCGTCGCCGGTGTCCGCGGCGCAGGGCTACGACTCGGTCTACCTGCTGGCGGCCGCCATGAAGCAGGCCGGCAGCACTGACGGCCCGAAAGTGCGCGCCGCACTGGAGAACCTGAACGAGAAGCTGGAAGGGGTCGTCACCACCTACGACAAGCCGTACAGCAAAACCGACCACGAAGCGATCAACGCCAATAACGTGCAGTTCGGCGAGGTCAAAGACGGCCGCGTCGTCGCCGCCGGCAAGTAATAGCTCGCGTCCGCCCTCCGCCGGCATGCTGCCGGGGAGGGCGGTTTCCGTCCGTCTTCGAGGGTAGCTATGGACATTCTGCTGCAACTGGTTTTCAGCGGCATTGCGCTTGGCATGATCTACGCAGTGATCGCTTTCGGGTATCAACTGACCTTCGCCACTTCCGGCACACTGAATTTTGGACAGGGCGAAGCTCTGATGCTTGGCGCCCTGGTTGGCCTCAGCCTGGTGGGCAGCATCCACGGCGGGCCGTATATGAACTACCTGCTGATGATTCCCCTGGTACTGGTGTTCGGCGCGCTGCAGGGGGTGTTCGTGGAATGGATAGGCGTGCGGCCGGCCATCAAGATCAAGTCGGAGTTCGGCTGGATCATGTCCACCATCGCGCTGGCGATCATCTTCCGCAATGTGGCGGAGAATATCTGGGGCAAGGATGACCTGACCTTCCCGTCTCCGCTGGATGCCGCGCCGTTCACCGTGTTCGGCGCCAACGTGCAGCCGATGCAGATTGCCGTGGTGCTGGGCGCACTGGCCATGATGCTCGCCGTGGAAATCTTCAACCGCAAATCCATCTACGGCAAGGCCGTCGTGGCCACGGCCAACGACCGCGACGCGGCGGGACTGATGGGCATTAACACGGGCGCGGTCATCACCTTTTCCTATGCGCTGTCTTCCGCGACAGCCGCCTTTGCCGGCGTGCTGGTGGCGCCGCTGACGCTGACCGGCGCCACCATGGGGGCCTCGCTGGGCCTGAAAGCCTTCGCGGTGGCGATCATCGGCGGCCTGACCTCCGGCGTGGGCGCCATTGTCGGCGGCCTGATACTCGGCATTGCCGAAACGCTGACCGGCTTCTATGTGTCCACCGGCTACAAGGAAGTGCCGGGACTGCTCCTGCTGCTGCTCGTGCTGGCCATCAAGCCCTCCGGCCTGTTCGGCAAAGCCGCCATCAAGAAGGTGTGAACCCATGACCCGCAAAACGCTCGTCATCTCCATTCTTGGCCTGGCCGTGCTGGCGCTGTATCCGCTGGTGTTCACCAATCCCTATTACATCCACCTGTTCGAAACCATCCTGATCTACGCCATCCTGCTGTTCGGGCTCGATATCGTGGTCGGCTACACGGGGCAGGTGTCGCTGGGGCATGCTGGCCTATTCGGCATAGGCTCTTATGTCACGGGCTGCCTGGTGTTCAAGCTGGGCGCGCCGTTCTGGATTGCGATACCGGCCAGCATTGCCGGCGCCGCGCTGTTCGGGGCGATCCTTGCGCTGCCTGCGCTGCGGGTGACAGGTCCATACCTGGCCATGGTCACGCTGGCCTTCGGCACCATCATCCAGATCCTGATCAACGAGATGACCTTCCTCACCGAAGGGCCGCTCGGCATCAAGATCAGCAAGCCGGTCATCGCGGGGCAGAAGCTGGGCGAAATCGGCTACTACTACATGGTGGCGGCGCTGATGGTGCTGTCGCTGCTGGTCGTGCACCGCATCCTCAAGTCGAACCTGGGGCGCGCCTTCGAAGCGCTGCGCGACAGCCCGATCGCCTCGGACTGCATGGGCGTTTCCGTCTACCGCTACAAGGTGTATGCCTTCGTCATCAGCGCCGGCCTGGCCGGGCTGGCCGGCAGCCTGTATTCGTATTCGGAAGAGTACATTTCGCCCAATACCTATAACTTCGAGCTGACGGTGATGTTCCTGCTGGCCGTGATCATGGGCGGCCGCAAGACCCGTTCCGGGGCCCTGATCGGCGCCCTGATCGTGGTGATGCTGCCAAGCCTGCTGGCCGACCTGGAACTGTTCCGCAAGATCGCCACCGTGGCCGCCGTGCTGGCCGTGGTGGGCGCCGGCATCGCGCTGGCGCGCAAGCGCAAGACGGTGCGCGGCGTGGTCGTGCCGCTGGCGGCCACCATCGGCATGGCCGCCTTCTCCTACAAGCTGGAGAACATCGTCGACTGGCGGCTGACCATCTTCGGCCTGATGACGCTGTTCGTCGTCTACTACCTGCAGGACGGGATCGTGGGCTGGGTCATGGGCTTGCTGGGGCGCGGCGCCGTCCACGATAAAACGCTGGCGGTGGAGGCGAAGGCCGATCCCTTTGCGGGCGCCAGGGCGGTCCAGCGCAGCGGCAGCCTGCTCAAGGTGGACTCCATCCTCATGCAGTTCGGCGGCCTGAAGGCCCTGAACAATGTGAACCTGGACGTGGCGGACGGCTCCGTGCATGGCCTGATCGGTCCCAATGGGTCCGGCAAGAGCACGATGATGAACGTCCTCACCGGCATCTACAAGCCCACCGGGGGCAAGGTGGAATTCGACGGCGTGGCCATTTCCGGCCGCACGCCGTCCGAGATTGCGCTGGGCGGGGTGGCGCGCACTTTCCAGAACGTGCAGCTGTTCGGCGAGATGACGGCCACCGAGAACGTGCTGGTCGGCCTGCACCATACCTTCCGCTCCAATGTGCTGGATGTGATGCTGCAGACGCCGCGCTACCGCCGCGAAGAGCGCGCGGCGCGGGAGCAGGCGGCCAGCATCCTTGAATTCGTGGGCCTGTCCGCCATGGCCAATGAGGAGGCGCGCAACCTCCCTTACGGCAAGCAGCGCCTGCTGGAAATCGGGCGCGCGCTGGGCCTCAAGCCGCGCCTGCTGCTGCTGGACGAACCGGCGGCCGGCCTCACAGCGCCGGATATCAAGGAGCTGATGGCCATTATCCGCAAGATCCGCGAGCATGGCATCACCATCATCCTGATCGAGCACCATATGGATGTGGTGATGGCCCTGTCGGATGTGGTGACGGTGCTGGACTTCGGGCAGAAGATCGCCGAAGGGGCTCCGGCCGCGGTGCAGAGCGATCCGCGCGTGATCGAAGCCTACCTGGGCGGCAGCGCCGATGCCGCGCCTCCAGCCGCCGCCGCGCATTGAGAAGGGGATACCGATGTTATCTGTTTCGAACCTGCACGCAGCTTACGGCAAGGTGGAAGTCCTGCACGGCATTTCGCTCGAGGTCCCGAAAGGCAAACTGGTGACCCTGATCGGCTCCAACGGCGCCGGCAAGACCACGACCATGCGTGCGATTACTGGCATGATCAAGCCAAAATCCGGCAGCGTAAAGCTGGACGGCAAGGAGATGAGCGGCATGGACTCGCACCGGATTGCGCGGGCCGGGCTGGCGCATTCTCCCGAGGGCCGCCGCGTGTTCGCCAGCATGAGCGTCACCGACAACCTGCTGCTGGGGGCCTTCCCGCGCTTCACGCACGCCCGGCCCAAGGGCGACGTGAAGCAGGACCTGGAAAAGGCGATGGAGCTGTTCCCGCGCCTGAAGGAGCGCCGCACCCAGCTGGCCGGCACGCTGTCCGGCGGCGAGCAGCAGATGCTGGCGATGGCGCGTGCGGTGATGCTGAACCCGGAGGTGATCCTGCTGGATGAGCCGTCCATGGGGCTGGCGCCTATCCTGGTCGAGGAAGTGTTCCGCATCATCACCCGCCTCAAGTCCGAGGGCGTGACCATGCTGCTGGTGGAGCAGTTCGCCGCCGCGGCCCTGAACGTGGCCGACTACGGCTATGTGCTGGAAAACGGCAGCATTTCGGTGCACGGCCCGGCGGCCAGCCTCAAAACCGACCCGAAAGTGGTCGCCGCCTACCTCGGCGGCAGCCACTGAACCGGCACAAGCGGCCCAGCGCTTGCCGCCGGCGCATGGGCCGCTGTACTATCTCGCGACACATGAACGGACGGCCGCGATTAGTATGATCATCTCCCACAAGCACTGCTTTATCTTCGTCAAGACCATGAAGACAGCGGGAACCAGCATTGAGGTCTTCCTCTCATCACATTGCGGCGAGGATGACGTAGTGACGCCCATTTCCCCTCACGTCGATCCGCATCGGCCACGCAATCACGAAGGCTTTTATAATCATATGCCGGCACGCGATATCCGCGCGCGTGCCGGGGGACAGGTGTGGGAGGATTACTTCACTTTCTGCGTCGAGCGGAATCCCTGGGATAAGGTACTGTCCCATTACTTCATGACGAAAAACTCTCCAGCCCACAACTTGGGCTTAGGGCCTGATATCACACTGGACCGCTACCTCGAACGCGGTCCGATGTGCCTCAATCACCCGCACTACCTCGCGGAAGATGGACAAACGATCCTTGTGGACCGCGTGCTGCGCTACGAGAGCCTGGATGTGGAGCTGGGGGAAGTCCTCCCCATGCTCGGTATCCCGTTCTCCGGTGATCTTGGCGTACGCGCGAAATCCGGCTACCGGACGGACCGCCGCCACTATCGCGAGGTCCTGACTCCGTCGCAAGCGGCCGCAATCGAAACCATGTATCGCAGGGAAATCGATCTGTTCGGCTATCGTTTCTGACGGCTCTTCAAATCATGGCGGCCGCCGCCATCGCGTCGGGCGGTGGCGGACCAGGTCGCCGCATGTTCGATCACTCGGGAATGTGAATCCGCGCCTTGATGTGCTTGAGGTTCGCCACGATGGTGAAGGTCATGATGACCAGCAGCGACCATGAGCTCCATTTGCTGACGTGGACGGCCGACCAGGCGCCCAGCTGGTTCGGGTAAGCCCATACGCCCCAGAAGGTGCTGATGTTCTCCGCCAGCCAGATGAAGAAGCCGGTCAGCACGAAGCCCAGCAGCAGGGGCATCTGGCGGTCGCGGTCCAGCGGGCGGAAGATGACGGTGGTGCGGGCATACAGGCCAAGTGCGCAGGCGGCCAGGTACCAGCGGTAGTCGCCGATATAGTGGTGGGTGAAGAAGTTGGCGTAGATCAGGACGGCGATCAGCGCCGCCATCCAGTGCGGCGGATGGTGGCGGATGCGCAGGTCCAGCAGGCGCCAGGCCTGGATGATGTAGCTGCCCACTGCCGCATACATGAAGCCGGAGAACAGCGGCACGCCGAATACCTTGGTGTAGGCCGGATCGGGATAGCTCCAGGACTGGATGCTGCCGGAGACCTTGAACACCTCAAGCGCAAAGCCGACCGCGTGGAACAGGCACACGGCCTTCAGCTCGTCCCAGGTTTCCAGTTTGGCCGCCACCATCCAGACCTGGATGGCCAGCGCGATGATAAGCAGCAGGTCGTAGCGCGGAACGCCGAGCAGGCCGGCGCGGGGCACGCTGAATACGGCAAGGAAGAACAGTCCGACGAACAGGCAGGCGCGCGCTTCCTTGATGCCGAACCAGAGCAATTCCACCAGCGGCCGCGCAAGGCCCAGCTGGCGTGGCGCGGAATCGATAAGGTAGTTGTCGAGCCGGGCCAGCATGTGCGCTTAGTGAACCTGGCGTTTTTCTTCTTGCACCAGGATGAAGGGGCTGACGACGCTGGCCCACAGCGTGGCGTTCGCCGCCAGCCAGGTTTCGGCCTGGCCGTCCGATACCTTGGCGATTTTGCCTTCGGCCATCCATTGCGCGACATTGGCCTTGTCGTCATGCGCGATGCGGACGGCGACATCGATCAGGTCCAGTTCCCCGGACACCCACACCACGTTGCCGGAGGCGAAATGGCGGATCAGCTCCGTCCATGGCAGGCGGGCGGTTTCACGGTTGACCTTCTGTTGCAGTTCGATGTCTTTTTCTGGCTTGGTTTGCATTGTCATTCCTGGATTACTCAGATCGGCTCAACGCGCGGCGTTGGCGTACCTTCCCATGTTAGCCGATAGGCCGCGCCTTTGCGAACATTGCCCACGAGGGCGGGACGGAAGCAGGCGAGGTTGGTGCCGCCGGCGCGCCGCACGCTGGGGTAGATGATGCCGGTGGAGCCTTCGCCCAGCAGCCTGGCCGCCAGCTTCTGGGATTCGATATAGCTGTCCGGCGCCAGGCAGGGCGCAAAGCCGGGCAGGCCGCGGATATCGTGGAACACTGCGGTGAAGTCGGCCAGCACGGCCTGGTAGTTGACGCTGTCCTCGAAATAGCCGATTTCTGCGTACTCCACCGCCTTGTGGAAGGTGATCTCCGCCAGCGCGGTTTCGGCCTCGAAAGCGCAATACCAGGCGCCGCGCTCGCCGTCGTTGAAGCGGCTGCCTTCCGGGCGCGCATAGGTAAAGGCAGCGTTGACCATGCGGTAATTCGGCACGCGGAAAATCAGTTCATCGATGCCAATGCCCGGTGCGCCGCCATGTTCGGCCAGCAACCGGGAGTTGGTGGCGTTATCGAGTTCGAACAGGTCGCGCAATTCGGCGTCGCTGTCGGCCAGCGGCGAGAGGACGGAATCTTCCACATCCACGAAGCGTGAGGGGATCAGGCGCCAGGTGTCGAATTGCCGCAGCAGGCGCTGCGGCGGCAGGGCGGAGACGGGCAATTACAGGCCTCCGCGGCGGGCATCGACCAGCTTGCGCACGGTTTGCATGGCGATCAGGCCGCCCGCAACCATATAGGCCAGCGGCGTGCGGCCGCCGAAAATGGCGTTGCGGTTGGCCAGGCTCACCCATTCATCGGCCAGTTTGTCGCCGTAAATGATGTGCAGGGACTTGTAAATGCCCAGCAGGTAGGAGATGCGCGTGATGCGGTCGATCTCCAGCACCCGGTCGGGATTCTTTTTCCATTCATAGAAGGCGCTGCTCGACAGGCCGCCCAGCAGCTCGCGGGCGTCGTCGTCGCGCAGTTTCCAGGCGGCGGCCAGCTTGAAGAAGCCTTTCAGCGCCGAGCGGGACAGGCGCTCGCGTTCTTCACGGGCGCTGAGGTCAACCGGAACCTGGGCTTCAAAGGAACTCTTGGGGTAGGCATAGGCGGCGTGCATATTTCCTCCGTTTCTGGATTAGTTATACTCCATTTTCGGAATTGTTTCAAGTTCCCTGTATTGTGCTGGCTCAAAGTCTTAACGCCCAGCAATGTCACCATTGCATGATTGCATGGGAGGGATTTGCTATGGATCAATTGTTTCCCTTTGCCGAGGCGGAGCTGTCGTCCTTCGAGCGCACGCGTGCCGAGTTCGGGCGCCGTTATCCCAGGCTGGCGGGACGCCTGCCGGGCAATTCCGGCGATCCGCATGTGCTGCGGCTCATCCAGGGTATCGCACTGCTGAACGCACGCACGGCGAAGCGGCTGCACGACGAATATCCCCACTATGTGGAGGCCCTGTTCCACGGACTGTATCCACATTACCTGCGCAGTTTTCCCGCCTGCGCCATCGTGCAGGGTGGTGGAAGTGAGTTCTTGCAGGCGGGAGAATGCCGTTTCAGGCTCGCCGGCATCACCGCCGCGCCAAAGGCGGCCGTCACCTTCGCGGGCTATGCCGCCGGCGTGGTAACGCTGCAGCTGGATGGCGGCGGCCAGCCGCTGCCTGCGTCGCTGCGCATTTTTCTCGACGGCGAGCAGGCGTTCTGCGCGGCCCTGCGCGATACGCTGATGATGCATGTGGCCCATGCGGTGCTGGAGGTTGACGGCGCGGAAATCCGGCTGGAGCGCAGCCCGCTGCGCAGCGCGGGCTTCAGCTGCGATGAGGCGCTGCTGCCGCGCGGCCCACGCCACCATGAGGGCTGCCGCATTCTCAGCGAGTTTTTTGGGTTTCCGGAGAAGTTCAGCTTCCTCGACATCGACCTGTGCGCTGCGCCCGGCGCCCGTGAGGCAAGGCTGCTCCTCGCGCTGGATGGCGGTGCTCCGGCGCGCATGCTGGCTGCGCTGAACGCGGACAACATCCTCACCGGCTGTGCGCCCGCCATCAACCTGTTCCCGCTCGCGGCGCGGCCTTTCATCGCGGACGGCTGCAAAACGCACATCGTCGCCCCCAATGTGCCACGGCCCGAGGACTACGAAATCTACAGCATCGACCGCGTGCGCATTGGGGGCGATGAATACCATCCGTTCTACACGCGGCGCCATGAAGAGGCGGGAGGGCGTTACTGGATGGAGCGCCGCAACCCCGCGATGGCGCGCGCGGCGCCGGGCTATGAGGTCAGCATTGCCTTCAGCCGCCAGCCTGCCGGTACGGCTTGCGCCACCATCGATCTTAGCTGCAGCAACCGCGATCATGCCCGCCGGCTGGCGCCGGGCACGGAGCTGCGCGGCGAGAGCGGCGCCGGAACGCTGTTGCGCAAGCCATCGATGGCGTATCGCATTCCCCAGGCGGCAGGCAATCACTGGCGCCTGGTATCCCATCTCTCGCTGGCCACACGCTCGCTGGTGCGGGAAGGACTTGAACCATTCCTGGAGATGCTGGCGCTGTACGATGTGGCGCGGTCCTCCGTTACGCAGGCGCAGATTGCGTCGGTCAGGGGGCTTGAATGCCGCCCCGCCACGCTGATGCTGCGCGACCGCCACGGCGCGGCGCAACTGCATGGCGTAGAGGTGCGGCTGCATGTCGAAGAGGCAGGGTTGGCCGGTTGCGGCGTGCACCTGTTCGGCGAGGTGATCGACAACTTCCTTGGCCTCTACGTTCACCTGAACAGCTTTATGCAACTGGTGCTGGTGTCGTCAACCACGGAACAGGAGCTGCTGCGATGCCAGCCCCGGAACGGGAACCTTCTTTTGAGCTGATGCTGCTGGCGCTGGGGGAATCGGCCAGCAATGCGGCATTCGAAAACGATCCTTCGCTGGCCTTCGCGCCGCGCGATATCGCGTGGGCTTCGACAGACCCGCCGGCGTTTGCGCCCGCCTTCATTGGCCTGCTCGGGGCCAGCGGCACGCTGCCATTTCATTACACCGAGCGCCTGCTGATGCATGGCGGCGCCGCGCCCCTGGCGTTCATGGACCTGCTTTCCTCGCGCAGTGTGGCCCTGTATTGCGAGGCATGGCGCAAGCACCGTCCCGAGCATGGCGGCTTTGCCGCGGCCTTGCTGGCGCTTGCGGGCGCACCGGCCGGGGCGCCGCATTGGATGGCCTTCCATGCGGGGCGCCTGCGCCAGGCTGCGTTGCCTGCGGATGCCATGGCAGCCATGGTGTCGGAGCACTTCGGCATTCCCGTGCGCGTGCAGCAGTTTGCGGGAGCATGGGATGTGCTGCCGGAGCCGCACCGCTGGCGGCTGGGATGCGCCAACAGCACGCTGGGCGCGGGCATGGCACTTGGCGAGCGGCTCTGGCGGCGCGATACCGGCATTGCGCTATGCCTCGGTCCATTGGGACGCGAGGATTTCGAGCGCCTGCTTCCCGGTAGCGCCGGCGCTGCAGCGCTGCGTGCGATGGTGGAGCGCATGGATCTCGCGCCGCTGCGTTGCACTGCGCGCCTGGAGCTGGCGGGCGATGCGCTGGCTCCGGTGCTGGGCGAGATCCGGCTCGGCTTCGATGCTTGCCTGGAGCGGTTGGGTACTTTCGAAAAAATCGATGATAGAACGGTAATCTTTCCGTTTTTCTTTTCCGGGTGAGCGGGTCATACTTCATTCCATCAGCACTGCACGAGACAAAATATCTGGTGCAGATTAAATGACCACACTATCGAAAGGATTCATCATGCCAGTCGCAAAAGCCCAGCCAGGTAAACAGCTCATCAACGGTAACGATCACACCCTGATCATGATTGACCATCAGTCGCAGATGTCCTTCGCCACCAAGTCCATCGACGCCACCGTACTGCGTAACAACGCCGCGCTGGTATCGAAGGCTGCGCGTGAATTCAATGTGCCCACCATCCTGACCACGGTGGCAGCGAAGTCCTTCTCCGGCCCGATTTACGAAGAGATCCAGTCGGTGTTCCCGGAACAGGAGCCTATTGACCGCACCACGATGAATACCTGGGAAGACCAGCGCATTGCCGACCGCGTGAACGAAATCGGCAAGGGCCGCATCGTGCTCGCAGGCCTGTGGACCTCAGTCTGTATCGTTGGCCCGGCACTGTCGGCGCTGGACCAGGGCTTTGAGGTCTTCGTGATTACCGATGCCTCCGGCGACATCACCGAAGAAGCCCACGAGCGCGCCGTGCAGCGCATGGTGCAGGCTGGCGCCCGTCCGATCACTTCGCTGCAATACCTGCTCGAACTGCAGCGCGACTGGGCGCGCGGCGAGACCTACGACCAGACCGTAAAGACCTCGATCGAGCATGGCGGCGCCTATGGCCTGGGCCTGATCTACGCGAAGCAGATGTTCAACGCTTCCGAAGGCCACTGATCGGTAGTAGGATCGAGGCTCCTCCAACCATGCAAAGGAAGTTTGGATGAGCCTCAAACCTGTGCTGTTCGCCCTGGCGCTGGCATTGTCGATGCCAGGCGCCATCGCGGCCCCCGACCTGAAGCAACAGGTCGCCGATACCGAACGCGCATTCGCCGCCACCATGAAGGCGCGTGACCATGCGGCGTTCGCATCCTTCCTTGCGGACGATGCGATATTCTCGCCAGGCCCGGAAGTCTTGCGCGGCAAGGCCGCAGTCGCGGCGGGATGGAAGAAATACTACGAGGGTGGGAAAGCGCCGTTTTCGTGGGAGCCGGACAAGGTGGAGGTGCTGGCTTCCGGCGCGCTGGCTTATTCTTCGGGACCGGTGTACAGCCCGGAAGGCAAGCTGATTGCCCGCTTCAATTCGATCTGGCGCCTCGAACCGGATGGCAAATGGCGCATCGTGTTCGACAGTGGCGAAGACGTGTGCAATTGCGCGAAACCTGCGTCCTGAGCGCTTACGCCGGTTCGGCGTGCTCCACCATCAGCTGCACCTTGGTGGTGCCGTTGTATTCGTTGGCATCGAGACGGAAGGCGACCCGCGCCCGGTCGCCCAGTCCGTCCGTGCGCCCGAACCAGATGGCGTCGTAGCGGGTGCCGTTCTTTTCGAGCAGCAGCTTGAGGTGGCGCTCCTTCAGGATGCGCTGGCTGACCACGCGGAACTCGTCGCAGAAAACCGGCGGGGCAAAGCCCTGGCCCCATACCTGGCCGTCCATCAGCTCAATGAACTGGGTGGTGTAGTAGTGGTCTTCCAGTGGGCCGTCGGTTTCGATCACGCGTTCCAGCTGCTGTTCGCTGAGCAGGGAGCGTCCCACGGTTTCGAAGGCCTGGGAAAAGGCCTCGAAGGCATCGGCGCGGATGCTGAGGCCCGCCGCCATGGCGTGGCCGCCGAACTTGTCGATCAGGCTGGGGGCGCGTTTGGACACCAGGTCCAGTGCATCGCGCAGGTGGAAGCCGCTGATGGAGCGCCCCGAACCCTTGATCCAGCCGTCACCGGCGGGGGCGAAGGTGATGGTCGGGCGGTAGAACTTCTCTTTCAGGCGCGACGCCACAATGCCGATCACACCCTGGTGCCAGCTTTCGTCGAACACGGTGATGGTGGTGCTGTCGGCCGGCTTGAAGTCGTCCAGGTGCAGCATGGCTGCATCCTGCATTTCGGCTTCGATTTCCCGGCGCTGCAGGTTGATTTCATTGAGGCGCTGCGCGAGCGCCCAGGCATGGCCTTCATCGTCGGTAAGCAGGCATTCGATACCGAGCGACATGTCTTCCAGCCGGCCGGCGGCATTCAGGCGCGGGCCGAGGGCGAAACCGAGGTCGAAGGGCGTGGCGCTGCGCGCCTGGCGGCCGGCCACGCGGAACAGGGCGGCGATACCGGCGTGCATGCGGCCTGCGCGCATGCGCTTCAGGCCCTGCGCCACCAGGATACGGTTGTTGGTGTCCAGTTTGACCACGTCGGCCACGGTGCCCAGCGCCACCAGGTCCAGCAGCGAATCCAGCTTCGGCTGGTTCTGGGCATCGAATACCCCGCGGCGGCGCAATTCGGCCCGCAGGGCCAGCAGCACATAGAACACCACGCCCACGCCGGCCAGATGCTTGGACGGGAAGCCGCAGGCCGGCTGGTTCGGGTTCACGATCACGCGCGCGTCCGGCAGGCGGTCGCCCGGCAGGTGGTGGTCCGTCACCACCACTTCGATACCGCGCCGTTTCGCTTCCTCCACGCCGTCGATGCTGGCGATGCCGTTATCGACGGTGATGATGATGTCCGGCGATTTCTCGCGCGCCGTCAGCGCCACGATTTCAGGCGTGAGGCCATAGCCGTACTCGAAGCGGTTCGGCACGATGAAGTCCACCTCGGCGCCCATGGCGCGCAAGCCGCGCAGGGCGGTGGCGCAAGCTGTGGCGCCGTCGCAGTCGTAGTCGGCCACAATCACCATGCGCTTGCGGGCGGCGATGGAGTCGGCAAGGAAGACGGCGGCGGCATCGATATGCAGCAGGCCGGGGGGCGGAATCAGCGCAGCCAGCTCGCTCGAAAGTTCGCGCGGGTCGGTCAGGCCGCGCGCCGCATACAGGCGGGCCAGCACGGGGTGTACACCTCCCTGGCGCAGCATTTCCGAGGTGCGGAAGGGGCAGGGGCGAATCGCGATACGGGTCATGGCAACAGCTTTTTCAGGTTCAGCGGGCGCCAGAACTGGCGCAGCGACATTTTACCCGTTCGGAACTCGCTCCAGCCGTCACGGTGGCTGAATACCAACGCCAGTTCGTCGATTTTCCCGGTGCGCAAGGCGCCCAGCATGGGCGCGAACCAGTCTTTATCGAGCGCTTCCATCCCCAGCAGCCACTCTGACCAGTCGCCGGACAGGCCGGCCGGCAGCAGGTGGCACAGTGCCGCCGCGCCGCCCTTTGCCGCCAGCAGCTGGTCCGGGGCCGCGTTGCGCAGCGCGGGCGCGGCAAGGGCGGCCAGCCAGTCCGGCGCGTGTACCGAGGCGAGAATATTTGGCGCGGGAGCGGGGGCAGTAGCGCCGGCCCACAGCCAGAAGGAGTTCACGGCAGGCAGGCCACGCTCCTGCCGCGCCGCGTTGACGGGGTGGGAATGCCACAGCATCTGCACTTCATTCTGCAGGCGGCGGAAAGACCGGGCCGCGTCGCCGGCCGGCATCCAGGCGGCCATATTGCTGCCGGCCGCAGCATCCGGCGAGGCCGTGGCGAGGCCCGCCCAGTCGTCGGCCCGCATGAACCAGGTCTGCGCGTCGCCGTAGACCAGCTGTTTGCCGTCTTCGGCGAAGAAGGGTTCGATGGCGTCGAACAGCGTGCGCGATTCCGCTTCGCCGAGCTGCAGGGCACGCCGGTCCTGCATCACCAGGTGGTTGCGGGCGGCCTGCACATGGATCGGGTGCATGAGAAACCAGTGGCCGGCATCCCGGGCCGCGCCGTAGCCCTGCATCACGGCGGCGGCCAGCGGGGCGCCGGCGCCCGGGGCGTTCAGGTGCTGCGCCAGCCATCCCTCGTGGGGCAGCACGCGGCTGTCCACGTCGAAGGCATGGTAAGCCTGGGTTTTGCAGCGGGAGAGCAGGGCGGCGAGCGCGGGCGCCTGTGCGGCGCGGACCAGGTCCGCAGCGAATTCCGCCGGCGGCAGGCCGAAGGGGACAACAAGGGTGATGGAAGCCATGCGGTATTGTAGTGCATGGGATGCTGTTTATATGGCAAACTGCGGGCTTTCGCGTTTCGCAACACTGGCGCCTTTATGAGTTTTGTTCAGAAAATGCCGTTTGAATGGCTGGTCGGCCTGCGCTACACCCGCGCCGGCAAGCGTTCGAGCCGCAACAGCTTCATTTCCTTCATCTCGGCCATCTCGATGGTGGGGATTGCGCTGGGCGTCGCGGCGCTGATCGTGGTGCTGTCGGTGTATAACGGCTTCCAGAAAGAGGTGACGGCGCGCATGCTGTCCGTGCTGGGGCATATCGAGATTTACCAGATGGGCGGACCAATGGCGGACTGGCGCGCCACGGCGCGCGAGGCTTTCCAGGATCCTGAAGTGCGGGGGGCGGCGCCGTTTGTGGAAACCCAGGGGCTGCTGGCGCACGGCAGCGATGTGCTGCGCCCCGCCGTGGTGCGCGGCATCCTGCCGGGAGAGGAGCCGAAGGTGTCGGGCGTCATCGGCACCATCAAACAGGGCAGCTTCTCGGCGCTGCAGCCGGGTTCCTTCAATATCGTGCTGGGGAACGAACTGGCGCGTGCGCTGGACGTCAAGGTGGGTGGCAAGGTGGCCATGGCGCTGGCCGAAGGCAGCCTGAATGGCGGCTCGGCGCCGGGCATGCGCACCTTTACGGTGGCCGGCATCTTCGAGGCCGGCCATAACGAATTCGACTCGGCGCTGGCCTATGTGCACCTGGAAGACGGGCAGCAGCTGATCAATCTGCCCGGGCCCTTCGGGCTGCGGCTCAAGGTCGCAGATCCCGAGCGGGCGCCGGAAGTGGCGGCGGTGCTCAAGCGCAGCATGTCCGGCAACCTGCTGATCCGCGACTGGTCCAAATTGAACAGCAACTGGTTCGCCGCCGTACAGACGCAGAAGCGCATGATGTTCATTATCCTGACGCTGATCATCGCCGTGGCGGCCTTCAACCTGGTGGCAACGCTGGTGATGACGGTGACGGACAAGCAGGCCGATATCGCCATCCTGCGCACGCTGGGCGCTTCGCCGCGCTCGATCATGAAGATTTTCATGATCCAGGGCGCGCTGGTGGGCATTCTCGGCACGGCGCTCGGCGTGGCGGGCGGCGTGGCGCTGGCATGGAATGTGGACGTGATCGTGCCCGCCATCGAGAGCCTGTTCGGCATGAAGTTCCTGGCCAAGGATATCTATTTCATCAGCGCCGTTCCTTCGGACCTGCGCTGGCCGGACGTGGCGGCGATCGGCGCGACGGCGGTGGCGCTGGCCTTCGTGGCGACGCTGTACCCGAGCTGGTGGGCGGCGCGCGTCAAGCCTGCCGAAGCGCTGCGTTACGAGTGAGGCGGAATGAGCATCCTGAAAAATCTTCCTTACGAATGGCTGGTGGGTCTGCGCTACACGCGCGCCGGCAAGCGTTCGAGCCGCAACAGCTTCATCTCCTTCATCTCGCTGATTTCCATGGCGGGTATCGCGCTGGGCGTGGCGGCGCTCATCATCATCCTGTCCGTGATGAACGGCTTCCAGAAGGACGTGACGGACCGCATGCTCTCCGTGCTGGCGCACGTGGAAATCTATGACAAGAACGGCGGCCTGCAGGACTGGCAGGCGCAGGAGCAGGCCGTGCTGAAGAATCCGCATGTGAAAGGCGCAGCGCCGTTCACTCCGATGCAGGCAGGGCTGATGCATGGTAACGACGGGCTGCGTCCCGCCTTCGTGCGCGGTGTGTTGCCGGACCAGGAGCCGAAGGTGTCGGACGTGGAGCGCAATATCCAGGCGGGCAGCTTCAACGAGCTGCGCCCCGGCGAGTTTGGCATCGTGCTCGGTGTGGACCTGGCACGCTCGCTGCAGGCCAGTGTCGGCGACAAGGTAACAATGATCCTGCCGCAGGGCACCGTAACGCCGGCCGGCATGGTGCCGCGCATGCGCTCCTTCACCGTGCAGGGCATCTTCCATGCAGGCCATCAGGAGTTCGATTCCACCATGGCCTTCGTGCACCTGCAGGATGCCCAGCGCATGCTGCGCATGGACGCGCCATCAGGACTGCGCCTGCGCCTGGACGATATGCATAAGGCGCCGCAGGTGGCGGATGAAATCAAGAAGGTGCTGCCGCCCAACCTCGAAGTGCGCGATTGGTCAAAGCTGAACGCCACGTGGTTTGCGGCAGTTCAAACCGAGAAGCGCATGATGTTCATTATCCTTACCCTGATCATTGCCGTTGCGGGCTTCAACCTGGTCTCCACGCTGGTGATGACCGTGACCGACAAGCAGCCGGACATCGCCATCCTGCGCACGCTGGGCGCCTCGCCGGCATCGATCATGAAAATCTTCGTCATCCAGGGCGCCCTGGTTGGCCTGCTCGGCACCGCGCTGGGCGTTGCCGGCGGCGTGGCGGTGGCCCTCAACATCGACGTTATCGTTCCGTTTATCGAACATTTATTGGGAGTGCAGTTCTTGTCCAAGGATATCTACTACATCAGCACCGTGCCGTCCGACATGCGCTGGCCGGATGTGGCGAAGATCGGCGCGCTGTCCGTTGCGCTGGCCTTCCTGGCTACCCTGTATCCAAGCCGCTGGGCGGCCCGCGTGAATCCTGCGGAGGCGCTGCGCTATGAGTGACAAGGGAACGCCGGTACTGTCCTGCCGCAACCTGGGCAAGACCTTTACGCAGGGCAGCTATTCGGTCAATGTGTTGAAAGGCATCGACTTCGCCGTCTACCGCGGCGAGCGCGTGGCGATTGTGGGCGCTTCGGGTTCCGGCAAATCCACGCTGCTGCACCTGCTGGGCGGCCTGGATACGCCGAGCGAAGGCATTGTTACCTTGCTGGACAAGGATCTGGCCAGCCTGAGCGAAACCGCGCGCGGCACGCTGCGCAACGAATCGCTGGGCTTTGTCTACCAGTTCCACCACCTGCTGCCGGAATTCTCGGCGCTGGACAATGTGGCCATGCCGCTGATGATCCGCCGCCTGAAGCGCGCGGAATCCACGGCGAAGGCGCAGGAGATGCTGGCGCGCGTTGGCCTGGCCAAGCGCGTGTCGCACGTGCCGGGCGAACTCTCCGGCGGCGAACGGCAGCGCGTGGCGCTGGCGCGCGCACTGGTCACGCAGCCGGCCTGCGTGCTGGCGGATGAACCGACCGGTAATCTGGACCACTCCACCGCCGAATCCATTTTCGACCTGATGCTCGAACTGTCGCGCAACCTCGGTACGGCGTTCGTCATCGTCACCCACGATCCTGAACTGGCAAAGCGCTGCGACCGCGTGTTCCGCATGACGGACGAAGGCCTGCGCGCGGACTGAGACCATGTGGATCGATACCCACTGCCACCTTGACGCGCGCGAATTCGGCGGCGAATCGCTGAAAGTAGCGGCGGATGCGGCGGGCAAAGGCGTGTCGATGATCGTGATTCCCGCCATCGACGTGGCCAACTTCGATGCGGTGCGCGACCTGGGCCGGGCGGCGCCGAACGCCTGTTACGGCATCGGCATCCATCCTATCTGCGTGCCGAAGGCGACGGATGCCGACCTGGCGCTGATGCGCGAGCGGGTGGCGCAGGCCATGGACGACCCACGCTTTGTCGCCATTGGCGAAATCGGCCTGGATTTCTTCCTGCCGGAACTCTGCGAACCTGCCATGCGCGACAAGCAGGTGCACTTCCTGCGCGAGCAGCTGCGCATTGCGCGCGACTTCGGCCTGCCGGTGCTCACACATGTGCGCAAGTCGCAGGACCAGGTGCTCAAGCATGTGCGGCAGATTCCACCGGCAGGCGGCATCGCGCACGCCTTCAACGGCAGCTTCCAGCAGGCGCAGGGTTTCATCGATGCGGGTTTCCGGCTTGGCTTCGGCGGCAACCTCACGTTCACGCGTGCGCTGCAGATCCGGCGCCTCGCGGCGGAACTGCCGCTGTCTTCGATTGTGATGGAAACGGACTCGCCGGATATCGCACCCGCGTGGGTGCATCCGGGCGTGAATACGCCGCAGCAGGTGCCTGCGATCGGAGAAGCACTGGCCGAACTGCGCGGCGCCGCGCTGGCGGAGCTTGCGGCCGTCACCACGGAGAACGCCTGCGAGGTCATGCCGCGCATGCGGCAGCTGATCGCAGGCTGATATCGCGGCGGCTTGCCGCCTGATGGGGAAGGAGCTTGCAGCATGCGTTGCACGATCCTCGGTTTCATCGGCGGTGCGGCGCTGCTGCAGTATCAGGCCGCGCTTCCAGCATATCCATTCCTATGGCTTGCCGCCGGCCTGCTGCTTGCGTTTTTGCCGCGCCGCCTTCCCGCGGTACGCCATGCTGTATGCGCGGGCGCCGGTGCAATGCTCGGTTTTGGCTGGGCGGCCGTGCTGGCCCATGCCACGCTGTCATCCGAACTTGCATTGGCCGACGAAGGGCGCGACCTGCTCATCGTCGGCACGGTGGACAGCCTGCTGAACCGCTTCAGCCAGGGCGAGCGCTTCAACTTCGCCGTCGAACAGGTGCTGACGCCCAGGGCGGCTGTGCCGCCGAGGATCGCCTTGTCCTGGTATGCGGGCTTTCGCGGCGATCCCCAGCCGGTGGGAGATGTGCGGCCGGGCGAACGCTGGCAGCTCAAGGTCCGTCTGCAGCGCCCGCATGGCAATGCCAATCCGCACGGTTTCGATTATGAGCTGTGGCAGATGGAGCAGGGTGTACGTGCCACCGGCTACATCCGCGCGGAAGGCGACAACCGCCGCCTCGACAGCTTCGTGCTGACACCGCACAACCTCGTTGAACGCAGCCGCGCGCAGCTGCGCGACCGTATCCAGCGCCTCCTCGGCGACCGGCCTTACGCCGGCGTGATCATCGCCCTCGTTATCGGCGACCAGCGCGCCATCGCGCAATCCGACTGGACGATTTTCAACCGCACCGGCATCTCGCACCTCATTTCAATCTCCGGCCTGCACATCACCATGATGGCCGGACTGGCGGCCGCGGCGGCCTCATGGTTCTGGCGCCGGTCCTTTGCCGGGCGGAGATACCGCTTGCCGCTGCTGCTGCCGTCGCGCAAGGCCGCCGCCATCGCCGGCATGTGCGCTGCGCTGGCCTACGTGCTGCTGGCGGGCTTCGGCGTGCCGGCGCAGCGCACGCTGTACATGCTGTGCGTGGTGGCCCTCGCCACATGGCTGGACCGGCTGACCAGCATTTCACACGTGCTCGCGCTGGCGGCGGCGGTCGTGGTGCTGGCAGATCCATGGGCTGTAATGTGGCCGGGATTCTGGCTCTCCTTCGGCGCCGTCGCCATCATCCTGTACGCATCGGTCGGCAGAACCGCCGGGCATAAGGCGGCGCGTCCGCCGGACCTGGCCGCCGGCAGCCTGCACCCCGTGCGCGGCGAGCCGCTGACGCGGCGGCAGCACCTCGCGGCCACCTTGCAGGCAGCGGTCAACACGCAGTACGCGATCACGCTCGGCCTGGTGCCGCTGACCATGCTGCTGTTCTCCCAGATTTCGATTATCAGCCCGGTTGCGAATGCGCTGGCCATTCCCCTGGTCAGCCTGCTGGTGACACCGATGGCGCTGGCCGGAAGCGTGATGCCGGACCTGCTGGCAAAGCCGCTGCTGAGCGGAGCGCATGAGCTGGTGCGCTGGCTTGCCGTCGCGCTGGAATGGTGCAGCGGATTGCGCTGGGCGGTATGGGCTGCGCCCGCGCCGCCGTGGTGGCTGTTCTGCTGGGCGCTGTTTGGCACGGCCTGGCTGCTCGCACCGCGCGGCTGGCCCATGCGCTGGCTGGGGCTTGCGACGTGGATACCGCTGCTGCTGGCGGAACCGTGGCGGCCTGCCTCCGGCGCCTTGCGCGTTACGGCCTTCGATGTGGGGCAGGGCATGGCCCTGCTGGTGGAAACCGCGAATCACCGCCTGCTGTACGACACCGGGCCGGCCTATTCGCTCGAATCGAACGGCGGCAACCGCGTCATCCTGCCTTACTTGCGGGCGCGCGGCATCGGGGCGCTGGATGCGGTGGTCGTCAGCCACGCGGACAGCGACCATTCAGGCGGTGCGCTGGCCATCCTCGCCAGCATCAGGGCACACTGGCTGTTGTCCTCTCTCGACCTGGCGCATCCGGTGGCGCGGGCGGCGCCCCATGTGCGTTGTGCCGCCGGGCAGCACTGGGAGTGGGACGGCGTGCGCTTCGACATCCTGCATCCCACGGCGGCCAGCTATGCCAACCGTTCGCTGAAGACGAATGCGCGCAGCTGCACGCTGAAGATCACCAGTGCCGCCGGCTCGCTGCTCCTGCCGGGCGATATCGAGGCGGCGCAGGAACAGGATCTGCTCGCACGCGAGGGCGGCGCGATCCGCGCCGATATCCTGCTTGCGCCGCACCACGGCAGCGGCACATCATCGACGCCCGGCTTCATGGCGGCGGTAATGCCTGCGACAGGGATCTTCCAGGTGGGGCACCGCAACCGCTACCGCCACCCCAAGGCCGAGGTGGTGCAGCGCTACCGCGACATGAACGTGCGTGTGCTGAGAACCGACCAGTCAGGCGCGCTGACCATCGATTTCGATGGCGGCATCGCCGTCTCGGAATACCGGCGCGAGCACGCGCGCTACTGGCACGGCCGCTAGCTGCCGAGGGGACGGGAGAAACGCACGCTGGTGCGGCCGTAGCCGATGCGCTCGTAGAAGGCGTGGGCTTCCGTCAGGCGCAGGTTGCTCGTAATTTCCATCAGCTTGCAGCCGCGTTCCGCCAGCAGTGCTTCGGACGCCGCTACCAGCGCGCGGCCCACTCCCGTGCCGCGCAGTGTTTTGCCGACGATGAGCGCCGTGATGCGGCCAACCGGGTAGGGCCGGTGCAGCACCGTCATCACATGCAGCGTTGCGGCGCCCGTCACGGCGCCGCTGCTGTCGAGCGACACGAGGGCGCAATTGCCGTCGGCGTGCCAGTCGTCCCAGCGCGCCGCTACGGCTTCCTGCGTGGTGGGATGCCCCAGCTCGGTGAGCAGCAGCGCGATAATGCCTGCGTCATCGCTGGTAGCGGGGCGTATGGTGGGAGTGCTCATCCATGCATTCTAGCGCCGAATTAGAGGCTTCATACCAGAATTTCGCCGCCATGGCCCCTACAATTGGCTGCCATGAGCAAACCGAAAATCCACTTCTCGCACGCGAACAGCTACCCGGCCGGCACCTATCGCCGCTATTTTGAATATCTCGGGGAGGACTTCGAGATCCAGGCCCTGGATATGCATGCGCACAACCCGGCCTTCCCGGTGGACGACGGCTGGCGCGGGCTGGTGGCGGAGCTGATTGCGGAGCTGGAGCGCCGCTACAAGGAGCCGGTGATCCTGGTCGGCCACTCGCTTGGCGGCATGCTGAGCCTCCTCGCGGCCGCGCAGCGGCCCGACCTGGCGCGCTGCGTGGTGATGCTGGATTCGCCGGTCGTCTCAGGCTGGCGTGCCTTCCTGTGGCGCGTGGTGAAGTGGCTGGGCCGGGAAGACCGCTTCTCGCCATCGAGATTCTCCGTGCGCCGCCGCAACCAGTGGCCCGATGAAGGTGCCGCCTACGAGCACTTTGCCGGCAAGGATATCTTCGCCGCCTGGGCGCCCGGCGTGCTGCAGGACTATATGCTGCATGGGCTGGCGCCGCATGCGGAGGGCGTGCAGCTGCGCTTCTCGCGCGAGATCGAAACGGCGGTCTACCGCACCTTGCCGCATCATGTGGGCCGGGTGCTGTCCAGAGGGCTGAAAGTGCCGGTCGCCTACATCGCAGGCGAAGATTCGGAAGAGAACCGCCTGGCCGGTTTGGAGCCGACCAAGGCGCTGGTGGGCGAGCATTTCCGCGTGGTGCCGGGTGGCCACCTGTTCCCGATGGAAGACCCGGCACTGGCTGCACAGGTCACGCGGGAGCTGATCTGCGCACTGGTCGGCGAAAAACTGGACCTCTGCCAGGGCCCGGAAGCGTTGCGCCGCGCCTGATTTCGCGTAAAATCCAGCGCATTGGACTGCGCCGCCCCGGCGCAGGATTTCCCGCAACCACAGAAAATGCCTTTGCGATGACGATTAAGAGCGATAAATGGATCCGCCGTATGGCGCAGGAACACGGAATGATCGAGCCATACGAACCGGGCCAGGTGCGCGCCGTCGATGGCCGCAAGGTGATTTCGTACGGGACTTCGTCGTATGGCTACGACATTCGCTGCGCCGATGAGTTCAAGGTATTCACCAACATCAACAGCACCATCGTCGATCCGAAGAACTTCGATTCGAATTCCTTCGTTGACGTGAAGAGCGACGTCTGCATCATTCCGCCGAACTCCTTCGCGCTGGCGCGCACCATCGAATATTTCCGCATTCCGCGCAACGTGCTGACCGTTTGCCTCGGCAAATCGACCTATGCGCGCTGCGGCATTATCGTGAACGTCACGCCGTTCGAGCCAGAATGGGAAGGCTATGTGACGCTGGAGTTCTCGAACACCACGCCGCTGCCGGCCAAGATCTATGCGGGCGAGGGCTGCGCCCAGGTGCTGTTCTTTGAAAGCGACGAGATCTGCGAAGTGTCCTACAAGGACCGCAACGGCAAATACCAGGGCCAGCACGGCGTTACGCTGCCCAAGGCCTGATTCTCCTCACGCCAGCGGCAGGGCAATCTCCACACACAGGCCGCCGTCCTCGCGGTTGGCCGCGTGGATGGTGCCGCCATGCTGCTGCACCACCTGCTGGGCAATGGCCAGGCCCAGGCCGTGGCCTTCCACGTCCTTCCCGGTGCCTTCACCGCGGTAGAAGGGCTCGAAAATCGCCTTCAGGTCCTGTGGCGCAACGCCGGGGCCGCGGTCCAGCACCCGGATCATGAGCTGGTCCGCTTCGGGCCGGATCTCCACTTCCACCGCCTGGCCCATGGGGCTGTGCTTGATGGCGTTGCGTACCACGTTCTCGATGGCGCGCGCCAGCAGGTCCGCCTGGCCCAGGATGATGACGGCGCCTTCGCCGTGCTGCATCAGTTTGCGGCCGTGGGTTGTGGCTTCAAATTCCGCGTCTTCCAGCAACTGGCCGAGCAGGTCGGCCATATCGATATCTTCCTTTGCCGTTTCCAGCGCGCCGGATTCGAGGCGGGCCAGCGTCAGCAGCTCGCCGACCAGCTTGTCCATGCGGATGCTTTCGCGTTCGATGCGTTCCATCGAGGCGGCCATTTTGTCGGGCTGCTGGTGGGCGAGGCCGATGGCGGCTTGCAGGCGGGCCAGCGGGGAGCGCAACTCGTGGGAAACGTCATGCAGCAGGCGGGTCTGGCCTTCGATCAGGCTGCGCAGGCGTGCCGCCATGCGGTCGAAGTCGCGGCTGAGGTCATGCAGTTCGTCGCCGCCCTTGATTCCGAGGTGTTCGAAACGCGGCGCGAGATCGCCGCTGGATGCCGCCTCGAAGGCCTGGCGCAAAGAGCGGATGGGACGCGAGAAGTACCACGCCAGCAGCGCTGCGAACAGAAGGCTGGCCAGCACGGCGCAGGCCAGCGGCACAAACGGCGTCAATGGCTGGAAGCGCGGACCGGGACCGTCTCGGCCAGGCCCATCGCGGCGGGGACCTCCCGTCGCGTCGGCATCCGGCCGGGCAGGGGGCTCGGCGGGCGTGGCGCCGGCGCTGCCCTGGCCGGTGCGCGGTGATGGCAGGTTGCCGGCCTGTGGCGCATCATGTGCTCCGGTGGCCTGGTTCGCGCGGCCCGGCACGGGCGGCGGCAGGCCATCCGGCGGCGCAGGCGGACGGCCAGGCTGCATTGGCTCGCCGCCCGGTATCGGCAAGCCGGCGCCCGCGATCAGTGGCCGCGCGTCGTTGGCGCGCAGGCCGCGCTGCGGCTCGTGCGCGGGCAGGAATAGCATATAGCGGCTGCCGTCGGGCAATGTGACCCGCCGCACCACGCGCTCGTCACCCTTGTCCAGCAGCTGCTTGGCTTCCACCTGCTGCCTGCGGCTGACGATGCGGCCCAGCAGCTCCTTGCCTTCTTCGTTCACCGCAAACACGCGGTGCCGGTCCATGTTTTCGAGCAGGCTGCGCAAGGCGTCCGGGCCGCCATAGCGCAGTGTGGCGACGGCGGATTCAATGGCCAGGCCGGCGGGCGGGCTCATATCGATATCCGGCCGCTTCATCTGTGCGTCGCTGCGGTTCCTCAGCCAGATGGCGCCCCCGATCGCTACCGTTGCCGCAATCTGCGCCAGCAGGATGGAGAGGAAGAACTTCCAGAACAGCCGTCCCACGATCAGTCCTTGATAAGCTGGTAGCCAAGCCGGTACACGGTCTGCAGGCAGGAGCGGCCGTCCGCCACGGTGCCCAGCTTGTGCCGCAGGCTGCTGAGGTGTACATCGATATTGCGGTCGAAGCGCGCCATGGGGCGGCCCAGGCCCTGTTCGGACAGCGTGTTCTTGCTGACCGGCTTGCCCGCATTGCGGGCCAGTACCTCCAGCAGGTTGAATTCGGTGCTCGTCAGTTCCAGCGTGTTGCCGGCCCATGTTGCGCGCCGCTGCTCGGGCCACATGGTGAGCTGGCCGGCGGTGAGCTGCGCCGGGCCTTGCGATACGGCCGCAGGATCGGGCTGGGTGCGGCGCAGGATGGCGCGGATGCGGGCCGTCAGTTCGCGCGGGGTGCAGGGTTTCGTCACATAGTCGTCCGCGCCCAGTTCAAGGCCGACGATGCGGTCGGTATCGTCGCCGCGCGCGGTCAGCATCAGGATGGGCATATTGCTCGCGGCCCGGATGCGGCGCAGGGTCTCCAGGCCGTTCATGCGCGGCATCATCACATCGAGTACGGCAATTGCAAACGTGCCGCCCAGCGCTTCCTGCACGCCGCTCACGCCGTCATGCGCCGCTTTAACCTCGAAGCCTTCCCGCTCCAGGTATTCCTGGAACATCGCGACCAGTTCGACATCGTCGTCTATCAGCAGGACCTTGCTCATCGTGCGGAAACATTGAAAAGAGGCCCCCATCATAGCAAACAGGCTGTGGCGGCCATGGCTGTCTTTACACGCTTTTACTCGCCGCTAACCGCGCTTTACACCTCCCGCAAAGAGAATTCAGTTTCCCATGTTCCTCAAGGTGACAACAATATGAATAAAGCAAAACTCAGCCTGCAAGGCCTGCTGCTGGCGGCCGTCATGGCCGCGCCATTTGCCGCCATTGCCGGCGACGGGCCGGGCCACAGCGGCCCGCCGCGTGGCGCGCCCCACCGGGCCGGCGCCATGCCGGGCCCCGGCCCGGATGGTGAACCGCCGTTCATGCGCGGCCTGGGCCTGACGGAAGCGCAGGAAGACAAGGTGTTCGCCATCCTGCACGCCCAGGCGCCGTATCTGCGCGAGCAGGGCAAGGCACACGAGAGAGCGGAACGCGCGCTCGATGAAATGCATGACGCGGGCAAGTTCGACGATGCTGCCGCGGTGAAGCTGGCGCAGGCCTCGGCGCAGGCCATTGCCAACATCACGCTGCAGCACTTGCGCACCGAACAGAAGCTGCTCGCCGTGCTCACGCCCGAGCAGCGCCAGAAGCTGCAGGACCGTCAACCACCACGTCCGCCACAGCGTGAATCAGGGGAGCCGCAATGAGCATCAGTTCCATCATGTCCAGCAGTGCAGCCAGCCAGGAGAATATGGAAATTCACAATCATGACCAGGGACTGGCCGCCGACCTGGAGGCGCTGCTGAAGATGCATACGGGACGCAGGCAATCGCTGCGCATGCTGTTCGCCGGCGCGGCAGCCTTGCCGCTGATGGGCTGCGGCGGAGGCGCCGCGGGCACGGCTGCGGCCGGAACTTCGGCCAACGGCGCCACCACGACGCCAGCAACGACAACCGGCACGGGCGGCACCACGACCAGCACCACGGCTGGCAGCTGCACCGCCATTCCCGAGGAAACGGGAGGCCCTTATCCTGCAGATGGCACGAACAGCAATGGCAGCGGCATCGTCAACGTGCTGACCCAGACCGGCGTCGTGAGGAGCGATATCCGCAGCAGCTTCAATGGTTCAAGCGGCACGGCGGCGGGCGTGCCGCTGACGATCAAGCTGCGCATACTGAACGCGAACGCCAGCTGCGGCGCGGCGGGCAATTTCGCGGTCTACCTGTGGCATTGCGACCGCGAGGGTCGCTACTCGCTGTATTCGAGCGGCGTAACGAACCAGAACTATCTGCGCGGCGTGCAGGAGGCGGATGCGGACGGCAACGTGACCTTCACCACCATTTTCCCCGGCTGCTACGACGGCCGCATGCCGCATGTGCACTTCGAGGTGTACCAGTCGCTGGTGAAGGCGGCGAGCGCATCGAACCGCATCAAGACCTCGCAGTTCACTTTCCCGATGGCGACGCTGAACGAGGCCTACACGGCCAGCGGTTATGCCGCCAGCGTGAGCAACCTGGCGCGCATCAGCTATGCAACGGACAATGTGTTCAGCGACGGCTATTCGCTTCAGCTGGCAACGATGAGCGGCAACGCCACGGACGGCTATGTGGCGACGCTGACGCTGGCGGTGGTGGCCTGAAAAAAATCCCCGTCGCAGCGGGGATTCGTTTTACTGCTTTACGCAGTCGACAAAGTAGTCGCGCTTGCCGTTTACTTCGCGCTTCACGAGGCCGTGCACGTCGGTCTCGAAGCCCGGGAAGCGCTCGTTGAAGTCGCGCGCGAAGCGCAGGTAGTCAACAATGGTCTTGTTGAAGCGCTCGCCCGGAATCAGCAGCGGAATGCCCGGCGGATAAGGCGTCAGCAGGATGGAAGTGATGCGGCCTTCCAGGTCGTCGATCGCCACGCGCTCGATCTCGCGGTGCGCCATCTTGGCAAACGCTTCCGATGGCTTCATTGCCGGGATCATGTCCGACAGGTACATCTCGGTCGTCAGGCGCGCCACGTCATACGCCTTGTAGAAGTCGTGGATCGACTGGCACAGGTCGCGCAGGCCCATCTTCTCGTAGCGCGGGTTCGCCGCCGAGAATTCCGGCAGGATGCGCCACAGCGGCATGTTCTTGTCGTAGTCGTCCTTGAACTGCTGCAGCGCGGTCAGCAGCGTGTTCCAGCGGCCCTTGGTGATGCCGATGGTGAACATGATGAAGAAGGAGTACAGGCCGCACTTCTCCACGATCACGCCGTGTTCCGCCAGGTATTTGGTGACAATGGACGCCGGAATGCCGCTTTCGGCGAACTGGCCGTCCAGCGACAGGCCCGGATTGACGATGGTGGCCTTGATCGGGTCCAGCATGTTGAAGCCCGGCGCCAGCTTGCCGAAGCCGTGCCATTCGTCTTCCGCGCGGATGATCCAGTCTTCGCGCGTGCCGATGCCTTCCTCGGCAAAGGTATCCGGCCCCCAGACCTTGAACCACCAGTCCTTGCCCCATTCTTCGTCGATCTTCTTCATCGCGCGGCGGAAGTCCAGCGCTTCGAGGATCGATTCTTCCACCAGCGCGGTGCCGCCCGGCGCTTCCATCATGGCCGCTGCCACGTCGCACGA
The DNA here is from genome assembly GCF_045984285.3 of Pseudoduganella rhizocola. Classification (NCBI taxonomy): domain Bacteria; kingdom Pseudomonadati; phylum Pseudomonadota; class Betaproteobacteria; order Burkholderiales; family Oxalobacteraceae; genus Pseudoduganella; species Pseudoduganella rhizocola. Next base: position 178,202 of record NZ_JBJQIK030000003.1, read on the forward strand.
AGCGATGATGGAGTACTGCGGCGAGGTGGAGGTGTGCATCAGGTAGGCCTCGTTGAAGGCATCCTTGTCCAGCTTCACCGATTCCGATTCGCGCACCAGCACCTGCGAAGCCTGCGACAGGCCCGCCAGCAGCTTGTGGGTGGACTGGGTGGAGAAGATCAGCGATTCCTTGGCGCGCGGGCGGTCCTTGCCGATCGCATGCATGTCCTTGTAGAAGTCGTGGAAGGTGGCGTGCGGCAGCCAGGCTTCGTCGAAGTGCAGGGTGTCGATCTTCCCGTCCAGCATTTCGCGCAGCACTTCCACGTTGTACACCACGCCGTCGTAGGTGGACTGGGTGATGGTGAGGATGCGGGGCTTCTTGTTCGCGGCGTCGCGTGCGAACGGGTTGTTGGCGATCTTGCGCTCAATGCTCTCCATCGTGAACTCTTCGAGCGGGATCGGGCCGATGATGCCGAGGTGGTTGCGGGTCGGCATCAGGAACACGGGGATCGCTCCGCACATGATGATCGAGTGCAGGATGGACTTGTGGCAGTTACGGTCCACCACCACGATATCGCCCGGCGCAACGGTGGAGTGCCACACCATCTTGTTCGAGGTGGAGGTGCCGTTGGTGACGAAGTAGCAGTGGTCCGCATTGTAGATGCGGGCGGCGTTGCGCTCGGAAGCGGCCACCGGGCCGGTATGGTCCAGCAGCTGGCCCAGTTCTTCCACCGCGTTGCAGACGTCCGCGCGCAGCATGTTCTCGCCGAAGAACTGGTGGAACATCTGGCCGATAGGGGACTTCAGGAAGGCCACGCCGCCGGAGTGGCCGGGGCAGTGCCAGGAATAGGAGCCGTCGTTCGCGTAGTGCACCAGCGCGCGGAAGAAGGGCGGCGACAGGCCGTCCAGGTAGGACTTCGCTTCGCGGATGATGTGGCGCGCCACGAATTCCGGCGTGTCTTCGAACATATGGATGAAGCCGTGCAGCTCGCGCAGGATATCGTTCGGGATATGGCGCGACGTGCGGGTTTCACCGTACAGGTAAATAGGAATGTCCGCATTCTTGTAGCGGATTTCTTCGACGAAGGCGCGCAGCGATTTCAGCGCGTGGTCGGTTTCTTCCGCCGAACCGCCGCCGAATTCCTCATCGTCGATGGACAGCACGAAGGCCGAAGCGCGCGACTGCTGCTGGGCGAACTGGGACAGGTCGCCGTAGCTGGTAACACCCAGCACTTCCATGCCTTCTTTTTCCATGGCCGCAGCCAGGGCGCGAATGCCCAGCCCCGAGGTGTTCTCAGAACGGAAATCCTCGTCGATGATGACGATAGGGAAGCGAAATTTCATCGTAATCTCCGGGCGTGTTCAGCGCCGCCATAAAAAAAGAGAACGGATTCTCGCAGAAAATGCGGCAATCCGGTGAAAAAAATAGTCTAATCCTTCAGCCCTGCCTGCGGCGCAAGGTAACGAAGGCGTAGGGCAGCCCGGCCTCGGAAACATGCGGCTCGCGGGCCGTTTCCTGCCATTCGCCGGCAGGCAGTTCGGGGAAAAAGGCGTCGCACTCGAACGCCTGGCCAATTTCCGTGCGCACCACCACGTCCGCCAGGGGCAGCGACTGCTGGTAGATCTGCGCGCCGCCGATGATGAAAGCCTGGTCCGTGCTCTCCACCAGTGCGCGTGCGGCCTCCAGCGAGGTCACGGTTTCCACGCCGTCCGCTCGCCATTCGGCATTGCGGCTGACGACAATGTTGCGGCGGTTCGGCAGCGGGCGGCCAATCGATTCGAAGGTCTTGCGGCCCATGATGATCGGATGGCCGGACGTCATGCGCTTGAAATGCGCCAGGTCTTCCGGCAGGCGCCAGGGCAGGGTGTTGTTGATGCCGATGCCGCCCTTGGCGTCGGTGGCAACGATGATCGTCAGCTGTGTCATTAATACAATATTTTCGTCGGCGAGGGGCCAATTATAGCGATTCTGTGTTTACACTGTATGACCTGCCTGAAGGAGGATTGCCATGAGAGTTTACCTGTTCGTTCTGAGTACGCTCGCCGATTGGGAAATCGGCTACCTGACTGCCGAATTGCACAGCAAGCGCTTCTTCCGTGATCCCAAGGCCAATGTCCAGCTGATGAAGCTTGGGCTGTCCCGTGCGCCGGTGGAGAGCATGGGCGGCATGCACATTGCGCCCGATGTGGGCCTGGACGATATCCGCATGGAGAAGGACGATGTGCTGGTCCTGCCGGGCGCCGAAACCTGGGAGAACGGCAACGACGTGATCCTGCAGTTCGCGCGCGACCGGCTGGAGCAGGGCTTCCGCGTGGCCGCCATCTGCGGCGCCACCGTGGGGCTGGCGCGCGTGGGCGCGCTGAACGGGCTGCAGCACACCAGCAATGACCTGGGCTACCTGCAGTCGGTCTGTCCGCAATACAGCGGCGCGGCGCTATACCGCAAGGAGCCCGCGGTGCGCGACCGCAACCTGGTCACGGCCACCGGCCTGGCGCCGCTGGAGTTCACGCGAGAGGTGCTGGCCATGCTGGATGTGTTCAAGCCGGAGACGCTGGATGCCTGGTACAAGCTGTTCCTGACGCGTGAAGAGCAGCATTACCATGCGCTGGTGGCCTCGATGTCCGATGTATAATGCGCGCCTATGAACGATACTACGACCAAACCAGAATTGCCGGATCATCTGTCGATCGATCCGCGCAGCAAGTTCCACGTTCCTGCCGTGTTCGAGCATGAGGTGGCCATCAAATTCAACGACAAGGAACGCCACGACGTGGAAGAGTACTGCATCAGCGAGGGCTGGATCAAAGTCCCCGCCGGCAAGGCGCTCGACCGCAAGGGCAATCCCATGCTGATCAAGCTGAAGGGCAAGGTCGAAGCGTTTTACCGCTAAGCGCCTTCAGTCCTGAGCTGAATGCACCCGCGCCGCCATTGGCCGGGTGCCGCAAATACGGCAGGTGGGCCTTGCCCATCTCGCCGAGTACTTCTTCTGCCACACGTCCCACCGGCACCAGCGGCCGGTTCGGGAACAGCGCCAGGAACTGTTCCAGCAGGCGCCTGTTCTTCTTCAGTTCTTCCGGCGCCGGCTTGCGGTTGGTGAGATAGCTGCCATTCATCGGGTGGAAGGCAAAGGCATTCCACAGCACCACCGAACGCGTGTCGATTCCCGCCTGTTTCATCGTTTTCCAGACTATCGTTGCCGTGGGTTCGTTTGCCCCCTGTGGCAGGTGTTTGCTGGTCTGCGCGCAGGCAGCGTGCGTTACGTCTTCCGGGTGAATGTCATTGTGGCGGTGATGGCCGAGCAGGATGCGCTCGGAGGTCATGGGAATGCCGGAGAAGTGACAGCCCTGGAAGCCCGGCGCTTCGGCCAGCAGCACCATGCCTGTGCTGGAAATGCGCTCCGAGAGGTAGCGGTGCAGGTGTTCGGCGCGGATATCGGCAGCATTGGGGCGCGCGTCATGATCGCGGTCCCGGTCGCGCCAGGGATTGAACACGTCCGGCATTTTGCAGAAGCGCCGCAGCGCTTCCACAAAATCCACTACCTCGCTCATACCGCCATCGGCGCAGTAAGCGGGGCGTGGTGCCGGTAGCCTTCGAGCGTGAAGTCGGACGGTTCGATCTTTTCCAGCCACTCGGGTTCGTACTTGCCGGTTTCCGCGAAGGCAGGCACGCGCTCGTTGATGACGAGCTGCGGCAATGGCAGCGGTTCGCGCTTCAGCTGTTCCTGCACCATATCCATGTGGTTCTCGTAGATATGGGCATCGCCGATGAAGTAGCTGAACCAGCGTGGCGTGTAGCCGGTGAGGCGCGCAACCAGCGCGAGCAGGGCCGCGCCCTCCGCGATATTGAAGGGCGTGCCGAGGCCAATGTCGTTGCTGCGCACGTAGAGAATCAGCGACAGCTCTTTCGTGGTGGCGTTCGGAATGAACTGGTACAGCAGGTGGCAGGCAGGCAGGGCAACCTGATCCAGCACGGCGGGATTCCAGCCGTGGAACAGGATGCGGCGGCTGCCGGGATTGTTCATGATGGTGTCCAGGCATTCGCGCAGCTGGTCGATGGCCTTGTACAGCAGGACTTTCCTGACGCCGCCTTCTTCCAGCGGCGCCACCTGGCGGAAGCCGTTGCGCAGCGCATCGGCAATCTGCGCGCCTTCGCCGGCATCCAGTAGCTTGTAGCCGGGCCATTGGCGCCATTGGACGCCGTACACGGGACCGAGGTCGTCCAGGCCTTCGCGGTAGGGGTTTTCCAGCCACTGTTTGTTTTCGTTGGCGTTCTGGTCCCACACCTTGCAGCCCAGCGCGCGGAAATCGGCGGCGCTGCGGGAGGCGCGCAGGAAGGCGCACAGCTCGCCGACGACGGACTTGAAGGCCAGCTTTTTGGTGGTAACAGCGGGGAACCCGTCTTTCAGGTCAAAGCGCATCATCGCGCCCGGAACGCTCAGCGTGCGGATGCCGGTGCGGTTATCCTGCCAGCTACCCTGGTCGAGCACAGTTTTGATGAGTTGCTGGTATTGCTGCATTCGGATCTCCGCGTGAAAACAGGATTGTAACTTAGCGCTTGCCGGAGCGTCCGCCGGGCGAGCGGCCGCCGCGCGCCATGGCCTTGGCTGCCGACTTTGCCGCTACCTTCGCCGCCGATTTCGCGCCGCGTCCAGCTGTTACGAAGACGGCGCCCTTGGGCAATCCGGCAGCAGGGCCCGTTCCGCCGGGCGTACCCGGTCCGCGCTGCTTTGCGCCGCCCGGACCGGCCGTCACACCTGGCCCAACCGGCCCTTGCTGCCTGCCGGCGCCGCGCGCCTTATCCTGCGCAGGCGCAGCGGCCTTGTCGCGCTTCGCGCCTTTCGTTTGCGCCGCTGGGGCGCCGAAGATTCCGCGCGGGTCGCGGCTCACTTCCTGAGAGACTGCTTTGGCGCCGCGCGGCGCCGCCGCTTTCGTCCCCGCAGGCCCGGCACCGGTCGAAGGCACGCGGTGATCGGCTTCAAAGCCGGCAATCTCTTCACGCGGCAAGACCTGCCGCGTCAGCGTCTCAATCGCGCGCAGCAGCTCGACTTCGTCTGCGCATACGATGGACACGGCATTACCCTCGGCGCCGGCACGGCCGGTGCGGCCGATGCGGTGCACATAGTCCTCGGCCACTGTCGGCAAGTCGAAATTCACCACCAGCGGCAGCGCATGGATATCCAGGCCGCGTGCGGCGACGTCGGTCGCCACCAGCACCTGCACCTCATGCGCCTTGAAGCGCTCCAGCGCACGCAGGCGCGCCGGCTGCGGCTTGTCGCCGTGGATCGAATCGGCGCTGGCGCCCTGCGCCTTGAGCAGGCCCACCAGCTGCTCGACGCCTTTGCGCGTCTTCGCAAACACCAGCACCTGTCCCCAGCGCTGCGCGCGCAGCAGGTGCAGGAACAGCTCGGGTTTCGATTTCTTGTCGGTCGTGTAGACCAGCTGGCGCACCGTTTTGGCCGCCGCATTGACCGGGCTGGCCTGCACCGTCACCGGATCGGACAGCAGCTTGCCCGCCAGCGCGCGAATCGCTTCCGGGAACGTGGCGGAGAACAGGAGCGTCTGGCGCTGCGGCGGCAGCGCCGCAAACAGCGCATCGAGATCCTGCGCAAAGCCCAGGTCCAGCATACGGTCCGCTTCATCCAGCACCAGCGTCTGCAGCTGCTGGAAGCCGACCGCCCCCTGGCGGTGCAGGTCCAGCAGGCGGCCCGGCGTTGCCACCAGCACGTCCAGGCCTTTGCGCAGCTTCGTTACCTGCGGCTCGATCGCCACGCCGCCATAGGCCACGGCGCTGCGCAGGGGCAGCTTGCTGCCGTATTTGCGGAAGCTCTCGTACACCTGCTCGGCCAGTTCGCGCGTTGGCGCAAGCACCAGGCAGCGCACGGATTGCGGGGCGGCCTGGCCTTCCATCGTCAGCCGCTGCAGCAGGGGCAGGGCGAAACCGGCGGTCTTGCCGGTGCCAGTCTGCGCCGCCGCCATCAGGTCGCGGCCCGCCAGGACGGCGGGGATGGATTGCTGCTGCACCGGCGTAGGCTTGTCGTAACCCAGCGCGGAAAGGGTTTGCAGCAGCGGGTCGATCAGCTTGAGGCTATGGAAGCTCATTGGGCCACCTCGCGCGCCATCGCGGCATGCCAAAGGTTCAGCGCGCGCTGCAGCTGTTCGTCGCTGAGCCCGAGCGTGAGATCGCCTACATACCACTCCGTGTAGCAGTGCCCCGGCAGCGCCGCATGCGAAGCGTAGTTGAATAGCCAGACGCCATGTTCTTCCGCGATCTGGTTGCGAACCTCCAATGCGCGCTCGCGCTCTACCGGCATATGAACATGCAGCATATTCGCCTGCGGCTGCGCAGGATTCGGCACCAGCAGCGGATAGCCGTGCAGCATGGCATACAGCTGCCGCGTGCGTTCGAAGCATGCCGGCATCGCTGCAAGCCGCTCATCGATCTGCATGGCGGCGGCCGCCACATATGGCGTGCGCGTGAACACATTGCCGCCCTGGCGCCTGAACCATTCGGCGGCGCGGGCCGTGAAGTCCCTGCTGCCTGCGAGGATGGCGCCGCCCATGCCTCCAATGCCCTTGTACAGCGAGACGTAGACGGAATCGAAGCCCGCCGCCACTTCCTTCGGCGTGCGCCCATAGCCTGCGGCGGCTTCCCACAGCCGGGCGCCGTCCATATGCAGGTGCGTGGAGGTTTCGCGTGCCCAGGCTTTGAACGCGTCCAGCTCATCCCACGACGGCGCCTGGCCGCCGATTTCGCGCGCAGGCAATTCGATCGATACTGCGCCGAGGCGGTCGGGGATGGCTTTCAGTTCCTCCAGCGTAAACGGGCGGTGCGGGCTGCCGATCTGCAGCGCGTGAAAGGCATTCAGCAACTGATGGTTGCCCCGTTCATGCTTGAGAATGTGAGCGGTAGGGTGCAGCGCCACGAGCTGGCTATTGCCGTCCATGCAGGCAAGGCGCAAGGCCGTCACCTGCGTCATCGTGCCGGTGATGCAGAACACGGCGGACTCGAAGCCCAGCAGGTCCGCTACCTTGCGCTCCAGCGCCTGGATCGCGTCGCCCTCGCCGTATACGTCCGCTGCGATCCCGTTCGCCTCACACCAGGACGCCATTGCAGCGAAGCTTTCGGCTGGCGTCAGCTGTTTGTGTCCCGGCAGGACTGTATGGCATTGCCGGCGTAGTTCGGCGTCCTTCACGATGGCCGCTCCTTAGTGGGCTACATGAACGTTATGGAACTGCAGCGCGGCCAGGTTGGCGTAGATGCCGCCCAGCGCTACCAGCGTCTGGTGCGTGCCCATTTCCACAACCTTACCATCTTCCATCACGAGGATGCGGTCCGCACGCTGCACCGTCGCCAGGCGGTGCGCAATGATGACGGTGGTGCGGCCCACCATGGCCGCTTCCAGCGCCGATTGCACCAGGCGTTCCGATTCCGCATCCAGTGCGGAAGTCGCTTCATCCAGCAGCAGCAGCGGAGGATTCTTGAGCAGGGCGCGCGCGATGGCGATGCGCTGACGCTGGCCGCCGGACAGGCGCACGCCGCGTTCGCCGAGGAAGGACTTGTAGCCGTTCGGCAGGCGCTCGATGAATTCATGGGCCGCGGCCAGCTTCGCAGCCTGGATCACTTCTTCATCAGTGGCATCGGCGCGGCCGTAGCGGATGTTTTCCATCGCGTCCGCCGAGAAAATCACGGTATCCTGCGGCACGATGCCGATGGCGTCGCGCAGCGTATGCAGGTCCAGCTGGCGAATATCCACGCCATCGAGGCGGATGGTGCCTTGCTGCGGGTCGTAGAAGCGCAGGAAGAGCTGGAACAGCGTGGTCTTGCCGGCGCCGGAAGGGCCGACCACGGCCACGGTTTCGCCGGGACGGATATCGAAGGACAGGTGGGACAGCGCCGCCGTTTCCGGGCGCGATGGATAGCAGAAGGTCACGTCGGCCAGCGTCAGCGCCGCGCCGTTGGCGGTGCGCGGCGGCAGGGCGAGCGGCTGCGAAGGCGACTGGATCTCGGACTGCACGGCCAGCAGTTCCAGCAGGCGCTCGGTGGCGCCGGCGGCGCGCTGCGCCTCGCCCATCACTTCGGACAGGGCGCCGATCGCGCCTGCCACGATGGAGGCGTACAGGATGAACTGGCCAAGGTCGCCGCCCGTCATGGCGCCTTCCAGCACGGCATGGGCGCCCAGCCACAGCACGAATACGATGGCGCCGAACACCAGCACAATCGCTAGCATCGTCAGCAGCGCGCGCGCACGGATGCGGCGCATGGCCGTAACGAAGGCATTTTCAACGGATGCGCCGAAGCGCCGGGTTTCCATTTTCTCGTGCGTGAAAGCCTGCACGGTCGGCATGGCGTTCAGGATCTCGCCCGCCATGGCGGAAGCGTCTGCAATGCGGTCCTGGGAATCGCGCGAGAGCTTGCGCACGCGGCGGCCGAACAGCACTATCGGCAGCACCGTCAGCACCAGCAGGCCGATAATGATGGAGGACAGCTTCGGGCTGGTGATGAACAGCATGACCAGGCCGCCCATGAAGAGCAGCGTGTTCCTCAGCGCCATCGAGATGCTGGACCCTACCACGGCCTGAATCAGTGTGGTGTCGGTAGTAATCCGCGACAGCACCTCACCGGTTTGCGTCGTTTCGAAGAACGCAGGGCTTTGCTGCACCACATGGCGGTACACTGCGCTGCGGATATCGGCCGTAACGCGCTCGCCGAGCCAGGACACCGTATAGAAGCGGGCGGCCGTCGCAATCGCCAGCACCGTGGCTACGGCGAACAGCGCGAGGAACACGGCATTCACATGCTCCACGCTGTGGACGCCAGCCGATGCGCCGAAGCCGAGGTCTATCATCCGCTTGAAGGCGGCGGGAATCGCCAGGGTGGCGCCGGCGGCGACAGTCAGCGCAATCGCGGCCATGGCGAATTGCTTGCGGTAGGGCTTGAGGAAAGGCGCCAGGCCCTTGAATGCGGCCAGGCTGCCTTTTTTCAGTTCACGGGCTTCGGGCGGGTTGCTGTGCTGGGTGGAGGCGCTGCTGGTGGTGCTGTTGCTCATTGTGTTGGTAGTCTTTTTGTCTCTACAGTTTCATTGGCCTGACATAGCCTGTCAGTTCCAGATAGCCGTGGCCCGCGGTCTTGCCGTCGCGCCGCACCGTCACTGCGCCTTCCCAGTACACCGCGCCGGTGGAGCGGCGCGAATCCAGTTCCTGGTCCTGCTGCAGTGGCTCAATCTCCCACACGGCCGTGCCGGTGGCAATCCGGCTCGCTACCGGATACTCGGCATGGGTGCGGGGAGAGCGCCAGTGCGCCTGCGGCGCAAAGCTGACCTGATCCGGGGCGTAATGCGTGATCTTACCGGATGCGTCGCGCCGTGTCGCGTGGGCCCATAGTTTAGCACCTTGCTTGCTGCGGATCTGGAATGCCATCAGGGCGCTTCCGTCGTCCAGGTTGGCGCCCAGCCAGTCCCACCCCGAGGCATTTTCATCGAGCACCTGGCTGGACCACTCGTGATCGAGCCAGGTCATGCCGCTGGCTTCCACCCGCTTGCCCTTGATGACCAGGGCCCCGCTGGTGCGCAGCTGCGGCTTGCTATAGTAATAACTGGCCTGTTCGGGACGCGGCCCTTTCTGCGAAAAGCCGTTTTCGCCTTGCAGCAGTGGCGCCTGGGTAGGCTCCAGCACCAGCTGCAGCGAGAATTCGGCAGCACGGACGTCGACCAGGTAGCGCCCATCCGCCCGCCGCTGCATATGCCAGTCGTCCAGCTTCACGTCCGTATCCTTCACCGAGGCATACGCGAGGCCGAATCCCTCACGCGCGCTGCGCTGGTCGTGCAGCAGCTTGCCGATGGCGGGATCTGATACGGCGGCATGGCCGATGATGAGCTGTTTTGGCGCAAACTGGCTGGGGTTGGCGGTATCGTGCGCGGTCGCACTGCGGAAGAAAGTCACCTGGTAGCCGAGCTGGCGGCCGTCGGCGGTCCTCAGCCAGCCGGTTGCGTACCACCACTCGGTTTTGAAGTCCGGATGCGCGCCAAAATCGCGGGGGAAGCTGAGCGCAACGCCAGGCCGTACCGGCGCATATTCCGGTGCCGCGGCGAAAACGAGCTGGCAGGCCAGCAGGAACAGTATCAGTACGGAACGCATCACCAGTCCTCCCTTACGGCGCGAATCGGCCCGGCGGACAGCGCCTGCCGTCCGGACGCCAGTGCCGTGACCATGGCCGCCGCCAGCAAGGCCGCCGCCACGCTGCCCAGCAGCGGCCACGGATAATGCATCTGCATCGACCAGTGGAAGGACTGCGGATTCACCACATGCACCAGAATCAGGCTGATAAACCAGCCCAGCAGCAAGCCGGTGAGGATGCCGAGTGCGGTCAGCGAGCCGCCTTCGATGGCCAGGATGCCGAGGATCTGGCGGCGCGTAACGCCCACATGCCGCAGCATGCCGAACTCGCGCGCCCGCGCCAGCGTCTGCGCCGAAAAGGTGGCGGCAACACCGAACAGGCCGATCACGATGGCGATCGCTTCCAGCAGGTAGGTAACGGCGAAGCTGCGGTCGAAAATCCGCAGCGACAGCGCGCGGATCTCGGACGGCACGCTCAATTCCAGTGCGGATGCGAACGGCAGTGCGCGCACGGCGGCCTGCGCGTCGGCGACGGAGGCGCCCTTCGCCAGCCACATGGCGGCATCGCTCACGTCCTGGTCTCCCGTAATGCGCGCGTAATCGCTGCGCATGATCTGGATGGCGCCGGTGGAGCGGGCATAGTCGCGCCAGGTGCCGGCGACGAAAAACTCATGCTGCGCGCCTTGCAGGGGCAGGAGGATGGTGCCGCCGGGCCGTGCGCCGTACAGGTCCGCCACGGCTTCCGAAACCCATGCCGGCGGCAGCGTGCCACCGCGCTGCTGCGCTTCCGGTCCCACCAGCACCATGGTGCGGCCAGGATGGGCCGGATCGATGTCGCGCGCCAGCAGCGCCACATTCGGTCGCCCGGCGGCGAGCGATACGGAACGCAGGCGCATGAATTCCACACGGGCCAGCGTGGGCAGCGCACGCAGCGCGGCCTGTTCGCGCGGCGCGAGGCCGGAGGTGGCGCCGCCGCCCGCCGTGCGCGCATACAGGTCGGCAGGCAGCACCTGCAGCAGCCAGTCGTCCACCGATACGCGGAAGCTGGACACCATGATCGCCATCGCCACCATGAGACTGAAACTCGAGAGCACCCCGCCCAGCGCCACGCCGGCCTGGCCGGATGCGTTGGACAGGCGCGCCAGTGTCAGCGTGGGCACCGCAGGCGCCGCCGGATGCGCCGCCGTGGCGGCGGCCCAGCGCGTGTGCGCAAAACGGAACACGATGGAGGCGATGCGCGGCATCAGCGCAATGCCGCCGATCAGCAGCAGGGCAATGGACAGGTAGCCGAAGATGGGCAGTTCCAGCACGGGCGGCAGCTGCGTCATGCCCGCCGCCAGCACGAGGCAGAGCAGGGCGGGCCAGGCGCGCGACAGGCGGGACAGCGCCACTTCGTCCGCCCCGGCCTTCAGCGCCACCGCGGGCGTGGCGCGCGCCGCTTCGAGCGCCGGCGCGGCGCAGCCCAGCAAGGCCACGCCCACGCCGAGAACGAAATAGACGGTGGCCGCGACGGGCGTGAACTGCACCTCCGGCTGCACGCCCGCAAAATAGCCGCCGCCAAGGTCGCCGCCGAAGAAGTGCAGCGCGGCTGCCGCCATGGCGTAGCCGGCCGCGATGCCGAGCGCCGCGCCAAGGACGCCCAGGCTGAGGCCTTCCGCCAGAATCTGTGCCAGCAGCATGCGGCGCTCCAGGCCCAGCACACGCAGCAGTGCGAACTGGCTGCGGCGGCGCATCACCGACAATGCCTGTGTTGAAAACACGAGGAAGGCGCCGGTGAACAGCGCCACCAGCGCGAGTACGCTGAGGTTCACACGGTAGGCGCGGCTCAATTTGCTGTTGCGGCTTTCCTGGTCCTCGTCGTTCGGCTGGCCAACGCGGAAGCGGCCGGGGAATGCGCGCTGCAGGTCCGCCGCCAGCGCGGCGCGGAAGGCCTCGCGGTTCACGCCTTCGCGCAGCTTGAGGTCAACTCGCGATAGCTTGCCGAGCCGGTTGAAGCGCCACTGGGCGGCGCCGATGTCCATCACGCCGAAGCGCTGGCCGACACGCGCGCGCTGCAGCGAACCTGCCACGCGCAGTTCAAGCGCCTGCGTGCCGGACTGGAAACGCGCCGTGCCGCCCGGCTGAACGCCGAGCCATGCGAGGGCGGCCGGGGAGAGGAAGATCGCATCGTCGGCCAGTGTGGCGGAAGCATCGTTGTCGGACGGTGCGCCAACCAGGTCGGGCGAAATGAAGGCGGCGCGGAATACATCGAGCCCGATAATCTTGAGTGGCTGCCTGCCGTCCGGGCGCGACGCATCGAATTCCAGTATCGGCGACGCCACCGCAACACCGTCGCGCCGCGCGAGGATAGGGTAGACCTGCTCGTCAAACAGGGCTTCGGCGCCGCTGACCTGCACGTCGGCCTGGCCGGAAAGGCTGCGGATCGCCGTCGAGAATTCATTGAAGGCCGCCGCATTGATGAGGTGAATGGCAAAGCCGAGCGATACGCCGACTGCAATCGCGGCCACGGCCATCAAGGCGCGCAGCGGATGCGCGCGCCATTCACCGAGCAGCAGCCAGCGCGATAGGGTCAGCCGCATTCCAGCGCCATGCGTTCCGAGGCGCGCCGCGCTTTCAGGCGTGCCGTCTCCATGCCCTGGGGCGAAGCGCGCCGTACATCATCATTGGCCCACTTCTGGTCCAGCCGCAGCTTGTCGCAGCGGCGGCGTTTGCCGGCGGCCAGCTTGTCCTGGCGTGCATCTTCGCGGTCCTGCTGCGCTTCGCGCGCCTTGCGCTCCTTTTCCAGCAGCTTTGCTTCCTTCTGCTGCGCACGCAGCGCGATTTTCGCCTGTGGATCAGGCGCGGGCGCATCCGGTACGGCCAGCACGGATCCCGCGCCATGCTCGCACGGCGCTTCGCTATACGTTACCTTGCCTTCATGTGTGCATTTGTGGATGGTCTGCGCCTGCGCGGCGGCAGCGAACAGCAGGGCGGCGATGGTCAGCATGGTCTTCATCCCAGTATTTTTCCGGGATTCATAATACCGAGCGGATCCAGCGCGGCTTTGATGGCGCGCATCATGGACAGCTCCACCGGCGGCTTGTAGCGCGCCAGCTCATCGCGTTTCAGCGCGCCGATGCCGTGTTCGGCGGAGATCGAACCATTGAACGCCACCACGTTGTCATGCACCACGCGGTTGACCGCATCCTGGTTGGCCAGGAATTCTTCATTGCCGATGCCCGGCGGCGGCGCCACATTGAAATGCAGGTTGCCGTCGCCCAGGTGGCCGAAGCACACCAGCTGGCAGCCGGGGAAGGCCTGCTGCAGCAGCGGCCCGGTATGTTCGATGAATTCGGCGATGCGGGACACCGGCAGCGAAATATCGTGCTTGATGTTCTTGCCATCCGCCGCCTGCGCCAGGGGAATGTGCTCGCGCAACTGCCACAGGGCCAGCGACTGGGCGACGCTCGCGGCCACGGCTGCATCTTCGGCAATCCCAGCGTCCAGCGCTGCGCCCACGGCGCCTTCCAGCAAGGACACGGCATGCGCTTCGGATTCGCTGCTGGACAGCTCCAGCAGCACATACTGCGCGTGCGCCGGCGGGAAGGGCTGAGGCAGGGCGGGGAAGTGTTTCGCTACAAGCTGCAGGCAGAACGCAGACATCAGTTCGAAGCCGGTCAGGCTGGCGCCGCAGCGGTCCTGCATCAGCGACAGCAGGCGCAGCGCATTGTGCGGGGAGGCCAGTGCCACCAGCGCCGTGATGCTGGCCTCAGGCTGCGGATAGAGCTTGAGCACAGCGCCCGTGATGATGCCCAGCGTGCCTTCCGCGCCGATGAAGAGGTCGCGCAGGTCGTAGCCGGTGTTGTCCTTGCGCAGGCCGCGCAGGCCGTTCCAGATCTCGCCCTGGGGCGTCACCACTTCGAGGCCGAGGCAGAGTTCACGCGTGTTCCCGTAGCGGAGCACCGCTGTGCCGCCCGCATTGGTGGAGAGGTTGCCGCCGATGGTGCAGCTGCCTTCCGCCGCCAGCGACAGCGGGAACAGGCAGCCCTGCGCCGCAGCGGTTTCCTGCACCTGCTGCAGGATGCAGCCTGCGTCCACGGTCATGGTGCGGTTGACCGCATCCACCTGGCGCACCTTGTTCAGGCGCGCCAGCGACAGCACGATGGACTTGCCGCTGGCGTCCGGCACGCTGCCCAGCACCAGTCCCGTATTGCCGCCTTGCGGCACGATGGGAATGCGCGCCGCGGCGCAGCTGCGCACCACGGCGGCCACTTCCTCCACGCTGCCCGGACGCAGCACGGCCAGCGCACGGCCCGTGAAGCGTCCGCGCCAGTCGCGCAGGAAGGGCGCCATATCGGCTTCCTCGTGCAGCACGTGCGCCTCGCCCAGCAGTGCGCGGCATTGGTCGAGGAAGCTCTGGCTCATGTCAGCGGGCCTGGTTGATCTTGTCGAGCAGGTCTTTGGCGGCCTTGCGCGCGGCTTTCTTGTACGGCTGCACATACAGGATGGCGCAGATGAAGAAGGCCACGGAGATGGCCGCTTCGCCCCAGCCCAGCCATGCATGGGCCTTGTCGCTCCAGCCGCGCACCACGCCTTCGGTGAAATACAGCAGGATCATCATCGAGGTCCACTGCAGGGTGTAGATGTCGCGCTTGAGCACCCCGGCCAGCGGAAAGACCAGCGGCAGGGCCTTCAGCGCCATCCACGAGCCGCCCGGTTTCAGCGGCGCGATGAACATCTCCCACGCCACGCACCACAGGATCAGCAGGACCACGCTGGCCAGCGCCCCGTAATGGAACAATCCGGCGCGGCGCATCAGCGGCCTCCCAGGCGCACGGCGGTTTCGGCCAGGCGGCGGCCGAGCGCGATGGCGAGGCGCTTTTCGTCGTCCGTGATGGGCTTCTTGCCTTCCAGGCCGGACCAGTGGCTGGCGCCGTAGGGGCCGCCGCCGCTGGCGGTCGTCATCAGTTCCGGATGGCTGTAGGGCAGGCCGAGCACCATCAGGCCGTGGTGCAGCAGGGGGATCATCATGGTCAGCAACGTCGATTCCTGGCCGCCGTGCAGGCTGCCGGTGGAGGTGAATACGCAGGCCGGTTTGCCGGAAAGGGCGCCGGACAGCCATTGCGCCGACGTCCCGTCCCAGAAATACTTCATGGCCGACGCCATATTGCCGAAACGCGTAGGCGAACCGACGGCGATGCCTGCGCATTCCTCCAGGTCGGACAGCTCCACATAGGGCGCGCCGTCCGCCGGCACATCCGGCGCGGTCGCCTCCGTCACCGTGGATACGGCAGGCACCGTGCGCAGGCGCGCATCGCAGCCCGGCACGCTCTCGATGCCCTGGGCGATCAGTTCCGCCAGTTTGCGGGTCGAGCCGTGGCGGGAATAATATAGGACAAGAATTATCAGGTTGGAATCGTTCATCATTGGTATTATAGGGCTGCACGTCCAAAAACGAATACATGCTTTCCAAGTACATCGCCCCATTCTTCAATTACGTTTCGCGTACCTGCCGCAGCGGCATCGCCGACTTGCGCGCGCTTTCGTGGAACGAAATCCGTGACCTGATGCTGTTTGCGCGCCGCCGCCTGCGCGAAGAAAGCCTGCCCCAGGTGGCAGGCGGCCTCACTTTCACCACGGTTTTCGCGCTTGTGCCCGTGCTGACCATCGCGCTGGCCGTGTTCACCACCTTCCCGATGTTCAAGACCTTCCGCACCTCGCTGGAAGCCTATTTCATCCAGGGGGTGCTGCCGCCGGCCATTGCCAACACCATCCTGAACTACCTCACCACCTTCGCCTCGAAGGCCACGCGCCTTTCCGCCGTGGGCGCGGTGACGCTGGTGCTGACGTCGGTGGCCATGATGGGCATGATCGAGCGCGCCTTCAACCGCATCTGGCGCGTGAAGGCGGAACGGCGCTGGACGCGGCGCATCCTCGTCTACTGGGCGCTGATCACGCTGGGGCCCTTGCTGGTGGGCGTGTCGATCACGCTATCCACCCACATCTTCAGCGCCACCACCAGCCTGGTGGGCGATATCTTCGGCCAGCTGTTCTACACGCTGCTGTCGGTGGTGCTCGCCACGGCGGGCTTCACCTTCCTCTACATGGCGGTGCCGAACCGCGTGGTGGACTGGCGCGATGCGCTGTGCGGCGGCATGCTGGCCGCGGTGGCCTTCGAACTGGCGAAGCGCGGCTTTGCCGTGTTCATCACGCAGTTCCCGACCTATTCCCGCATCTATGGCGCGCTGGCGGCGCTGCCGCTGTTCCTGCTCTGGGTGTATCTCTCCTGGCTCATCGCCCTGTTGGGCGCCTTGCTGACGGCGGCGCTGCCGGTGGTGAAATACGAGCGCTGGTGGCATGAGGCGGTGCCGGGCGGCGCCTTTGTCGATGCCATGGCTGTGCTGCGCGTGCTGCACGTGGCCAGTGAATGCGGCGATACGGCGCTGGTCAGTGCGGCGGCCATCCGTTCCCGCACGCGGCTTGGTTTCGACGAAATGGAGACGCTGCTGGAGCAGATGCAGGCCCAGGGCTGGGTCGGCCGCGTCAAGGTGGACGCCGCGCCGCGCGTGCAGTTCGGCAAGCGCGTGAGCGACGGCGGCGACAACTGGGTGCTGCTGGCGAATATGGACAAACTCACGCTGGCAGACGTGTACCGCCTCTTTGTCTTCGGCGGCATGGCTGTCAACGCCGGCGTAGCCAACGATTCCGACGACGAGCGCGACATCCAGGCCAGCCGCGAAGCTGCCCGCCTGGCGCGCGAAGTGGAATCGGCGGTGGAGACAGGGCTGGGCCGCACCCTGACCGACCATTTCGGCCCATTGGACTGCCGCTAGCCGCGCAGGAAAGCCGCCAGCGCGGCGCTCACTTCCTCCGGCCGCTCGGACATCATCTGGTGTCCCGCATCCACCGTGGCCTGCTGCGCGTGCGGCATGGCCTCCAGCAGCCGGCGCGCCGCTTTCGGCGGCGTCATCACATCCTTTTCGCCAAAGACGATGAGGGCAGGGCAGCGCAAGGACTGCGCCGCCGTTTCGCCGTTCGCATAGGCCTTGCAGGCGCTCAGGTCGCGGTGCAGCAGGCCGCCGCCGGCCGCCACGCGCTCCATCAGCTGCCGCGACGTTGCCTTGTACGCGGGCAGGGAATGCGACCATTCCGTCACCATGCCGATTGCCGCGGCTTCGTCGTTCAGCGCGGCGTCGAGCAGGGCGTCGGATACCCGCATGGGGCAGGCAGTGCCCAGCAGCGCCAGCTTCGCGACGCGCTGCGGGGCACGAAAGGCCGCTTCCAGCGCAACCAGGGAACCCATGCTGTGTCCCGCCAGTACCGCCTGGCCGATGCCAAGCCGCTCCAGCTCAGCCAGCAGCCACACTGCCATCTCCTCCACCGAGGCCGGCGCGGGGCCGGGGCGGGCGCCATGGCCCGGCAGGTCCAGCGCCTGCACCTGGAAACCCTGCTGCGCCAGTGAGGCGGCCTGCGGATTCCATACCGAATGATCGTTCAGTGCACCGTGGATGAACACGACGGTTTGGCTCATGCCTGTCTCCTTTATCACTAATATGAATATTGTTGCATTTCTGATTATGCTCAATACTGGATTTTTAATCCGGCTTACGCTAAATTCCCCAGTAAGGCTTACAATAAAACAAACTCCATTCACAGCGGACAGGACGGGCCATCATGAAAGTCTCCGAAATTCTCCAGGTTAAAGGCAGCATCCTGTACACCATCACCCCGGATCAACCGCTGGTGGAGGCGGCCAACACCATGGCCGAAAAGGACATCGGCTCGCTGGTCGTCATGGAGTTCGGCGACCTGGTGGGCATGCTGACCTTCCGCGAAGTGCTGCGCGCCCTGCACACGAACAATGGCTCGGTTGGCGGCGGCACGGTGCGCAAGCATATGGACGACCACCCGATTACGGTGACGCCGGATACGGAAGTGAATGAAGTACGCCGCATCATGCTGGAAAAGCATGCGCGCTACCTGCCGGTGATGAACGCCAAAACCCTGCTCGGCGTGATTTCCTTCTATGACGTGGCGCGTGCCGTGCTGGAAGCGCAGAGCTTCGAAAACCGTATGCTCAAGGCCTATATCCGCGACTGGCCTGCGGAAGCCGACGAAACCGCGAACTGACCCGCGCGGCGGCGTCAATCAGGCGACGCCCTTCAGGGCATCCTTGCCCAGCCACGCATCCAGCACATCGGCTGTCATCGGCTTGGCGAACAGGAAGCCCTGCGCCATCGGGCAGCCCAGCGAATACAGGATCTGCGCCTGGCGCTCGTCCTCCACACCTTCCGCAATCACGGACAGGCCCAGGTTGCGGCCCAGCTGGATCACCATTTCCGCAATGCTGCTGCCGCGCGCCGAGTGCGTGATTTCGGTGACGAAGGCGCGGTCGATCTTGAGGCGGTCGATCTGCAGGCGCTGCAGGTAGGAGAGGGAAGAGAAACCGGTGCCGAAATCGTCGATCGCGATGCTCACGCCGGTCTGCTTGATCTGGGCCAGCATTTCGATCAGCAGGTTGGGTTCCTCCATCGCCATCGATTCGGTGATTTCGAGCTCCACGTATTCAGGCGGGGCGCCCGTATCGGCCAGCGCCTGCTTCAGCATCTGCAGGAACAGGGGATGGCGGAACTGTACTTGCGAAACGTTGATCGACATCGTGAAGTCCTCATGTCCCGCCGCGCGCAGCGTGACCAGCTCATGGCAGGCGGTGCGCAGCACCCATTCGCCCAGCTCGATGATCAGGCCCGAATACTCCGCAATGGGAATGAAGCGGTCCGGCGAAACGAACTTGCCGTCTGCAGTGCGCCAGCGCAGCAGCGCTTCGGCGCCGACCGGGCGGCGCGTGCGTAAATCGATCTGCGGCTGGTACATCACGAACAGTTCGTTCTTGCTGAATGCCGTGCGCAGGGCATGCATCATGCGCACGCGTTCGCGGATCTCCACGCCCATGCTGCGCGTGAAGTAGAAATGGCCGGAACGCTGCTGGCTCTTGGCGCGCTTCAGCGCGATATCGGCGTCCTTCAGCGCATCCGAGCCGTTGCCATCGTGTTCGCACAGGCGTACCAGGCCGAGCGTGGCCGAAAGCTGCACATCCTGGCCGTCGATGCTGAAGGGCTTCTGGAACAGGGCAAGGATGGCGGCCGGATTGACCTGGGTGGCATCGCCCAGCACGCCGAAAATATCGCCGCTGATGCGGGCCACGGTGAGCTGCTGGCCAAGGCTGGTCTGCAGGCGCATTGCCACGGCTACCAGCAGCGTGTCACCGAAGGCATGGCCCAGTGCGTCATTGGTTTCCGCGAAGTGGTCGAGGTCCACCAGCGACAGCGTGGCATCGTCGCGCGCCGGTCCCGCCAGGGTGGCATCCAGGATCTCGATCAGGCGTGTGCGGTTGGGCAGCTTGGAGAGATTGTCGTAGAAGGCCGCATTGTGCAGGTGCGACACCAGTTCAACATTGTCCAGGCCCACCGCCACGTTGGCGCAGAACACTTCCAGCAGGCGCTCTTCCAGTTCGGTGGGCGGGCGCGGCATCTCCAGCCATGCCACGAAGACCCGGCTCGATTTGCCCGCGAAGTAGAGGGCCACGGCATCGCCCGTGTACACATTGCGGCGGCGCGATACGGCCTGCTCCATGCCCGCCAGCACGCGCGCATCGCTGTGTACCGTGACGTCGCGGTTGCCGAGATGGTGGAAGCCGCCCATGGCCGCCATCACGGCGAGGTCGGTGCAGCCGGTATCCGGGCACTCCTGCACGCACAGCACGCCGTTGGCCTGCTGGCCCAACAGGCTCGCGGCCTGCGCCAGCACCCCGGCAGCGAAATTGCGCACGCCGTGCAGCGCCATCAGCTCCGTGCCCGCGTGGACGATCTGGTTCAGGCCGCGCCGGCTGTCGCTGATCTTGCGGATCTGTTCATAGGAGCGCACGGCCGCCGTCACGGTCGTGTACAGCTTGATGCGCGTGAGCTCGGACTTGGTCTTGTAATCGTTGATGTCGAAATCGCGGATGGCGTCGATTTCCGGCGCATAGCCCGGCTGGCCGGTGCGCAGGATAATGCGCACATCGGCCAGTTTCAGCACTTCGCGGATATGGCGCACCAGGTGCAGGCCCGCGTCGTCCTGTTCCATGACCACGTCGAGCAGGATGACGGCGATATCGTGTTCGTGCTTGAGCAGCTCGCGCGCCTGGGCGGCCGAGTAGGCATGCACGAACTCCAGCGGACGGCCTTGCATCTCAAGGCTGCCGAGGGCAAAGGTGGTGGTCGAGTGCACGTCTTCATCGTCGTCGATGATCATCACTCGCCATGCGCTGCGCTGGGCGCCGCCGGTCGTCTGCGTGGCGGGCTCGTCCAGGAATACCAAATCGTCCTGATCGTCCCTGGCAGGGCCAAGGGGAGTGATCGATGGGGGCATGTGTCACTTCTCCAATAGCTTGGTGTTCCTTGAAAGGCAGTATATAGCGGATTCCGTCTGGAACATATGTTTCTACTAAGAAAAGTGACTTTTGTTGCGAGAATTTCTCGCTGGTTCGGCAAGCCCGATCGCGGTAGAATGTATGGTTTCAGTGCAATTCGGCAAATTATGTCTGGCAATTCCTTTGGCAAGCTCTTCAGCGTCACCACTTTCGGCGAATCCCATGGTCCGGCCATCGGCTGTGTGATCGATGGCTGCCCGCCCGGCATGGCGCTGTCCGAAGCGGACATCCAGCCGGAGCTGGACCGCCGCAAGCCCGGCACCTCGCGCCACGTGACGCAGCGCCAGGAACCGGATTCGGTGCAGATCCTGTCCGGCGTGTACGAAGGCGTGACCACCGGCACCCCGATCGCACTGCTGATCAGGAATGAAGACCAGCGCAGCAAGGACTACGGCAATATCGCCGAGAGCTTCCGGCCCGGCCACGCGGACTACACCTACTGGCACAAATACGGCGTGCGCGACCCGCGCGGCGGCGGCCGTTCCTCGGCGCGCCTGACGGCGCCCATCGTTGGCGCTGCCGCGATTGCGAAGAAATGGCTGAAGGAGAAGTACGGCACCGAGTTCGCGGGCTGCATGAGCCAGCTGGGCGAGATCGCGGTGCCGTTCCAGGACTGGTCGCATGTACCGTCCAACCCCTTCTTCGCGGCCACCGGCGACGCGGACCTGATCGCGCGCATGGAAAGCTATATGGATGCGCTGCGCAAGGATGGCGACTCCATCGGCGCCCGCATCGACGTGGTGGCGCGCAATGTGCCGGTCGGCCTGGGCCAGCCAATCTACGACAAGCTGGATGCCGACATCGCCTACGCCATGATGGGCATCAACGCCGTAAAGGGTGTCGAAATCGGCGCCGGCTTCGGCTCGGTGGCGCAGCGCGGCTCCGAGCACGGCGACGAACTGACGCCGGAAGGCTTCGTCGGCAATAACGCTGGCGGCGTCCTCGGCGGCATCTCGACGGGGCAGGATATCACGGTGTCCATCGCCATCAAGCCGACTTCCTCGATCCGCACGCCGCGCCGCTCCATCGACAAGGAAGGCAATCCGCTGATGGTGGAAACCTTCGGCCGCCACGACCCTTGCGTCGGAATCCGCGCCACGCCGATCGCCGAAGCGATGCTGGCCCTGGTGCTGATGGACCACGCCCTGCAGCACCGCGCGCAATGCGGCGACGTTCATGTGAACACGCCGGATATCGCACGCCGGAAGTAAACCCAGTCCTGCGGCGGGGCAGCGGCGCCCCGCCAGCGCATTGAAGCACCGCCGTCCCACACCATGCCCGCACAAGCCGCCAGTTTCGCGCTCTTCCTGTTCTGCTACTACGCCCACGCGGGCACTTTCTCCACCTACGCGCCGCTGTTCTTCGCCGAGAAAGGCATGACGGTCGGCCAGATCGGCACGCTGATGGCGCTGATCCAGGTGATGCGTATCCTGGGCCCGAATGTGTGGGGCTATGTGGCCGACCATTCGGAGCGCCGCGTGTTCGTGCTGCGCCTGACCGGCATCTGCGCGCTGACGGCATTCTCCGGCTTCTTCTTCGGCTCCACCTTGGCCCACATGTTTGCAGCCATGGTGCTGCTGAACCTTTTCACCAGCGCGCAGGGGCCGATCTGCGAGGCGCTGATGATGTCCGAAATGCGCGGCAACCTCACGCATTACGGGCGCATCCGCATGTGGGGCTCCATCGGCTTCATCCTGACGGTAACGTGCGCCTCCTTCATTCTCGACCGGCATGGGGCGCTGGCCTTGCCCTGGGCGGCCGGCGCGCTGCTGCTATGCGTGCTGCTGGCGGCATTGCGCCTGCGCGAAGTGCCGCGCATCGAGCACAAAGGGCCGCCGCCGGTGCTGATGCAGGTGCTGCGCAAGCGTGAGGTGCAGGCCTTCTTCCTCTCCACCGCCTTCATGGTGGCGGCCCATATGGCGCTGTATACCTTCTATTCGCTGTACCTGGAACAGCATGGCTACAGCAAGAAGGTGATCGGCGCCATGTGGTCGCTGGGAGTGGCGGCCGAGGTGCTGCTGTTCTATTTTCAGGGCAACCTGATGCGGCGCTGGGGCGCGCAGCGCATGATGTATGTGGCGCTCGGCATAGGTGTGGTGCGCTTTGCCATGATTGGCGCGCTGGCCGATTCGCTGCTCTGGCTCGTTGTAGCGCAGGTTCTGCACGCCGCCACTTTCGCGCTGCACCATTCCACCGCGGTCACCACGATGCAGCGCTGGTTCGCGGGTTCGCTGCAGGCGCGCGGCCAGGCGCTGTATATCAGCCTGTCATTCGGCCTTGGCGGCTCGCTGGGCAGCCTGTTCCTCACGCAATGCTGGGAAAACATGGGGCCGGCCTCGGTCTACTACGTGGCGTCGGCGATGGTGGCCGCCAGTGCGCTGGCAGCGGTGCTCAGCTTCCGCTTCCAGCGCCTGGACGCAGCGTAATCAGGCCACGCGGGTGGTGTTGAAGACTTCGAGCTGGTGGCGGCGTTCGACGGCTTTCACCACCAGCGCACGCATATCGTTCAGCAGGCCGAACTCCGTCTGGCTCAGCTGAATGGGCGGGAACGATTCGTCCCAGTCGCCGTAGATGAAGCCCGCCGGCTGGCCGTTGGCCGACAGCGGCAGGATCACGAAGCTGCGCGCGGTGGCCAGCGTGCTTTTCCACCATTGCGGCAGCTTGGAGGCAAACTTGGCGTCGCGCGCGTTCTCGATGAAGATCACGCGGTCGCTGTTCAGCGCAGCATGGAAGACGTTCGGCTCGTAGATATCGTCGAACGCCATGGCGGACATGAACTCCTTCACGGAATCGCCGAAGCACATCTTGGCCGCATAGCGGCCGTCGCGGCGGTTGCGCACGAAGGCGACGGCGCGCGAGAAGTCCAGCGCCTTGTAGACGATTTCCAGCGCCACGGACACCATCTGGCCAGGGCTCGCCGTGTCCACCATATCGCGCATATCGGCCAGGCCGCGCAGCAGGATCTTGTTGCCCGCGGCGCGCTGCCGCGTTTTCGCCAGCGCACGGGCGCGGCGTTCGGCAGGGCGGGACAGGGGAGCGATGGACAGGTCGGCCGCTGCCGCAGCGCGCGCATGGCCGATCGCCGTATGCATTTTTTCCGGCGCCACGCCCACCATGGACGAATAGCGTTCCGCCAGCCGCGCCACTTCGGCGGCGCCGGCTTCGTCGTCATTCCACAGCGAGGAAGCGCACAGGCGCGACAGCGTGGACACGCCCGCAATCCAGTCCGCATGCGATACCTCGGCGCCAGCCGGCGGCGGTTCCAGCGTGCGCATGCCGGACAGCAGGTTTTGCGGCAGTCCCCAGTGCTCGGCGGTGGTGCGGCCAATCTCTTCCAGCGAAAGCCCCAGCAGCTCGGGAGCGGCGAGATCTTCCTTGCCCGAACCGGCGCGCTGCTGCATGCGCGCCCACACTTCGGGCATGTAGAACGTCACCATCATGCGGCCCAGCGTATGCAGCATGGAGCAGACCACCGCTTCCTCGGCGTGGCGGCTTTCGGCGCTGGTGGCCACTTCGCGCGCCACCATACCGGCCAGCACGGCCTTTTCCATTTCGATGTGGGCCAGGGTGCTGTCCGGCGATGCCACCGACAGCTCCTCGATCAGCTTCAGGCCCAGCGCCAGGTGGCCGATGGCCTCCGTGCCGAGCACCAGCACGGCCTTGGTAACGGTGTTGACGTGCTGGCCGAAGGCCGAATACATGCTGCTGTTGGCAAGCCGCAGCACCTTCTGCGTGAGGACGGGGTCGGACAGCACGGTCTCGGTCATGCTGAATTCACTGTCGTCCTCACCGCGCATCGCGCCGAGAATCGAGGTAATGGCCTTGGCGAAAGCAGGCATGTCGCCGCGGCTGCGGGTGCGTTCCCACAGCAGGGCGATGGTTTGCTCGCCGAGCGGATGTCGGGATTCTGAAGGCATGTTCATTGTGCTACCTGGCGCAGTTCTTCCGGCATCAGGCTGGCATATGTGCTGTCGCGCAGGGCGGCGACGGCGACATTGGCGGCCATGGGCTTGCCGGTCAGGTATCCCTGAATGTATTGGCAGCCGCGCTCCTTGATGTAGTGCAGCTGGTCTTCGTTCTCAACGCCTTCGGCCACCACGGACAGGTCAAGGTGCTTGGCCAGGTCCAGTACGGCATTGCAGATCGCAGCATCCTTCTGGGACGCAGGCAGGTCGCGGATAAAGACGCGGTCGATTTTGAGAACGGAAATGGGGAATCGTTTGAGATAGGCCAGCGAGGAATAGCCGGTGCCGAAGTCGTCGATGGCGATACGCGCCTTGCGCTCGGCCATGCGGCCCAGGATCTCTTCCGCATGCACCGGGTCGATCATCAGTGTGCCCTCGGTGATTTCCAGCACCAGCTGTTCGCCGGACAGGCCGGAGAGCGCGATCGCCTCATCCAGCACTTCGAGGAATTTGTCGCTGCGGAACTGGCGCGGGCTGATATTCACCGAGATATAGAGCGGACGCTTGGCGGTTTCCTGGAACTGCTTGAGCTGCACGCAGGCCGACTTCAGGGCCCAGGCGCCCAGCAGGTTGATCAGGCCATTGGTCTCGGCGATCGGGATGAAGCGCGCCGGCGGCACCATGCCGAGGGTAGGGTGCTTCCACCGCATCAGGGTCTCGAAGCCTTCGATCTCGCGCGAACGCGCATCCACGATGGGCTGGTAATAGAGCATGAACTCGCCCTCGCGCACGGCCGAGAACATGGCCGCTTCCAGCGAGATATCGTGTTCCGGCGGGCCGTTGTCGCGCGGGCTGTACACCACGCTGCGCGCCTTGCCGGTCTGCTTGGCGCGCGACATGGCGGCATCCGCCATCGCCACCAGGCGGATCTCATCTTCCGCGTGTTCGGGGTAAACCGACACGCCGACCGAGGCGCCGATATAGATGGTGTGGCCTTCCACTTCAAACGGCGACTGCAGGGTAGCCAGCAGGCGCCCCGTTACCAGCTTGATCTGCGCGTCATTGAAGGTGCCGGGCAGGATGGCCACGAATTCGTCGCCGCCCACGCGGGCCAGGGTATCCGAGTCGCGCAGCGTCTTGCGCAGGCGGGCGGAGGCCATGCGCAGCACGGCGTCGCCTACCGGATGGCCAAGGCCGTCGTTCACTTTCTTGAAGCTGTCCAGGCCTATCGTGGCAACGGAAAAGCCCTGGCCGGAACGCCGGGCCTGGGCGATGGTCATGCGCAGGCGGTCGGACAGCAGCAGGCGGTTGGGGAGTTCGGTGAGAGCGTCGTGCGTGGCCATATGGCGCAGGCGCTCCTCGGTGGCGTGCTGCATGGTCATGTCGCGCCCGACCACCAGCAGCTCGCGCACGCCTGCCGTGTTGGCATAGGCGGAAACGCGCAATTCGAACCATACTTCCAGTTCGCCGCAGCGCAGGCGCGCTTCCACGCGGCTGACCGGCTGCACCTGCATCACATCGGCCAGCGCGCTTTTGAGGGCCATCTGGTCCAGTTCGGACACGAATACGACCAGCGGCTGCCCCTGCATTTCATGCGCATGGCCGACAATGGCTGCGCTGCGCCGGCTTGCGAACAGGATCTGGCCCGCCATATTGAGGCGGAACACCACATCGCCGGCCTCTTCGAGCAAACTGTCGAATTCGGGCCGGGGATCGTTCGCAGGGATGGTGGAGCTAGGCTGCATCACGAATAAAAAGGTCTTTCAGAGTATTTCAACTGGTAAAGCAGAAACAAATGTATCACCGAACTGACATTTATTACATGAAAAAAGACAATTAAAGGCCAACTTAACGCAAAAAAGGCTGTTGGCGTGCGGCAATTATGCAAAATGGGTGAGGAAAATGTCGCATCTTGATGATTTATTGGGCAATATTGCCGGTACCGGAGACATGCGGAGGGACCATGAACCAGTTCGATACGCACCACGTTTTTAATCAGGCGGCAGCCTTCGAAAATGTTAATTTGTTTGAGGCCGACCTTCCTTTGCAGGAAGCCCTGGCCAGGGAAGGCGGGCGCGGCCATATTCCCGAGCTGGCCGAACTGGGACGGCGGCTGGGGCGGGCCGAAACCCTGGCGTTGGCTCAGCAGGCCAACGCCAATGGCCCGGTGCTGCGCAACTTCGACCGCCAGGGGCGCCGCATCGACGAAATCGACTTCCACCCCAGCTGGCACGCGCTGATGATGCTGCTGATCAGTTCGGGCGCCCATTCGGCGCCGTGGACCCGCCCCGGCCCCGGAGCGCAGGTGGCGCGGGCGGCCGCCTACCTGCTGTTCGGGCAGGTGGAGAACGGCTCCCAGTGCCCGGTCACGATGACCTATGCCAGCGTGCCAGCCTTGCGCCAGTCGCCGGCGCTGGCTGCGCGCTGGCTGCCCAAGATCCTGTCCACCGAGTACGACCCGCGCCCGCTGCCCATCGACCAGAAGCGCGGCGCCCTGATCGGCATGGGCATGACGGAGAAGCAGGGCGGCTCCGACGTGCGCTCGAACACCACGCGGGCCGAGCCCGTGCCGCCGGCCGAAGCGCAGCGCGTGTTCGGCGCCCACAGCCTGGATGTATACCGCCTGGTGGGCCACAAATGGTTCTTTTCGGCGCCGCAGAGCGACGCCCACCTGGTGCTGGCGCAAACCGACGATGAGGGCAGCGC
The DNA here is from genome assembly GCF_045984285.3 of Pseudoduganella rhizocola. NCBI lineage: Bacteria > Pseudomonadati > Pseudomonadota > Betaproteobacteria > Burkholderiales > Oxalobacteraceae > Pseudoduganella > Pseudoduganella rhizocola. Next base: position 205,355 of record NZ_JBJQIK030000003.1, read on the forward strand.
CGGCCTGTCCTGCTTCCTTGTGCCGCGCTTCCTGGATGACGGCAGCCACAATGCAGTGCGCGTGCAGCGCCTGAAGGACAAACTGGGCAACCGCTCCAATGCCTCTTCGGAAGTGGAGTTCACCGGCGCTTACGGCTGGCTGCTCGGCAAACCGGGGCGCGGCATTCCTACCATCCTTGAAATGGGCAGCCACACGCGGCTGGACTGCGTGCTCGGCAGCGCCGGCGCCATGCGCGCCGCGCTCACCCATGCGCTGCATCATGCGCGCCAGCGCAGCGCCTTCGGCAAGGCGCTGGCCGAACAGCCGCTGATGCAGAACGTGCTGGCCGACCTGGCGCTGGAATCCGAGGCGGCTACCGCCTTCGCGCTGCGCCTGGCGCGCTGTTTCGACCATCCGGCAGATGCGGCCGAGACAGCGCTGGGCCGCATGCTCACGCCCGCAGGCAAATACTGGATCTGCAAGCGCGGTCCCGCCTTTGGCGCGGAAGCGATGGAAGTCATCGGCGGCAGCGGCTATGTGGAGGAAAGCCCGCTGGCCCGCCTGTACCGCGAGCTGCCGGTGAATTCGATCTGGGAGGGCTCGGGCAATGTGATGTGCCTGGACCTGCTGCGCGCTTTCGGCCGTTCGCCCGCCGCCGCCGATGCGCTGGAAGCCGAACTGCAGCTGGCCGGCGGGGACAATGCCGACTACCTGCGTTTCACCGGCGCCTTGCTGGCCCAGCTGCGTTCGCAGGCCATCGACGAATACGGCGCGCGCCTGCTGGCGGAACGCATCGTGCTGGCGGTGCAGGCAGGCCTGCTGCTGCGCCATGCGCCGGCCGCCGTCAGCGGCGCCTTCATCGCCTCGCGCATTGCGCGCGAGCCTGGCGGCGCCTTCGGCCGGCTGCCGGCCGGCGTGGACTGCGCAGCCATTCTGGCGCGGGCCCTGCCAGTGGACAGCCCGCGCACTTGACTGGGATAATGCGGCATACAAACGCCAGAACATCACCTCATATGAAACAAGATCCGCGCTTCCCGAACCTGTTTATCACCGACCACCCGCTGATTCAGCACAAGCTGAGCCACATGCGCGACAAGTCCACGTCCACCCGCACCTTCCGCGAGCTGCTGAAGGAAATCACGCTGCTGATGGGCTATGAAATCACCCGCGACCTGCCGCTCACCACGCGCGAGATCGAAACCCCGCTGCAAACCATCGCCGCGCCGGTGATCGCCGGTAAAAAACTGGCCGTGGTGCCTATCCTGCGCGCCGGCATCGGCATGAGCGACGGCCTGCTGAACCTGGTGCCCTCGGCCCGCGTCGGCCATATCGGCGTGTTCCGCGACCCGGAAACCCACCAGCCGGTGGAATACCTGGTGCGCCTGCCGGACCTGGTGGACCGCACCTTCATCCTGTGCGACCCGATGGTTGCCACCGGCAACTCGGCGGTGCACGCGGTGGACGTGCTGAAAAACCGCGGCGTGAGCGACGAGCAGATTATCTTCCTGGCCCTGGTGGCAGCGCCGGAAGGGATCGAAGTGTTCCAGAAGTCGCACCCGAACGTAAAAATCTATTGCGCCTCGCTGGATTCCCACCTCAACGACCACGCCTACATCATGCCGGGCCTCGGCGATGCAGGGGACCGCATCTTCGGCACCAAATAAGCATGGCCACGCCTGCCGACCCGTCCTTCCGCGAACGCCTGCTGGCCCTGGCCCACAAGTACGCCGCCGCCTTGCCGGAACGGCTGGACGCGGTAGAGCAGGGACTGGAAGGCTGTCTTAGTGGCAATCCAACAACTGCGCAGCTGGAAGTCCTGCACCATGCGCTGCACACCATTGCAGGCTCGGCCGGTTCCTTCGGTTTCCGCCTGCTGGGCGAGCAGGCGCGCCGCCTGGAGCAGGATGTGCGGGCCATGCTGGAGCAGGGCGCGCCGTGGGGAAATGCCGAGGCCGGCATCCGGGAATTCCTGGCCTGGGCCCGTCGCGATCCCCAATCTGCAACATACCCCGCGCACGATTGATAATTATCAAACGTAGTCAAGCGATATTGTCTATAGTTACATTCATGCCAAGCACATTTGGGTGAAAAAAACACTCCCCTGTCGCGAACGCAGCGTGAAATTGCCGAGATTTTGCGGAAAGTTCAGTTAAAACGTACTTTTCCTGCGGGGTCCGGTATAATACGGGATCGTTTAGTTTCAATGTAGTGCAGTTGGATTGCCATCGCATACTTGGGTTAAACGATATCACGGGCGCAAGCTCATTTAACTGTAATAGGAATTGTAATGGCAACTGGTATCGTAAAATGGTTCAATGATTCGAAGGGTTTTGGTTTCATCACCCCTGACGAAGGCGGCGAAGATCTGTTCGCGCACTTCTCGGCGATTCAAACCCAAGGCTTCAAATCGCTGCAAGAGAACCAGCGAGTGTCTTTCGAAGTGACCGCCGGCCCGAAAGGCAAGCAGGCTTCGAACATTCAACCTCTGTAAGACGCTGAATTAAACGACGCAAAAATCCTCGGTTCCCGGGGATTTTTTTTTGCCTGTCAGTTTTGGTTCAGCCTTTTTTCCAGTATTCGGGCTGCGCATAAGTCCGGCGCAGAAAGTCCACGAAAGCGCGTATGCGCAAGGGCAAATGGCGGCGCTGCGCGAACACTGCATACAGGTCGTTGCCCGGCGCCGAATACTGGTCGAGCACCGTGCGCAGGCGGCCTGCTTCGATATCGCCGCCCACTTCCCACATCGAGCGCCACGCCAGTCCTTTGCCGGCCAGCACCCAGTCATGCAGCACGGCGCCATCGTTGCAGCTCATATTTCCCGTCACCTTCAGCGTCACGCTCTTGCCGCCGTCCTGGAAGGTCCAGCCGCGCTGGCTGCCTTCGCTGCTGATGGCCATGCAGTTGTGCTGCGCCAGGTCGTCCAGCGTCTTTGGCGCGCCATGGCGCTTGAGGTAGGCGGGCGTGCCCACCACCACGCGGTGGTTGTCCGCCAGCTTTACGCTCACCAGATTAGAATCGGACAGGCTGGCAATGCGGATCGCCACGTCCACGCCTTCCCCGATCAGGTCCACCACGCGGTCGTTCAGGTGCAGCGTTACCGTGACCTCGCGGTGCTCGGCGAGGAAGGAGGGGATCAGCGGCGCCACATGCTGGCGGCCGAAACCGGCCGGCGCCGAAATCATCAGGTGGCCGGTGGCGCGCGCACTGCGCTCGGCCACTGCGGCCTCGGCCGATTCCAGCTCGGCCAGGATGCGCTGGCAGTCTTCGAGGAAGGCTGTGCCTTCGTCCGTCAGCGCCAGCTTGCGCGTGGTCCGCTGCAGCAGCTTGACGCCCAGCCGCTGTTCCAGCGCATCCAGGCGGCGGCCGATGACAGCGGGGGCAATGCCCTCGGCACGGGCCGCAGCGGAGAGGCTGCCGCGGGCGACGACCTCGACAAAGGTGGAGAGCTGGCGGAATTGGTCCATGGGTCACTTATGACAAAAACGCACAGATGAAGTGATTATTTGTCTCGTTTAGCTAAGTATTAAGTCAATATACTGGAAAACATTACACAACACCATCACTTGGAGATCGTCCCATGAGCACCCTCACTCTGCCTGCCGGCATGGAAATCAAGGCTGATATCAAACCCGGTTACGAAACGGTCCTCACGCCGGAAGCGCTCGCGCTGGTGGCGAAGCTGACGCGCGCCTTCGAGCCGCGCCGCCAGGAACTGCTGGCCGCACGCGCTGCCCGCGCCAAACGGCTGGACGCGGGCGAACGCCCGGACTTCCTCGCCGAAACCGCCCATATCCGCGCAGGCGACTGGAAAATTGCGCCGATCCCGAAAGCGCTGGAATGCCGCCGTGTGGAAATCACCGGCCCGGTGGAGCGCAAGATGGTGATCAACGCCCTGAACTCGGGCGCCGACAGCTATATGACGGACTTCGAGGACTCGAACACTCCGAACTGGGATAACCAGATCAGCGGCCAGGTCAACATGATGGACGCGGTGCGCAAGACAATCTCGCTGGAGCAGAACGGCAAGTCCTACAAGCTGAACGACAAGGTCGCCACGCTGGTGGTGCGCCCGCGCGGCTGGCACCTCGATGAAAAGCACGTGCTGGTGGATGGCAAGCGCATCTCCGGCGGCATCTTCGACTTCGCCCTGTTCATGTTCCACAACGCGAAAGAGCAGCTGGCGCGCGGCGCCGGTCCATACTTCTACCTGCCGAAAATGGAATCGCACCTCGAAGCGCGGCTGTGGAACGACATCTTCGTGATGACGCAGAACGAACTGGGCCTGCCGCAAGGCACCATCAAGGCCACCGTCCTGATCGAAACCATTCTCGCCGCTTTCGAGATGGACGAAATCCTCTACGAGCTGCGCGAGCACAGCGCGGGCCTGAACGCCGGCCGCTGGGACTATATCTTCAGCTGCATCAAGAAGTTCAAGCTGGACAAGGACTTCTGCCTGGCCGACCGCGCCAAAGTCACCATGACCTCGCCCTTCATGCGCGCCTATGCGCTGCTGCTGCTGAAGACCTGCCACAAGCGCAACGCGCCGGCGATTGGCGGCATGTCGGCGCTGATTCCGATCAAGAACGATCCGGAGAAGAACGACGTGGCCATGGGCGGCGTGCGCAACGACAAGGCGCGCGATGCGGGCGACGGCTACGACGGCGGCTGGGTGGCGCACCCGGGCCTGGTGGAGCTGGCGATGGGCGAGTTCAAAAAGGTGCTGGGCGATGCGCCGAACCAGATCTCCAAACAGCGTCCGGATGTGGAAGTGACGGCGGCCGAGCTGCTGAACTTCCAGCCTGAAACGCCGATCACGGAAGCAGGCCTGCGCTACAACATCAACGTGGGCATCCATTACCTGGGCAGCTGGCTGGGCGGCAATGGCTGCGTGCCTATCCATAACCTGATGGAAGATGCAGCGACGGCGGAGATCAGCCGCTCGCAGGTGTGGCAGTGGATCCGCTCCAGCAAGGGCCAGCTGGAAGACGGCCGCAAGGTGACAGCCGATATGGTGCGCGCCATGATTCCGGAAGAACTGGCGAAGGTGAAAACGGCGGCGCCGGACGGCGGCAGCCCGGCCTACGAGCGCGCAGCGCAGATCTTCGAACAGATGTCGACGTCCGAAAACTTCGCCGAATTCCTCACGCTGCCGCTGTACGAGGAAATCTGATCCGGCTTACGCCTTCCGCTGCGCCAGCGGAGGGCGCGCCAGGAAGTCCTGCAGGCGGGCCTCGTCGATGCGATGGCCCGCAATGCGGCGCAGCAGCGAATCGATGCGGTCCGCACCCCAGAACAGCTCCCCCTGGTAGACAAAACTCGGCACCCCGAACAGGCCTGCGGCAATGGCCTGTTCGGTGGCCGCATTCAGTGCCTGCTTGATCTCAGGCTGCGCGGCCGCCTGCAGCAGCGCCTCCCCATCCAGATCGCATTGCAGCGCGATCTCGCGCATCACGTCCGGATTCGATACATCCAGTCCCTTTTCCCAGGTGGCCTCCGCCACCGCTACCGCAAAGCGGATGCGCGCCTCGCGCTGAGGAATCGCAATCGCCATGCGCAGCACCAGCAGGGGGTTGAAGGGGTGGCCGGGCGGTCCCACGAAGTTCAGTCCCTGCGCATCGGCCAGCCGCATCACATCACGGAAGGTGAGTTCGCGCTTGGCCGGCACCTCGGCCGGCCCCACCAGTCCATGCGCATTCAGCATCGCGGCGAACAGTACCGGCTGCATCACCACCTGCACACCGGCCGCCTCGATGCGCGGAATCTGCTTCGTGGCCAGCCAGAAGAAAGGGCTGATGGGGTCGAAGTAGAACGTCAGCTGCTCCATGCAATCTCCTTCAGAAAGTGTTTTTCCATTCCCGCAGTGCGGTGAACACGGCCACCGGCCTGCGGTCGCTTCCCAGCCTGCCCGCAGCATCCAGCTGCGCCGCAATCTCCGCCTGATCGCCGCGCAGGAAAGGATTGGTGGCCCGTTCCAGGCCGATGGTGCTTGGAATGGTAGGCTCGCCGCGGGCCCGCTTCGCCGTGGCATCGGCTATCCTGTCCTGCAGCGCTGCATTGCCAGGCTCCACGGCCGCCGCGAAGCGCAGGTTGGACATCGTGTATTCATGGGCGCAGAACACCCGGGTATCGTCCGGCAGCGCGGCCAGCTTGACCAGCGAGTCGAACATCTGCGCCGGCGTGCCTTCGAACAGGCGCCCGCAGCCCGCGCCGAACAGGGTGTCGCCGCAGAACAGCCATGGCTCCCGGCCTTCGCGCACGTAGGCGATGTGGCCGCGCGTGTGGCCCGGCACATCGAGCACGGAGAGCCTGAGGTCCAGTCCCGGCACCTGCACGGTATCGTCCTGGCCCAGCGGCACGGTGACGGCCGCGATGCCGTCGTGGCGCGGCCCGAACACCGGCACGTCATGGCGGCGCAAAAGCTCGTCCACGCCGCCAATGTGGTCAGCATGGTGGTGGGTGAGTAGAATGGCGGTAAGGGACAGGCCGTGCTCGTCCAGCGCCGCCAGGATCGGCTGAGCGTCACCGGGATCGACCACGGCGGCATGGCTGCCATCGTGAATGAGCCACAGGTAATTATCTTTGAACGCAGGAACGGTGAGTACAGCTGCAGGAGTGCTCATTGGCTTGAAAGGGTCGCATGGATAGCGCAACATCCGAAAAATCCATTATAGCGCTGGAAAGCTGGCTGCAAACGCCGGCAGGCGCCTACGTGCGCGCCTGGGAGCAGCGCTGCCTGGACGAGCTCACGGCGGATATTTTCGGCTTCAACGCGGTGCAGATCGGCACCCCGATGATCAACGCACTGGCCGCCAACCGCATGCCGCACCAGCTGCTGGCCGATACCCGCCTGCGTCCCGAGGGTGCGGGCGGGGAGGGCATGCGCCGCGTGGATGTGACCTTCGACTGCAGCGAGCTGCCGTTTGCCAGCAATAGCCTGGACCTGATCGTGCTGCCCCATGTGCTCGAATTCTCGGCCGAGCCGCACCAGGTGCTGCGCGAAGTGGAGCGGGTGCTGATTCCGGAAGGGCAGCTGATCGTGTGCGGCTTCAATCCCGCCAGCCTGTGGGGGCTGCGCCAGGTGACGGGCCGCATTACGCGCTCCCACTATCTGCCGGAAGCAGGCGAATTCATCTCTATGCCGCGTATCAAAGACTGGTTAAAATTGCTGAATATGGGCGTGAGCAACAGCCACTTCGGCTGCTACGCACCAGCCTGCCGCACCGAGCGCTGGCTGGCCCGCTACGCCTTCATGGACCGTGCCGGAGCGCGCTACTGGCCGTATTTCGGCGCCGTGTATATGGTGCAGGCCATCAAGCGCGTCAAAGGCATGCGCCTGATCGGCCCCGCGTGGAGCAAGAAGGCCGCCAAATCACCGGTCGCCGTCCCGGCGACCAACAAGCACAAAGAACAGGGTAATGGATAAAGTAGAGATTTTCACCGATGGCGCCTGCAAGGGAAATCCCGGCGTCGGCGGCTGGGGCGCCTGGCTCAAGGCAGGCGACAACGAGAAAGAGCTGTTCGGCGGCGAGCTGAATACCACCAACAACCGCATGGAGCTGCTGGCGGTGATCGAATCGCTGAACGCGCTGAAGCGCCCCTGCGAAGTGATCCTGCATACGGACAGCCAGTACGTCCAGAAGGGCATCAGCGAATGGATCCACGGCTGGAAAGCGCGGGGCTGGAAGACCTCGACAAAGGAGCCGGTAAAAAACGCCGACCTGTGGCAGGCGCTCGACCAGGCTCAATCCGTCCACAAGGTGGACTGGCGCTGGGTGCGCGGCCACAACGGCCACCCTGGCAACGAACGCGCCGACATGCTGGCCAACAAAGGCGTCGAACTGGTCCGCAGCAAACGCTGATTTGTTATACTGCCCAACCGTTTTCAGGCTGAACTCCCATGCGTCAAATCGTTCTCGATACCGAAACCACCGGCATTAATCCCAAGCTGGGCAACCGAATCATTGAAATCGGCTGCGTCGAACTGCACAACCGCATGCTGACGGGGAATAACTTCCACCGCTATATCAATCCGGAGCGCGATTCGGAAGAGGGCGCGCTGGCGGTGCACGGCCTGACCACTGAATTCCTGCGCGATAAGCCGCGCTTCCACGAGGTGGTGGAAGAGCTGCGCGAATATATTCGTGATGCGGAAGTCATCATCCACAACGCGCCCTTCGACCTCGGCTTCCTCAATCATGAGTTCAGGATGCTGAACCTGCCGGCTTTCGATGACCATATCAGCGGCGTGATCGATACGCTGGTCCACGCCAAGGAGCTCCATCCGGGCAAGCGCAACTCGCTGGACGCGCTGTGCGACCGTTACGGCATCTCCAACGCGCACCGCAAGCTGCACGGCGCATTGCTGGACGCGGAGCTGCTGGCGGACGTGTACCTGGCCATGACGCGCGGCCAGAACAGCCTGGGCATGGACATCGAGGAGGAAGTAGCGGTTGGCGGCGTTGAGCTGGCGCAGGTGGCGCTGGCCGACATCCTCGTGGTGCGCGCTTCGGACGCAGAACTGGCCGCGCACGAGGATCTGTTGAACGGCCTGGATAAGGCAGTAAAAGGAACTTGCATCTGGCGCACTCCAGCCGCTTGACGTTCTTCAAGGCAGCATCTATAATGCTGCTTCTTCGGGAGGTTAGCTCAGGGGTAGAGCACTGCATTCACACTGCAGGGGTCGCAAGTTCGAAACTTGCACTTCCCACCAGAATTCCAGAGTGGTTGCAATCACTCGCTACGAAAGCCGATCTGCTTGCAGGTCGGCTTTTTTTCATTGCGCGTAACTTATCCATTGACGAGGTGTTGATTTGAAAAAGCTGCTTTCCTGTTCCGCCCTGGCCCTGGCAACGGCAATTGCAATGTCCGCCTGCAAGCGCGCGGACCCGCCGGCGCCAGCTGCGTCCGAAACGGCGCCGGCCCTCGCGCTTCAAAAGATCGATACTGTGGTTGGTACGGGCAAGGAGGCAACGTCCGGTTCCACTGCCGTCGTCAATTACACGGGCTGGCTGTATGAGCCGAAGGCCGAGGCGCAGCATGGCGCGCAGTTCGATTCGTCGGCCGGGCGTTCTCCGTTCAGCTTCCAGGTCGATGGCGGCCAGGTCATCAAAGGCTGGGACATCGGGGTGCAGGGCATGAAAGTGGGCGGAAAGCGCACGATTATTGTGCCGGCCGAGATGGGCTATGGCGCCAACGGCATCGGCCCGATTCCTCCGAACGCAAACCTGATCTTCGACATTGAGCTGCTGGACGTTCAATAAACGCCGAAGCGCAACGCGGTTGCGGCACTGATGCCATAATTGCGGCTCCAATCTTCGCTGGAGCGGCAATGACGTCGGAGCTTTTTCCCGGATTTCGAAACCTGCGGGTGGAAACCGAAGCAGGTGTGCATGTCAATGCGGTGACAGGGGGCGGCGGGCCGCCATTGCTGCTGCTTCACGGCCATCCCCAGACCCATGTCATCTGGCATAAGGTTGCGCCGGCGCTGGCCCGCCACTTCACGCTGGTGGTCTGCGACCTGCGCGGCTACGGCGATTCTTCGAAACCGGCAGGCGCCGGCGATCATGCCAACTACAGCAAGCGCACCATGGCGCTCGATGTGCTGAAGGTGATGCAGTCGCTGGGTTTTCAGCGTTTCCGCGTGCTGGCGCACGACCGTGGCGCCCGCGTGGCGCACCGGCTGGCGGCCGATCATCCGGATGCGGTGGAGCGCCTCGCGCTGCTCGATATCGCACCCACGCTGGCAATGTACAGCCAGACCTCGGAGGCTTTTGCGCGGGCCTACTGGCACTGGTTCTTCCTGATCCAGCGCGCGCCGATGCCGGAACGGCTGATCGAGGCTGATCCAGCAGCCTATGTGCGCGATGTGATGGGCGGCCGCAGCGCGGGGCTGGCGCCCTTCGATCCGCGTGCACTGGCCGAATACCAGCGCTGCCTGGCGCTGCCGGGCGCTGCGCACGGCATCTGCGAGGATTACCGCGCCGCCGCCAGCATCGACCTGGAACACGACCGCGCCGACATCGAGGCCGGCAGGCGGCTGTCCATGCCGCTGCTCGTGCTGTGGGGCGAGCAAGGCGTGGTGCATCGCTGCTTCGAGCCGCTGAAGGAGTGGCGTCGTGTGGCCGACAATGTCGATGGCGGCACGCTGCCTTGCGGGCACTACGTGCCGGAGGAGGCGCCCGCTGAACTGCTGGCCCGTGTGTTGCCGTTCTTTTCCTGAGATCCTCTACAAGCGCTGACCGTCGAGGGGCTTGGGCAGCGAAGAAGCCGATACGCCGCGCAGGTCGGTGGCAATCACATACCATGCGCCCGGTTCCAGGCCTGACAGGTCGATCCGGTAGCGCTTGCCGCCGATCACCTTGATGCGCTCTGCGGCGAGCTGCGTCCACCGGCGTTGCGGCCATGGCGTACCGGCGGGTGCATGGAACAGTGCGAGCTCGCGCACGCCGGCCTCGGCCTCCACCTGCACCTCCGCGAACTGCGGTGCGAGCTTCACCGTATCCACGTGGGGAAGCGGTACGCCGATGCCTTTCAGCGCATGTTCGAAGAAGGTGACTTCCTGCGCCGTCCAGTTCCTGCCGTCCGGTGGCGGGCCGCCTGCATAGCCGCCGGCATCGTGATCGGCGTTCGGCCCGAACACGATGCCTTTGGGCGCCTGGATGTTTTCGTAGCTGCGCACCAGCGAGGGCAGGTAGAACGCCCGGTCGTTGCTCGCTCCCGCGATAAAGAAGCGTGCGCTGATGCGTGGCAGGTAGTGCTCCGCCCCCAGCGCCGACTGCCAGCGGCTGCGCTCAGCGTCGCTCAGGCTGGCGAGGTTGGTGGCGAACACCGTGTCTTCAAAAAATCCGGCGCCCCAGACCGCGTAGGCGGCGCGGATGTCCTCACCCAGCAAGCCGGCGAGGACGGTCGTCATATAGCTGCCCCAGGAGGCACCAATGATGCCGATACGCTTCGCATCCACATTGTCCATTTGCTGGAGCAGGCGAATTGCGCCGGCGCCTGCCGCCAGCGACTGGAAGACCGTGCTGTGCGCCAGCGAGGGGCTGACCGTCCAGCGGTCGGCGCCGTACGGGCGCTGCTTCCACAGGCCGCCGGAACGGGGTGCAAGATCAGGATTGGCGATGCCGGGCAGGTCGGGCGATATGGCCACATAGCCCTTGCGCGCCCATTCCTCGGCGATGGCAGCCTGAGCGGCGGCGCGGCCCGGGTGCAGCACCAGCAGCGCGGGGTGCGGGCCCGCATGCCTTGGGGCCGCGAGCACCGCGTAAACTTCATTCGGCACGCCGCCAACCTCGGTCGAGCGGAACACGATGTGGCGAACCGTAATGCCGTCCGAAGCCGCCGGTTCGGAATGCAGGATCTGCGGCGCGGGCATGCGGGCCACGTCCTGCAAGGTGACGTCCTGTGCGGATGCGAGGGCATGTGCAAGCGCCATCAAGGCAAAAAGTAGCGGCTTCATTGGCGTACTCCGGGTTGGGTGGCGGGAGGATAGCATGCCGTCCGAGTATGGTAGAGTGCTGACCGCCAGCTCCGTCAGCACAAAGCGATAGTCAATGAAGAAAGAAACTGCAGTACAAAGGGTTGAACCCAGCCTGTTCGATGAGGAATATATGGCGCCCGCACCGGCGCCGGCAGCGGCACCGGCCTTTGATCCTGAACCCACGTTCGCGGCTGAGCCGCCCGCAGCACCGGTAGCGGACAGCGTGCCCGAAGCGCCGGCGCCTGTTGATGCTGAGGCCCCGCGCCGCGCGCTGAAGCCTGTGCTGCTTGGCGGCGCCGCAGTGGTGATCGCGGGCCTGATCGGGGCGATTGCCTGGATCGGCAGTACGGCCGGCCAGCATCCCAAAAAAGCCGAACCCGCATTGACGGCGCCGGAGGGCATGTCCGCCAAGGCTTTGCCGCCACCGGATTTCTCGCATCCGCCTGCGCCCGAACACGTGCCGTCGGCCATTCCGCTGCCGCCGCACACCGATGGCGGCACGCCGGAGACTCCTGCTGCCGCACCCGAAGCGGCAGCGGCCCAGGGGGCAACTGTGCCGCCGGCCGCGCTGGCAGGCGCTGCCGCATTGGCCACCGGAGCCGCCGTCGCCGCACAGCCGGATAAAGCGCCCGCCGCTCCGCGCTCCGTAGCGCAGGCCGCAGAGGCGCCCGTGCGTGCAGTGCCAGTAGTGCGCGACGAGGTCCGCGTTGCGCGCCGCGCCAAGGCAGCGGCGGCGAAGACAGCCACCGCAAAGACAGCAGCGGCGAAGACGGCCACCGCCAAGGCCACCGCCGCAAAGCGTTCCGCCAAAGCCGCTGCCGCCAAAAAGACGGCCAAGGCTGCGGTTTCCTCCAGGAGCAAGGCTGCCGCGGCGAAGACCGTGCGCAAAGCCGTACCGGTCCGCTGCACCGCCCCCAACAAGGCCAGCGCCGCCTGCCGTGCGAAATCGCAAAAGGCGAGCAAAGCGTAGCGACACAATTTCCGCAAATTCGTTAATCTGCTGCTGTGTACGATTTTAGCGACAGATCATGGACGAACCGCAGCAGCCGCCCGCAGCACCCCGCGCCCACGAAGACCAGGAGCACAGCGGCGGGATCAGCCGTGGCAAGACGATTGCCCTGTGGGCAGGTGTCGCCGCGCTGCTGCTCGCTTTACTGGGATCGCTGATGATCGTGCTGAAAAGCCTGCAGGCTGACCGCACGCTGGCGCAGATCAGCAAATCCGCCAACACTGCTGTGATACAGGCTTCCGCGCCGCCGGCCGTCTTGCCGCTGCCGGCGCCGGTGCCGCCGCCAGCCTTGGCGCCGCAAGGGCAGCCAAGCTCTCATTCTCCCGCACCTGCCGTGCCGCCCGCATCGCGTCCGGTCCGGGTGGAAAAAACGCAGCCGGCGCCTGCCAAGCCGGCGCGCCGCACGGAGGCGCCGGCGCAGGCGAAAGCCGTGCGCGAGCCCAGGATGACGCGCGCAAGCGTGGAGCGCCGCCTGGCGCAGTGCAAGGAATATGCAGGAGAGGCCGCTGCGGCCTGCTTCCGCAGAGCCTGCAGCAGCTACGCGAAACGCGCGCCGATCTGTATTAACGACGAGCCGGCCGCCCGCCGCTGAGCCTTCGCCGCTTACAGGAAGCGGTCCAGAATCTTCTTGCTGTGCTTATCCAGTTCATACTGGTTGCGGATCAGGAAGTTGATGCCATGGCTGTCCGAGACGAGCAGGGCATCGGCGCCGATCCGGCGGATGTCCTCCTCGCCGCGCAGCACGAAGTCGGTTTCGCCCCGGTCGGTGGCCACGGTCCAGGTGCAGGGCGTGGCGAAGCTGGTGACGTTGATGATGCGGCTGATTTCGGGCATGAACTCCCGGCCGCTCAGTTCATCGCGCACCAGCGCGGCAGCATCGGCGGGCAGTTCGTTCAGGCTGTCCAGCCATGCCACTTCCTTGCCATCGCTGTTCATCAGCGACAGGCCTTCATCGGGCGCCTGGATCGGGAAGGCGCGCACCGGCGTCACGTGTTCATGTACCACGCCTTGCGCGTCGGTGAGGTTGAGGCGGCCGAAGGCGTCGCGCTCCAGCCGGAAATTAATTGTCGTCATGGCGTTCCTTCGGTGCGTCGTCCAGGTCGGTGTCGACGTTGCGGGCCTGGGCCTGGTACAGGCGGTAATAGGCGCCCTGTTTTTCCATCAGCTCTTCGTGCGGGCCTTCTTCCACCACCTTGCCGCGGTCCATCACCACCAGGCGGTTGGCGCGCTGCAGCGTGGACAGGCGGTGCGCGATGGCGATGGTAGTGCGGCCGGCTACCAGGTTGTCCAGCGCTTTCTGGATTTCCTTTTCGGTCTCGGAGTCCACCGATGCCGTGGCTTCATCGAGAATCAGGATGCGCGGATCGATCAGCAGCGCGCGGGCAATCGAAATGCGCTGGCGTTCGCCGCCGGACAGGCCCTGGCCACGTTCGCCGACCATCGAGTCGTAACCCTGCGGCAGGCGCAGGATGAAATCGTGCGCGTGCGCGGCGCGGGCAGCGGCCATGATTTCGGCGCGTGTGGCGTTCGGCTTGCCGTAAGCGATGTTCTCGGCGATGGTGCCGAAGAACAGGAAGGGTTCCTGCAGCACCAGGCCGATGTTGCGGCGGTAATCGGACACGGCGAACGAACGGATGTCGGTGCCATCGAGCAGGATCGCGCCTTCCGCCACGTCATAGAAGCGGCAGATCAGGTTCACCAGCGTGGATTTGCCGGAGCCGCTGTGGCCCACCAGGCCGATCATCTCGCCCGCCTTGATATCGAGGTTGACGCCGCGGTTGACGGCGCGGTTCCCGTAGCGGAAGCCCACTTCGCGCAGCGTGATATTGCCTTCCACCCTGTTGACCTTGACCGGATTCGCGGGTTCCGGGACGCTGGAAACGTGGTCCAGGATATCGAAGATGCGCTTCGCCGCCGACGCCGATTTCTGCGTTACGGACACGATGCGGCTCATGGAATCCAGGCGGCTGTAGAAGCGAGCGGAGTAGGTGAGGAAAGCCGTCAGCACGCCGAGCGTGATGCTGGCCTTGGACACCAGGTAAATGCCGAACACATAGATCACCAGCAGGCCGATCTCGGTCAGGAAGGACACGGTGGGCGAGAACAGAGACCACACCTTGTTCAACTTGTCGTTCACGGCCAGGTTGTGCTTGTTGGCGATGCGGAAGCGGTTCGCTTCGCGTGCCTCCTGTGCGAAGGCCTTCACCACGCGGATGCCGGGAATCGTATCGGCCAGCACATTGGTCACTTCGCCCCACACGCGGTCGATTTTCTCGAAGCCGGTGCGCAGCTTGTCGCGCACCAGGTGGATCAGCCAGGCGATGAAAGGCAGCGGCACCAGCGTGACGATGGCCAGCCACGGGTTAATGGTGAACATGATCACGCCGGTCATGGCGATCAGCAGGCAGTCGGAGGCGAAGTCCAGCAGGTGCAGCGACAGGAACACGCAGATGCGGTCGCTTTCGCTGCCGATGCGCGACATCAGGTCGCCGGTGCGCTTGCCGCCGAAGTATTCGAGCGAGAGGCGCAGCAGGTGTTCATAGGTAGCCGTGCGCAGGTCGGCGCCGATGCGCTCGGACACCAGCGCCAGCACATAGGTCTTGCCCCAGCCCAGCACCCAGGCCAGGATGGCGGAAGCGAGCAGGCCGCTCATGTACAGCACCACCAGGCCGGTGTCCACCGGCTTGCCGTTCTGGTAAGGCACCAGCACATTGTCCGTCAGCGGAATGCTGAGGTAGGGCGGAATCAGGTGGGCGCCGGTGGACAGCAGCATCAGCGTGAAGCCCAGCAGCAGCTGCCAGCGATAGGGATGGGCAAAACGCCACAGGCGGAACAGGGTCCAGGTGGTGGGCGGCGTGTACTCGACCTTGGCGCAGATCGGGCATTCTTCCTCGTCCGGCTCCAGCGGGGCCTTGCAGGTCGGGCAGGCGTGTTCTTCTTCCTTCTCCACCGGCTTGCCGGTCAGGTGGCTTTCCACCAGCGGCGCGAACTGCTCGCTGAGGCGGATCGCCTGCAGGTTCTGTCCCAGCGTGAAGCGCCAGCAGTCGAGGCGGCGGTGGGCATCGAACAGCTCCAGGTGGCCCACGCCGGCATGGTCGTGCAGCTTGAGCGACATGCCTTCCTGATAAGGCCACTGTTTCCACTGCGACTCACCCGGACCGCGTGCCATAATGCGCCGCTCGGTCAGCAGGATGAAGCCTTTAGCGAAGTGCAGTTTCGCGTCGAGGTCAACCTCTATTGCGCCGAGCACGTTTTCCCCTGAGGCCAGCTGTGTCTGCACATCGGAGCGCCATTTTTCGGGCAGCTCGGTGCGGATCGGTTCAGGGGAAAGATCAGTTGTTGTCATTATGGAACAGACTCCGGTGCGGTCTTTGCCAAGTGGCAAGAAACATGAAACAGTGGGAAAATATAGGGTACGGCCTTAAAAAGCGGAACGCTAACACGATAAGGATGGCGAAGAAGGAAGCTGCTATTTACTGTATTCTTCAGCTATCAACTTTGACGATTTACGAAGAGGAAGGCCCAGCTTTTTGCGGAAGTATAAGCGCAAAAGGTATCAGAGCAAAAACATGACAAAGAAGAAAGACATTGAAGTGCTCCGCGTGACGCACCTGCGTGGGCCAAATATCTGGACTTATCGGCCGGTGATCGAAGCCTGGCTCGATATCGGCGAGCTGGAAAACTTCCCTTCGAACAAACTTCCTGGCCTGTACGAACGGCTGACGGCCATGCTGCCCAATCTGGTTGAGCACCGCTGCGGCGTGGGCGAGGTCGGCGGCTTCCTGGAGCGCCTGCGCGACGGCACCTATGCCGGCCATATCCTCGAACACGTGGTGCTGGAGCTGCAGAACCTGGCAGGCATGCGCACCGGTTTCGGCAAGACGCGCCAGACGGCCGAAGGCAGCGGCATTTACAAAATGGCATTCCGCACGCGCCAGGAGCAGGTGGGCCGCGCCGCGCTGGCTGCCGGCCGCGAACTGCTGATGGCCGCCATCGAAGACCGGCCGTTCGACCTGGACGCTGCCGTGGCGCAGCTGACCGATATGGTGGAGTCGCTCTGCCTCGGCCCCAGCACGGCCAATATCGTGGATGCCGCGACCGACCGCAAGATTCCCCATACCCGCCTGACCGACGGCAACCTGGTGCAACTGGGCCATGGCGCGCGCCAGCGCCGCATCTGGACCGCGGAAACCGACCATACGAGCGCCATTGCCGAAGGCATTGCGAGCGACAAGGACATGACCAAGGACCTGCTGGCTGCCGTTGGCGTGCCGGTGCCCGAGGGCGTGCTGGTGCGCAGCGCGGACGAAGCATGGGAAGAAGCGCAGGACATCGGCCTGCCGGTTGCCGTGAAGCCGTATGACGGCAACCATGGCCGCGGCGTGTCGCTGAACCTGGGCACCGAAGCCGACGTGAAGGCCGCCTACCACATCGCCGTGCAGCGCGGTGGCAGCGAGAGCGTGATCGTGGAACGCTTCATCGTGGGCGACGAACACCGCCTGCTGGTGGTCGGCCGCAAGGTGGTGGCCGCCTCCAAAGGCGAATCGCTGTGGGTGACCGGCGACGGCAAGCAGAGCGTGCAGGAACTGGTCGATACCCAGATCAACACCGATCCGCGCCGCGGCACCACCGAAGAATTCCCGCTCAATATCGTAGAGCCGCGCAAGTCCACCGAAGTGCAGCTGGACCTGCAGCGCCAGGGCCTGACGCCGGACTCCGTGCCGGAAGCGGGGCGCCGTGTGCTGATCCAGCTGAACGGGAATGTGGCCAACGACGTGACCGACCTGGTGCATCCGGAAGTGGCCGAGATGGCCGCGCTGGCTGCGCGCACCGTAGGCCTGGACATTGCGGGCATCGACCTCGTGGTGCAGGATGTCTCGAAGCCCTTGCAGGAGCAGGGCGGCGCCGTGATCGAAGTGAACGCAAGCCCCGGCCTGCTGGCGCACCTGAAGCCTGCGGAAGGCGGCATTGCACGTCCTGTCGGCGCGGCGATTGTGGACCAGCTGTTTGCCGAAGGCGAAGACGGCCGTATTCCAATCGTCGGCGTGTCCGGCACCCGCCACACGGCGCTGATCGCGCGTATCACCGCGTGGCTGCTGCAGGTCAGCGGCCGTTATGTCGGCATGGCCAATGAAGAAGGCGTCCACCTGAACGGCCGCAAGGTGCCGCGCGGGCCGCTGAGCGAATGGGAATCCGGCCAGCGCCTGCTGCTGAACAAGAACGTGGAAGCCGCCGTTTTTGCCAACGGCAACCGCATGGTGCTGACCGAAGGTTATGCCTACGACAAGTGCCTGGTAGGCGTCGTCACCGACGCGCAGGGCCACGGCGAGCTGGGCGAGTTCTACATCAGCGAACAAGAACAGATGTTCAACGTGCTGCGCACGCAGGTGGACGTGGTGCTGCCGGAAGGCGCGGCCGTGCTCAATGCATCGGATGCGCAGGTGGCTGAAATGGCCGGATTGTGCGACGGTTCCGTGATCTTCTACGGCACCGATGAACACGTGCCGGCGATTGCCGCCCAGCTGCAGGACGGCCAGCGCGCTGTATTCCTGCGCGCCGACGGCTACGTGATGGCTGATGGCGCCGATGTGGTGGCAACGCTGCCGCTGAATTGTCTGCCGGAGAGCGAGTCCGGCTGCACCGAGGCCGTGCTGGCCGCCATTGGCACCGGCTGGGCGCTCGGCCTGCAGCCGGACCTGATCGGCGCCGCACTGCGCACGTTCGAGTGGAACACCAAGAATAACTAATCGGGAATACAGGGAATGGAAGTAATTCGTACCCGCGCGCTGCGTGGACCAAATCTGTGGAGCCACCACACCGCGATCGAGGCCATCGTCTCCTGCACGCCGGAGGAAATGGCAGTCGACAAGCTGGAAGGCTTCGAAGTGCGCCTGCGCGCACGCTTCCCGCGCATCGCCCAGCTGCAGCCGGATGGCCATGCGGACGCCGTGCCGATGGTGCATGTGCTGGAGCTGACCGCACTGGCCTTGCAGGCCGAAGCGGGCTGCCCGGTGACTTTCAGCCGCACCACGCCCACCCTGGAAGAAGGCATTTTCCAGATGGTGGTGGAATACACGGAAGAAGAAGTGGGCCGCCTCGCCGTTGAGCTGGCGGAGAAGCTGATCAACGCCGCGCTGAAGGATGAACCGTTCGACCTGAACGCCGCGCTGACCGAACTGCGCGACCTGGACGAGGACGTGCGCCTTGGCCCGAGTACCGGCGCCATCGTGCATGCCGCCGTGGTGCGCAATATTCCTTACCGCCGCATGACCAGCGGCAGCATGGTGAGCTTCGGCTGGGGTTCGCGCCAGCGCCGCATCCAGGCTGCCGAAATGGACAGCACCAGCGCCATCGCCGAATCGATCGCGCAGGACAAGGAACTGACCAAGAAACTGCTGGACGCCGCAGGCGTGCCGGTACCTGTCGGCCGTGTCGCCGAGGATGCGGAAGACGCATGGAAGGCAGCACTGGAAATCGGCCTGCCGGTGGTGGTGAAGCCGAAGGACGGCAACCAGGGCAAGGGCGTTACCGTCAATGTGACCACCAAGGAGCAGATGACGGCCGCCTTCAACACGGCGCGCGAATTCCGCGACGATATCCTGGTCGAACGCTTCCTCGCTGGTCACGACTACCGCATGCTGGTGATCGGCAACAAGCTGATCGCCGCTGCGCGCCGCGATCCTCCGCATGTGGTGGGCGATGGCGTGCACTCGGTGCGCGAGCTGGTGGAGATCGTCAATGCCGACCCGCGCCGCGGCAGCGGCCACGCTACTTCGCTGACCAAGATCCGTTTTGACGATATCGCGCTGGCGCGCCTCGCGCTGCAGGGCCTGCAGGCGGATTCGGTTCCGCCGCATGGCCAGCGCGTCATCCTGCGCAACAACGCCAACCTGTCGACCGGCGGCACTGCCACCGACGTGACCGACGACGTGCATCCGGAAGTGGCCGCACGCGCCGTGGAAGCGGCGCAGATGATCGGCCTCGATATCTGCGGCGTGGACGTGGTGGTGGACAGCGTATTGCGTCCTATCGAAGAACAGAACGGCGGCGTGGTGGAAGTGAACGCCGCGCCCGGCCTGCGCATGCACCTGTCGCCGTCCTACGGCAAGGGCCGTCCGGTGGGCGAGGCGATTATCTCCGCCATGTTCCCGGAAGGCGACGATGGCCGCATTCCCGTGATCGCCGTTACCGGCACCAACGGCAAGACCACGACCGTGCGCCTGACCGCGCACATCCTGGCCTCGAGCGGCCTGCGCGTGGGCATGACCAATACCGACGGCGTCTACATCAATGGCCGCCAGACCGACAGCGGCGACTGCTCCGGCCCGCGCAGCGCGCGCAATGTGCTGCAGCATCCGGATGTGGATGCGGCAGTCTTTGAAACCGCGCGCGGCGGCATCCTGCGCGAAGGCCTGGCGTTCGACCGCTGCAAGGTGGCGGTAGTCACCAATATCGGCGCGGGCGACCACCTCGGCCTGAACTACATCACCACGGTGGAAGACCTGGCGGTGCTGAAGCGCGTGATCGTGCAGAATGTGGACAAGAACGGCATGGCCGTGCTGAACGCGACCGACCCGATCGTGGCCGCAATGGCATCGAGCTGCAAGGGCAGGATTACCTTCTTCGGCGCGGACAAATACCATCCGGTGGTGGCCACCCATATCGCCCAGGGCAAGCGCACGGTGTATGTGGAGAACGGCCAGCTGGTGGCGGTGGAAGGCAAGTTCGAAGAACGCATTGCGCTGGCGGACGTGCCGATCACCCGCGGCGGCGCCATCGGCTTCCAGGTGGAGAACACCATGGCGGCGGTCGCGGCGGCGTGGGCCGCGGGCATCGACTGGCAGTCCATCCGCCTTGGCCTGGCCACCTTCACCACGGACAGCCATAACGCGCCGGGCCGCTTCAATGTGTTCGACTACCGCGGCGCGACCGTGATCGCCGACTACGGCCATAACCCGGACGCCATGCTGGCCCTGGTGCAGGCGGTGGAAGCCATGCCGGCCAAGCGCCGCCTGGTGCTGATCTCCGGCGCCGGCGACCGCCGCGACGAAGATATCCGCCAGCAGACCGAGATCCTCGGCAAGTCCTTCGACGACGTGCTGCTGTACCAGGACCAGTGCCAGCGCGGCCGCGAAGACGGTGAAGTGATCGCGCTGCTGCGCGAGGGACTGGCGGGGGCGCCGCGCACCAGCTACGTGGATGAAATCGACGGCGAATTCATCGCTATCGACAAAGCACTGGCCCGCCTGAAAGACGGCGACCTCGCGCTGATCCTGGTGGACCAGGTGGAAGAAGCGCTGGCCCACCTTTCCAAACGCATCGCCGAAGGCTGATACGAATAACCCGCCTGAAGGCGGGTTTTTTTATGCTGCCAGCGAATCGCGCACTGATGGCGCTATCCGCGCCGTGCCGCCGTCCACCAGCAGGGGCGGGAACACGCGTTTCTCCGCCTCGCCGCCATTCGATTCGATCAGCGCCGCCAGCATGTCTGCGGCGGCCTGCGCCATCTTCTGGATCGGCTGGCGCATTGTCGTGATGTTGTAGCTCGGCCAGCTGGCCGCTTCCACCGCATCGAAACCGGTAATCGACATCTGGCCCGGCACATCGATGCCCAGCTCATGGCGCGCGCACTCGATGCAGCCGATCGCCATCAGGTCGTTGCCGCACATGACCGCATCCGGCGCATGCCCAAGCCGGCTGACGATCTCGCGCAGGCCACGCGCTCCGCTGGCATAGTCGAACTGCCCGGTCGCAATGACAGGGGGCGGCAGCCCGATCTCCGCCAGGTATTCAAGGGCGCCGCGCCGGCGTTCGCTGGCGATAGGCGATTCTTCAGGTCCCGTGATAAGGCCGAAACGGCGGTGGCCGGCCGCAGCAAGGTGCGCCGCCATCAGGCGGCCCGCTTCGTACTGGTCGCAGAACACCGAATTGACCTGTTGTTCGTGCAGGTTGCGGTTGAAGACCACCAGCGGCACCTGGCGGCGTTCGAACTCCTGCACCTGCTGTTCGCTCAATGCGGCCGCGGCGATCACGCCGTCCACCTGGTATTGCCAGACGCTGGAAAGGATCTGCTCGACGTCGGATTCATGCTGCGTGGTGAACAGCAGCACGCGTTTGCCGCGCCGCGTAATCTGCTGGCTCAGTTCCGCCAGCGCGCCCGGATGGTAGAGGATGACGAAATTCGAGATGATCAGCGCCACCATATTGGAGCGCCGCGTAATCAGGCTGCGCGCGGCGGCATTGGGAATATAGTCCAGCCCCGCGGCGGCCTTCATCACGCGCGCGTAGGTCGATTTGGAGACACTGGCGCCCGGCTTGAAGCAGCGCGACACGGCGGATTGCGATACTCCTGCGAGCAGCGCCACATCATAGGAAGTGACGCGGCGGTTTTCACGCAGGATGGCGGCCTTGTGTTCGGCCGCGGTGAGCGCTGGTTCGGGCTTGGTTTTTCTCATGTCTCGGTGAAGCGCGCCTGGCGGCGCTATGGGCCAGCAGGGCCAGCGGGCGTTCGTTTTTCTTGTTGAGCATACCTTTCATCTTACTTGATGGCAATTATTTCTCGAATTCAAGGAATGAACTGTCGCGTGCGCGCGACCGTGGCCTTGCTAGCCGAACAAGAATGCCAGCGCGCATACGATTGCCAGCAGCAGGGGCAGGGCAGCGGCGGCCCGACGATAGCGGCGGCGCTGGAGATGATGCAGGCTGGAGTGGTGGAGTGAGTCGGGCTTGGCCATGGCGCTCTCCCTTCGAGGCAAATGAGCAGCTTAGCGCCGTCCGCCATGCCGGTTTTTGATCGCGAACAAGCCGCTCTGCTAAAATACCGCCCCTTTAGCGAAACAATCGAGGACACCTGTTGATGGGCAACGCATGCGGCGTCGATTTCGGCACTTCCAATTCCACCATGGGATGGGTGCGTCCGGGCCAGCAGACCATGCTGGTGCTGGAGGAGGGCAAGCCGACCCTGCCGTCCGTGGTGTTCTTCAATGCCGACGACGACGAGGTGAGCTACGGCCGCGCGGCACTGGCAGACTACCTGGCCGGCTACGAAGGCCGCCTGATGCGCTCCCTGAAAAGCCTGCTGGGCACCAGCCTGATGGATGGCCAGACCGAAGTGGCCGGCCGCTCCCTGTCCTTCCGCATGCTGCTGGCGCAGTTCATCGGCGAGCTGAAACGCCGTGGCGAACAGGCGGCCGGCCGCAGCTTCGACTCGGTGGTGCTGGGCCGCCCGGTGCACTTCATCGACGACGATGCGGTGGCCGACAAGGCCGGTGAAGACACGCTGGCGGAGATCGCGCGCTCGGTCGGTTTCCGCCATATCGCCTTCCAGTACGAGCCGATTGCGGCGGCATTCGATTATGAATCGCAGATCGACCGCGAAGAGCTGGTGCTGATTGCCGACATCGGCGGCGGCACGTCGGACTTCTCGCTGGTGCGCCTGTCGCCCGGCCGCGCCATGAAGCCCGAGCGGCGCGACGATATCCTCGCCACGGCGGGCGTGCACATCGGCGGTACCGATTTCGACAAATACCTGAGCCTTGCGGCCGTGATGCCGCTGCTCGGCTACGGCACGCAGCTGCTGAGCGGGGTGGAAGTCCCATCTAGCTACTACTTTAACCTCGCCACCTGGCACACCATCAACCTGGCCTACACGCGCAAGATGACGGCGCAGCTGGCGGAGCTGGTGCGCGATGCGAAGGAGCAGGACAAGATGCAGCGCCTGCAGGCCCTGATCGAAGACCGCGCCGGCCACTGGCTGGCGATGCAGGTGGAAGAAGCGAAGATCGGCCTGTCGTCGGAGGACAGCGTGGTGCTCGACCTTGACCGCCTGTCGCCGCCCGCAGCGCTGGATGTGCCGCGCCAGCTGTTCGGGCGCGCGATCAGCCACCTGGTGGACGATGTGGGCAATACCGTTACCGGCATGCTGGCCGATGCCGGCGTGAGGCAGGAACAGATCGATACCATCTTCTTTACCGGCGGTTCAAGCGGCGTGGGCCTGCTGCGCGAACGTATCGGCGCCGTTGTGCCATCCGCGCGCAAGGTCGAAGGCGACCTGTTTGGCAGCATCGGCGCCGGACTTGCGCTCGACGCCGTACGCAAGTTCGCATAAGGAAGCATATGCTGGGCAAACCTATCGTCATGCTCGACTTCGAGACCACCGGCCTGTCGCCGGACATGGGCGACCGCATCACGGAAGTGGCGGCGCTGCGCATTGCCGATGGCAGGGTGGTGGAACGTTTTGTGTCGCTGGTGAATTGCGGCGTGCGCATTCCGCCGTTCATCACCAGCCTGACCGGCATCTCGCAGCAGATGGTGGACACGGCGCCGCCCGCATCGGAAGTGGTGCCGCAACTGCTGGAATTCATCGGCGGCGATGCGTTGTCGGCCCATAACGCCAGCTTCGACGAGAAATTCCTGAAAGCGGAAAGTGCGCGCCAGGGCCTGGCGCCCTTGCACGAAGCGACGGTCTGCTCGCTCAAGCTGTCGCGCCGCGTCTTCCCGAAACTGCCGAGCTACAAGCTGGGCCAGCTCAGCGGCCAGCTGGGTATCCGCTTCCGCAGCGCGGCCCACCGGGCCGAATCGGATGCGGAAGTGGCGGCGGAAGTACTGCTGCACATCGGCCGCCATATCGCGCAGCGCTACGGTATTGCGAGTGTCGATCCCGCGCTGCTGGTGTCCGTCAACAAGCTGGCGGCGGCCAAGGTGGATGCCTGGCTGCTGAAGCAGTCGCCGCAACCCGGCTGAGTCCGCAGCATTTCCCGAAGCCCGCCGGCAGAGCGGGCTTTCTTTTGAGGTCCCTCAAACGGAGCAGCATATCGGTAGTTAAAATTTAAACAACATCGACGTGCTGGAGAGGGGGAGCTGGCATGAAGAATCAAGACTTGGATGAGGACCGGGGCAGCTTCGCCTGGTTCCTTGAGGCAGCGGAACAGGGCGATGCCTATGCCCAGTTCAATCTGGCGCTGCTCTACAAACGCGGCTGCGGCGTGATGGAAAACGCGGCCGAAGCGTTCAACTGGATGCGCCAGGCGGCCGGTCAGGGGCTGGCCTTCGCGCAGAACCATCTCGGCGCCATGTACTACGGCGGCGCCGGCGTCAAACAGGACGATGCCGAAGCCGTGTTCTGGTTCCGCAAGGCGGCGCGGCAGGGCGATCCCTCCGCGCAGCAGAATCTCGGCACCATGTACCGCAAAGGGCGCGGCGTGCCGCAGAGCGATGAAATGGCGGCGAGCTGGTTCGGCCGCGCCGCCGAGCAGGGCGCGGCAGGCGCGCAGAATTTGCTGGGCGAGGCCTATCTGCAGGGGCTGGGCGTGCCGCGCAACTATCCGCTGGCCATGGCATGGTTCCGCAAGGCGGCGCTGCAGGACGATCCGGTGGCGCAGCTCAATGTAGGCTTCATGTACCGCCATGGACATGGCGTTACGCAGAGCGATGCACATGCCGTGTCCTGGTACCGGCGCGCGGCCCTGCAGGGGCATGCGGTGGCGCAGCGCCATCTTGGCGTGGCCTATGCGGAGGGGCGTGGCATTGCGACCGATCTTGAAGTGGGCTTCTCCTGGCTGCAGCGCGCGGCGGAGCAGGACGACGCGGACGCGCAGTTCAATGTTGGCGTGATGCTGGCCAACGGTTACGGCTGCACGCGCGACGACACCGCAGCCGCCCGCTGGTATCACCGCGCCGCGCAGGCCGGGCACGTGATGGCGCAATACAATCTCGGCGGCATGTATGCGCATGGGCGCGGGGTGGAGCGCGACGCTGCGTCGGCGCTGGCCTGGTACCGCAAGGCGGCCGAGCAGGGCGCGGCGAATGCGCAGTTCAACGTGGGCGTGATCTATGCGAACGGCCACGGTGTGCCGCGCGACGATGTGCGCGCGGCGGCCTGGTACCGCTTCGCGGCGGAGCAGGGCGACGCCAGCGCGCAGAATAATCTCGGGGTGATGTACGCGAACGGGCAGGGCGTGCCGCAGGACGATGCGGAAGCGGTGCGCTGGTACCGCAAGGCGGCCGAGCAGGGCCACGCGCTGGCGCAATACAACCTCGGCGGCATGTACAGCCACGGGCGCGGCGTGGCGCGCGACCCGATCCGTTCCTATATGTGGATTACGCTGGCAGCCGAAGCCGGCGACCAGACCGCCAGCAGCAACCGCAAGCTGATCGAAACCCGCCTCACCCGCGAGGAACTCGGCTCCGCCCAGCTCCTCACCCGCCGCTGGCGCGACACTCACCGCGCTTGAGCTTCCCCAACGCTGCCGCGGTCCGCTTCCTCTAGAGTCTGCTTATTCCACTCTGGAGGAACGTCATGTCCCAGTTCTACAAATACTTTCGCGAAAACATGCTGGCACTTGGCCTGCCTGCACCCGAGTCCCTGTATGCAAATCAAGGGCTGGTGGTAGGTCATGTCGAGACTTTACTCGCGGCGCTCAAGAAGTTTGGAAGGAATGCAACCATGGGAGAGCTGATTGGCGCGACCACAGGTTTGGAAAAGCTGGCTGTTGGACACACTGTGTGGGCGAGCTATTACATTGGCGCGGTCATTGGCAGCATGGCGGTCGCCACTGGCCGCTCGCTTGCAGGCGGAACTTCGCTCGCCGACGTGCTGGAATTGGCGCTCAGGACGGGAACTCACCGGCCCTGGCTACAGTCTACTCTTATGCGGTGGCCGGGCATCTTCGATGCAAGTGTTGGCAGCCGCCATATGTACGTGCAGATTGCGAGGCGGGCATGAAAGATTCTGTTCTTCTATTGGTATCGGGTGTCATCTGTGCCGCATCAGCAGCACTGTTCTGGCGAATTTTCGATGTTTACGGTTTTGGCATAATTATGTCGGTGATCGTATTGACGCTCACAATCGACAACGCTCGATTGCGTAGACAGTTGCGTCAGCACGACAAGCCGACATAGGCCAGGAAATGAAAGATTCCATCTACCTGCTCTTGACTGCATTGGTGTGCGCCGGCATAGCGTGGGCCTTCTGGTATTTTCTGGGGGAGACTGCGACCCAGGCATTTGCCGGCGCCACGCTTCTGGTCACGATTGGCGAGAACCTTCGGTTGCGCCGCAAGGTGAAAGCATTGCAGGCGAGGCTGCTTGAGCGCGACTAACGGCCGGGGCCGTCGCGGCGGTCGAGAAAGAGGCTGTTGCCGTGGATTTTCTTGGCCTGTTTCTTGGCTTCGGAAGCGGAGGTGGCGATCTGGTGGTGCGAGTAATACTGGCGCGGCGCCACCTTGATGACCCCGAGCGAAAGGCTCATCAGGGAATAGAATACCTTCTTGCCCTGCCGGTCTTCCGAGATGTAGCCGCCGCGCTCCCGGTCCTCATTGCTGTAGAACTCCGTCACGCAGGCCGCGAATTCATCGAGGATGGCGCGGCAGCGTTCTTCCCAGTCCTCGCTCTGGAACAGGATCATGAAATCGTCGCCGCCGATATGGCCCACGAAATCGCGGTCGCGGTCCGTATGGCTGGTGAGGATGCGGCCGGTGATCTGGATGACGTCGTCGCCGCGCCGGTAGCCGTACACGTCATTGAAGGGCTTGAAGTGATCGAGGTCGCAGTAGCAGGCCCAGAACTTCGTGCCGCTCTGCAGCAGCCGGTCGATATGTTCATTGATCGGCACATTGCCCGGCAACTGCGTGAGCGGATTCGCGTAGCGTGCCGCGTTGATCTGCATCTGCGTGATCTCGCGCATCAGGTCGTGCCCCGTGCCCATGCCAAGATAGCGTCCGCGGTCCGTGATGATGAAGCCATTGAACAGGTGGTGCGCGTCCGACTCCACCATGCGGAAGGACAGGTCCTGCAGGCTGGTGGACTTGTCGGCGACGAGCGGTTTGCTGTCCATGAACTGCTTGCAGGACTTTTTGCCATACAGCTCGCGCTGATAGGGCCGCGCGAAATGGTCGATCATCTCGAAACGCGAAATAAGCCCCAGCGGCTTGTCGTTCTCCACGACCGGAATAATCAGCAGCTTCGGGTCGGCCAGGAAGATGTCGTAGACATCGTTGTTGTTCATCGTCGGCGGCACGGCTGCCACCTTGTGCAGCAGCTTCATTATGCTGGCCGTCTGGTTCTCCGCAGTCTGCTGCGGATACACCGACACTCCGTTGCGGCTTAATGCCTTCGCCACCTCAGCCGGCAGCGCCTTCGCCGGATTCGCATGCGGCCGCCCGAGGTGATAGCCCTGCGCAAACGCCACGCCCAGGTCGCGCAGCACCAGCAACTCGGCCTGCTGTTCGATGCCTTCCGCGATGACCAGCGTGTTCGACTTCTCCGCGATCTCCTGGATCGAGCGCACGAACTGCAGCTTCACGGGATCGCTGTTCACGCCCTGGATGAAGTGCATATCCACCTTCACATACTCCGGGCGCAGCTCCGACCACAGGCGCAGGCTGGAGAAGCCTTCGCCCAGGTCGTCAATCGCAATTTCGAAGCCGAGTTCGCGATAGTGCAGCACCGCATTGCGCATCTGCTCGTAATCGTATGTGGGCTGGTTTTCTGTCAGCTCGATCACCAGCTGGTCCGGCTGCAAGCCCGCCTGGCGCACGATTTCCAGCGTATGGCTGAGCTTGCCGTCGCGTTGCGGCAACAGGCATTCGGGACTGACGTTCAGGAAAAGCTTGCCGGGCAGGGCCAGCTCGGCGAAGCGTTCCAGCACCACGCAGCGGCACAGGAACTCCACTTCCTGCGTCAGGTTCAGCGTCCGCGCGGCCTGGAACAGGCGCAAGGGAGAGTGCAGGGGGCTGTCCGATGGGCCGCGAATCAGCCCCTCATACCCGATGATTGTCCCGGTCTGCATCTGCACGATGGGCTGGAACAGGGCGCTAAGTTGCCGTCCGGCCAGGATCTGCTGCAGATGCCCGCCAAGCTGTTCGTCTGCCACCGCCCCATTGGGCTGGGCGGGAGTGCTCAGATAGCTTATATTGGCGAGGTTCACAATCATGGTCTCAAATTAACAATCGTTTCTATGATAGAAATGCTTTATGACAGCTTGATGAACACAGGCAGCAAGTTTTGCAGTTAAACTACGTTTGTCCATATCCTTCAGCCAATAAACGCCACAATGCCGACACGACTCGCCGCCCTGTTAACACTGATTCCGGCATCTGCTGCCTTCGCTTCGGGCGTCACGGTTCAACTGAGCGACGCGGCGGGCAAGCCGATCCAGGACGCCGTGGTCTACGTTGAGGCCGAGCCGGGCCAGGCTGTGCCGAAAACCATGAAGCCGGCGGAAATCGCGCAGAAGGGGCTCAAGTTCATCCCGACTGTTACCGTGATCCAGACCGGCAGCCGCATCTCCTTCCCGAACAACGACCGCGTGCGCCATCACATCTACTCGTTCTCGCCCGCGCACAAATTCGACCAGAAGCTGTATTCCGGCACCACGGCCGAGCCGCAGACCTTCGAGAAGCCCGGCGTGGTGGTCCTCGGCTGCAATATCCACGACAAGATGGTGGCTTACGTGCGCGTGGTGGATACCCCGTTCTTCGCCAAGACCGATGCCAAAGGCATGGCGCAGGTGGACATGCCCGCGGCTGGCGGCAAATACATCGTGAAGGCCTGGCACTACGATATGGTGGCAAGCCAGCCCGCGGAACAGGCGGTTGCGGTGAAGGCGGGCGACGCCATGACGCCGGTCGCTTTCCGCATGCCCATGAAGCCGCCGAGCCTCGATAACGAGCCTTCGCCGTTCAGCAATTACTGAGGCCATGATGCGTTTCCGTAGCCTGGAAAGCCGGATTGTCACCCTGTTCCTGGTGCTGCTGGTGGTGGTGCAGGTAGTGGGCCTGCTGGTGATCCAGCGCGGCATCAATTCCAATGCACGCAGTTCCATCAGCTCCGAGCTGGTGAACGGCACCAAGGTGTTCAGCCGCCTGCTCGAACAGAATGCTCAAAGCCTGCGTTTCGGCGCCCGCCTGCTGGCGCGCGACACGGCCTTCCTGGCCGCCATCGGCAACAACGACGAAGACGACCGCGCTACCATCGAATCCGCGCTGGACAACAGCGCGCGCCGCATCAAGGCATCGGCCTCCATGCTGGTCAACTCCGAGCGCCAGATCTCCGCATCCACCGGCGTGCGTTCCAACGGCCTGGAAAAGCTGGTGCTCAGCATGCTGGACGAGGCCGAACAGTCCGATGGCGCCAACGGCATCGCCATCGTCGAGGGCCGTCCCTACCAGGTCGTGGTAATGCCGGTGAAGGCCCCGATCACGATCGGCTGGGTGGTGATGACCTTCCCGATCAACGAACAGCAGGTCGCCGAGATGCGCCAGATTACCGGCGTGCATACGACTATCCTCACGCGCGACCCCAAAGGCCAATGGCTGGCCGCAGCGAGCACCATGTCGCCCTTGCAGACTGGCGCCTTGCTGGCGCAGTTGCAGACGATGCCGCATCCGGCGCCGGAAACCTTTGACGCCGATATCGATGGCGACAAATACAGCGCACGCCTGATGCCGGTGGGCGAAGACGATGGCCACCGCGCCGTGGTGGTGCTGAGCCGCTCGATCGATGAGGCGACTGCTGAGTATTCGCGTCTCGAACACTGGCTGATGGCGCTGACGGTGGCGGGCATTATCGTGTCCGCGATCGCCAGCGTGCTGACCGCCAAGCGCATTGCGCAGCCCCTGAGCGAGCTGGCGCAGACCGCCAAGCGGCTGGAGCAGGGCGATTACAAGGTGCAGATCGAATCCAAGCGCGGCGACGAAATCGGCGCACTGGCGCAGGCCTTTGACAGCATGCGCAACGGTATTGCGAAACGCGAGCAGGAGATCCGCCATCTCGCGTACTGGGACACGCTCACCAACCTGCCGAACCGCGCCCAGTTCCTGCTGCTGTTGAACGACTCCATCGCCGAAGCGCGCGCGCAGGACGGCAGCGTGTTCGTGCTGATGATGGACCTGGACCGCTTCAAGCACGTCAACGACGTGATGGGCCACAGCTTCGGCGATGCACTGCTCAAGCAGGTGGCGGGGCGGCTGCAGCTGCAGCTGGCTAACCGCCATGACCTGGCCGCGCAGGTGGCGCGTCTCGGCGGCGACGAGTTTGCGGTGCTGCTGCCGCGCTCCAGCCTGGACCAGGCCATCGTCATCGCCGCGGAAATCCTGGCGGCGCTCGAAAGCCCGCTGTCGCTGGACGACCAGATGGTGGACCTGGGGGCGGGCCTTGGCATTGCAGGCTATCCCGAACATGCGGAAGACGGTGAAGCCCTCCTGAGCATGGCCGAAGTGGCGATGTATACCGCCAAGCAGCGTAACGACGGCGCCGTGGTGTATGACGCTTCCTTCGACAAATCGAGCGCGCAGAGCCTGTCGCTGCTGACGGAACTGCGCAACGCGGTGGAGCGCAATGAGCTGCGCCTGTTCGTGCAGCCGAAGATCACGCTGGGCAGTGGCGCCGTGGTAGGCGTTGAGTCGCTGGTGCGCTGGGTGCATCCGGAACGCGGCAATGTGTTCCCCGACCAGTTCATTCCCTTCGCGGAGCAGACCGGCTTTATCCGCGTGCTGACCCAATGGGTGCTGGAGCAGTCCGCGGCGCTGTGCCACGCACTGGCGCTGCAGGGCGTGCACCTCAAGGTGTCGGTGAACCTGTCCACGCGCGACCTGCTGGACCAGGACCTGCCATCGAAGTTCGCCGCCATCCTGTCGCGGCACCAGGTATCGGCAGGATCCTTCTGCCTGGAGATTACCGAGAGCGCCATCATGGACGACCCGGTGCGCGCCCAGCAAACGCTGGAAGGGCTGCACGCCATGGGCTGCGACCTGTCAATCGACGACTTCGGCACCGGCTATTCCTCGCTGGCCTACCTGAAACGCCTGCCGGTCGATGAACTGAAGATCGACAAATCCTTCGTGCTCAATATGGAGAACGATATCGGCGACACGAAGATCGTCCGTTCCACCATCGACCTTGGCCACAATATGGGCCTGCGCGTGGTGGCGGAAGGCATTGAAAGCGAAGCCGTATGGCGCCTGCTGCGCCAACTGGGATGCGACCAGGGCCAGGGCTACTTCATGAGCCGCCCGATGCCGGCCGACCAGCTGGCAGGCTGGGTGCAGCAGTGGCGCGCGCCGCAGCACGAGGCCAGTCTGGCCGAATAAAAACTGCCGGAAGGGCCTTGCTTGCCTTTCTTATTCGTTGCAAATCCGGCTATGATCGTTCGCGAATCGCCCATGTGGAGGCGGTATTTTCAGACACGGACAATCATGCAACTTCGACGCGCTACCCTCGCACTGACTTTGCTCGCCGCCTTCGGCGGCAGCGCCATGGCTCAATCCTGCCCGGCCGGCAGCAGCACCATCAGCTATCCAGGCACCAGGAAGGTGGACCAGCAGGATAACTATCACGGCACCATGGTGGCGGATCCATACCGCTGGCTGGAAGACGCCAACAGCGCCGAGACCAAGGAATGGGTGGACCAGCAGAACAAGCTGACCTACGGCTACCTGAATGAGATTCCTGCGCGCGCCGCCATCAAGCAGCGCCTGACCAAGCTGTGGAACTTCGAGCGCTACTCGGTGCCTTTCAAGGAAGGCGGCCGCTACTTCTACAGCCGCAACGACGGCCTGCAGAACCAGTCCGTGCTCTACACGATGACGACGCTGAACGACACGCCGCGCGTGCTGCTCGACCCGAACACGCTGGCCGCCGACGGCACGGTGGCGCTGGCCGGCGTGGCAGTGAGCCCGAACGGCAAGTACCTGGCCTACAGCACGGCCGCATCCGGCTCCGACTGGAACGAAATCAAGGTGCGTGACATCGAGAGCGGCAAGGATGTGGCGGACCACATCAAGTGGGTGAAGTTCTCCAACACCGCATGGGCGCACGACGGCAGCGGCTTCTATTACAGCCGCTACGACGAGCCGACCGAGGCGCAGCGCCTGTCCGGTATCAACTACTTCCAGAAGGTGTACTTCCACAAACTGGGCACGGAGCAGGCCAAGGATGTGCTGGTCTACGACCGTCCTGACCAGAAGGAATGGGGCTTCAGCGCCAAGGTAACGGACGACGGCCGCTACCTGCTGATCAACTCCTCGCAAGGCACGGAAACCCGCAACCGCGTGTTCTTCAAGGACCTGACGAAGAAGGACAGCAAGGTCACGGGCCTGCTGGAGGGCTTCGATGCGTCCTATGAATTCATCGACAACGACGGCGCAGTGTTCTACTTCGTCACGGACAAGAACGCGCCCAAGTCGCGCATCATCGCGATCGACACGCGCAAGCCGGCCCCGGACCAGTGGAAAGAGATCGTTCCCGAAGCGGCGCAGACGCTGACCAGCGCGAACATCCTGAACAACCAGTTGGTGGTGAACTACCTGAAGGACGCGCACAGCGCCGTCAAGGTATTCGACCTGAAGGGCAAGGAAGTGCGTGATCTTGCGCTGCCCGGCCTGGGCTCCACGGCGGGCTTCTACGGCAAGCGCGGCGACGGCGAAACCTTCTATTCCTACACCAGCTTCACCACGCCGACGGCCATCTACCGCTACGACATGAAGACTGGCCAGAGCAGCATCTACCGCCAGCCGAAGGTCGATTTCGACCCGAACGCCTACGAAACACGCCAGGAATTCTTCACCAGCAAGGACGGCACCAAGGTACCGATGTTCATCGTATCGAAGAAAGGCCTGAAACTGGACGGCAGCAATCCTACCTACCTGTATGGCTACGGCGGCTTCAACATCTCGCTGACGCCAACCTTCTCGGTGGCCAACCTGGCATGGGTTGAAATGGGCGGCGTGTACGTGATGGCCAACCTGCGCGGCGGCGGCGAATACGGCGAAGCGTGGCACAAGGCCGGCACCAAGCTGCAGAAGCAGAACGTGTTCGACGACTTCATCGGCGCGGCGGAATGGCTGATCGCAAACAAGGTGACGTCGCCGGCGAAGCTGTCGATCGGCGGCGGCAGCAACGGCGGCCTGCTGGTTGGTGCGGCGATGACGCAGCGTCCGGAGCTGTTCGGCGCCGCGCTGCCTGCGGTGGGTGTGATGGACATGCTGCGCTTCCACAAATTCACCATCGGCTGGGCCTGGACCTCGGACTACGGTTCCTCGGACAACGCCGACGAATTCGGCGCGCTGGTGAAATACTCCCCGCTGCACAACATCAAGGCAGGCGGCTGCTACCCGGCGACGATGATCACGACGGCCGACCATGACGACCGCGTGGTGCCTGCACACAGCTTCAAGTTCGCGGCGGCAGCGCAGGCCGGGCAGGGCGGCGCAGCGCCGATCCTGATCCGCATCGAAACGAAGGCGGGCCACGGCGCCGGCAAGCCGACCTCCAAGCAGATTGAAGAAGTCGCCGACCGCTGGGGCTTCCTCACCCGCGCCCTCAACATGAGCGCCCCCGCTAGCGCAGTTGGTAGCCCATAAGCTGACACCTTGGGGTCAGGCACCGTATGTCATGTGACACGGAGTGCCTGACCCCATGGTGTCAGTCAGCGGTGGATGACGACGAGGAGGGCTTTGGCTTCGGTTTTGCCGGGGTTGCGGATGGCGTGGGGGTGGTCGGCCGGGTAGCGCGCGGTGCCGCCGTGCTTGACCTTCTTGCGGTCGGGGCCCACCTCGAGCTCCATCGTACCGTGCAGTACTGTCAGGTGCTCGCTGGTGCCGGGATCGTGGGCTTGCGATACCAGCTCGCCGCCCGGCGCCAAGGTCAGTTCGTACCATTCGTGCTTGCCGGCCAGCTCCATCGGCCCGAGGATGCGCAGCACGTAGCCGGCGTGGTTGCCGGGCAGGGTGGGAGTCTCATGGGCGTCGAGCACTCTTATCGTTTCGACATTCTTTTCGCCGTCCGCCAGCAGTTCGCTGATGGCCACGCCCAGGGCATTGGCCAGGCGCCAGGTAATGGCAATGGTCGGATTGGCCTTTTCACGCTCGATCTGGGACAGCATCGACTTCGATACCCCCGCGATCCGCGATAGATCTTCAAGCGTCAGGCCGCGCGCCAGGCGCAGTTTCTGCAGGGCCGCCCCGACTTCGGGCGGGGCATTCGGTGAAATAGCTGGTTTCATGCTTGCAAAGTTCAATAAGCTTATGTAGGATTCGTTATATTGAACTTGAGTTCAAAATAGTGGAATCCGGAGCGGTTATCGAAAAAGGAGTAAACTTTCGAAACCTGTTCTGTGTTGAAGCACGGTACAACATAGGCAACATGCGGTCAAGCGGCCGAAATCCCCACCTGTCCTGAGGAAGATCATGAGCGAGCAAGCAAAGAATGCGTTTTACAGCGGCCTGGCACAGAACCTGAACACGCTGCGCGAGCAGGGCCTGTATAAGCCGGAACGCGTGCTGGCGTCGCGCCAGGGCTCCGAAGTGACGAGCGAGGATGGCCGCACCCTGATCAATATGTGCGCCAACAACTACCTCGGCCTGTCCGGCCAGGAGTGGGTGGCCCAGGCGTCCATCGCCGCCACCGAGCAGTACGGCTATGGCCTGTCCTCCGTGCGCTTCATCTGCGGCACGCAGACGGTGCACAAGCAGCTGGAGCAGGCGATCTCGAAATTCCTCGGCACCGAAGACACCATCCTGTACGCAGCGGCCTTCGACGCCAACGGCGGCGTATTCGAGCCGCTGTTCGACGAGAACGACGCCATCATCTCCGATGCGCTGAACCACGCTTCCATCATCGACGGCATCCGCCTGTGCAAGGCCGCCCGCTTCCGGTACGCGCACAACGACATGGCCGACCTGGAAACCCAGCTGAAGGCCGCCAAGGACAAGCGCCACAAGGTCATCGTGACCGACGGCGTGTTCTCGATGGACGGCACCATCGCCCAGCTGGACAAGATTGTGGCGCTGGCCGAGCAATATGGCGCGCTGGTGATGATCGACGAATGCCACGCATCCGGCTTCATGGGCAAGACCGGCCGCGGCACGCATGAGCACCACAATGTGCTGGGCAAGATCGACATCATCACCGGCACGCTGGGCAAGGCGCTCGGCGGCGCAATGGGCGGCTTCACCTCCGGCCGCAAGGAAGTCATCGATACCCTGCGCCAGAAGTCCCGTCCTTACCTGTTCTCCAACACGCTGGCGCCATCGATTGCCGGTGCTTCGCTGGAAGTGCTGAAACGCCTGAGCGAGTCCACCGAACTGCGCGACCGCCTGCACGAGAACACCGCATACTTCCGCAAGGAGATCGAGCGTATCGGCTTCACCATCAAGCCCGGTACGCACCCTGTAGTGCCGGTGATGCTGTTCGATGCACCCGTGGCGCAGAAGTTCGCTGCACGAATGTACGAGCTGGGCGTGCTGCTCAGCGGGTTCTTCTACCCGGTGGTGCCAATGGGCCAGGCCCGTGTGCGCGTCCAGCTTTCCGCCGCTCACACCCGTGAGCAACTGGACAAGGTGCTGGCCGCTTTCGAGCAGGCCGGCAAGGAACTCGGCACTCTCAAGAACTGAACAGGATTTAGCATGGAACGTATTCTCGTCATTGGCGCCAACGGACAAATCGGCAGCGAACTGGTTGAAGCGCTGGCCGCCAAACACGGTGCGCAAAATGTGGTCGCCACCGATATCAGCCCGAAGAACCTCTACAACGCAGCGCGCTACCAGGTGCTGAATGTGCTCGACAAGGAGGCGCTGGGCGCCCTGGTCGCACAGGAAAACATCACCCAGGTCTACCAGCTGGCCGCCATGCTCTCCGCCACCGGCGAAGCGGCGCCGCTGAAAGCCTGGACCCTGAACATGGACGGCCTGCTGAATATCCTCGAAGTGGCGCGCGAGCGCGGCGAAGCCGGCAAGCCCCTGCGCGTGTTCTGGCCTTCCTCCATCGCGGCCTTCGGCCCGAATACCCCGGCGGACAATACGCCGCAGATGACGGTGATGGATCCGACCACGATCTACGGCATCAGCAAGCTGGCCGGCGAGCGCCTGTGCGAGTATTACCACAGCAAATACGGCGTGGATGTGCGCTCGATCCGCTACCCGGGCATCATCAGCTTCAAGTCGCCACCGGGCGGCGGCACCACGGATTACGCCATCGCCATCTTCCACTCGGCGCTGCGCGGTGAGACCTATGACTGCTTCCTCGGCCCGAAGACCACGCTGCCGATGATCTATATGCCCGACGCCATCCGCGCCACCATCGAACTGATGGAAGCGCCGGCGGAACAGATCAGGATCCGTTCTTCCTACAATGTGGCGGGCGTGTCCTTCAATCCGGAGGAACTGGCCGCTGCGATCAAGACCCAGGTGCCCGATTTCAGCATCGCCTACAAGCCGGACAGCCGCCAGGCCATCGCCGACACCTGGCCAAAGAGCCTGGACGATGCAAAGGCCAATGCCGACTGGGGCTGGAAAGCCCGCATCGGCGTGGCCGAAATGGTCAAGGACATGCTGGCCAATATCGACGTGAAGATCGGCGAACCGGCCTGACGTCCCAAGCACCACCCATAAATATAAAGCGAGACAAAATTCAATGGATATGAGTGTTTTCGACCTGTTCAAGATCGGGATAGGTCCTTCCAGTTCCCACACCGTGGGCCCGATGGTGGCGGCGCGCCGCTTCCTGCTCGAAAACAGTCCATTGGACGATGTCGTGGCCGTGGAGGCCGCGCTGTATGGCTCGCTCGCGCTGACTGGCGTGGGTCACGGCACCGACAAGGCCGTGATCCTTGGCCTGATGGGCGAAACGCCGCAAGGCGTGGCGCCCGGCCAGGTGGATGCGATGCTGGCGGCGGCGGAAGAGGCCAAGCAGCTGGCACTGCTTGGCGCCAAAGCCGTGCCTTTCAGCGCCGCCGTCAACCTCATCTTCCACAAAACGGAGAACCTGCCCGAGCATCCGAACGGCATGCGCTTCACGCTGAAGCGCGCCGACGGCAGCGTCACCGACAAAGTCTACTATTCGGTCGGCGGCGGCTTTATCCGCGCCGAAGGGGAGCTGGCGCAGACCGAGGCTGCGCCCACCGTGCAGATTCCATTCCCGTTCTGCACCATGGCCGACCTGCTGGCGCACGGCGCGGCGAGCGGCATGACGATTCCCGCCATGCTGCGTGCGAACGAACTGGCGCGGATGGACGAGGAAGCGCTCGACGCCGGCCTTGACCGCATCTGGCACGTGATGCGCGACTGCATCGCGCACGGCCTTGAGACCAGTGGCCAGCTGCCGGGCGGCCTGAAAGTGAAACGCCGCGCCGCCGATCTGTGGCGCCAGGCGGCAAACGGCGACCGCGCCAACCAGCTGCCGCACGATGCGCTGAATGGCGTGAGCCTCTACGCCATGGCCGTCAATGAAGAGAATGCGGCCGGGGGCCGGGTGGTGACTGCGCCGACCAATGGCGCCGCAGGCATTATCCCGGCAGTGCTCAAATATTATGCGGAGGACTGCAAACCGCTGGATCCGGTACGCGGCGTGCGCGACTTCCTGCTGACGGCTGCGGCCATCGGCATGCTGTGCAAGCGCAATGCGTCGATTTCCGGCGCGGAGATCGGCTGCCAGGGCGAAGTGGGCGTGGCATGCGCGATGGCGGCGGCAGGCCTGGTTGCCGCGCTTGGCGGCAGCAATCTGCAGATCGAGAACGCGGCCGAAATCGGCATCGAACACCACCTGGGCATGACCTGCGATCCGATCGGCGGACTGGTACAGATTCCCTGCATCGAACGTAACGGCATGGGTGCGGTGAAGGCGATTACCGCCGCATCGCTGGCACTGAAGGGCGACGGCACCCACTTCGTGAGCCTGGACGAGGTGATCGAAACCATGCGCCAGACCGGCGCCGACATGCAGGCCAAGTACAAGGAAACCTCGCTGGGCGGCCTCGCCATCCACGTGGTGACGGTGAACCACGCCGCCTGCTGAGGCAAGATTTCGTTCGGAATCCTGGTCAAATTCACATAGAAAGTCCGGCCGCACTATAATAGATATCCATTTGTCGTGCTTAACCCGGATTTTCTACTCTATGCAATACGTGTCCACCCGCGCCGACGCGTCGGCCGCATCGCAGTCCCCGCAACAGTTCTCCGATATCCTGCTTGGCGGCCTGGCGCCTGATGGCGGCCTGTATCTGCCCACTGAATACCCGCAAGTGACCGGCGCTGAGCTGGATGCATGGCGCAAACTGCCCTATGCGGCGCTCGCATTTGAGATCCTGAAAAAGTTCGCCACCGACATTCCGGAAGCGGACCTGAAGGCGCTGGCCGACAAGACCTATACCGCTGATGTCTACCGCAATGCGCGCGAAGGCGAGAACGCCGCCGACATCACGCCGCTGCGCGTGCTGGAAGAGGGCGATGGCAAGAAGCTGGTGCTGCAGGCGCTGTCGAACGGTCCCACGCTGGCCTTCAAGGACATGGCCATGCAGCTGCTCGGCAATCTGTTCGAGTATGCGCTGGCGAAGAAAAACGCGGAGCTGAATATCTTCGGCGCGACATCCGGCGATACCGGCAGCGCGGCGGAATACGCCATGCGCGGCAAGAAGGGCATCCGCGTCTTCATGCTGTCCCCGCACAAGAAGATGAGCGCCTTCCAGACGGCGCAGATGTTCAGCCTTCAGGATCCGAACATCTTCAATATCGCCGTCGAAGGCGTGTTCGATGACTGCCAGGATATGGTCAAGGCTGTGTCCAACGACCTGGAATTCAAGCAGCGCCAGAAGATCGGCACCGTGAACTCGATCAACTGGGCGCGCGTGGTGGCGCAGGTGGTGTATTACTTCCGCGGCTACCTGGCGGCGACCACCAGCAACGACCAGAAAGTGTCGTTCACCGTTCCGTCGGGGAATTTCGGCAATATCTGCGCCGGCCACATCGCACGCATGATGGGGCTGCCCATCGACAAGCTGGTGGTGGCCACCAACGAGAACGACGTGCTGGATGAATTTTTCCGCACCGGCGCTTACCGCGTGCGCAAATCGGCCGAGACCTACCATACCAGCTCCCCGTCGATGGATATCTCGAAGGCCTCGAACTTCGAGCGCTTCGTCTACGATCTCGTGGGCCGCGATCCGAAACGTGTGCGTGAACTGTTCCACAAGGTCGAAACGCGAGGCGGTTTCGATCTCACCGGTCCGGACGGCGACGAATTCAAGCTGGTGTCGAAGTACGGCTTCAAGTCCGGCAAATCCACGCACGCCGAGCGTGTGCAGACCATTCGCGACGTGGCCGACGATTACGGCATCGTAATCGACACGCACACGGCGGACGGCATCAAGGTGGCGAAAGAGAACCTGGAAGAGGGCGTGACGATGATCGTGCTCGAAACCGCGCTGGCGGCCAAGTTCAATGAAACCATCCTGGAAGCGCTGGGTGACGATGCCGAGCGTCCGGCCGGCTTTGAAGACATCGAGGCGCTGCCGCAGCGCTTTGTGGTGATGCCGGCTGACGTCGAGAAAATGAAAGCCTATATCGCCTCCAACACAGGCCTGTAAATGAGCGAATACAAACCGAAACCGATGCTGGCAGTGAAGGAGGCGCTGGACTTCCTGCTGAATGCTGCCCGTCCGGTAACGGAGACCGAAATCGTGGACACGCTGCAGGCAAACGGCCGCGTGCTCGCCAAAGCGCAGGTATCCGGCATGGATGTTCCCGGCGCCGACAATACGCAGATGGACGGCTATGCAGTGCGCGCCGAAGACTGCGTAAGCGGTACCGCGGAGCTTCCCGTTTCGCAGCGCATTCCCGCCGGCCATGTCGGCGAGCCGCTGCAGCCCGGTACCGCCGCGCGCATCTTTACCGGTGCGCTGATTCCGCCGGGCGCCGATGCGGTGGTGATGCAGGAACAATGCGAGGCGAGCGGCGACAAGGTGATTGTGCGCCATGTACCGAAGTCCGGGGACTGGATTCGCCGTGCGGGTGAGGATATCCGCAACGGCAGCGTAATCCTGCCCGCCGGCACGCGCATGCGCAGCCAGGAGATGGGGCTGGCCGCCTCGGTGGGCCTGGCGCAGCTGGACGTGTTCCGCAAGCTGCGCGTGGCCGTGTTCTTCACCGGCGACGAGCTGGCGATGCCGGGCGAAGCACTGGCGCCGGGCGCCATCTACAACTCCAACCGCTTCACGCTGCGCGCGCTGCTGGAAAACCTCGGCTGCGAAGTGGACGATTTCGGCATCGTGCCCGATTCGCTCGATGCAACCCGCGCCGTGTTGCGCCGCGCTGCCGATGGCAATGACCTCATCATCACCTCCGGGGGCGTATCTGTCGGCGAGGAAGACCACATCAAGCCTGCGGTGGAAGCGGAGGGAAAACTGAATATGTGGCAGATCGCCGTCAAGCCGGGCAAGCCGCTGGCCTTCGGCGAAGTGCAGAAGGCTTTCTTCCTTGGCCTGCCGGGCAATCCGGTCTCCAGTTTCATCACCTTCCTGCTGTTCGTGCGGCCCTTCATTCTCAAGCTGCAGGGTGGCGGCGAAGCGAAGCCGCCGCGTGCCTTTGCGGTGCGCGCCGATTTCGACTGGCCTAAAGCCGACCGCCGCAACGAATTCCTGCGTGCGCGCCTGAACGGGGAGGGCGGGCTGGATCTGTTCCCGAACCAGAGCTCGGGCGTGCTCACGTCGACCGTGTGGGGCGATGGACTGATCGACAATCCGCCGGGGCAGGTCATCAAGCGCGGCGATACCGTACGCTTCATTCCCTTCAGCGAATTACTGTACTGAGATGGATATCAACCTGAAGTTCTTTGCCAGCGTGCGTGAAGCATTGGGCACCAGCGGCGATACGGTTACCGTGCCGGAGGATGTGCGGACTGTTGGCGCCTTGCGCGCTTTCCTGGTCGCACGCGGTGCGCCGTGGTCCGAAGCGCTGGCAGAAGGGCGTGCGCTGCGCATGGCCTGCAATCAGCTTATGTGCACACCCGAGACCCAGCTGAGCGCGGGCTGTGAGGTAGCATTCTTCCCGCCCGTGACGGGCGGCTGAATCAGGGCTTGCGGCCCGCGTCGCAAGCTTCGCAGGCCAGTGCCTTGCGGTAGCGGCGGTACGCGGCGCCGACAAAAATGCCCGCGGCCAGGGCTGACCAGATGGCTGCGCTGATGATGTCGGCGCTGGTGGTGGTGCCCTTGACCCATTCCCATCCGGCGAGGATGGCAAACAGCGGCACGGCGGCCAGGAAATAGCGTTTGATCCAGAAAGCGGCGCCCATCGCAGGTCTCCCTTGAGGTTTTTTACCAGTATGCCTCAATCCGCTGCCGTTGTGGACTACAATGCTGCACCTTATGGACACCCCCAAGACAACCCGCGCCGCGATCATCGGCGGCGGCCCGGCAGGGCTGATGGCCGCGCAGGCGCTGGCGCAGGCCGGCATCGCCGCGGACGTCTTTGATGCCATGCCTTCCGTCGGCCGCAAGTTCCTGCTGGCCGGGCGCGGCGGCATGAACATCACGCATTCGGAACCGTACGAACAGTTCGTCACCCGCTATGGCGCGCGCAGCGCCGTGCTGAAACCGATGCTGGATGCCTTCAGGCCGGACGACGTACGAGCGTGGGTGCATAGCCTCGGCATCGACACCTTTGTCGGCAGCTCCGGCCGCGTATTCCCGACGGAGATGAAGGCGGCGCCGATGCTGCGCGCATGGCTGCACCAGCTGCGCGAAAGCGGCGTGCAGTTCCACCAGCGCCACCGCTGGCTCGGCTGGCAGGATGACGCCTTGCGCTTCGCCACGCCGGATGGCGAGCGCACCGTGCAGGCGGAGGCGGCGATTTTCGCCCTCGGCGGCGCAAGCTGGGCGCGTTTGGGGTCGGATGGCGCGTGGGCGCCGCTGTTCGAAGGGCGCGGCGTACCGGTGGCGCCGCTGCGGCCATCGAACTGCGGATTTGATGTCGGCTGGAGCCGGCACTTCATGGAAAAGTATGCCGGACATCCGCTGACGACCGTGGCCGCGCGCGGGAAGAAGGGGCAGTTCGTGATTACCGCGACCGGTATCGAAGGCAGTTTGATCTATGCGCTGTCCGCCGCGTTGCGCGACGAGCTGCTGGCGAACGGCACGGCGCATCTGGAACTCGACCTGCTGCCCGACCTGAGCGCAGAGCGCGTACTGGACGAAGCCAGCAAGCCGCGCGGCTCGCGGTCGATGGCGAGCCATCTGCAGGGGCGCCTGGGCATCAAGGGCGTGAAGGCGGGGCTGCTGCATGAAGCGCTGGGCAAGGAAGACTATGCGAATCCGCGGCGTGTGGCGCAGGCCCTGAAAGCGCTGCCGCTGACTTTGCGGGCCACCCGGCCAATCGACGAAGCCATCAGCACCGCCGGCGGCATTCGTTTTGACGCGCTGGACGGCCTGATGCTCAGATCCCAGCCCGGCATCTACATCGCCGGCGAAATGCTCGACTGGGAAGCCCCGACCGGCGGCTACCTCCTCACCGCCTGCCTCGCCACCGGCCTCGCCGCCGGCCACCAGGCCGCCGCCCGCCTCAAATAGCCGAGTCCGCAACACCGTGGGGCCAGGCCCCTCCTGTCGCGAACTCGAGCGTCGCGGCCTTCGCCAGCGGACGTTCGGCGGTTCTCCGCAATGGTTGGGTTCGCGACAGTTGGGGCCTGGCCCCATGGTGTCGCGGGCTGATCAGTTGGCCCAGCTGACGCTGCCGCTGCCGGTGCGGCTGACGCGGCGCTGGTCGGGGTTGCCGTAGACCGTGATGTCGCCAGTGCCTTCGATTTCGATTTCGGCGACTTTGCGGGCGAAGACCTGCGCGGTGCCGCTGCCTTTCAGGCTGACCTGCACCACGTCCGAGGCCATGTGTTCGGCGTCCAGCTTGCCCGAGCCGGTCACGTCTACCGTCAGCGCCTTGCAGTTGCCGCTGGAGCTGATCTGGCCGGAGCCCGACAGCTCGAGCACCACGCGCTCGCTGCCGCCGGTGTTGAGTTTCATGTCGCCGCTGCCGTTCAGGCCGGCGTCGATGTGGCGGTAGCGGCCCACGAATTCCAGGCTGCCCGCGCCATCCAGCCGCACCGACAGGCGCTCGCCGCTGAAGCCCTGCACCACGCTGTCGCCGTTGCCGTGAATCTCAAGTTCGTTGATCGATGGCAGCACCAGCTCCACCTGCAGCGGGCGGCGGTGGTACAGGAGCACGCCGGTGATGCCGATGC
Source organism: Pseudoduganella rhizocola (assembly GCF_045984285.3). NCBI lineage: Bacteria > Pseudomonadati > Pseudomonadota > Betaproteobacteria > Burkholderiales > Oxalobacteraceae > Pseudoduganella > Pseudoduganella rhizocola. The sequence goes on from NZ_JBJQIK030000003.1 coordinate 248,819, forward strand.
GCAGGCGGTTGCCTTCCTGCACGGTTTCCACATTGCCCAGGCGGCGTTGTTCGCCCTTGACCTTGAGCGAGGGCACGTCGCCCTGGCGCAGCGTGAGGTCGATCGGGCCGACCAGTTCCACCGAGGAGATGCCGCGCCCGATCTCGCGCATTTCGGTACGCAGCACGCTGCCCGCCGTGCTGGTCGGGTTCACCACGCCTTTGGTGCGCAGCATGCTGTAGGAGATGGCGACCAGCACGCCCGCGAGGAGGAGAAGGCCGAGGCCGACCTTGGTTAAGGTACGGAAGCGCATGTCAGCGTCCCCGCAGCAAGGTTTTGTTCATCTGTACGTAGCGTTTGATGCCGGACATCGTGTAGCGCGTCACCACCAGGCTCAGGAGGAAGAGGGTAATCCCGCCCAGGATCAGGCCGCCGCCGATCAGGGTCTGCGTGGTGCGCGATTCATTGTCGGGGTCGATGCTGATACGCACGCCGCTGTCCGCCATGGCTTCGGCGCGGTCGAGGAATTTGCCGGAGCGGCTGGTTTCATCATCCAGTTCGGCGTTCAGCTCGGGCGAAGGATCCTGGAACACCTGGATGCCGTCCGCGCCGATCGATACCTTGGTGGGCAGGCGCTCGTAATGCGCCTCGCCGTCTTCGTCATACACGGTAAGGTGGCGCAGCGGGCCGTTGAACACCATTTCGTTGGCGCCCGCCATGCCGCTGGCCGTCATGGCGATGCCGCTCACGTAGAACACGAAGGAGCTGGTGTACACCGCAATCAGCAGTGCCGAGAAGACGATGGCCGGAATCACCATGAACAGGTTGAACACGGCCAGCCCGGCCAGCGACACGATCATGCGCGCCGCCGTGGCCGGGGTTTTCTTCTGTTCGAATGCGCTCAGGTGGGCGTTGGCGCGCAAGGTCATGGCGATCTTGCGGGGCTCGTCGAGCTCCTTGTAGATCTCCTCCTCGCTGCGGCCGACCGTCAGGCCATCGATGAAGCGCTGCTCGTAGTAGGCCAGCGTCTTGGCCACCAGTTCCGGCGGCAGGCCGGTCATGGCCTTCTTCAGCGCGTCGAGGTATTCCTGCTTGCCCATCACTTGCTCCCGCTTATTTCATGGCCATTTGCTGGGCGAACGCCGGACCGGGACCGGTGTGCAGTTCCATGCAGATGATGGATGCGGTGCTGAGGGCGACGATTGTCAAAACAGCAATAGTGCTCAATCCGAGTTTCATGGTGCTTCTCCGTATCAAAACCTTTTTCGATGGTGCCATCGTACGGAAGGGAAGCGGTATAGACCACCGGAGTGCGACGGGCTGCACTATTCGGGGAGCAGGATGCAGGGAGCCGGGACGGACGGCGAGCAGAAATCATGCCGTCTTCTCCTTGAGAATGCCTTTCGCTGCGGCAATGCCACTGCGGACGGCCATTTCGATGGTGGCAGGGTAGTCGCCGGCCGTGTAGTCGCCTGCCAGCCAGAGGCCGGGCAACGGTGTCCGGTTGCCCGGCCTGGCCAGATCCGGCGTGCAGGAAAAGGTCGCGCGTTTTTCGGTGATCACGCGGCTGGACTGCGGCGCGGCAAGCTGGGCACGCCCGAAAACGCCAGCCAGCTGGGCTGCCAGTTGCGCGGCCAGCTCGCTTTGCGGCAGGTCCGAGGCTGCTTCGGAGGCGCTGATGACCACCGCCAGCAGGCCGCGCTGGGCGGGATCGAGCTGGCCGCGGTCGAAGACGAACTGGCCCCAGTGTTGGCGGGCCGGATCGTCGATCAGCGCGCAGAAGGGGAGCGGCAGCGATTCGCTGGCCTCGTATTGCAGGTAGCAGGTGGTGATCGGTTCCGGTTGCAGCGCCGACAATGTCGCGCACAGTGCGCCGGCCTCGTCCAGTGGCGCCAGCAGATGCCCTGCGGCGGCGGGGGAAGTAGCGAGCACTACCGCATCAAACTGCGAGGCCACGGCCGAGCCCGTGTCCACTTTGGGGTCTGACCCCAAGGTGGACACGGGCTCGGCAGTGGATATGGACCAGCCGCCGGCGCTGCGCGCCAGGCGTGCTTTGGCGCCGCTATGGACGGTGGCGCCGCGCTGCGCCAGCCAAGCGGCGGCGGCGTCGGGGAAGAGGGCGCTCAGGTCGATGCGGGGGATCAGCATGTCCGAGGCCGAGCGGCGCGCACCGAGGCTGTCGCGCAGCACGGCGAGGAATACCCTGGCCGACGCTTTTTCCGGCACCGTATTGAGTGCGGCGAGGCATAGTGGACGCCACATCAGCTGGATCAGCCGCGGCGTCTGGTCGAAGCGTTCCAGCAGCTCGCTGACCGTGCAGTCCACGTCCAGGCGCCAGCCCATCCAGCGCGCGGTGGTCGAGAAGCGCGCCAAGGCGAGCTTGTCTTCGCGCTCCAGGCCACGCGCCCGCAGCAGCGCGACCGCCAGGTGCAGCGGCGCGGGCAGCCGCGGCGCGATGAAGTCCATGCCGCTGCCGGATGCATAGCGCATCTGGAGCGGAAGCTTGAGGATGGCGGCGCCGGGATCCACGCCCACCAGCTTCATGAGCCGCAGCGATTCGGCATAGGCGCCGAGCAGGATGTGCTGCCCGTTGTCCAGCGTGCGGCCGTCCACCGATACACGCCGTGCCCGGCCGCCCAGCGTGCGTGCCGCTTCGAACAGCGTGACCTGCGCACCGCCGCGCACCAGCTCCACGGCCGCCGCGCAGCCCGCCCAGCCGCCGCCGATAACGGCTACCTGCTTAGCCACGAACCCAGGTCTTCCACGCCAGCCACAGCTTGCGGATCGGCGTGAGCGAGATGCGCTGCGTGAGCACATGGTAGCCGTCGCGCTGCACTTCTTCGAGCACCGTGCGGTAGATGGCGGACATGATCAGGCCCGGGCGCTGCGCGCGCCGGTCTTCCTTCGGCAGCAGCGCCAGCGCTTCGTCGTAGGTGCGCTGCGCACGCTCGGCCTGGAAAGCCATCAGTTTTTCGAAGTTTTCGGTATGGCGCGCATTCAGCAGATCCGCGGCCGTCACATTGAACTGCTGCAGTTCATTGACCGGCAGGTAGATGCGCCCCTTGCGCGCGTCTTCGCCCACGTCGCGGATGATATTCGTCAGCTGGAATGCGAGTCCCAGTTTCTCCGCGTAGGCCAGCGTCTCCGGACGCGTCACGCCGAAAATGCTGGCGGACAGGATGCCCACCACGCTCGCCACATGCCAGCAGTATTTGCTCAGGCCTGCGTAATCGAGGTAGCGCGTCTGGTTCAGGTCCATCTCCATGCCGTCGATAATGGCCTGCATATGTTCCTGCTTGAGGTCATAGGCGGCGAGATGCGGCTGCATCGCCTTCGTCACCGGGTGCGTTGGATTGCCGGCGTACATGGCCGCAATCTCGGTGCGCCACCAGGCCAGCTTGATGCGCGCCAGCGATTCGTCCGAGCACTCGTCGACCGTGTCGTCCACTTCGCGGCAGAAGGCGTACAGCGCCGTGATCGCGCGCCGGCGTTCGGGCGGCAGGAAGAGGAAGCTGTAATAGAAGCTGGAGCCGCTTTGCGCGGCCTTCTGCTGGCAGTATTCGTCAGGAGACATGTACGGTTTGCAAGGATGATGCTGTCAAACCCGCAATTCTACAGGGAAGCCGCCCGCATCCGAAGCGCGCGCCAGAAAACTTTGAGCCAGTCCCGCTTTTCCAGCGCCGGGCGGCGCCGGAATACGTCGTAATCCACTTCCTCAATCAGTTCCAGCACGCGCAGGCCGCCCTGCACGATCATGCGCAGTTCAAGGCCGATACGGCCTTTCAGGCGCAGCGCCAGCGGGGCGCCGCTCAGCATCAGGGCCCGGGCGCGCTGCACTTCAAAGCGCATCAGCGCGCGCCACTTGGCCTGGCCTTCCAGGCTGTGCATGGCTGCGGGCGGCACGGCAAAGCGGGCCAGGTCTTCCATCGGAATGTAGATGCGTTCCTTGGTTTCGTCGATCGCCACGTCCTGCAGGAAGTTGATGATCTGGAGCGCGGAACAGATGGCATTCGAGTCGCGCACGTTGTCTTCGTCCGCCGCGCCGTAAAGGCAGAGCATCAGGTAGCCCACTGGATTGGCCGAACGCGCGCAGTAGTCCAGCAGGTCGTTGTAGGTCGTATAACGCTGCACGGTGATGTCCTGCCGGAAGGCCGACAACAGGTCGCGGAAGGGCTTGAGCGGCAGTTCGTACTGCGCGATCACGCCAGCCAGGCGCTGGAACATCGGGTCCGCGCTGGCCTCGCCGCGTTCGATGCGGTCCAGCTCCATGTCATAGGCGGCCAGCCCTGCCAGGCGCAGCTCCGGGCCGTCATCGCCTTCGTCCGCAATATCGTCGGCGCTGCGCGCAAAGGCGTAAATCGCCTCCACCGCCGGGATCAGGCGGCGAGGCAGGAGGTAGGACGCAACCGGGAAATTTTCGTAGTGCTCGACGGGCATGGAGGCAGCAATCTCAAATAAATGACGCAAAAGTCATTTTCAAATGGTTGTTACTTGTCTATAATTTTCTAACTTAACGGAAAGTCATTTAATTTTCAGCACGCAATCATAGTGGCAATCTGGCACTACTGCAATTCGGCTGTGGCCTTAACGAAGGAAAAATACCGTGTATGACCCGAAAACCCCGCACCGTCTCACTTTAGTCACACTTTTCGGCATGGCGGCGCTGCTTGCGGCCTGCTCCAGGCCCGCCGAAAAGACGGAGGATATCCGTCCCGTGCGCGCGATTGTGCTCAAGAGCAGCGATATCGACGTGAATGCCGAGTTCTCCGGCGAGGTGCGGCCGCGCGTGGAGTCGCGCCTGGGCTTCCGGGTCGGCGGCAAAATCGTTTCGCGCAAGGTGGACACAGGCACCGTGGTCAAGCGCGGCCAGGTGCTGATGCAGCTGGATCCGCAGGATCTGAAGCTCTCGCAGGCCCAGGCTTTGGCTTCCCTGCGTGCCGCCGAAACCAACCGCGACTTCGCGCGCGCCGAATTGAAGCGCTACCAGGACCTGAAGACCCAGAATTTCGTCAGCCAGACCGTATTGGATAGTAAGGAGTCGGCCTACAAGGCGGCGCAGGCCACGGTGGATTCCGCGCAGGCAGCTTATCGCGGCCAGTCGAACCAGGCCGGATATTCCGCCCTGGTGGCTGATATCGACGGCGTAGTGACGAGCGTCAGCGCGGAAGTGGGGCAGGTGGTTGCCGCCGGTACGCCGGTGGTCGGCGTGGCGCGCACGGACGAGAAGGAAGTCGTGATCGGCGTGCCGGAAGGCCGGGTCGATGAGCTGCGCAAGATCAGCGATGTGCAGGTACGCCTGTGGGCGGATCCCCAGCGCGCGGTGCCCGGCAAGATCCGCGAAGTTTCGCCGGTGGCCGACCCGGCGACCCGCACCTATACCTTCAAAGTCACCATTCCGCAGGAACTGGCGGAGGCGAAGCTGGGCATGACCGCCGTGGTTTCCTTCTCCTCGAAGACTGCGCAGCCGCAGATCAAGGTGCCGCTGACCGCGCTGTTCCATGAGAAGGGCGCTACGTCGGTGTGGGCGGTTGAAAACGGCGTCGCGAAGCTGGTGCCTGTCACCGTTGCCGGCGCCGCCGGCAATGAGCTGGTGCTGGGCAGCGGCGTGAAGCCCGGCCAGACCGTGGTGACGGCCGGCGTGCATATGCTGAAGCCGGGGCAGAAAGTGAAGATCCTGGGCGCGGAGGCCGCTCAATGAAAGGCTTCAACCTCTCGCGCTGGGCGCTGGAACATATTCCGCTCGCGCGCTACCTGATCGCCGTGATCCTCATCGGCGGCATGCTCAGTTATAAGAATCTGGGGCAGGACGAAGATCCGCCGTTCACCTTCCGCGTGATGGTGGTGCAGGCCTTCTGGCCCGGCGCCACGGCGCTGCAGATGGCCGACCAGGTGACGGACAAACTGGAGAAGAAGCTGCAGGAAGTCCCTTATGTGAATGAGATCAGCAGCTATTCCAAGCCCGGCCAGACCCTGGTGCTCATCAGCCTGAGGGAGTCCACGCCGCCGAAAGAGACCTCGGCGTCCTGGTACCAGGTGCGCAAGAAGATCGGCGATATCAAGGCCACGCTGCCGCAAGGTGTGATCGGCCCGATGTTCAACGACGAATTCGGCGATACCTACGGCTCCATCTTCGCACTCTCCGGCGATGGCTTCACTTACGCGGAGATGAAGGATTATGCGGACTTCGTGCGCCAGCAGCTCCTCAGCGTCGGCAAGGTATCCAAGGTTGAACTGTTCGGCGTGCAGGACGAGAAGATCAATATTGAGTTCTCGCACCAGAAGTTCGCCCAGCTCGGTGTGCCTTTCGAGCAGATTGTTAACCAGATCGCGGCGCAGAATACGGTGCAATCCACCGGCGTGCTGGTAACGCCGACTGATAACCTGCAGGTGCGTGTCACTGGCGCGCTCAAGACGGTCAAGGATCTGGAAGACCTCGAGCTGCGCGCCAATGGCACCACCTTCCGCCTCGGCGATTTCGCTACCGTCAAGCGCGAATACCAGGATCCGCCCGGCGACAAGATGCGCTTCAATGGCAAGGAAGTCATCGGCCTTGGCGTGTCGATGGAAAAGGGCGGAAACATCATCGAGATGGGCAAAGCGCTGGAAGCGACTGTCTCGGACCTGAAGCGCAAGCTGCCGGTGGGGATCGAGCTTGAGCGCGTGTCCGACCAGCCGCAGGCCGTTACCGCATCGGTCGGTGAGTTCGTGCATACGCTGATTGAGGCGGTGCTGATCGTGCTGGCGGTGAGCTTCGTTGCGCTCGGCCTGCATACCAAACCCAGGCTGCGCCTGGACGTGCGCCCCGGCCTGGTGGTGGCGCTCACCATCCCGCTGGTGCTGGCCGTGACGTTCCTGTTCATGCGCATGCTGGATATCGACCTGCACAAGATCTCGCTCGGTGCGCTGATCATCGCCCTCGGCCTGCTGGTGGACGATGCGATCATTGCCGTTGAAATGATGGTGCGGAAGATGGAGGAGGGCATGTCCCGCTTCGAGGCGGCCACGTTTGCCTATACCTCCACGGCCATGCCGATGCTGACCGGCACGCTGATTACCGTGGCGGGCTTTGTGCCGATCGGCCTCGCCAAATCGGCCGCCGGCGAATACACCTTCTCGCTGTTCTCGGTGAACGCGATTGCGCTGATCATGTCCTGGTTCGTGGCGGTGGTATTCACGCCCTATATCGGCTATCTGCTGCTGAAAGTGAAGCCGCACGCGGAAGGCGAGCATGGCCACGAACTGTTCGACACCCCCGGCTACATGCGCTTCCGCCGCCTGGTAACGTGGTGCGTTGAGTTCCGCAAAACGACCATTGCCCTGACCATGCTGGTCTTCGCGCTCGGCATCTACGGCTTCAACTTCATCGAGAAGCAGTTCTTTCCCGATTCCAGCCGTCCGGAGCTGATGGTGGAGATGTGGTCTCCGGAAGGCACTGCCTTCAAGGCCAATGAGGCGCAGGTGAAGAAGTTCGAGGCCTTCATCCGCCAGCAGCCGGGCGTGGTGAGCGTGACCAGCTATGTGGGCACCGGCAGCCCGCGCTTCTACCTGCCGCTGGACCAGATTTTCCCGCAGACGAACGTATCGCAGATCGTGGTGCTGCCGAAGGACCTGAAAGCGCGCGAGGAGTTGCGCCAGAAGATCACGCAGGCCTTCAAGACCGGCTTCCCGGAAGTGCGCGGCCGCGTAAAGCTGCTGCCTAATGGTCCGCCGGTGCCGTATCCGGTGCAGTTCCGCGTGACCGGCACCGAGGTGGAGCAGGTGCGCCATATCGCCGACCAGGTGAAGGACATCATGCGCGCCAACCCGAATACCGTGGGCGTGAACGACAACTGGAACGAGTCGGTGAAGGTGTTGCGCCTCGACCTGGACCAGGACCGCATGCGCGCGCTTGGCGTGACTTCGCAGACCGTGATGCGGGCCGCCAACACCATCCTGTCCGGCACGCCGATCGGCCAGTTCCGCGAAGGCATCCGCCTGATCGATATCCAGGTGCGCCAGCCGCTGGACGAGCGCGCCACGATCTCGGTGCTGAACAACACGAACATTCCGACCGCCAGCGGCAAGTCGGTGCCGATCTCGCAGCTGGCGCGCGTGCACTTCGTTTGGGAGCCCGGTGTGGTGTGGCGTTTGGGCCGCGAATGGGCGATCACCGTGCAGTCGGACGTAGTGGAGGGCATCCAGGGCCCGACCGTATCCGACCAGGTAAACGCGAAACTGGCCGACCTGCGCGCCAAGCTGCCGCCGGGCTACCGCATCAAGGTGAAGGGCGCCGCATCGGACAGCGCGGAGGCCGAAGCCTCGATTGCGGCCAACTTGCCGCTCGCCCTGTTCATTATCTTCACCTTGCTGATGCTGCAGCTGCATAGCTTCTCGCGTTCGCTGCTGGTCTTCCTCACCGGTCCGCTGGGCGTGGCGGGCGCCGCGTTTGCGCTGCTCTTGCTGGGACGTCCGCTGGGCTTCGTGGCCAACCTCGGCATCATCGCGCTGTTCGGCATGATCATCCGGAACTCGGTGATCCTGGTCGACCAGATCGAGCAGGACATCGCGGCGGGGCACTCGGCCTGGGATGCGATCGTGGAGTCCGCGGTGCGCCGCTGCCGCCCGATCCTGCTGACGGCCGCGGCCGCCGCGCTGGCCATGATCCCGCTCTCACGCTCCGTGTTCTGGGGGCCGATGGCGGTGGCCATCATGGGCGGCCTGGTGCTCGCCACCGCGTTGACGCTGCTGTTCCTGCCGGCCCTCTACGCCGCCTGGTTCCGCGTCAAAAAGCCCGCCTGAGTTTGTTCCGCGACAATCCTGTCGCTCGCGTGCGGTGATCTCATAGGTAGCCTGAACAACGGCTACCCATGGTCCCGCATGCATCCGCCCACTTGCCAGCTCCCGCAATAGGTCCATAATGATATGGACATCGCATACGATGCAGCGAAGGATCGCGCTAATGTGCAGCGGCATGGCATCTCGCTCGCCGTAGCCGCCCGGATAAACTGGGCGGCAGTACTGGAAAAGCTGGACGACCGCGACGACTATGGGGAAGACAGATACAAGGTGCTTGGTTTCATTGAAGGCCTGCTCTATGCGGTCGTTTATGTGGATCGGAACAATCTAAGGCGGATAATTAGCCTCCGTAAGGCAAGTCGTCGTGAGTACCGGGAATATGAAGAGAACTACTGATCAAATGAAACCGCAAACCGAGCGTGAGCTTGATGATGCGCAACGAGCAGAGTTGCGCCGGGAGCTGATGCGGTCTGCGGTCTGGCCTACTGAGGAAGAGGATGCAGCAATCACTGCTGCAGCGCTGGCCGATCCTGATAATCCGCCTTTGAAAGAGGGGGAAGGGGCACTGTTCAAACCGGCCCGCCTGTTCGGCGGCAAACTCCAGGCGGCGAATGTTGTGGTTCAGTCAAAAAAACCTCCCCGCTGAGGAAAAACACAGTAAAATACCGCGTTGAAGTTGAAAGCCCCTGTTTGTAAACAGGGTAGGGCGACCCGTTTTCACTTAATGGTCGCCCTTTGCTTTTGTGCAAATACGCCGCGAGGATGGCGAAATTGGTAGACGCACCAGGTTTAGGTCCTGACGCCAGCAATGGTGTGGGGGTTCGAGTCCCCCTCCTCGCACCAACAGTATTCTTATTTCATTGGACGATTTTTACATGGCAACTGCAGTCGAAACCCTGGGCAAACTTGAACGTCGCATGACCATCTCCTTCCCGCTGTCGGATGTCCGCACCGAAGTGGAGAAGCGCCTGAAAGTGCAAGCCCGCAGCGCCCGTGCGCCAGGCTTCCGTCCAGGCAAAGTGCCAATGAAGATGGTTGCTGCGCAATACGGCTACCAAATCGAAACCGAAGTGCTGAACGACAAAGTCGGCCGCGCTTTCAACGACGCCGCCAACGAGAACAACCTGCGCGTCGCCGGTTTCCCGAAAATCGAACCGAAGCAGGATTCCGCTGAAGGCCAGCTGGCCTTCGACGCCACCTTCGAGGTGTATCCTGAAGTCGAAATCGGCGACCTGACCAAGGTTGACATCGAGACCGTGAAGTCCACTGTTACCGACGCCGAAATCGACAAGACCATCGACATCCTGCGCAAGCAGCGTGTGCACTTCCACACCAAGGGCGAAGCCGGCGAGCACGGCGACGGCGGCGAGGCTATCGCTGCCAACGGCGACCGCGTGACCGTGGACTTCGTGGGCAAGATCGACGGCGTGGAATTCCCGGGCGGTAAAGCCGACGGCTACGCCTTCGTGCTGGGCGAAGGCCGCATGCTGCCGGAATTCGAAGCCGCCACCGTGGGCCTGAAAGTGGGCGAGTCCAAGACCTTCCCGCTGGCTTTCCCTGAGGACTACCACGGCAAGGACGTGGCCGGCAAAACCGCCGAGTTCACCATCACCCTGCAGAAGCTGGAGTGGGCCCACCTGCCGGAAGTGGACGCCGAGTTCGCCAAATCGCTGGGCGTGGAAAACGGCGACCTGGCCAAAATGCGCGAAGACATCAAGGTCAACCTGGAGCGTGAAGTGGCCGGCCGCGTGAAAGCGCGCAACAAGGAAGCCGTGATGGATGCGCTGGTGAAGACCGCCACCCTGGACGTGCCGCAAGCCCTGGTAGCCCAGGACACCGAGCGCCTGGCCGAAATGACCCGCCAGGACATGGCCGCCCGCGGCATGAACGTAAAAGATGTACCATTCCCTCCAGAGCTGTTCAAGGACAAAGCCGAGCGCCGCGTGCGCCTGGGCCTGATCCTGTCCCAGCTGGTTGGCGACAACAACCTGCAGGCAACCCCTGAGCAGGTCAAGGCGCAGGTGGAAGATTTCGCGCAGAGCTACGAAGATCCGCGCGAAGTGCTGAAGTACTACTACAGCGACCGCCGCCGCCTGGGCGAAGTGGAAGCTCTTGTATTGGAAGAAAACGTCGTTACTTATGTCCTGGGCCTGGCCAAGACGACCGCGAAAGAGATTCCTTTCGACGAGCTGATGGGCAGTGCAGCGCAGGCATAAGGTTTGCGTATTCCAGCGCCGGCGGTGTCCGGCGCTGCTTCACAAGGAAAAGGAATGACTGGAATGAACCGTAATCCGGCACTCGACACCGAAATGCTCGGCCTGGTGCCGATGGTCATCGAACAGAGCGGCCGTGGCGAGCGCTCCTATGACATCTACTCGCGCCTGCTGAAAGAGCGCGTGATCTTCATGGTGGGCCCGGTCAATGACCAGATGGCCAACCTGATCGTGGCGCAGCTGCTGTTCCTGGAAAGTGAAAATCCTGACAAGGACATTTCCCTGTACATCAACTCGCCGGGCGGCTCGGTTTCGGCCGGCCTCGCCATCTTCGATACCATGCAGTTCATCAAGCCGGACGTGTCGACCCTGTGCACCGGCATGGCGGCTTCGATGGGCGCCTTCCTGCTGGCTGCCGGCGCGAAGGGCAAGCGTTTCTCGCTGCCGAACTCCCGCATCATGATTCACCAGCCCTCGGGCGGCTCCCAGGGCCAGGCCTCGGACATCGAAATCCAGGCCAAGGAAATCCTCTACCTGCGCCATCGCCTGAACAGCATCCTGGCGGAACGCACCGGCCAGTCCATCGAGCAGATTGCCAAGGACACCGACCGCGACCGCTTCATGTCCGGCGACGAAGCAGCCGAGTATGGCCTGATTGACAAGGTGCTGACCACCCGTGCCTGATCTGTCCCAGCCTCATCTGTGACAAAAAGCGCCCGGACGCTACAACGTTCCGGGCGTTTTGCATTCAAATCGGGTAGCATGGTGCCTATGTAGAGGGAATGTTTCCTCTGTACAGTGCAAAAGTTTTACTGATAGCAACTAACGATACCGTCCCATGTCAGAGAAAAAATCCTCCAGCGGCGAAAAACTCCTGTATTGCTCGTTCTGCGGCAAGAGCCAGCATGAGGTGAAGAAGCTCATCGCCGGTCCGTCGGTCTTCATCTGCGACGAATGCATTGACCTGTGCAATGACATCATCCGCGATGAAACCTCCAGCATCGAATCTGTCACGGGCGCCAAGTCGGACCTGCCGACGCCGCATGAAATCGCGGAACTGCTGAACCAGTATGTCATCGGCCAGCAGACTGCCAAGCGCATCCTGTCCGTGGCCGTGTACAACCACTACAAGCGCCTCAAGCACCTGGGCAAGAAGGATGACGTCGAACTGGCGAAATCCAATATCCTGCTGGTGGGCCCGACCGGCTCCGGCAAGACCCTGCTGGCGCAGACCCTGGCCCGCATGCTGAACGTGCCTTTCGTGATCGCCGACGCCACCACGCTGACGGAAGCCGGCTATGTGGGCGAGGACGTTGAGAACATCATCCAGAAACTGTTGCAGAGCTGCAACTACGATGTTGAGAAAGCTCAACGCGGCATCGTTTATATCGACGAGATCGACAAGATTTCCCGCAAGTCGGACAACCCGTCCATCACCCGCGACGTGTCGGGCGAGGGCGTGCAGCAGGCGCTGCTGAAGCTGATCGAGGGCACCATGGCCTCGGTGCCGCCGCAGGGCGGCCGCAAGCACCCGAACCAGGACTTCGTGCAGATCGACACCACGAACATCATGTTCATCTGCGGCGGCGCCTTCGACGGCCTGGCCAAGATCATCTCCAACCGCTCGGAAAAGAGCGGCATCGGCTTCTCGGCCATCGTCAAATCGCAGGAGCAGCGCGCTGCCAGCGAGATCCTGATGGACGCGGAACCGGAAGACCTGATCAAGTTCGGCCTGATTCCGGAACTGGTGGGCCGCCTGCCGGTGGTCGCCACCCTGGCCGAGCTGACCGAAGAGGCGCTGATCCAGATCCTGGTGGAGCCGAAGAATGCGCTGATCAAGCAATACTCGAAGCTGCTGGAAATGGAAGGCGCGGAGCTGGAAATCCGCCCGGCCGCACTGCATGCCATCGCCCGCAAGGCGCTGGCCCGCAAGACCGGCGCGCGCGGCCTGCGTTCCATCCTGGAGCATGCGCTGCTGGACGTGATGTACGACCTGCCGAACCAGCAGAACGTGACCAAGGTGGTGATCGACGAGAATACGATTACCAGCGGCGCGAAACCTTTGCTGATTTACCAGGAACCTGCCAAAGCGTCAGGTGAAAACTAATTAAGGGTTGCACACTCCCGCAAAATTCGTTTTGAATCCGTGGGGCAAGGCAGTACAATCAAAACCAATAAGAGAAGCAGGCTTCAATCGAAAAGCCACTCGCGGCGCAGGCCGTGCGTGGCTTTTTTTCATTAAAAGAGCCTGCCTTTTTTTATAGCACTAAAGCCGTATTTATTTCAGGGCTTTAGGGGTCTTGTGATTCGGCATTAAATGCCTACATCATGAACATGCTTTTACATAAGGTACGCCATGACAACTTCCAAATTAACTGAGCAGACTCAACTGCCGTTGTTGCCTTTACGGGATGTCGTCGTTTTCCCGCATATGGTGATACCTCTGTTCGTCGGTCGCCCAAAATCGATCAAGGCGCTGGAAGCCGCAATGGAGCAGGGCAAGAGCATTATGCTTGCCGCACAGAAAGCTGCTGCCAAGGACGAACCTTCTCCAACCGATATTTATGAAATCGGCTGCGTCGCGAATATCCTCCAGATGCTGAAACTGCCGGACGGCACCGTAAAGGTGCTGGTCGAGGGTTCCCAGCGCGCGCGCATCCGCAAGATCACGGACTCGCCAACGCACTTTGTGGCTGACCTGGTGCCGCTCGAATCGGAAATCGGCGACGATTCCGAAATCGAAGCCATGCGCCGCGCCATCGTGCAGCAGTTCGACCAGTACGTAAAACTGAACAAGAAGATCCCGCCCGAGATCCTGGCATCGCTGTCCGGCATCGACGATGCCGGCCGCCTGGCCGATACCGTGGCCGCGCACCTGCCGCTGAAGCTGGAACAGAAACAGGTGATCCTGGAGATCTTCAACGTCGCCAAGCGTCTTGAGCACCTGCTCGGCCAGCTGGAAGGCGAACTCGACATCCTGCAGGTGGAAAAGCGCATCCGTGGCCGCGTCAAGCGCCAGATGGAGAAGTCGCAGCGCGAGTACTACCTGAACGAACAGGTCAAGGCGATCCAGAAAGAGCTGGGCGAAGGCGAAGAGGGCGCCGATCTCGACGAACTCGAGAAGAAGGTAGCCGCCGCCAAGATGCCGAAGGAAGCGCTGGAAAAGGCCCAGGCCGAGCTGAAGAAGCTGAAGCTGATGTCGCCGATGTCGGCCGAAGCCACCGTGGTGCGCAACTACATCGACACCCTGGTGTCGCTGCCGTGGAAGAAAAAGTCCAAGGTCAACAACGACCTGGCCAATGCCGAGAAGGTGCTGGAAGCCGATCACTACGGCCTGGACAAGATCAAGGAACGCATCCTGGAATACCTCGCGGTGCAGCAGCGCGTGGACAAGCTGAAAGCGCCGATCCTGTGCTTCGTGGGCCCACCAGGCGTGGGTAAAACCTCGCTGGGCCAGTCCATTGCCCGCGCCACGAACCGCAAGTTCGTGCGCATGGCGCTGGGCGGCGTGCGCGATGAAGCCGAGATCCGCGGCCACCGCCGCACCTATATCGGCTCCATGCCGGGCAAGGTGCTGCAGTCGCTGGCCAAGGTCGGCGTGCGCAATCCGCTGTTCCTGCTGGACGAAATCGACAAGATGGGTGCGGACTTCCGCGGCGATCCATCGTCGGCCCTGCTGGAAGTGCTGGATCCGGAACAGAACCACACCTTCAGCGACCACTACATCGAAGTGGACTTCGACCTGTCGGACGTGATGTTCGTGGCCACCTCGAACTCCTACAACATCCCGCCGGCGCTGCTGGACCGGATGGAAGTGATCCGCCTGTCGGGTTACACGGAAGACGAGAAAACCAGCATCGCGCTGCGCTACCTGCTGCCGAAACAGATCAAGAACAACGGTCTGAAAGAAGGCGAGATCGCGGTGAGCGAAGCGGCCGTGCGCGACATCATCCGCTACTACACCCGTGAAGCCGGCGTGCGCTCGCTGGAACGCGAAGTGTCGAAGATCTGCCGCAAGGTCGTGAAGATGCTGCTGCTGAAGAAGTCGGAAAAGAAAGTGACCGTCACGCCGAAAAACCTGGACAAGTTCCTGGGCGTGCGCCGCTACGACTTCGGCGTGGCCGAGAAGGAGAACCAGGTTGGCCAGGTTGTCGGCCTCGCATGGACCGAAGTGGGCGGCGACCTGCTGACCATCGAATCCGTGACGATGCCGGGCAAGGGCAATGTGATCCGAACCGGTACGCTGGGCGACGTGATGAAGGAATCGATCGAGGCAGCCCGCACCGTGGTGCGCAGCCGCGCCTCGCGCCTCGGCATCAAGCCGGAGCAGTTCGAGAAGACCGACATCCACATCCACGTGCCGGAAGGCGCGACGCCGAAGGATGGTCCTTCGGCAGGTATCGCGATGACGACCGCCATGGTGTCCGTGTTCACGGGCATTCCTGTGCGGGCCGACGTGGCGATGACGGGCGAGATCACGCTGCGTGGCGAAGTGCTGCCGATCGGCGGCCTGAAAGAGAAGCTGCTGGCGGCGCATCGCGGCGGCATCAAGACGGTGCTGATTCCCGAGCAGAACGTGAAGGACCTGGCCGAGATTCCGGACAATGTGAAGAACAAGCTGGAAATCGTGCCGGTGCGCTGGATCGACAAGGTGCTGGAAGTGGCGCTGGAACGCCAGCCGGAGCCGATCGTGGAAACGCCTGCGGTGGAAGCCGTGGCGGCCGCGGTGGCGAAGCCGGAAGGCCAGAGCGAGGTGGTAAAACACTAAGCAGTCTTTATCCGCAGCAAACAAAACAGGCGCTTTCGGGCGCCTGTTTTTATTTTTCTCCGTGTTTTCTCTGTGTGAAACCTTGACACAAAGTGATCGTGGCCTGTTTAATACCGCCTGAGATTTTCTCTGCCCTTTTTTACTGCCTGTTAATCAGGCACAAAAACGGTATAAACGATATAAACCTTTGTGACGGGGACTGCTTGTGAACAAGACTGAATTGATCGACCATATCGCTACTTCCGCAGACATTTCGAAAGCGGCAGCAGCACGCGCGCTGGACGCAATGATCGATGGCGTTACCACTACTCTGGCCAAGAACGACAGCGTCACCCTGGTCGGTTTTGGCACCTTCATGGTGAGCGAGCGCGCAGCCCGTACCGGCCGCAACCCACGCACCAAGGAAGAGATCACCATCGAAGCAGCGAAAGTACCGAAATTTAAAGCTGGTAAAGCGCTGAAAGATGCTGTAAACTAACGGACTTCGGTGAGCTTGACAGCTCACCAGGCCGGTTTAACGGGCGCTTAGCTCAGTTGGTAGAGCGGATCCCTTACAAGGATTAGGTCGGGAGTTCGACCCTCTCAGCGCCCACCAGTTAAACCGGAGCACGTAGTACCTTGTATTTGCAGGAGCGGTAGTTCAGTTGGTTAGAATACCGGCCTGTCACGCCGGGGGTCGCGGGTTCGAGCCCCGTCCGCTCCGCCAGCAAATACAACGAAACGTCTAACCAGGAGCGGTAGTTCAGTTGGTTAGAATACCGGCCTGTCACGCCGGGGGTCGCGGGTTCGAGCCCCGTCCGCTCCGCCAGAACAGATACCCCGCAGCCAGAAATGACTGCGGGGTTTTTCTTTTGCGCCTTCCCCGTACATCCTTGCTATAGTGAAAAGTGCACTGTAAAATCGCGTGAGCTGAAAGAGGGCGAACATAAGGTTCGCCTTTTTTCTTGAAGAGATCCACACACCGGAACTGGCTGAACATGTTTGAATATATCCGCACGCATCAAAAGCTGATGCAGATTCTTCTGGCGATCGTGATCGTCCCGTCTTTCGTCTTCGTGGGCGTGAGCGGTTATCAGTCGTTTGACGACAGCGCAACCGCCGTCGCCAAGATCGACGGCAAAACGCTGTCGCAGCAGGATTGGGAAGCCGCTCAGCGCCGCCAGCTGGACAACCTGCGCCAGCGCATGGGCCAGCAATACGACCAGAAGCTGTTCGACACGCCCGAGTTCAAACAGAACATCCTGGAAACGCTGGTCGCCGAGCGCTCGATCAATGCGGAAGTGATCCGTTCGCACATGACCATCGGCGACGCGGCACTGCAGAAATACATCCTCGGCCAGGGCCTGACCAAGGCCGACGGCTCCTTCGACATGGAGCGCTACCAGGCGCTGCTCGCTGCCCAGGGCATGACGCCGCAGATGTACGAAGCGCGCGTGCGCCAGGAGCTGGCTTTCCAGCAGCTGACCTCGGGCATCGAGAGCTCCGGCTTCGCGCCGCGCACCGTGTCCAAAATGATTTCGGACATCGGCGCGCAGGAACGCGACGTGCAGGAACTGGTGCTGCCGATCAGCGAATTCCTGCCGCAGGTGAAAGTCACCGACGAGATGGTGAAGGCGTTCTACGACAAGAACCCGAAGCTGTTCGAACTGCCTGAACAGGCGAAAATCGAATACCTGCTGCTGAACGCCGACGCGGTTGCGGCGCAGGTAACGGTGAGCGACGAAGAAGTCGCCGCCTACTACAAGTCGAACGCCGCGCGCTTCACCGCGCCGGAGACCCGCCGCGCCAGCCATATCCTGGTGGCCGTGAACAAGGACGCTACCGCAGCGCAGAAGGCCGCCGCCAAGGCCAAGGCCGACGCGATTGCCGCCGAAGTGCGCAAGGCGCCGGCAACCTTCGCTGCCGTGGCCAAGGCCAAGTCGGAAGATCCGGCATCCGCTGAACTGGGCGGCGACCTGAACGTGATCGAGAAGGGCGCGCTGCCGAAGGCTGTGGAAGACGCGATCTTCGCGCTGAAGCAGGGCGACATCAGCACGCCGGTGGAATCCGAATTCGGCTATCACGTGCTGACCGTGACCGAACTGAAAGCGGCCACCACCAAGCCGCTGGACGAAGTGAAGGGCGACATTGCTGCGGACCTGAAAAAGCAGAAGGCAGCGAAGAAGTATTCCGAAATGGCCGAAGCCTTCTCCAACACTGTGTACGAACAGGCTGACAGCCTGAAGCCGGCTGCGGACAAAACCGGCCTGAAGATCGAATCTGCCGCTGGCCTGAGCCGCACGCCGTCGCCGATGCTGGGCGCTGCGCCGTTCAACAACGCCAAGTTCCTGACCGCGTTGTTCTCGGAAGATTCGCTGAAGAACAAGCGCAACACCGAAGCCGTTGAAATCGCACCGAGCACGCTGATTGCAGGCCGCATCGTTGAATACAAGCCTGCATCCAAGCGTCCGCTGGCCGAAGTCGACGCGGCGATCCGCCAGCGCGTGACGATGGAAGAAGCGCTGTCCATGGCCCGCAAGGCCGGCGAAGCGAAACTGGCCGCAGCGAAGAAGGATGGCAATACCGAAGGCTTCGGCGAAGTGAAATCCATCTCGCGCTCGAAAGTGGAAGGCATCAACCAGGCCGCTGCGCTGGCCGTGCTGAAGGCCGACGTGAGCAAGCTGCCGGCCTATGTTGGCGTGGACCTGCCGGGCCAGGGCTATGGCCTGTACCGCATCGGCAAGGTGCACCAGCCTGCGCAGCAGGACGAAGCGCGCCGCAAGGCCGAGCAGGAACAGATCGGCAACATCATCTCGCAGCAGGAAATGTACGGCTACGTGGAATCGCTGAAGGCCAAGGCCAAAGTGAAGATGCTGCGTCCATCGCTGACCGCGAAGACCGAAGAAGCCAAATAATTCTCTTCGCCCCAGCAAAAAAGCCGCCCGGAGGCGGCTTTTTGTTAATTGGGGTCAGACCCGGTTTATTGTGAGTGAAGCTTGCGGGCTGCGGCGAGGAACGACGCGGGCGAAATATCCGCCAGCTCGACTTGCACTGCCTTGCCAAACTGCTGGAAATTCTTGTCGATCGATTTCAGATAAGCCGGATCGTAATGATCCACCAGCAGCTGATCCACCAGCTCCGGCATTTCGCCGGCGGAGGACATCTCCTGCCACTTCGCAATCTTCTCGCGTCCGTGCAGCGGCGTGAGGTAGTCCAGCTGGGCATTCAGCGCAGGCGCATTGCACGCAAAATGCTGGTAATCCTCGATCAGCAGCTTCACGCGTTCAGCGCGCGACACCTGCATCGCCACGCAAGGGGACGCGCGCATGCGGTCCATCAGCGCCGCCGGCACACGCAGCGAGCCTACCTTCTTGCTCTCCGACTCCACGAACACCGGCTGCGACGGATCGAAGCGGCGCAGGCGGTCCCAGATCGAGGTTTCAAACGCCTTCTGCGAGGGCTGCGGCTGGCAGGGAATATTGCCCAGCACCGAGCCGCGGTGCGCCGCCAGCTGTTCCAGGTCCAGCACCTGCGCGCCGATGGATTCCAGCGTATCGAGCAGGCGCGTCTTGCCGCTGCCGGTGGTGCCGCAGATCACGCGGAAGTCCAGCTGGGGCGTTTTTTCCAGGTCCAGGTTGACCTGGTTGCGGAACGCCTTGTAGCCGCCTTCCAGCTGCACCACGGGCCAGCCGATCTTGGCCAGCACGGTTGCCATCGAACCGCTGCGGTTCCCTCCGCGCCAGCAATAGACCAGGGGTTTCCACTCGCGCGGCTTGCCGAGCCACAGCGCCTCGATATGGTCGCCAATATTGCGCGCCACCAGCGCCGCGCCGATCTTCTTCGCCTCGAAGGCGCTGGCTTGCTTGTACAAGGTGCCGACCCGGATGCGCTGCTGGTCGTCGAGCACCGGGCAGTTGATCGCGTTCGGCAGGTGGTCCAGCGCATATTCGGACTCGCTGCGCGCATCGATGATGGTGTCGAATTCGTCAAGCCGCGCCAGCACGTCTTCGATACGCAGGATTTCTGGATACTTCATTTTGCTTTCACAATCGCGAGGAGATGAGGCCAGATATTAGCAAGGATAATCGGATGCGCCTCCGCCAGAGGATGGAGGCGGTCCTGCTGGAACAGTTCCGGGTGCGTGACCACGCCTTCGAGCATGAAGGGCGCCAGCGGCACCTTGGCGGCCTTGCTGATGGTGTCATACATGGCAAAGAACTTCTCCGAATAATCGCGGCCATAGTTCGGCGGAATGCGGATACCGACCAGCAGCACCCGGGCGCCGGCCTTCTTCGCCGTGTCGACCATGGCGCGCAGATTGGAGTCGGCGGCGGCGACAGGCAGGCCGCGCAGGCCATCGTTGGCGCCCAGTTCAATCACCACGATATCCGGTTTGTGCTTCGCCAGCAGCTGCGGCAGGCGCGTGCGCCCGCCGCTGGTGGTTTCGCCGCTCACACTGGCGTTGACCACGTTGACATCCATTTTCTGCGCCTTGAGTTTCTGCTCCGCCAGCGCCACCCAGCCCGCGCCGCGCGCGATACCATATTCGGCCGACAGGCTATCGCCCACCACGAGCACGGTTTTTGGGGCAGAATAGGCGCTCGCGCTGACGCTCCAGCTGAGCATAGCGAGCAGCGCTACTGAGAGGTTCCGCAAACTGATGAATAAGACCATGCCTGATTTTCCTAAAGCGTCCAGCAATTTCATTCCCGATTCCCCCGCCATGCCATCCGTGGCGCCCGTCGGCGCCGCGCAGGCGGCAATCGTCGTCTCAGGGCTGAGCAAGCGTGTGGCCGATGCCAGCGGCGAGCTCACCATTTTGCATAGCGTGGATTTTACAGTGCAAAAGGCCGAGACGCTCGCCATCGTCGGCGCTTCCGGATCGGGCAAATCGACCCTGCTCGGCCTGCTGGCCGGCCTCGATACGCCCAGCACCGGCAAAGTGATCCTGGACGGCGCCGACATCTACGCGCTGGACGAGGACGGCCGTGCCGCGCTGCGCAAGGAAAAGCTGGGCTTCGTGTTCCAGTCCTTCCAGCTGCTCGCCCACCTCACGGCGTTGGAGAATGTGATGCTGCCGCTGGAACTGGCGGGAGACGGCAATGCGCGCGCCAAGGCCGAGGCCATGCTGGGCCGCGTTGGGCTGTCCAGCCGTTTGAAGCACTATCCGAAATTCCTGTCCGGCGGCGAGCAGCAGCGCGTGGCGCTGGCGCGCGCCTTCGTCACCGAGCCGCCGCTGCTGCTGGCCGACGAACCGACCGGCAGCCTCGACGCCGCCACCGGCGAAGCCGTGATCCAGCTGATGTTTGAGCTGAACCGGGAACGCGGTTCCACGCTGGTGCTGGTCACGCACGACCCGTCGATTGCGGCACGCTGCGGCCGCACCATCACCATCGCGGCAGGCCGCCTGGTTTAACGGCCGTGGTGCTCGACCATCCGGTTGAGCGCCACGCGGATCGCGGGCACCAGTTCGCTGGCGGTGAGGCCGATTGGCCCGGTGCCTTCCGTTACCAGTACATCGGCCGCCATGCCATGCAGCCAGACGCCGGCCAGCGCCGCTTCCCAGCCAGGCCAGCCTTGCGCCAGCAGGCTGCCGCACAGGCCGGCCAGCACGTCGCCGGTGCCTGCGGTGGCAAGTCCGGGATTCCCGGTATTGTTGATGACTACGTCGCCGCGCGGCGATGCCAGCACGGTTCCGGAGCCTTTGAGTACGACGGTGGCCTTGAAACGCGATGCCAGCTCGCGGGCCGCACGCAGCCGGTCCGACTGCACCGAGGCAGCGGAAGCGCCGAGCAAGCGGGCCGCTTCCAGAGGGTGCGGGGTGAGCACCGTTTCTGCGCTGCGCTGGGCGATTGCATCGCATAGCGCGGAATCCTCGGACATGATGTTCAGCGCATCCGCATCCAGCACCAGCGCCTGTGCGCCCGATGCCGCAAGCGCAAGCACCGCGCGCGAATCGCTGCTGGTGCCCAGGCCGGGCCCCGCAACCACGATCGCACTGTCGAAATCGAAGCCCAGCGCCGAGCGGCACATCAGTTCCGGCTGTCCGCTGTCATACGGCAGCGCCTCGCCTGCAAAGCACAGGTAAACCCGGCCGGCGCCGGTCAGCAGCGCGGTGCGGCCCGCCAGCACCGGGGCGCCGACCATGCCGTTTGCACCGCCCAGCACCGCCACGTTGCCGAAGCTGCCCTTGTGCGAATTGTGGCGGCGGGAGTGGATATGCCGCGCGAAGAACTTGACGTCGTTCAGGTGGGTGCGCGAGGAGGGGAACAGTGAAGCTTCCAGGTCGAGGTTGTTAACCTGGACCAGCCCCGCATGGTCGCGGCCATCGCAGGTGTGCAGGCCGGGCTTGTTGCCGATGAAGGTCACGGTATGGGTGGCGCGTACGGCAATGCCATTTGGGCCGATCACACAGCCCTTGTCCGCATCGAGCCCGCTCGGCACATCCAGGGCCAGGAGAGGGCAGCCCAGCTGGTTGATGGTGCTGACCAGAATGGCCATGGCGCCTTCCAGCGGACGGCTCAGACCAATCCCGAACAGGCCGTCGATGACAAGGCTCCAGTCGCCGCCGGAAATCTCGGCCAGCGAGAGATCGGCGAACGTTACCGCGCTATGGCGGGCCCGGAACAGGGCCGCAGCACGCTCCGGCGACGGCTCGCCGTTCGGCGCGAAGTGCATGAGCGTGACCTGGGCGCCGGCGTGGGCCAGGTGCGCCGCCGTTTCCAGCGCATCGCCGCCATTGTTGCCGGGGCCGGCCAGCACCAGCACGCGTGCGCGGCTGGTCGAGAACGGGAGCAAATCGAGCGCGGCGTTGGCGCCCGCCTGTCCGGCGCGCTGCATCAGCGCGCCCTCCGGCAGCCGCTGGGCAGCCAGGTGTTCAATGCCGCGAATCTCGGCGACGGAATAGAGCGGGTGCATAGCGGATCGCAACCCCTGTTCAGTTATTAGACGAGCAATTTTAGCATCGAACCAACTCCGGTCTACAATAGCTTTTTCTGGCTTTCGGACGGGACGCAATGCGCTGGCAATTCTGGATCGATCGTGGCGGTACCTTCACGGACATTGTGGCCCGGCGGCCTGATGGCGCGCTGCAAACGTACAAGCTGCTGTCGGAAAATCCGGAGCAGTACCGTGATGCCGCCATCGCCGGCATTCGCCATCTGATGGGGATTGCGGCAGGCGACGCGATTCCTGCCGCGCAGGTGGAAGCCGTCAAGATGGGCACCACGGTGGCCACGAATGCCCTGCTGGAGCGCAAAGGGGAACCCACGCTGCTGCTGGTGACGCGCGGTTTCCGCGATGCGCTGCGCATCGCGTACCAGAACCGTCCACGCCTGTTCGACCGCCATATCGTGTTGCCGGAGCTGCTCTACAGCGAAGTGATCGAGGTCGACGAGCGCATGGGCGCGCACGGCGATGTGGTGCTGCCGTTGAATGCCGGCGCCGCACGCCGCGCTTTGCAGGCGGCGTACAGCCGCGGCCTGCGTTCGGTGGCGATCGTATTCATGCACGGCTACCGCTATAGTGCCCACGAGGCGGCGGTGGCGCAGATTGCGCGTGAGACTGGCTTTACGCAGGTATCGGTCTCGCACGAAGTGAGCCCGCTGATGAAATTCGTGTCGCGCGGCGACACTACGGTGGTCGATGCCTACCTGTCGCCTGTGCTGCGGCGCTATGTCGAGCAGGTGGCGATTGAACTGCCGGGCGTTCCGCTGCAGTTCATGCAGTCCAATGGCGGCTTGACGGACGGGCGGTCCTTCCAGGGTAAAGACAGCATCCTGAGCGGACCTGCGGGCGGCATCGTCGGCATGGTGCGCGCCTCCGAACGCGCGGGATTCCACCGCATTATCGGATTCGACATGGGCGGCACGTCGACCGATGTATCGCATTATGCGGGCGAGTTTGAACGCGAATTCGAGACGCAGGTAGCCGGTGTGCGCATGCGTGCGCCGATGATGAGCATTCACACTGTAGCAGCGGGTGGCGGCTCTGTACTGCATTTTGACGGCACGCGCTTCCGGGTAGGCCCGGACAGCGCCGGCGCCAATCCCGGCCCGGCCAGCTACCGCCGTGGCGGGCCATTGGCGGTTACGGACTGCAATGTCATGCTGGGAAAAATCCAGCCCCGGCACTTCCCGAGCGTGTTCGGTGCGGACGGCCACCAGCCGCTTGATGTGGAAGCGGTACGTGCGGGCTTCGCGGCGATGGCATCGGATATCGGTGCGGCCAGCGGCAAGGCCGTAACGCCGGAACAGGTAGCCGAAGGTTTCATTGAAATCGCCGTCGGCAATATGGCGAACGCCATCAAGCAAATCTCCGTGCAGCGCGGGCATGACGTCACGGGATACGCGCTGGTGAGCTTCGGCGGCGCGGGCGGACAGCACGCCTGCCTGGTTGCCGATGCCCTGGGCATGAAGACCGTGTTCATTCATTCGCTGGCCGGCGTGCTGTCGGCATACGGCATGGGGCTCGCAGACCAGACGGTGATGCGCGAGGCCTCCGTTGAGGCACGCCTGGCCGATTCTGCCGATCTCGCCGCACGGCTCGATATCCTTGGAGGGCAGGCCCGCGGCGAATTGCACGCACAGGGCGTGCCGGACGAACGCATTACGCTTCTGCCGCGTGTGCACCTGCGCTACGAAGGCACGGATTCGGCGATTGTGGTCCAGTATGGCGATGCGGCGGCGATGAAGGTGGAGTTCGAGCAGGCATACCGCAAGCGCTTCTCCTTCCTCATGCCGCACAAGGCCCTGGTGGTTGAAGCGGTTTCGGTCGAGGCAGTCGGCCATTCCGGGCAAAGCAGCGCCGGGCCGATATCTGCCGATGGCGGGACCGCAGGCCACGGACCCGAGGCGCGCGCAGAGCATACGGTCAGCATGTATAGCGGCGGCGCCTGGCTGGATGCGGGACTTTATTTGCGTGACAGCTTGCGAGCCGGTGAATGCGTAAATGGTCCCGCGATTATCGCCGAAGCGAATGCGACAACGGTTGTGGAACCAGGCTGGCGTGCGCAGGCGACGGATCAGGGTGACCTTGTGCTGACGCGAGTAGTGCCGCTGCCGGAACGCCGGGCCATCGGAACCGAAGCCGATCCCATCATGCTGGAGATCTTCAACAACCTGTTCATGTCCATCGCCAACCAGATGGGCCTGCGCCTGCAGAATACCGCGTACTCGGTGAACATCAAGGAGCGCCTGGACTTCAGCTGCGCCATCTTCGATGCCGACGGCAACCTCATTGCCAACGCGCCGCACATGCCGGTGCACCTTGGCTCAATGGGCGAGAGCATCCGCACCGTGATGCGCGAGAACGCAGGCAAGATGCGGCCCGGCGATGTCTTCATGCTGAACGATCCATACAACGGCGGCACGCACCTGCCCGACGTAACGGTGATTTCGCCCGTTTTCAACAAGGCAGGCACGGAGATCCTGTTCTACGTTGGCTCGCGCGGCCACCACGCAGACATTGGTGGCACCACACCGGGCTCCATGCCACCTGATTCGCGCAGTGTGGAAGAAGAGGGCGTCCTGATCAGCAACTTCCTGTTGGTGGACGGGGCGAGCGGCAGCATCCGTGAGGCGGAAACGCGGGAACTGCTGGCTGGTGCACGGTACCCGGCACGCAACCCCGACCAGAACCTGGCCGACCTGCGCGCACAGGTCGCCGCCAACCAGAAGGGCGCCGAAGAGCTGCTGAAGATGGTCGAACATTTCGGCCTCGGTGTAGTGCGGGCCTACATGGGACATGTGCAGGACAACGCCGAAGAAGCCGTGCGCCGCGTGATCGGCGCGCTGCGCAACGGCAGCTTCCTCCTGCCGCTGGATAATGGCGCGCAGATCCAGGTCGCCGTGCGCCTGAACAAGGACGAGCGCAGCGCCGAAATTGACTTCACCGGCACCTCGCCGCAGCTGGACAACAACTTCAACGCGCCATCCGCCGTATGCATGGCGGCGGTACTGTATGTGTTCCGCACGCTGGTCGATGACGAGATTCCGCTGAATGCGGGCTGCCTTAAGCCGCTGAAAGTCATCATCCCCAAAGGGTCGATGCTGAACCCGCACTATCCCGCCTCGGTCGTCTCCGGCAACGTGGAAACCTCCACCTGCATCACCAACGCGCTGTACGGCGCACTCGGCGTGCTGGCCGCCTCGCAGGGCACCATGAACAACTTCACCTTCGGGAACGCGCGCTATCAGTACTACGAAACGATCAGCGGCGGCTCGGGCGCAGGCCAGGGCTTCGACGGCACGGATGTCGTGCAAACCAATATGACCAACTCGCGCCTGACCGACCCCGAAGTGCTCGAATTCCGCTTCCCGGTGCGCCTTGAAAGTTACGAGATCCGCCAAGGCTCGGGTGGTGCAGGCCGCTGGCGGGGCGGCAACGGCGGCATCCGCAAGGTGCGCTTCCTGGAAGAGATGACGGCCGCCATCCTCTCAAATAACCGCATCCACCCGCCATTCGGCGCCGCAGGCGGAGAGCCCGGAGCACTTGGGCGCAACCGGGTCGAGCGTGTAGATGGTAGCGTAGAAGAATTGGGACACATCGGTAAGACCTCCATGCAGCGGGGCGATACCTTCGTTATCGAAACGCCCGGTGGCGGAGGCTACGGGACCGGCCACCGAACCAGCTAACCCCATGTTCGCTACGGACGTCTGGCAAGAATAGCGCCAGAAATAACGCCGAAAATCCGATCCGCGCGTGATGCATGCGAAGGCTGCTCGCGAAGCCAGGCGAGTGCCGCAATCAGGTCGAACAATTCCGAACCATCAAGATCGGCCCGCGCTTTGCCATCGGCCTGTGCGCGAGCGAGGAGCGCGGCGCCCGCACTTCGCAGGGTGACGCATGACGCGTGAAGAGCCGATTCGTGATCTTCGATGGCGCTCACCATCGGCGCAATGACACCACGATGCTCGTGAGTGAATGCAATGATTTCCTGTAACCACGTTATTAGTGCATCGGCGGAATCGCTCGATGCCTGAAGTTCATCGGCCCTTTTAGCCAATGCCCCAAAACTTGTCCGCAGCAAGGCTTCCAGCAAGGCCTCGCGGGTCGGGAAGTGACGGTACAGGGTCCCTAAGCCTACCTCAGCCCTGCGGGCAATATCGCGTAGCGAGGCATCGTTTCCCTGTTCAGTAAAGACTTTCCTGGCAACAGTCAGCAGGTGTTCGTAATTCTTTCTGGCATCAGCGCGCATAAGTTTCCTTGACAAACGGAGCGGTGATCCGTATATTCGGATCAGTGTTCCGTTAAATATAGCTGATTTCCGCCCAAGGAGAAAGTCATGGCACCTAAAACGATGAAAGCAATCCAGCAGCACGCGTTCGGCGGACCGGACGTATTGCATTATGAAAACGCTCCCGTTCCCGAAATGCAGGCGGGGGAAGTACTGGTCCGGGTGCACGCGGTCGGCCTGAATCCGCCCGACTGGTACTTGCGCGACGGGTACAAGATGTTGCCCCCTGAATGGCAGCCGAAAGTATCCTTCCCGGTGATTCTTGGGACTGACATCTCGGGCGTGATCGAAGCCGTGGCCGATGACGTCAAGGATTTCGCGGCCGGTGATGAAGTGTATTCAATGGTTCGCTTCCCCAGCGGCCTGGCCGGCGGCAGCCGCGCGTATGCCGAATATGTCGCCGTGCCGGTGAAGGAGATCGCACGCAAACCAAAGATGATCAGTCACGAGCAAGCTGCCGCAGCCCCCATGTCGCTGCTCACCGCATGGCAGTTCCTGATTGAAGAGGGGCACGACGTACAGAACCCGCTGCAGCAGCACAAACATGAGCCGGTTCCGCTCAAAGGAAAAACAGTCCTGGTCAATGGCGCTGCGGGTGGCGTCGGCCATTTCGCGCTGCAACTGGCGAAATGGAAGGGGGCGCGCGTCATCGCCGTGGGATCGGGTGTGCATGAAGCGTTCCTGCGAGAGCTCGGCGCCGATGAATTCATCGATTACACAAAAACCGCCGCCGAGGAAGTCGTCCGTGACGTTGACTTGGTGGTCGACGCAGTAGGCGGCCCCACCACTGGCCGCTTTTTGCGGACACTGAAGCGAGGCGGGGCGCTGTTTCCGATTTTCCCCCTCGGTTTTTCTGGCGCCGAAGAGGCAAAGAAACTGGGTGTCATGGTCTCGACAACGCAGGTCCGTTCAAGTGGCGCGCAGCTTCAGCAGCTTGCCACCTTGCTCGACAGAGGAGTGATTCGCGTTGCAATCGACAGCACCTTCGCCTTGCAGGACGCAAGAAAAGCACATGAGCGTGCGGCGCAGGGGCATATCCGGGGGAAGATAGTTCTCTCTGTCACCGGTGAAGGGTGAGCGCTATGGCCTCGATCAAAGACGCTATCGACGACTTATTCAACCCGCGGCTGAAGGTTGAAGAGGCGGTGGCGCAGCACTTTACCCCCTCGTTTCGGCAACGGGTGAACGGGAATTGGATCGACTACGCCAGCTTCCTGGCTGCCATTGTTTCGCTCCGGGAGATTGCGGATCGCGTCACCGTCACCGTGCTGGACGAATTTTCCGAGGAGAGTCGTTACGCAGAACGCCATGTCATCGACCTGCTGAAACGTGACGGGGGAAGGATGCTCCAGGAGGTGTATTTGTTTGCTGAACGAAGTCAGGATGGACGATTCAATCGGATTGAAGAGGCAACTCTTGCAATCAAACCGTAGCCCGGCTGGCCCTATCTGCTCCGCGTTTCATAGTGCAGTGCCAATGCGCCTGAACCAAACTCAAACCGGTCTACGAGCTTCAGGTCAAGCCGTTCCGGCAGTCCCGCAAATAAGGTCGGCCCCCGGCCTGCAATGGTCGGGTGCACGACGAACTCGTACTCATCGATCAATCCCAACTTAGCCAGGGCCAGTGGGAGCGTGACGCCGCCGACGGAAAGCAGCTTGCCGGGCGCTTGCTTCAGCTGCCGGACTGCTGTGGCGAGATCTCCGCGCAGCAGTTCGGCGTTCCAGTCAACCTGCTCCAATGTGCTCGACACCACATACTTCTTTGCCGCGTCGATGGTGTAGGCGAAGGGCTCCATCCAGTCGGTCATCCAATCCGGCCGCACGCCCGTTTGCGCCGTGGGGCGCCAGGCCGTTTCCATCATTTCGTAAGTGGTCCGGCCATAGATGACGGCATCCGCCTCGGCAACGCGCTCGGTCCAGTAGCGATGCAGTTCCTCATCGACAAACCCTGCGGTGTGGTCGCAACAACCGTCCAGGCTGATATTGATCGAATAGCGGAGAGGGCGCATCAGATTCCCCTTGAGGGTGATGAATGTATGTGGGAAAACAGCTCGCCTAAGGTCAGATCATCCTTCCAAACAGAGCCTAACTTGATTGCATGGCGCTTGTGAAGGTGGGCGGCCAAGGTTTCCACTTCGAGCACGTCAGGCGTCCAGCGGTTCGGGTAGAGGTTTCGGTAAATGTCGAGAATCCCGTCATCCGGCCCGAACTTCAGCTTATCTTGGTCCTTAAACGCGAAGGCAGAGGTGAACAGCAGAAGAAACGCGCGCAGCTCATGTTTCGATGCTGACGGGAAGGCCTGCCCCCAGTAACGCCCTTGACAAGCGCGGAGCCGATAGATGTGAGGAAGGCCCGATTCGCGTTTAGATAAAGTCAGAAAGAACAGGCATGCGCAAACCACAATCAGAACATAAACCATTTGCACCTCCGTATGGCCGTTTGACGGTACTCTTTAACGCGCGGTATGCCCCAGGAATGCGACGTATGGAGCTTCCTTCGATACGATATCAATAAGCTGATTCAGGCAATATAGGCCGTAGTGGAAGCTGGTTCCAGGATGTACTTCTTCGCCCCAGCTAGTCCCGTTAATGTAGCTCAGATAGCGCGATGCTTTAAAACGGACAAACTGTTTCCCTTCAAATTCCGCATTTGTGTCCTCCATAGCGAAGTGCTCTACTCGGACAGTCATTGCCACATACGAGCGGAACGAAATGGAGAAAGTTTTTGAGGGTTCGATCTGAGTAGGATGAGACATGATGTCCCAGCCATTGCGGCCGATAACCGGTGTCTCGCGCTGCCCTACAGCATGACGGACGATGATTTCCAGAGAATCGTCCGTACCGACCTTCACCTCGCACAAATGAAGCGGATGCTGCAAATCCGGGAAAAAGCTCACGTCTGTCCTTAGAAAAATGGCGGCAATCGCTTTAAGCAGTGGTCGAGATACCGTATTTGCGCTGGGTGGCGCCGTACTGCTGGAGCAGGATTTCCAGCGCCGCATTGGAGGGATCGAGGCCGCGGATGCGGGCGAGCAGGGCGCCGGCGGACTCGCCCAGCGGCGCTTCCCACCCCAGTTCGTCGAGTTGGCGGATGCTGGCCTTGGCGGCGGCGATCAGCACCGGCACATTGCCCGGCGTGCGGCGCAGCGCCTGATTGAGCGCGCTGACTGCGGCGCGGTGGTCGCCCTGTTCGGCACTCGCCTCGGCGTCCGACATCAGCTCGGCCACTTTCTGCGTGACCTGTTCGCCCAGACCCTCGGCCAGGTCCTGGCGGCCGTTCTTCTCGAACAGCGCCATCGCTTCGTCGGCGGACATGCCCTGGTTCTCGTTCATCATGCCGAACACGAGGTCGGAGGCATCTTTGTCCAGGTTGTGCTTGATGCAGGCTTCCACCAGTCCGGTTTTCAGCCGTGCGGACAGTCCCTGCGCCGCGCTGACCGCGCTGGCAGCCTTCGCCAGTTCCTCGCTTGCGCCGGCGGGGTTGCCGGACAGGTCGAGCAGCAGGGCGGAGGACAGCGCACGGCATACTTCCGCGCTCGCGTTGCCCCGCATGCTGCGCTCCAGGTCGCGGATCACGCCGCTGGCCTGCGAGGCGTCGCCCTTGCGGATCAGGGCCTTCACCAGGTTCACGTGGTCTTCGGGGTCGCGGAATTCGGAGTACTTCGCCTTCGTTACCACCTGCTTGAACGCGCGCTCGGCAACGCCGATATCGTCGGTGCGGTAGGCTACTTCGCCCAGGTGCCGCAGGCGCCGCACCATATGGGGCGAAATGGATACTGCTTCTTCCAGCACCTTCTTCGCTTCGACAACCTCGTCCAGCGCTTCCAGCGTGCGCGCCATCAGGTCGTATGCCGCCATGAAGCGCGGGTTTTGCTGCAGCAGTTCGGACAGCGTCTGGCGCGCTTCCTCGTAGCGCTGTTGCAGGAACTGGCAGCGCGCCAGGCCCAGTTGCGCCCAGCCCAGCGCGCGGCCCAGCAGGATGCTCTGGTAGACGACTTCCGCTTCGGCCAGTTCGCCCAGCTCCATCAGCGTTTCTGCGCGCACCCGCGCGAAATCGCCCGCATAGCGCTGCGATTTCTCGGAGCCCTCGACCGCAACCCTGACGGCTTCGCGCAGGTTGCCCTGGCCCAGCTGGTTATAGACGGGCAGCAGGGCGGCGCGGCGTTCCACGGCACGGGTGATCCGCTGCAGCAGCGCGTCCGCCGTGAAGGGCTTCAGTACGTAGTCGGTCGGCGTGAGCTCGGCGGCGCCAATCACCTTGCTGTAGATCCCCTCGGAGGTCAGCATGATGAAGATGGCGGCGGGGGTAATCAGCTTGTGGTGGCGCAGGTCTTCCAGCAGCTGCTGGCCATCCTGGCCGTCATCGTTGCCGTTCCCCAGATCGTATTCGCACAGGATGATGTCGAAGCCGCCCTTGGCCAGCTGACGGATTGCCGTGCCGGAGCTCACGGCGTACTCGATGCGGGTGATCGAGGCCTGGCTCAGCATATTGTGCAGGTTGCCGCGCATGCCCGGATTCGGGTCGACAATCAGCACCGACAAATCGCGGAATTCTTGCATCATGAAGCAGTAAATAATTGAATATGCCAAGAATATGCCAATTTCGGGAAAAATCAGCTATTTCTCATAGGGGACGCCCTTATTTAGTGCAATAAGAGGCGAAAATGTTGCATCGATGGCAGTAAATGCACCCTCGGCCAGAGGGAGAAGGGCGGGACGGGAAGGGGTGACTGCGAGTATAATGCCCGCAAAAGGAAATTCAGCAAGACCAATCAGCTCGTGCCCATTCTTCTTTTAATCCGCAGCCACGCTGCATCAAACGCCCTCCAAACATGTTGATTCTGCCGGGCTCCAACGCCCTGTCCGCGTTCCGTAGCCAACGCCTGCTCTCGCAACTCCAAGCCGTGCTGCCGTCTGTAACGGCCATCCAGGCACGATACATCCACTTCGTTGACGCTTCCGCGCCGCTTTCCAGCGATGATGAAGCACGCCTCAACGGCCTGCTGACCTACGGCGAGCCTGCGCTGCCGGAGCAGAACGACGGCGTGGTGGAAGAGTTCTTCGTCATTCCGCGCTTCGGCACCATTTCGCCATGGGCCTCCAAGGCGACCGACATCGTGCATAACTGCGGCATGGGCCATATCCACCGCGTTGAGCGCGGCGTGGCTTACCGTGTGGTTCTCAAGGGCGGCATTCTCGGCACCGGCCTGGGCGCCGCCAAGAAGCTGGATACGGAAGAGCTGCAAAGCGTCGCTGCGCTGCTGCACGACCGCATGACGGAATCCGTGCTGCGCCATCCGGACCAGGCAGCGGAGCTGTTCCGCAGCCTGGAGGCGAAGCCGCTGGAATCGATCGATGTGCTGGGCGCCGGGCGCCACGCGCTGGAGAAGGCCAATACGGACCTGGGCCTGGCCATGTCGGACGACGAAATCGACTACCTGCTGAATGCCTTCACCGCCGCCAAGCGCAACCCGACCGATGTGGAACTGATGATGTTCGCGCAGGCGAACTCGGAACACTGCCGTCACAAGATCTTCAACGCCGACTGGACCATCGACGGCCAGGCGCAGGAGCGCTCGCTGTTCAAGATGATCAAGAACACGCACGAGAAGCAGCCGAAAGGCACCATCGTGGCGTATTCGGACAACTCCTCCATCATGGAAGGCGCCGAGGTCACGCGCTTCTACCCGCGCGGCGAAGGCCATGAATACGGCGCTTCGAAAGAGCTGATCCACACGCTGATGAAAGTGGAAACGCACAATCACCCGACCGCGATTTCCCCCTTCCCTGGCGCCTCTACCGGCGCCGGCGGCGAGATCCGCGACGAAGGCGCAACCGGCCGCGGCGCGAAGCCGAAGGCCGGCCTGACCGGCTTTACAGTCTCGAACCTGATGCTGCCGGGTGCTGTGCAAGCCTGGGAAAATGCGGCCGACGTAACCGCCCCGGTGGGCAAGCGCGACGAGAGCAAGGCCTACGGCAAGCCGGACCGCATCGCTTCGCCGCTGCAGATCATGATCGACGGCCCGCTGGGCGGCGCTGCCTTCTCGAACGAGTTCGGCCGTCCGGTGCTGGGCGGTTACTTCCGTACCTACGAACAGAATGTGGGCAAGCAGTTCGCCGGTGCGCAGGACACCGTATTCGGCTACCACAAGCCGATCATGATCGCGGGCGGCATCGGTAATATCTCGGCGCAGCACACGCACAAGAACGACATTCCGGTGGGCTCGCTGCTGATCCAGCTGGGCGGTCCTGGCATGCGCATCGGCATGGGCGGCTCGGCCGCTTCGTCGATGGCGACCGGCACCAACACTGCGGACCTGGACTTCGACTCGGTCCAGCGCGGCAATCCTGAGATGGAACGCCGTGCGCAGGAAGTGATCAATGGCTGCTGGCAAATGGGCGCGGCCAACCCGATCATCTCGATTCACGATGTGGGCGCGGGTGGCCTGTCCAATGCCTTCCCCGAAATCACCAACGACGCCAAGCGCGGCGCGATTTTCGACCTGCGCAAGATTCCGCTGGAAGAGAGCGGCATGGCGCCGAAGGAAATCTGGAGCAACGAGTCGCAGGAGCGCTATGTGCTGGCGATCTCGCCGGACAACCTGGCCACCTTCAAGGCCCTGTGCGAGCGCGAACGCTGCCCGTTCGCCGTGGTCGGCACCGCCACCGAAGAGCGCCAGCTGAAGCTGATCGACCGGGATCTCGGCAATGAGCCGGTCGACATGCCGATGGAAGTCCTGCTCGGCAAGCCGCCGAAGATGCACCGTGACGTGAACCACGTGCAGAACGATTTCCCTGCCATCGACCTCACCGGCGTGGAGCTGCAGGAAGCCGCCAAGCGCGTGCTGCTGCTGCCAACCGTGGGCGACAAGAGCTTCCTCATCACTATTGGCGACCGTACCGTGGGCGCCACCTCCGTGCGCGACCAGATGGTCGGTCCATGGCAGGTGCCGGTGGCCGATTGCGCCGTTACCGCAATGAGCTTCGAAGGCTATGTGGGCGAAGCGATGGCGATGGGCGAGCGTACCCCGCTGGCCGTGATCGACGCGCCGGCATCGGGCCGCATGGCAGTCGGCGAAACCATTACCAACCTGGCTGCGGCGCCGATTGCCGATATCTCGGCCATCAAACTGTCCGCCAACTGGATGGCCGCCTGCGGTCAGCCGGGCCAGGATGCAGCGCTGTTCGATACCGTGAAAGCGGTCGGCATGGAACTGTGCCCGGCCCTGGGCATCAGCATCCCGGTCGGCAAGGATTCGCTGTCCATGCGCACCACCTGGAAAGACGAAGGCCGGGACAAGGCCGTGATCTCGCCGGTTTCGCTGATCGTTTCCGGCTTCGCGCCGGTGTACGACGTGCGCAAGTCGCTGACGCCGCAGATCCGCATGGACCTGGGGGAAACCTCCATCATCCTGATCGACCTTGGCCGCGGCAAGAACCGCATGGGCGCTTCCGCGCTGTCGCAGGTGCTCGGCCAGCTGGGCAACGAAGCGCCGGACGTGGACAGCCCGGAAGACCTGAAAGCCTTCTTCACCGCCATCCAGCAGCTGAATAAGGATGGCAAGCTGCTGGCCTACCATGACCGTTCCGACGGCGGCCTGTATGCAACCCTGACCGAAATGGCTTTCGCAGGCCGCGCAGGCCTGTCCATCAACCTGGACATGCTGACGCTGGAAGGCGAGCACGCTGCCGACTGGGGCGATGCCAAGAACTGGACCGGCCAGGTGGCCGAGCGCCGCAACGAGCTCACGCTGCGTGCGCTGTTCAGCGAGGAGCTGGGCGCCGTGATCCAGGTGCGCGCCGACGAGAAATCGCTGGTCATGGACGTGCTGCGTTCCTTCAACCTGGGCGCCTGCAGCCATATCATCGGCAAGCCGAATGACCGTGGCGTGATCGAGTTCACCCGCGACGCGAAAGTGATCTACAACGAACAGCGCGCCGCGCTGCACCGCCTGTGGAGCGAAACCAGCTGGCGCATCTCGCGCATGCGCGAGAATCCGGCGACCGCCGATGCGGAATACGACCGCCTGCTGGATGAAACCGATCCAGGCATCGTTCCGAAGATTACCTTCGACCTGAACGAGAATGTGGCGGCGCCGTTCCTGGCATCGGGCGCACGTCCGCGCGTGGCCATCCTGCGCGAGCAGGGCGTGAACTCGCATATCGAGACCGCGTGGGTGATGCACCAGGCAGGCTTCGCCGCCATCGACGTGCACATGAGCGACCTGATTTCGGGCCGCGTGAAGCTGGACGACTTCCATGGCGTGATCGCTGTGGGCGGCTTCTCCTACGGCGACGTGCTGGGGGCGGGCGAGGGCTGGGCCAAGTCCATCCTGTTCAACCCTGCAATGGCGGAACAGTTCGCGCGCTTCTTCCAGCGCAAGGATACCTTCGGCCTCGGCATCTGCAACGGCTGCCAGATGATGAGCAACCTGAAGTCGCTGATTCCGGGCGCCCATGCGTGGCCGAAGTTCACCACCAACAAGTCGGAGAAGTTCGAAGCCCGCTTTGCGATGGTGGAAGTGCAGGATTCGCCGTCGATCTTCTTCAGCGGCATGGCAGGCACGCAGTCGCCAATCGCCGTGGCGCACGGTGAAGGCTATGCGGACTTCTCGCAGACCGGCAGCATCGGCGAGGCGATCGTTGCTATGCGCTTCATCGATAACAAAGGTTCGGCTACCGAAGCCTATCCCTACAACCCGAACGGTTCGCCGCAAGGCATTACCTCTGTCACCACGCCGGATGGCCGCTTCTCGGTGCTGATGCCGCACGCCGAACGCGTATTCCGCACGGTGCAGATGTCCTACCACCCGGACGGCTGGGGCGAGGATTCGCCGTGGATGCGCATGTTCCGCAACGCGCGCAAGTTCATCGGCTGATTCTCGGAACCGATCCTCAAAAAGCCGGGCATGTCCCGGCTTTTTTACTGTAGGATCGGCTTATGAAAAAAATAATCCTGACCCTTGCTTCAGTCTGCGGACTGCTTGCTCTCCCAGCCCACGCGGCCTGCATCGACGAACAGAAATTCGTCCCCATCAACGGTATCGAGCAGTGGGTTGTGATCCGCGGCGAGAAGTGCGAGAAGCCGGTGCTGATCATCGTGCATGGCGGACCGGGAAATCCGATGACTCCTTATGCCAAGGCTATCTACGGACCATGGGAAAAGGAATTTACGCTGGTGCTGTGGGACCAGCGCGGTTCGGGCATGACCTATGGCCGCAAGCCGCCAGCGAAAGACGATCCGCTCACGCTGGAGCTGATGCGCGATGACGGCATTGCCGTCACCGAGTATGCGCTGAAACGCCTGGGTAAGCGCAAGGCTATCCTCAAAGGGGCATCGTGGAGCTCCGTGCTCGGTCCGCTGATGATCAAGGCGCGGCCGGAGCTGTATTCGGCCTATGTGGGCACGGCGCACATGGTTCGCCATCCGGACAATATCAAGTCATCGTATGCGCGCACGCTCGAACTGGCGAAAGCCGCCAGGGATGCGGACAGCATCGCGAAGCTGGAAGCGCTTGGCACGCCGCCGTGGACCAATCCGCGCAATTTCGGCATTTTGCGCCGCGTTACGCGAAAATACGAGGCGATGGCCACCGATCCGGCGCCCGCCAGCTGGTGGAAGCCGGAAGCGCCGTATGCCACCGCGAAGTATGAGGCCGACTACACGGCGGGTGAAGACTACTCCTTCCTGCAGTTCGTTGGCTGGAAGGGCGACGGCATGGCCTCCAAAGTCGATGCCTACAAACTGGGACCAAGCTTTGACGTTCCGGTCTTCATCATCCAGGGTGAGGAAGACCTGGTGACGACGCCCGATGTCGCCCGCGCCTTCTACGACGCCATCCATGCGCCAAAAAAAGAATTCATCCTGCTGCCGCGCGTCGGCCACGACCCGAACCCGCTGATGGTGGACGCGCAGCTCAAACTGCTCAGGGAAAAGGTGCGTCCGCTCGCGGATTGAACTGCATTCTGGCGCCATCATGCCGGAAACTGGCGCGCTAGCCGATCTCCTGGCCGACCATGATGCGGTGGCCGTCGATGGTGCGCAGGCCGAACTCGCGCATCTGCCACGGTTCGTCGCTCAGCGGCTTGGTTATCTCGGCGCCTGCGGCGTTCACGCGGGCGTAGAAGGCGTCCACGTCGTCCACCACGAGATAGGCAAAATAAGAATGGTAGCCGGTGTCGGCGACGGGCATGGCGTCGCGGCATTCGCCGGCCATGATGGTGCAGCCGCCGCTGGCGAAGAAACGCCAGCTCGGATCGCCCATTTCGTGGATCTCGAAACCCAGCACGTCGCGGTAGAAGGCCGCTGATTGTTGCAGATCTGGCACTGCCAGCACAAAATGGCTCTTCGAAATCATGTGGACCTCCTCGGTGGAGGTCACATACTACAGGTGTTTCGCGGCCTCCCGCCGGCTGAGGGGCGCGAGGCAGGCGCCCGGTCCTGAGAGGAAGGCACGCACGGCGTCCGGTGCGTGGCGGGCGTAATCGCGCAGCGCCCAGCCGATGGCTTTCTGGATGAAGAACTCCTTTTCGTGCGACAGGGCCACGGCATAACGGAACAGGCGTTCCTGGTCGGTGCTTTTGCCCCAGCCCAGCTGGTGGAGCAGGGCGATGCGGCGCACCCAGAAATCTTCATGGGCCAATGCATCGTCCATGCCGTGGTGTTCGCGGCGCAGCACGTCGCCGATGATGGAGGCCAGGCCGTCCACCGTATCCCACCATGATTTGCGCCGTACGAGCGCCATTAGTGCGGGCAGGTGAGTGCGGTCGAGCGCTTTCCAATGCATGCAGAGCAGGTCCAGCGCGGCATATTGATACTCGCGCTGAGGACGTTCCCAAAGCGCCCCGGCGAGCGCCAACAGATCTTCTGCGCTGAGTCCGCGCAGTGCCTTGAAGACCGGCTTCAGAGCCGCCCGCCTTGCCGGGGTGGGAACGCCGAGGAAGGGAAACTGGTTGCGCATATATGCGCTCATCGCCGCCGCCCGGCCCGCATCCGCCAGCGGCAGCAGGGCCGCATCTACTGACACCATGGTGCCTGACCCCATGGTGTCAGAGTCCCAGCTGCGCGAGGATGTCTTCTTTCATCTGCTGCAGCTCGGGCAGGGAGAGCTTGCGCGGATGAGGATGGGGTACGGTGAAAGTGGCTTGTATCTTCGTCGGCCGCGGCGACAGCACCATGATGCGGTCGGCGAGGTAGATCGCCTCTTCCACGTCGTGCGTGATCAGCAGTACCGTGTGGCGTTCTTCCTGCAGCACGCGCAGCAGTTCGTTGCGCATCTTGAGGTTCATCAGCGCGTCCAGCG
This sequence comes from Pseudoduganella rhizocola, assembly GCF_045984285.3. Taxonomy (NCBI): domain Bacteria; kingdom Pseudomonadati; phylum Pseudomonadota; class Betaproteobacteria; order Burkholderiales; family Oxalobacteraceae; genus Pseudoduganella; species Pseudoduganella rhizocola. The sequence continues at coordinate 287,070 of NZ_JBJQIK030000003.1, forward strand.
CCGAGAAGGGCTCGTCCATGTAGAGAATTTCGGGCTTGACCACCAGCGCGCGGGCGATTTCCACGCGTTTCAGCATGCCGCCCGACAGTTCCGCTGGATAGGCCTTCTCGAAGCCTTTCAGGCCCACCATGTCGGCATAATGGTCCGCCAGTGCAGCTTTCTCGGCGTCGCTGCCTTCGTTCAGGCCGAACATCAGGTTCTGCTGCACCGTGAGCCAGGGGAATACGGAGCCGTGCTGCGAGATGACGATGCCTTTGGGGCTGGCGCGCAACACGCGCTGGCCGTCGATCAGGACTTCGCCCTGGTCCGGCATTTCGAAGCCCGAGATCATCTTCATCAGCGTCGATTTCCCGCAGCCCGAGGGGCCGACGATGGCCACGAATTCGCCGTCGCCGACCGTGAGGTCCACGCCGTCCACCACCGGCAGGTTCTTGAAGCCCTTGCGGATATTGTTGATGACGATCTTAGCGTCCATAGCGCCACCTTACCTGTTTGAGTCCTTCCAGCAGCCGCATCAGGCCGTCCAGTCCGAGGCCGATCAGGCCGATGATGATCATGCCCGCCACGACCAGGTCGTAGCGGTTGCCTGCATTGCGCGAGTCCATGATCAGGTAGCCGAGGCCGGAGCGCAGTGCGATCATTTCCGCTGCCACCACCACCAGCCAGGCTACGCCAAGGCCGATGCGCATGCCGATGATAATTTCGGGCAGTACGGCGGGAATGATCACTTGGCGGAACAGCTTGCGGCGCGAGACGCCGAAGTTCTCGGCGGCGCGCAGGTAGCGCTTCTCGATGGTGTGCACGCCCGCAGCCGTCTGCACGATCATCGGGAATACGGAAGACAGGAAGATCAGGAAGATAGGCGACAGGTTGCCCACGCCGAACCACAGGATGGCAATCGGAATCCAGGCGATCGGCGAGATGGGGCGCAGGATCTGGAATACAGGATTCAGCGTGCGGAAGGCGCCTTCCACGCGCCCCATCCACAGGCCGAGCGGTACGGCAAGCAGCACCGCCACGAAGAAGCCCGCGCCCACCCGGCCCAGCGAGGCCGCGATGTGCTCCCACAGCGTGCCGTCATCCACCAGTTCCAGCGTGCCGGTGACAACCTGGCCGGGCGTGGGGAAGATAACGCTTTCCGTCTGCACGACCACGATCCACCAGACCGCAACGATGGCAAGCAGCACGGCCATCGGCGGCCATATCTTGTTCAGTTTCTCCATAAGTCAGGCGAAGTGATTCAGAAGGGTTTGAAAACGCCAGCGGAGGCGCGCCCAGCCTGGGGCGGGCGCTTCTTCGACGACGACGGTCATTTGCCCGCTGGCGTGGGCGGTACAGGCGAAGGGATGTTCGCCCGTCTGTTCGAAAGGCAGGCGGAAGTCCTGGCCCGGCATGATGAGCACGGGACCGAAGATCTGCGGCACCGTGTCGCTGTTGCGCAGGTGGAGCACGTCGCGCACGCCCAGCGTCAGCGTAATGCGTTCGGGCAGAATCTCATCCTTTTTTCCCGCCATGCGGCGCTCCCAGGTGCCTTTGGGGATTTCGAACAGCTGGTCGCGCGATGCCGCACTGACCGGCGCCAGCGCGGCCCACAGCAGCGGGGCGGCAGTTGCAAGCAGCAGCAGGAGAGGAAGGAGGCGCTTCTTCATCTATTCCTTCGCCAGCAGCTGCACGTCATGCACGATGTCGGCGGCCGGACGGCCATAGGGCATCAGCGCACGCAGCTTGCCTTGCTTGTCCACGAAATAGAGGTAGGAGGAGTGGCCCATCTGGTACTCGGTCTTGCTGCCGGCAGTCGGATGCTTCGTCGCGGTGATGCCGTAGTCCTTGCGGATGGCGGCCATCTGTTCGGGCGTGCCGGTAAGGCCGATAAAGGCTTTGTCGAACTGGGCGAGGTAGCTCTTCATGCGCTCCGGCGTATCGCGTTCCGGGTCGACCGAGATGAAGACCACCTGCAGCTGCGCAGCGTCTGCGCCGAGGCGCTTGCGTGCTTCGGCCAGCATGGCCAGCGATACGGGGCACACCTCGTAGCAGTGGGTGAAACCGAATTCCAGCACCACGACCTTGCCGCGCAGCGCGGACAATTTGAAGGTGCTGCCATCGGCCGCTTTCTGCACGATTTCCGGCGCCATGCGCGCGGGTTCGAAGGTGCCTGCCTTGAGCCTGGGAGCAGGGGAGGCTGCCCAGGCAGCGCCCGTGGCAATCAGCACGGCGCCGCACAGCAGGCGGCGCATCACAGCATCACCCTGGTTGGACGGATGCTCTTGACGAAGCTTTCGTCCACATAGCGTTCGTAGGCGATCGGCTTCTTCAGCGTGCCCGCTTCGATGGAGAGCTGCATCAGCTCATCGAACTCATTGCGGATCATGCGCAGGTCGCCATAGGTCACGCGGTCGGCCGGGTTGTCCATCACGAACTGGATAATCTTCGGATCCTGGTTGAACATTTTGCGGCCCGAGGCGAAGTTTGCTGCCTTCGCGCGGTTTGCCGGCGTGGCATCCAGCCAGTTGCCGGCAGCCTGCACGTAGTTCACCAGCTCCTGCACCAGCGGGCGGTTGGTCTTGATCAGTTCTTCGCGCACGGTCAGCACGCAGCAGATGTAATTGCGCCATTCATCGCGCGTCATGGCCAGCGGGCGCGCATAGCCTGCACGCTGGGCGGCTGCGCCGAATGGCTCGCCGGTACAGTAGCCATCCACCGCCTTGGCATATAAGGCGGCCGGCATGTCGGGCGGCGCCATCTCGATGATCTGGATGTCCTTCGGCGACATGTTCTCGCGCGCCAGCATCTTGCGCAGGAACAGGAAGTCCACCGCGAAACGGCTCGGAATGGCGATGCGCTTGCCTTTCAGGTCGCTGAACTTCTTGTAGCTGGAATCGGTGCGCACCATGATCACCGCGCCGGAACGGTGGCCGAGCGACACGATCTTGAGCGGAATCTTCTTGTCCACCAGGTCCATGACCAGGGGCGCGAGCATATAGCCGGCCTGGATGCGGCCCGTCATCAGCGATTCCTTGATCTCCGGCCAGCCGGCGTATTTCTGGTATTCGAAAGCGGTGAAGGGTTTGCCCGGCTGGCCATCCGCAGCGGCTTTGGCCATGCAGGCGATGGGCAAGGTGAGGTTACAGGTCACTGGCAGGCCACCGACGATCAGCGGATCCGCGGCCGCTCGGGCGGGCGTGCCCATGCCGATCAGGGGCAGGCTCAGCGCGCCGCCGATCAGTTGACGGCGGCGCTTGAAATGTTCATCCATGGAACCGATTCCAAGTTTGTGTAATAGCAAATTTTAGCCTAAAAATGATCCTTATTACATAATGTATGTAAAAAACCACTGGCAATAAAAAAGCGCTCCGGAGAGCGCTTTTTTGCAGGGCCGTATCCTTTACTGGATTTTGGCTTTCTTCATCAGGTCTTCGCGGAACGCTGCCAGCTTGCGCTGCTGCAGGGCCTGCTCGATTTGCGGTTTCACTTCTTCCAGCGACGGCACCTTGGCCGCGCGCGAACCTTCCAGCTTGATCACGTGCCAGCCGAATTGCGACTGCACTGGCTTGTCGGTGATCTGGCCGTCTTTCAGGGCCACCATGGCGTCCGCGAAGGGCTTCACGTAGCCGCTTGGGCTGGCCCAGTCCAGGTCGCCGCCATTGGCTGCCGAACCCGGGTCTTTCGATTGCTTGGCCAGCTCTTCGAACTTGGCGCCGCCTTTCAGCTTGGCGATGATGTCGGTAGCTTCTTTTTCGGTTGCAACCAGGATGTGGCGCGCGTGGTATTCCTTGTCGCCCACCGATGCCTTGTACTTGTCGTACTCGGCTTTCACATCGGCGTCCTTGACCGGGTTTTTCTTCACGAAATCGGCCAGCATGGCGTTGATCACGATGCTCTGGCTCGCGTTTTCGATGGCGTCCTTGACTTCCTTGCGGGTGCCGTAGCCTTGCTTGTTGGCTTCCTGGATCATCACTTCGCGTGCGATCAGGTCTTTTTTGATGGCTTCGCGCAGTTGGGGCGAGTCCGTTTGCTTGCCCTGGGCAACTACCTGCTTGACGATGGCGTCAACGCGGGCGTTGGTGATGGCCTTGCCGTTCACGGTGGCGGCATTCTGCGCGAAGGCAGGTGCGGCGGCGACGGCGATCATTGCTAACAACAGACGGGCTGGCTTCAACATCATTCTCAATTCCTATTAAATAAAACCAACACCGGCGCCACAAGGGCGCCGGAACCGTTACTTCAGCTTACTGAATCTTTGCTTTCTTCAGCAGTTCTTCCTGGTAGCCTGCCAGTTTGCGCTGCATCAGCACTTCCTGGATCTGTGGCTTGGCTTCTTCCAGGGTTGGCAGCTTGGCCGCGCGGATTTCGTCCACTTTGATCACGTGGAAGCCGTTCGGGGTCTGCACCGCCTTCTCGGTCACCTGGCCTGCCTTCAGGTTAACAAAGGCGTCCGAGAAGATTTTCGGGAAGGAGGATGGGGTAGCCCAATCCAGGTCGCCGCCGTTGTTGGCGGAACCGGTGTCCTTCGACTGCTTGGCCAGCTCTTCGAACTTGGCGCCGCCTTTCAGCTTGGCGATCACGTCGTTGGCCTGGGCTTCGGTTTCCACCAGAATATGGCGCACATGGTATTCCTTGTCGCCGGTCTGGGCCACGAAGCGGTCGTACTCGGCCTTGACGTCGGCGTCCGACACCGGGTTCTTTTTCACGTAGTCGGCTACCAGGGCCTGCACGATGATGGCCTGGCGGGCGTTGTCGATGGCCTGCTTGACCTCGGCGTTCTGGTCGAACTTCTGCTTGGTGGCTTCCTGCATCATCACTTCGCGGCCGATCAGTTCCTTCTTGATGGCGTCGCGCAGTTGCGGCGAATCCGTTTGCTGACCCTGGGCGACCACCTGCTTGACGATGGCGTCCACGCGCGAGGTTGGGATGCCCTTGCCGTTAACCACAGCGATGTTCTGGGCGAATGCTGGAGCCGCAGCAACAGCGATAAGTGCGAGCAGCAGACGAGCTGGCTTAAAAGTCATTATTATTTCCTACGGGAAAAGTTCTTGAAAATCGCGGGGAGAAGGGCCTGGATCGCGGAGATGTCTCTACTATTCACTAATCTTTGATGGTTCCCAAAACTTCGCGCATATCATACTTCCGATGGTGCCAATGCAGTAATGGCCAATGCATGAATTTCTTTATGCATCATATCGTGCACGGAATCATACACCAGACGATGGCGCATGACGAGTTTATGACCTTCGAATTTGTTTGAAACAATTCGTAAGCGGTAATGGCCGCCGCCGGAGGCCGCTCCCGCATGGCCGGCGTGCAGGGCGGATTCGTCGTCCAGCTGCAGTTCCACCGGTTCCAGCACGGCCAGGCGCTGGCGGATTTTGTCCAGGCGCGGGTCGCTCATGCTTCGTCTTTCATGTGCTTCGACAGGTAAATGGTCTGGCCGATGATAAAGGCGAACATCAGGCCGGTGGCGCCGAAGGCCTTGAAACTGACCCAGGCGCCGGTATCGGTGCGGAACAATACGAAGGCCACGAACAGATTAATAAAGCCCATCACCACGAAGAAGGTAATCCAGGCCAGGTTAATGCGGTGCCAGACTTCGTCCGGCAGCTTGATCTGCTTTTCCATCGCCTTGCGCATCAGGTTCTTTTTGAAATGCCATTGCGCGACAATCATCGCCACCGCGAAGCACCAGTAAATAATGGTGGGCTTCCATTTGATGAAATTATCGTCGTGGAAGTAAATGGTGAGGCCGCCGAAGAAAACAAACAGGATCAGCGAGAGCCACAGCGCGCCGTCGACTTTGCGCCCACGCGCGATCAGGTAGAGGATCTGCAGCACCGTCGCCACGATACCGGCAATGGTGGCCACGATGATGGGCGCCTGCGCCGCCGTGATCGCGCCGCCATAAATAAAGCTGCTCAGGTGGCCATTGATGAAGGCCTGGGCCGCTTCTTCATGCATGCCGGCCCATTTATAGCTGCCGAAGAAGACCAGTAGCGGGAAGATGTCGAACAGAAATTTCATGTCTTGTATTTAGCTTTGTGGCTCGAATCGCAGCGAGGCGGAATTGATGCAATAGCGCAACCCCGTCGGCGGCGGACCATCGGGGAAGACGTGGCCCAGGTGGGCGTCACAGACCGCACAGATGATTTCGGTGCGCAGCATACCATGCGAGCGGTCCACCTTCTCAATCACCTTGGCCGGGTCCAGCGGCTCGAAGTAGCTGGGCCAGCCGCAGCCGGAATCGAACTTGGCGTCCGAGCGGAACAGCGGCGTGTTGCAGCACACGCAGGTATAGATGCCTTCCTCGTGGTGGTCCCAGTATTTGCCGGTGAAGGCGCGTTCGGTGCCGGCGTGGCGCGTTACCTGGTACTGGATGGGATCCAGCTGGGCACGCCATTCGGCGTCGGACTTGCTGATTTTTTCGCTCATATTCAGATTCTCAAGAAGAACAGCTGACTTCCAGTTCGCTGGCCCAGTCGGGCGGCAGCGCGGCGTAGCGTTCGTTTTCGGGCTGCTCGTCGAAAGGCCGCTCCAGCACCTGCAGCAGGCGGGCGACCTCCGAAAAGTCCTTATTTTGCGCTTTTTCGATCGCAACTTGCGCCAGATAGTTACGCAGGATGTACTTGGGGTTGGTTTGATCCATCGCAAGCTTGCGTTCGATATCCACGCTGGCTTCGGCGCGCAGGCGCTCGCGGTAGGTGTTGGCCCAGGCGTCGAAGGCCGGGCGGTCGATGAATAGGTCGCGCAGCGGCTCGTCGCCGGACGGACCGTCGCTGCGCAGGCCGCCCAGGCGGCGGAAGAACAGGGTGAAGTCGGCATGGTTGGTCTGCAGCAGGCCGAACATGCTGTCCAGCAGCTCGCGGTCGCCGTCGCGCTGCTCGCGCAGGCCCAGCTTCGCGTGCAGCAGATCGTCGATTTTGGTGGCGAAGGCGGACTGGTAGATGTCCAGCGATTCCTGCGCCAGTTCCACTTCGCCGATCAGCGGCAGCAGGGCCTGGCCTAGCGCATAGCAGTTCCAGTGGCCGATTTGCGGCTGGTTGGCGTAGCTGTAGCGGCCGCCCTGGTCGGTGTGGTTGCAGATATGGCCGGAATCGAAGGCTTCCATGAAGCCGAAGGGGCCGTAATCCAGGGTCTGGCCGAGGATGGACATATTGTCGGTGTTCAGCACCCCGTGCATGAAGCCGACCGCCTGCCAGTGCGCCACCAGGTGGGCGGTGCGGCGCGTCACCTCTTCCAGCAGCGCGGCGTAGGGATTGTCTTCCTCGCGCAGGGCAGGATAGAAACGCTCGATCACGTAGTCGGCCAGGGTTTTCAGCTCGCCTTCCTGGCGTTTGTAGAACCAGTGCTCGAAGGAGCCGAAGCGCACGAAGGTAGGCGCCATGCGCACCACTACGGCCGAGGTTTCGATGGTTTCGCGCACCACGCCCTGGTCCGAGCCCGCCACCGACAGCGCGCGGGTGGTGGGAATGCCCAGCGCGTGCATGGCTTCGGAACACAGGAATTCGCGGATCGAGGAGCGCAGCACGGCGCGGCCGTCGCCCATGCGGGAGTAGGGCGTGAGGCCGGCGCCTTTCAACTGCAGTTCAACCGGGCCTTGGGCCGTGGGCAGGTCGCCCAGCAGGATGGCGCGGCCGTCGCCGAGCTGGCCCGCCCACACGCCGAACTGGTGGCCGGAATAGACGGCGGACAGCGGTTTGGAACGCTCCGGCACGCGGTTGCCGATGATGGCGGCTAGCGTATCGGGATCGTCCAGCGCAGCCGGATCGAGGCCGATCAGCTTTGCGGCCGAGGGGCTGGCCGCGACCAGGTAGGGCGACGGCAGCGGCGTTGGCATCAGGCGCGTGTAGAAGGCGGGCGGCAGGCTCGCGAAGGAATTCTCGAAGGGAAGGGCGAGGGCGGCGATGGTTTTTCCAGTAGCTTCAGTGTATGAACAGGGCGGATTTTAGCGCAGCCGCCGATTTCCCGTCGCCCCCGCGAAGGCGGGGGCCCAGGGTTGCAGCCGCTGGCCTGGACCGCATCGGCGGACCGTCCCGCCTTCGCGGGAATGACGGAGCAAATAGCACGGTCGCTCTATTATGGGGTATAGTGGCTGGATCCCGACCATCGCAGAAGAGGAAAGAGACAATGAGCGCCGATTACCAGGTCCACGGTTCCGTAGCTGTCATCACGCTGAACAATCCGCCGGTCAATGGACTGGGTTACGCCACCCGCACCGCTGCGGTGGAAGGTATCCGCCGCGCCAACGACGATGCCGCCATCAAGGCCATCGTCATCACCGGTGCGGGCAAAGCCTTCTCGGGCGGCGCCGACATCAAGGAATTCAATTCGCCCAAAGCGCTGGCGGAACCCACGCTGCATACGCTGATCCGCGTGGCGGAAGACTCGGCCAAGCCCGTGGTGGCCGCCATCCATTCCGTCTGCATGGGCGGCGGCCTGGAACTGGCGCTGGGCTGCAATTACCGCGTGGCCCTGCCGGGCGCGCAGATCGCGCTGCCGGAAGTGAAGCTTGGACTGTTACCCGGCGCAGGCGGCACGCAACGCCTGCCGCGCGTACTGGGGCTGGAGAAGGCGCTCAACATGATCGTGTCCGGCACGCCGGCGCTGTCGGAAACGCTGGCCGGGTCGGCCCTGTTCGACGAAGTGTTCGCGGCCGGAACCGAGCTGGTTCCGGCGGCCGTCGCCTTCGCGGAAAAGATCGCCGACGTGCGTCCGCTGCCGCGTGTGCGCGACCGCAAGGTGGACTATCCCAACCATGAAGCATTCCTCCAGTTCAGCCGCAACACGGTGAAGGCCGTGGCAGGCCCGTTCCCGGCGCCGATCGAATGCGTGGAAACCGTGGCGGCTTCGGTCACGAAGAAGTTCGAGGACGGCCTGAAGTTCGAACGCGAACGCTTCCTGCACCTGATGCAGACGCCGGAATCGAAATCGCTGCGCCACGCCTTCTTCGCCGAACGCGAAGCAAGCAAGATTCCCGACGTGCCTTCCGATACGCCGGTGCGCAAGATTGAGAAGGCGGCCGTGATCGGCGCGGGCACCATGGGCGGCGGCATTGCGATGAACTTCGCGAATGCGGGCATTCCCGTCACCATCCTCGAAACGAAACCGGAGGCGCTGGAGCGCGGCATCGCCACCATCCGCAAGAATTACGAGAACACGCTGAAGAAGGGCAAGCTGACGCAGGAGAAGTTCGACCAGCGCATGGCCCTGATCAGCACCACGCTGGACTATGAAGCCATTGCGCAGGCGGACATCGTGGTGGAAGCCGTGTTCGAAGAGATGGGCGTGAAGGAAGCGGTGTTCCGCAAGCTGGATGAGGTGATGAAGCCGGGCGCCATCCTGGCATCCAATACTTCCACGCTGGACGTGGACCGCATCGCGGCCTTCACCAAACGCCCTCAGGATGTAATCGGCACCCACTTCTTCAGCCCCGCGAACGTAATGAAGCTGCTGGAGATCGTGCGCGGCAAGGAAACCGGCAAGGACGTGCTGGCGACCACCATGGCGCTGTCCAAAAAACTGAAGAAGACGGGCGTGGTGTCCGGCGTCTGCGATGGCTTTATCGGCAACCGCATGATCGAGCAGTACAGCCGCCAGGCGGGATTCCTGCTGGAAGAAGGCTGCCTGCCGGAGCAGGTGGACAAGGCCATCGAGAAGTTCGGTTTCGCCATGGGCCCGTTCCGCATGATCGATATGGCAGGCAATGACATCAGCTGGGCGATCCGCAAGCGCCGCTATATCGAAAAGCCGGAAGTCAGCTACTCGAAAACGGCCGACCTGCTGTGCGAAATGGGCCGTTTCGGCCAGAAGACCGGCGGCGGCTGGTACGACTACAAGGCGGGCGACCGCAAGGCTTACCCGAATGCGGCGGTGAACGACATGATCGTGAAGCACTCGGCCGATATCGGCGTGGAACGCCGCAAGATCAGTGACCAGGAAATCGTCGAGCGCCTGGTGTATGCGCTGGTGAACGAGGGTGCGTTGATCCTGGAAGAGGGCATTGCGCAGCGCGCGTCCGACATCGATATGGTCTACCTGACCGGTTATGGTTTCCCGCTGTTCCGTGGCGGTCCGATGTTCTACGCCGATACGGTGGGTCTGCCGAACGTGCTGGCGTCGGTGGAGCGCTTTGCCAGGGGCCGCCACGGCGATGCATGGAAACCGGCGCCGCTGTTGGTGAAGCTGGCCGCCGAAGGCAAGGGTTTCAACAGCCGCTGAGCAGCTTGCGCATCCGGGCGAGCGGTACCGACACATCGCCCGGCAGCGTGAGCGCGAAATCTTCCACGCTCTCGAATCCGGCCGCCTTGTAGAGCGGCACGCCGGGCATGGTTGCCGCCAGTTCGAGCAGCTGGAAGCCCTGAGCCAATGCCTCGCGCTCGCAATGCTGCATCAGCATGGTGCCCAGGCCTTGCCGCGGCGCCGATGGATCGACAAAGAAGGCGCGGATGCGGCCGGGCTGCGTGGCCGGGTCCAGCAGCGGATCCGGGCCGGACTTGTGCCGGTCGCCGCCGAACAGCGTGGCGCGCTTGCTCCAGCCGCCGCAGGCCAGCGCTTCGCCATCGCGTTCAATGATGAAATAGGTTGCGTCTTCCACCAGCTGGGTATCGACGCCGAATACGTGTTTGGTGACGGCCGCCGCCTGTTCTTCGCTGTAGAACCCTTTGCTCAGTTCAATCCCGGAGCGTGCGATCAGCGCCTCCATCACCGGAATGTCCTCATGGCGCGCTACGCGCAGCTGCGTGGTGGCGCCGTTGCGGAACCAGGCTTTCGCGATCTGGCCGTTCATTACTTCGTAGATGGCCAGCAGTTCGGTATAGGAAGCGCCGTCGTGCACGCGCTCCGAATCGACCACCGTGTTGCCCGACACGATGCGCTGCAGCAGTTGCGCGCGCGGGCTGCTGCCGGCGAAGCGCTCCGCATAGCGCCTGCGGATTGCCTGCCGTCCCTGCGCCAGCAGGATGTCGGGATGGCGGTACTGGCAGGCGCCGTCAGCGTACAGCGCACACAAGCCGTCCACATCGTGGGCGTTATATGCATCCAGCTGCGCCTGGGCGACGGCCTGCGGAGTCATCGCCGTGCAGGAGTGAGGATGCTCGGCAGCGCCTTCGGCAGGGTGCCGGGATAATCGCGGCTGTAGTGCAGGCCGCGGCTCTCGCGCCGCTGCAGCGCGCTGTTGACGATCATCGAGGCCACGTCGACCAGGTTGCGCAGCTCCAGCAGGTCGGCCGTGATGCGGAACTTGCCGTAGTACTCGTCGATTTCTTCCTTCAGCAGCGCAATACGGTGCTGAGCGCGTTCCAGGCGCTTGGTGGTGCGGACGATGCCCACGTAGTTCCACATGGAGCGGCGCAGTTCATCCCAGTTGTGGGCGATGACCACTTCTTCGTCGGCATCGGTCACACGGCTTTCGTCCCAGTCCGGCAGGTAGGGCGTGCCTTCCTTATCCTGCGCCAGGATGTCCTGGGCGCAGGCGCGGCCGATCACCACGCATTCCAGCAGCGAATTGCTGGCCAGGCGGTTGGCCCCGTGCAGGCCGGTGCACGCGGTTTCGCCGACGGCATACAGGCCTGGCAGGTCGGTGCGGCCGAACAGGTCCGTCACCACGCCGCCGCAGGTATAGTGCGCGGCCGGAACGATAGGAATCGGTTCCTTGGTGATGTCGATGCCCAGTTCCAGGCAGCGGGCGTAGATGGTAGGGAAGTGCTCGATCAGGAAATCGGCCGGCTTGTGGCTGATGTCCAGGTGCACGTAATCCAGGCCGCGCTTCTTGATCTCGAAGTCGATGGCGCGCGCCACCACGTCGCGCGGCGCCAGTTCGGCGCGCGGATCGTGCTGCAGCATGAAACGCTGGCCCGCAGCGGCGCCGGCTTCCGGCGGCAGCTTGAGCAGGCCGCCTTCGCCGCGGATCGCTTCCGTGATCAGGAAGGATTTCGCATACGGGTGATACAGGCAGGTAGGGTGGAACTGGATGAATTCCATGTTCGACACGCGGCAGCCGGCGCGCCAGGCCATGGCGATGCCGTCGCCGCTGGCCGTATCGGGATTGGTGGTGTACAGATAGACCTTGCCCGCGCCGCCGGTGGCCATCACCGTGTGTTCGGCGGCGACGGTGTGCACCTGGCCGTCGCGCGTATCCTGCATATACAGGCCATGGCATTTGGTCTGGGAGCCGGTAGTCACCGGGCGCGGGCCCAGCTTGTCGGTCGTAATCAGGTCGATGGCGCAGTGGTGCTCGAACAGGGTGATGTTCGGGTGCGCACGCACTTTTTCTTCCAGCGTTACCTGCACCGCGTGGCCGGTGGCGTCGGCCGCATGGATGATGCGGCGCTGGCTATGGCCGCCTTCCCGGGTCAGGTGGAAGCCCAGTTCCGCGCTGTCATCGCGGGTAAAGGGCACGCCCTGCGCGATCAGCCATTCAATGGCCTCGCGGCCATGTTCCACGATATAGCGGGTGGCGCCTTCGTCGCACAGGCCGCCGCCGGCTTCCAGCGTGTCGGCGATATGCTGTTCGTGGCTGTCGCCGGAGTCCAGCACCGCCGCAATGCCGCCCTGGGCCCAGTTGCTGGCGCCATCCAGTAGCGCGCGTTTGGAAACAATGGCAACTTTCCGGGTCTCGGCAAGGTGCAGGGCGACGGACAGGCCAGCCAGCCCGCTGCCGACGATGGCGACATCAAATTTCATGGCGTTTCAGCGTGTTTTTGCAAGTAAAGAAGCATGACTATAAGCCATTTGTCATCAACGCGTCATACATGGCCCGATAGCGGGCCCGGATTGCGCCGCCTCAAGGCGGGCCGGACGGCGCTCCGGCATCATGGCTGAGCCATCGGCAACGGTGGCGGCGGCGTCCCCCAACGGGGCGCGGGAGCGAGTGCCGTGATCCGCATCTTCCACCATTATGTATCCCGCATGGCCTTCATCCTGGTGCTGATGGAGCTCATGCTGCTGTTTGGCGCGGGCGGCGTGGCCATGCTGCTTTGGGGCCAGACGCCGGCCGGTTTCCAGCTGCCTGCGGGCAGCTTCGCCGCCGTAACGCTGCTCTGCATGGCGGGCCTCGGGCTGTACCAGCAGCAGGTGCGCGAGGATGCGCGCGCCATGATGCTCCGGCTGCTGCCTGCCATGCCGCTCGGATTCGCCCTGCACGCTGCGCTGGCCCAGCTGCTGCCCGCCATCGCGCTGGGCAAGGCTGGCGGCCTGGCGCTGCTGATCGGCGGCGGCGGCGTGCTGCTGGTGCGGATGCTGCTGCATTCGTCGGCGCAGTCCACCATGCTGACGGAGCGCCTGATTGTGGTCGGCGAAGGCCAGGTGGCGCGCGAATGCCTGGAGCTGGCAGCCGGCACGCGCGGCCTGCACCGTTTTGAGGTGATAGGCTGCGTGCCGGTGCATGGCGACGAGTGCTGCGTTCCCGCCTCGGTGCTGCTGCGCGGCGGCGACTCGCTGCTGGCACTGGCGCGGCGCCACAATGCGCATGAAGTCATCGTCTCCGTAGGCGACCGGCGCAGCGGCGGCTATCCGGTGCGCGAGCTGCTCGAATGCACGCTGGGCGGCGTGCGCGTGACCGATGCGGCAAGCTTCTTCGAGCGCGAGGCCAGCCAGATCCGGGTCGACTCCGTGCAGCCCAGTTTCCTGATCTTCGGCGGCGGCTTCGACCAGAGCTTTGCGCGGGCAGCGGTCAAGCGCGCCTTCGACCTGGCCGCCAGTGCTGCGATCTTCACCCTGGCTTTGCCGGTGATGCTGGCGGCGGCGGCCTGCATCCTGCTCGAAGATGGCGGGCCGGTGATGTTCCGCCAGCAGCGCGTTGGCAAGGACGGCAAGCTGTTCGAAGTGCTCAAATTCCGCAGCATGCGCACGGATGCGGAGCGCGACGGCCAGCCGCGCTGGGCTTCCGAGGCCGACCCGCGCGTGACCCGCACCGGCGCCTGGCTGCGCAAGCTGCGCATCGATGAACTGCCGCAGATGGTCAACGTATTCCGGGGCGAGATGAGTTTTGTCGGGCCAAGGCCGGAGCGGGCCTATTTCGTGGAGCAGCTGTCGCGCCAGATTCCCTACTACGACATCCGGCACAGCATCAAGCCCGGCATCACGGGGCTTGCGCAGGTGCGCTACCAGTATGGCGCCACCGTGGACGATGCCGTCTGCAAGCTGCAATATGACCTTTACTACGTGAAGAACAACAGCCTGTTCCTCGACCTGCTGATCCTGATCGAGACCATACAGGTGGTCCTGTTCGGCAAAGGCGCGCGCTGATGGAGCACGCTGCAATTGTGGCAGTGGTCAGCCATGGCATCGCGGCCGCTGCTTTTCTCGGTTTCGCCATGGTGCTGCTGGCCAGCCAGCGCGCCCGCGCCAACCAGCGCCTGCTGATTGCGGCCTGCGCGCTGAGCGGCGGCTGGTCGCTGGCCGTGGGCTTTGCCGCCGGGCTGCCGTCCGCTGACTGGAGCGTGGCCGCCGAACTGCTGGATGCAGCGCGCATCTACGCCTGGCTTGCCTTCCCGGCCTTCCTGCTGGCGCCTGCCGGCATTCCCATGAAGCGCTTGCTGCTGCTGGGGGCCTTGCTGCTCGGCGTGGCGCTGGGCGCGGCCGAACTGCAGCACGCTAGCGGCGAGCAGGGGCCGGTGGCGGCCATCGGCGCGCGCCTGCTGCTGGCGGTGCTCGGCCTGGTGCTGACCGAAATGCTGTTCCGCCACACGCCGGCGCGGGAGCGCTGGAGCATGAAGTTCGCCTGCCTGGGCGTTGGTGCGGTGTTCGCCTATGAGTTTTACCTGTATAGCGATGCCTTGCTGTTCCGCCGCATTCACCCGGATATCCTGGCAGCGCGCGGCCTCGTCAACGCACTGTGCGTGCCGCTGCTGGCCATCGCGGCGGCCCGCAATCCGGCCTGGCGGACCGGGCTCGCCATCTCGCGCCGGATGGCCTTGCGCTCAGCTGCGCTGCTTGGCAGTGCGGCCTATTTGCTGGCGATGGCGGTGGGCGGCTGGTACCTGCGCGAATCGGGCGGCGCCTGGGGCCCGCTGATGCAAATGGCCTGCCTGTCCGGCGCGGCGCTGCTGCTGGCAGGCGCGCTGTTCTCCGGCACGGCGCGCGCAGCGCTGCGGGTATTCGTCGCCCGCCATTTCTTCCGCGGCGGCTTCGACTACCGCGAGGAGTGGCAGCGCTTCACTTACTCGTTGTCCACGCCGGGAATCAATCCCGGCGAGCAGGCGATTCAGGCCATCGCGGCACTGGCGGAAAGCCCGGCAGGCGCGTTGTGGCTGCTGAGGGACGGCGTATTTACGCCTGCCGCCGCCTGGGGCATGCCGCGCCAGAGTGCGCAGGAAGCAGCGGACAGCGCGTTCAGCCAGCTGCTGCGCGAGCGGCAATGGATTGTGGAGGCGGGTGACGGCAGCGGCCTGCCTGTGCCGCAGTGGCTGGACGGCATTCCGCAGCTGTGGCTCGTGGTGCCGCTGATGCTGCACGGCGGCCTGTCCGGCTTTGTGGCGCTGGCCAGGCCGCGTGTGCTCGTCCCGCTGAACTGGGAACTGCGCGAGCTGCTGCGCATCGCAGGCAGCCAGGCCGCCAGCTGCCTCGCACACGCTGAACTGGCGGACAAGCTGGCCGTGACCCGCCAGTTCGACTCCTTCCACCGCATGACGACCTTCATCGTGCACGACCTGAAAGGACTGCTGGCGCAGCAGCGGCTCCTGCTGGCAAATGCGGAGCGGCATCGCTCGAACCCGGAATTCCAGGACGACCTGCTGGCAACGCTGGCGGCGGGAGCGGCCAAGATGGAACGCCTGCTGCACAGGCTTCGGCAGCAGCCCGCCGCCGACGGGCATACTGCCGTGGCACTGTCGGAACTGTGCGAGGAGGTGCTGCGCGGCTTCGCTACGGCGCTGCCGCGGCCGGCGCTGCAGGTCGAGCGCGATGGTTTGCTGGTGCAGGCGGACGGCGGCCAGTTGGAGCGCGTGCTGGCCCACCTGGTGCAGAACGCAGTGGATGCGACGCCGCCCGATGGCGGCATCGTTGTCACGCTCGGCCAGCGCGGCGGCGAGGCGCAGATTGCCGTGACGGATACGGGCGCCGGCATGAGCCAGCAGTTCCTGAGCGAGCGCCTGTTCCGGCCCTTCGAAACGACAAAGGACGGCGGCATGGGTATCGGCGTCTACGAAGCGCGCGAGTACGTGCGCGCGCTGGGCGGACGGATGGAGGTTTGCAGCACGCCGGGCAGCGGTACGACGTTCCGGGTCATCCTGCCGCTGCACAGTGCAGCAGCGGCGGCATAGCGGGGAGGGCGCATGAGCAAGCGAAAACTGCTGGTGGTGGAGGATGACCCCGGACTGCAGCGCCAGTTGCGCTGGTGCCTGGACAGCTACGAGGTGCTGCTGGCCGGCGACCGGGATGGCGCGCTGGCGCAGATGCGGCGCCACCAGCCCGCAGTGATGACGATGGACCTTGGCCTGCCGCCCGACGCCGGCGGTGCGCGCGAAGGGCTGGCCCTGTTGCGCGACGCGCTGGCGCTGGCGCCGGACACCAAGATCATCGTCCTGTCCGGGAACGAAGACCGCGCCAACGTGCTGAAAGCGGTGTCGCTGGGAGCCTACGACTTCCAGCAAAAGCCGCTGGACCCGGAACTGCTGCAGCTGCTGATCGAGCGCGCCTTCTTCCTGCACCAGGTGCAGGAAGAGAACCGCCGCATGCTGCAGACGGCGGCCGATTCGCCGCTGGCAGGCATTGTGACGCGCGATCCCGGCATGCTCAGGATGTGCCGCAGCATCGAGAAGGTCGCGCCGTCGTCGGCCACGGTGATGCTGCTGGGCGCGTCGGGCACCGGCAAAGAGGTGATTGCGCGCGGGCTGCACCAGCTGAGCGCCCGCCATGACAAGCGCTTCGTGGCCATCAACTGCGCCGCCATTCCCGAGCAGCTGCTGGAAAGTGAGCTGTTCGGCTACGAGAAGGGCGCTTTCACCGGAGCTGCCCAGCAAACGCTGGGCAAGATCGAACTGGCGCACGGGGGCACCTTCTTCCTGGACGAAATCGGCGATATGGCGCTGCCGCTGCAGGCCAAGCTGCTGCGCTTCATCCAGGAACGGGTGATCGAACGCGTGGGCGGCCGCAAGGAGATTGCAGTCGATGTGCGCATCGTCTGCGCCACCCATCGCAACCTGAAATCGCTGGTCGACGCCGGCGCCTTCCGCGAAGACCTGTTCTACCGGCTCAGCGAGATCGTCCTGATGATCCCCGCGCTGCGCGAGCGGGTCGGCGACAGCGTGCTGCTCGCCCAGCACTTCCGCAACCGCTACGCCCATCAGGAAAGGCGGCAGGCCATGCCGTTCGCGCCGGACGCACTGGCTGCCATCGAGTCCTAC
The DNA here is from genome assembly GCF_045984285.3 of Pseudoduganella rhizocola. NCBI lineage: Bacteria > Pseudomonadati > Pseudomonadota > Betaproteobacteria > Burkholderiales > Oxalobacteraceae > Pseudoduganella > Pseudoduganella rhizocola. The sequence continues at coordinate 304,400 of NZ_JBJQIK030000003.1, forward strand.
GGCTGGCCGGGCAATGTGCGCGAGATGGAGAACTGCATCAAGCGCGCCGTCATCATGTGCGATGGGCCTTCACTGACCGCTGCCGACCTGGGCCTGCCGGAAGCCGTCCAGGCCGAGGAACGGCTCGACCTGCGCGCCGCCCGCGATGCCGCGGAATACGAGGTGATGGTGAAAGCGCTGGCACGAACCGGCGGCAATATCGCGCGGGCGGCAGAACTGCTTGGCGTAAGCCGGCCCACGCTGTACGACATGATGAGCCATCACGGCATCAAGTAGTCACTCCTGCCATTTTCCCGCTGCCTGCAGTTTGCTGCGCAGGCCGGGCAGGGGGAATCCCATCGCATACGCTTCCTGCGCCGCCTCGCGCGCCCTGTCGTAATCCTTGCGGCGCAGGTAGAGCAGGCCGAGGTTGTAATGGTTGGCCGCATTATCCGGCGCCAGCCGCGCCGCTTCCTGCAGCTGTTCCAGCGCCGCCGCCTCCTTCTGGTTCGCCAGCAGCCAGGCGCCGAAGACTGCGCGTACCCGGGCATCCTCCGGCCGGAAGCGGATGGCGCGGTCGAAGTAGCAGTCGACGGAATAGCCGGCGCCCCGCGGTTTCGGCGTTTTCTCGCGCAGGGCCAGTTTCGCCATGGAGGCCAGCGCACGCGGATGGTTGGCAAAGTGTTCCAGCGTATAGCCGATGTCGCCGCCGAGATAACCGGATTCGCCCTGCAGCAGCTTTTCCACGCGCGCAGTGAAGTGGAAGCGTTCGACCGTATCGAGGCGCTGGCGCGCGTCCGGGTCGTTGTAGTCGCCGCCGCTTTGCGGTGGAACGAATGGCGGGCAGGCCATGGCCGTGGCATGGACCAGCAGGATCAGGCAGCAGATGATTGTACGCATGGGGTCTCCCTTAGGAGGCTCAGGCCGAACTCCAGTTCGACCGGCCTGGAAAGCGATACGTGGACGTAGGGGGCGAGGGTGCCGGCCATGAACTGCAGGCGGCCGATGCAGAGAAACGCCGCAGTGCCGATGCTGCGCGCGCCGAGCCGTGTGTGGGCGCGCAGGGAAGCTGCGTTGAATGGCGAGATGCGGCTGCAGGTCCAGCGCACGCCTGCTGCATCGAGTTCGCGGTGCGCTTCTTCCCACAGGCGGCCGAAGGTCGGGCCGCAGCGCAGCGCCGGCTGGACGAAGACGTCGAAGTCCCATGCCAGTTCCGGCCCGGCCATGCGGTAGCGCGCACGCACCTCGTCCTCGTCGTAGGCGCCCAGCTGGTACCAGAGGAAGCCCGCCAGCTGCCCGTCGCGCGACGCGGCGACGCACCGGGCGCCGCTGGCGAAGCGCTGCGCCAGGATTGCGTCCGGCCGCGGGCGGCCGGCGCCGAGTTCGGACACACGGCTGGCGGCGGCAAACGAGGTGGCCGCAATACGGCGCGGCCGCGGCGGGCGCGGATTCACAGGCTGGGCCACGAAGCGATAGCAGAACAGGCGCGCGCCGCAAAGGCGGGCAGCGCGCGCCAGGCCATACAGCATGGCGCATCCGGGGCCGAGTTCCCGGAAAGTGTCGGAGAGCCGGTTCATCCGGCCATTAAACCCCCGCATAGCGGCTGCGGATTTGCGCATGCTCAAGTGAGAGCTTGCGTGCCACCAGCAGGCGTGTTACCACGGCGGCCACCATCAGGTAATAGGGCACATCGAAGTAGAGGAGGCTGAGGAAGGCGCCGCCGACCGCAAAGCCCACCAGGCTGGCCTGGATGGCCACGGCCAGGGTGGATGCCCAGTGCAGGGCGCTCACGCCACGGCTATGGCGCAGTATCCACGCCGTGGAGCGCCAGGTCAGCCAGCCGAGCAGCAGGTACAGGGCGAGGCCGACGAAGCCGTGTTCGGCCATGGCCTGGAAGTAGATGCTGTGCGCCGCATGCACGCCGGAGGGATCGGGCGCGTACATGGCGAAGGTCATCGGTTCATACAGGCTGAAACCGCCGCCGAGAATGCGGTCGCGCGCCAGGTTATAGGCCATGATCCAGGCATTGATGCGTCCCTGGGCGGAACTGTCGGCCTGGTAGTCCGCAATGCTGTCCATCCGCTCGCTCCAGGCATCGGGCATGAAAAGCAGCAGCAGCGGCACCGCAAGCACCAGCAGCGCAATGCCGGCCAGCTTGTGCCGGCTGCGCAGCCACACATACATCAGCATCGCCGTAATGGCCACCAGCCCGCCGCGCGAGTAGCTGCCGAGCGCGGCCAGCGCGGTCAGGCCCATGGACAGCGCCAGGCCGCGCTTGACCCAGATGCCCGCCGCGTTCTGGTACAGGTAGATCATCAGCGGAATGGTCATGATCAGGGCCAGCGCGATCTCGTTGTTGTCGCCGATGAAGGAACCCGGCGGCCCCCAGACGCGCTGCGTGCCGCCGCTGCGGATGGTGAACAGGCCCCCCTTGACGCCGTAGAAGCCAAGCGAAATGACCAGCACCCAGATCAGCCGGTGCACGTCCTCGCGGGTACGGATCGCCATCGCCACCACGAAGGTCATCAGCATGATCTTCATCACCTTCGAATACTGCGCCGAAGCCGCATTCGGATACATGGCGAAGGCGGTGGTGAGGTTCATCCACAGCACAAAGACCAGCAAAGTCATCGTCACCGGCACCACGGGCCACATGCGCGGGCCGCGCGCGAGCAGCAGGCTGAGAAGGGTAGCGCCGGCCACAAGCTGCGCGAAGGGGAAGCTTTGGGCAAAGCCCCAGCCCTGCGTATGCGGATTCATCACGCTGACCAGCACCCACATCAGCGCGCCGTTCGCGGGCGCGCGCAGGATCCAGGGCAGGCTGCCGAAGATGAAAACGGTAACAAGGATATCGCGCATGGCAAGGCTTGAGCTGTCGCAAGGCTGGCCGGACGGCGGCCAGTACACTGGTTCAGGCTAGCCATCTTATGTCGAAGGAGGACGTGCTTTGTTGACCGTGCTCATGGCCACCTTCAATGGCGCAGCCACTTTGCCCAAAGTGCTGGCCGCCTACTGCCGTTTGCAGGCTCCGCCGGGCGGCTGGCGGCTGCTGGTCATCGATAATGGCAGCACCGACAATACCTTGCCGCTGCTGATGCGTTTCACCTCGCGGCTGCCCCTGCAGGTGCTGCATGAACCACGGCGCGGCAAGAACATGGCCCTCAACTGCGGCCTCGATTCGCTGGCGCCGGGCGGCCCGCAGGATCTCCTCGTGTTCACCGACGACGACGCAGCCCCCCAGCCGGACTGGCTGCTGCGCTTCTTCGATGCAGGCTGGCGCCAGCCCCTGTTCGACATCTTCGGCGGCGCCATCGAAGCCGATTGGGCGATGGAAGCGCCGCACTGGCTGCAGCAGCAGGTGCCGCTCGGCCTGACCTTCGGCATCACGGAGGCGGGCCGGCCGGAAGGGCCGGTATGCGCGGGACTGGTATGGGGCGCCAACATGGCGATCCGTGCGCATCTCTTTGCCGGCGGGCTGCGCTTCAACGATGCGCTGGGGCCGAATGCGGGTTCCTATGCGATGGGCGGCGAGGTGGAGCTGACGCGCCGCCTCGCGGACGCGGGGCACCGGGCCTGGTTCTGCGCCGGGGCACGCGTGGCGCACCATATCCGCGCCCGGCAGATGAGCGAGGCCTGGGTGCTGGAACGCGCCAGGCGTTTCGGGCGCGGCGAGTTCCACCAGCAGCCGCAGGGCGTATTCCCGGAACTGCTGCGGGTGCCGCGCTGGATGTTCGCAAGGGCCCTGCAGGAACTGGCTGGCCTGCTGCGCGCGGCCGCCACCGGCGGCGCCAGCCAGACCTTCATGCACCGCTGGGAACTGGCCCGGCTGCGCGGCTACCTGGAAGAGGCCTGGAGCGCGCCGCCGCGCAGGCCGGTATTCATCACGTCCTACTCCGGAGAGCTGGGCGGCATGGAGATGCGCATGGCGCAGGAGGGACGCTACCTGCGCGCGGCGGGCCTGGAGAGCGTGCTCGCCGTGGCGCCTTTCCGTGGCGCCCGTCCCTGGCTGGATGGCTTGAGGAAAGCCGGCCAGGGCGTGCTGGAATTCGCGCCGCCGCCGGTCTTCGAGCAGTGGCGCTGGCGGCGCCTGAACCGGCTGCGCGCCGCGCTGTGGCACACGCGGCGCCTGCGCAAGGCGCACCCCGCCCTGGTGCACGTGGCCTATTGCTGGACCAGCTATGGCAGCACCGCGCTGTGGCTGGCCTCGCGCTGCGCGCTGCCTGCCGTGATCAGCGTGCACAATGCCTTTCCCAGGGAAGCGGTCAGCGCCTGGCATGAGCCCCTGCTGCGCCAGGCCTTTGCGGGCGTGCGCGGCGTGTATGCCGTGTCCCGTTCCGCGCTGGAGCATTTCCTGGCCATCTACCGCGACTACCTGCCGCCCGCGGCGCGGCAGGCCGTCATCCCGAACGGCATCGACACCCGGCGCTTCCGTCCTTCGCGCGAGGCGCGGCGGGCAACGCGCGCGGCATGGGGCGTGCCGGACAATGCGCCCCTGATCGGCTGCGTGGGCCGCCTCTCGCCGCAAAAGCGTCCGGATCAGCTGATCTACCTGCTGAAGGCTTTGCTGCCGGGCTTTCCCGGCCTGACCCTGGTGTTCGCGGGCAGCGGGCCGCTGGAACGGGCCTTGCGGCGCCGGGCGGACGCGGTCGGCGTGGCCCACCAAGTGATATTCGCCGGCTTCCAGTCCGAGGTGGAGAAAGTGCTGCCGGCACTGGACCTGCACCTGCTGCTCAGCTGCCGTGAAGGCTTCGGCATTGCCACCATCGAGGCAATGGCCTGCGGCGTTCCCTGCGTGGCAAGCGATGTGCCGGGCAATGCGGATGTGCTGGGCGGCAGCGCGGGCGGTGTGCTGGTGCCGGCGGACGACCTGCACGCCACGGCCGCCACGGTGGCCGCATTGCTGGCCGATCCGGCGCGCCGCCTCTGCATGGCCGAACGGGGCAGGGCCGAGGTCTGCGCGCGCTACGACCACAGTATCGTGCAGGCGCAGGTGCACGCCTTCTATCGCGGCCTGGTCTGAGCATGAACAGCACGCGCCGCTCGCTGCTGTTCTCCTTCGCCGAGAAATACACGTCGCTGCTGCTGGCCACCGCCGCCAGCATGCTGGTAGCGCGCATGCTGACGCCGGCCGATATCGGCATTTACGCGATCGGCGCCGTGCTGGCCGGGCTGGCGCAGGTGCTGCGCGACTTCGGCGTCGGCCAGTATGTGGTCGCCGCGCGCGAGCTCACACGCGAGCATCTGCGCGCCGCGCTGGCCGTGTCGCTCACGGCCGGGTGGTCGCTGGCTGCACTGATCGCCCTTGGCAGCGACGCGCTGGCCGGCTTCTACGGCGTGCCGGCACTGCGGCCCGTGCTGCTGCTGCTCGCGCTGAACTTCGCACTGGTGCCGTTCACCGCGCTGACGCTGGCCTGGCTGCGCCGCACGCTGAACTGGCGCGCCGTCTTCTGCATCAATACCGCGCACGCGCTGACGCAATGCCTGGTGTCCGTTGCACTGGCCATGCACGGCTACGGCAGCACCGGCCTCGCCATGGCGACGCTGTGCGCCGGGCTGGCGGGATTGCTTGCAAGCCTGTTTTTCCGGCCGCGCAGCCTGCCCTGGCTGCCGCGCTGGCGCGGCATGCGCGCCGTGCTGCGCTTCGGCGCCTATGCCACGGGCGGCAACATCATCGACGAGGCAGGCGTGGCGGCGCCGGAGCTCATTATCGGACGCCTGCTGGGCAGCGCCGAGGTGGCGCTGTTCGGCAAGGCGCAGAGCCTGCTCAACCTGTTCGCCCATGGCATCGGGAGCGCGGTCTCGCCGGTGCTGCTGCCCCTGTTCGCGGCGGAAGCGCGGCAGGGCGGCGACCTGCGGCTCTGCTACCTGAAGACGGTGCGCTATATGACTGCTCTGTCCTGGCCTTTTTTCTGCCTGCTGGGGATTCTGGCGCTGCCTGTGCTGCGCCTGCTGTACGGGCCGCAGTGGGATGCGGCGGCGCCGCTGATCCGGCTGATGTGCTGGTCGTCCGCGCTTTACAGCATGTTCAGCATGGCGCGCTATCTGTTCATCGCGAGCGGACAGGTGCGCGAGCAGGCGCGGCTGGATGTATGGGCGGTGCTGCTGCGCATCATTGCGCTGCTGCCGGCGGCCATGATTGGCCTGGAATGGGTGGCGTGCGCCGTCGTCTTCGGTTTTCTGGCGCGCAGCTGGCTGATCTGGCGTTGCCTGCACCGCCTGCACGGCGTGAGCGCCGGTGCCCTGTTGCAGAGTGTCGTGCAGAGCGCGCTGCTGGCGGCATTTTGCGCTGTGCCCGGACTTGCCGCGGTATTGACGCTGCAGGGCGCAGCCTGGCAGCTGATGGGCGGCGGGCTGGCGGCGCTCGCCGCCTGGATTGCCGGCATCCTGCTGCTGCGGCATCCGCTGGCGGACGAGCTGATGCGCCTGCTGTCGCGCTTGCGCCCGCGTGAGGCAAAGGAGAACCTGTGATGCGTATCGGTATTTTGTCCTACCCGATGTTATTCCAGCGTGATGGCGGCCTGCAGGTGCAGGTGCGGGAAACGATCGCGGCGCTGAATGCGCTCGCCGGTGCCGGACTGGAAGCCGGGCTGGTCGATCCCAATACCGAGCGCCTGGACCAGTACAACCTGATCCACGTGTTCTCGGCCATCAACGGCAACTACCGCATCGTGGAATCGGCAAGGGAGATGGGGGTGCCGGTGGTGCTGTCGCCGCTGGTCTCGCCGGGCTGGAACCGCGCCAGCGGATTGTGCGCCGACTTCGCGGGCCGCATTACCGGCCGCCTGACCGGCTGGCAGGTGCAAACCAGCTTCGCCCAGGCCAAGCGCGCGGTGCAGCTGGCCGACCTGCTGCTGGCCCTGGGCGATGCGGAGCGCAATGCCATCGTGTCGGCCTTCCGGGTCGAGGCCTCGCGCATCCGCGTGCTGCCGAATGGGGTTGCAGCACGCTTTTTCGAGGCCGGGCCGGAACTGTTCCGTAAGGAGACGGGGATCGCCGGCCCCTTCGTGCTGATGGTGGCGGCCCTCACGCCCTACAAGAACCAGCTGGGCCTGGCGCAGGCGATGCGCGGGCTGGAACTGCCGCTGGTGCTGATCGGGCGCTGCGGCGTTGGCGACAGCGCCTACCTGCGCGCGCTGCGCCAGTTGCCCTGGGTGCGCTGGCTGGGCGAGCTGCCGCACGAGTCGCCCTTGCTGGCCAGCGCCTACGCCGCCGCCAGCGTGGCTGCATTGCCGAGCCAGGGCGAGGTCTTCCCCTTGTCGGTGCTGGAAGCGCTGGCGGCCGGCACGCCGGCCGTGATGACGGCGGAGAGCGCGCTGCAGCTGGACGATGGCGGCATGGCGTTGCGCAGGGTGGCGTGGGACGATGCCGCTGCGCAGCGCGAAGCGCTGCGCGCTTTCGCAGCCAGTCCGCCGCCGCGCGCCGCGGTGCGCAAGCTGGTGGAACGCTATAGCTGGCAGAAGGTCGCGGCGGACATCGCCGCCTGCTACGGGGAAGTGGCGAAGCGCCCGGGCTGCCGTGCCGTGGAGGGCCGGTAGCGCAGCAGGGCCGCGCCTTTTTCGCAGTTCAGCATCTGCTGCTGCATTTCCGGGTACTCATTGGCCCAGCGGCGCAGGATCTCCTGCTCGTCCGGCCGTTTCGCATCGTCGAGGAAGACCGCCGCGTCCGGTGCCAGCCTGGCGAACAGGGCCGGACCGGCCGGGTAGCGTGCCAGGCGGCGCGTCGCCTGCGGCGGGCCGTCGATGGCGAGCATGTCGATGCGCTCGCCGGGCAGACCGGCGGTCTCATACCAGGGCCAGGTCGCGCTGCGGAACTCCTGGGCGGTGAGCGAGCTGTCCAGCACTTCGGCCCAGTCGGCCAGGCCATGCCGGGCCAGCTCGGCGCGCGTGGCCCGGGCGTAGTGGGGATCGTGCTCCAGGCTGTATACCTTGCCGCTGCCGTTCAGCTGCATGCAGCGCGCCAGCACCAGGGTGGAGGTGCCGCTGCTGCATTCGACCACGGTGCGAGGGCGTTCCGACAGCGCGTGCCGCGCCAGTTCCAGCAGGAAGTCGGGCGAGGCGGCCCAGCCGCGGGTCGCGGGCAGGCTGCGCCGCAGCCGGAGTTCGGTGTACAGCGCATGCAGGGCCTCCATCTGGCGGAACAGGGCGGCATTGTCCTGCCGGCCCTGGTCGCGCAGCTCGTGCAGCAGCAGGTGCACCAGCCGGGTCTTGTGCAGGGTGTAGCCGGTCAGCAGGCAGGCGAGCACGGCCAGCGAAAAGGTGGCAAGGGGCAGCATGGCGGGCCTTATTCGAAGTAGCTGTAGTAGCCGGCGCCCGCCGTGCCGGTCGCCGATTTGTTGCAGATGAGGTTGACGTGCCGGCAGGGCTCCAGCTGGCGCAGCGCCTCGCGCACCGAACCGTGCGTGGTGCGGCCCGCTTCCACCACCAGCACCACCTGGCCCATCTGGGCGGCCAGCACGCTGGCCTCGGTGGTGATCAGCAGCGGCGGGGAATCGAAGATGACGATGCGGTCGGGATAACGGTCGGCAATATCGTCCAGCAGGCGGCTCATGCTGCGGCTGGCCAGCAGCTCCGTGGCATGGCGGTTGCTGCGCCCGGCGGGCAGCAGGCACAGCGCCGGGATATTGGTTTTCAGGATCACGTCCGACAGGTCGAGGTCGTCATCCAGCAGCACATCCATCAGCCCGGCGCGCGCGGGCAGGCCCAGCACGTTCAGCACCGAGGGCCGGGCCACGTCCGCATCCACCAGCAGCACCGTGGTGTCGCGTTCCATCGCCATGCTCATCGCGAGGTTGATCGCGCAGTAGGTCTTGCCTTCACCGGGCAGGGAGCTGGTGACGACGATCAGATTGCCGTGCCGGATGGCAGGACCGTCCTGGCCGCGCGCGGCACGCAGCAGGGGCCGCTTGATGAGGCGGAAGTCCTCGGCCACGCCGGTGCGTCCGCCCATGTGCGTGACCATGCCCAGCTGCTGCAACTGGGCCAGGTTGATTTCGCCAAACTGCGGATCGGGCCCGAGCAGCACCGGTTCACTGTGCGGGGGAAGGTCGTCAAAGGGCATCATCATTTCACCGCATCATGGTAAAAGCCATCACGCCGCCGTAGGACATCAGCAGCCCCGCCACCCCGGCACTGAAGCCGATGCGGCCCCGCAGGCGCCGCACCTTCTGCGGCGCGGTCCAGTTCATCGACACCCCGCCCAGCACGCGCAGGCCGGTGGCGTCGCGCAGCTCGGCCGGATTGCGGTAGGTCGGGCGCACCTGGCTGATCAGCAGCGCCGTGGCGGCGCCGGCCGCCAGCGCCACTGCAAGCACCAGGCTGAACAGCAGGGGACGGTTGGGGCCGACCGGCCGCAGCGGCACCGTGGGCGGATCGATGATCTTGAAGCTCATCATTTCCGTGGTCGAGCTCAGGTCGCCGGACAGCTTGGCCGCCTCGCGCTTGCTGATCAGCTTTTCGTAGTTTTCCTTGTTGATCTCGTAGTCGCGGTTCAGCTGCGACAGCTGCGATTCCACCTCCGGCACGGCCTGGCTCTGGGCCAGCAGGTGCTGGTGCCGCATGCCCAGTTCGCTGACCCGCGCCCGGGCCGATGCCACCCGCGCCTCAGCCTCGGCCAGCGCCACTTTCAGCTGCTGCAGCATCGGGCTGTAGTTCTTGCCGGGGTCGCTGCTCGCCGTGCGCTGGCTGGCCTCCTGTTTTTTCCGTTCTTCCAGGATGGCGATCAGGCGCCGGGTGGACACGATATCGGGATGCTGCTCGGTATATTGCAGCAGCAGCGCGTCCAGGTTCTTGTTCAGTACCGAAATGCGTCCGTCCAGTTCCGGATTATCCGGCAGGGCCGGCGCCAGTTCGGCGCCCAGAATCGGCTCGTCGCCGCTGATCTGGGACTGGATGGCGGCGCGCGCCTGCTCCAGTTCACGCAGTTCGAGGCGGGCATTGTTCAGCGCATCATTCGACATCAGCACCTGTGCGCCATAATCGATGCCCTGGCGCGGCAGCAGGAAACTGTTCTTCAGCTTGAACTCCTTCACCGAGTTCTCGGCCGCCAGCAGCTTGTCCTCGTAGATCTTGATCTGTTCGTCGATGAACTGCACGGCCTTTTCTGAATCGCCCCGCTTGCCCTTGAAACTGCCTTCCACGAAGATGGTCAGCAGCGACTGCACCACATCGCGCACCATGGCCGGGTCGCTGTGGTTATAGCTGATGGTGTAGATGTCGTAGTTGGCGGTGCCGCCGATGCGGATTTTCGACATCAGCGTTTCCAGCGCCTGCTCGTGTTCGCGCGGCGTCGTGGCGGCCACATCCATGTCCACCATGCGCATCACGCGTTCGATATTGGGGCGGCTGAGCAGGGTGCGGCTCATGATGGCCACCTGCTGTTCCAGGTTCGGCACGGTGGTCATGCCCGCCAGCAGCGGCTTCAGAATGCTCTGCGTGTCGACGAAGACGCGGGCCGTGGTCTGGTAGTCGTCCGGCAGCAGCATCACCTTGGTCCAGCCCAGCGTTGCGACCAGCCACATCACCACCACCGCATACCAGCGGTATTGCCAGATTCCCTGCAGGCTGGAGAGTACCTGCTTGACGATGTCTTCCATATCCAGCCTCCCTGGTAAGGAACGGCGACCCTTAGGCGATTATATGGATCGGTCCGTTTGGTTCCATCGCTACCCGCCCGGCGTTTGTGCCACATCAAAAAAACGGCGTACCGCCACGCAGGGGACGGCACGCCGCAAGTGACGACAGCGGAAACCTTCAGCTCTTACGGCGGCGGCTCAGCAGGGACATGCTCAGCAGGCCGGCGGCAACGATGGCCAGGGTGCCCGGTTCCGGCACCTCCTGTTGCAGGGCATTGGCCAGCGTGTTGTGCTGGATCGTGATCTGGTAGGTGGTGCCGGCGGCCAGCAGCGGGGTGATCTCCGAGAAGGCGAAGGTGGTCAGCGCGGCGTTGTAGGTCGAGGTGCCCGGCAGGCCGTCGGTGCGGCTGACGATGCTCTGGCCGTTCAGTTCATTCGGTGCAAAGCTGAAGACCGACAGGCCGGTACTCAGGTCCAGGATATTGATGCTCCAGGACATGCGGGCATTCGCATTCGAGGTGGCGCCGGCGTCGGCCGACACGAAGGCCTGGGCGAACGGGGTCGCATCGAAGGCGATCGTCATGGTGTCGGACACGCCCAGCGCGAACTGGAAGGTGGTCGAGGTGCCGACGTCGGAGTTACCCGAGGCCACCGAGTTCATCGCCGTCGAGGCATCGGCGCGCGTGGTGGCATGGGCGCCTGCCGGGCCGCCGTTGATCGAAATGGACGAGCCCGTCAGATTCTGGTCCGCGTAACCCAGGTTGCCCGGCACAGGTGGCGGGCTGGCGAACGGCGTGAAGTTGTTTTCGGCCAGCGGAGGGCAGGGCGCGCCTACGCACTGGTGCGCCACATCCGGGGTGCTGCCGCTCAGGATGCCGAGCGAGGCGGCGCCGTTGGCGAACACACCGTTCAGCGAGGCCGTGGCATGCGCATCGTTGGTGCCGGTCAGCGTCGAGAAATCGGCATTGCTGAAGGCGGTGCCGTTCGAATGCAGCAGGCGGAAGTTGTTGATGTCCAGAATCGCGGAGGCGAAGGTCGAGGCCTGGGCGCTGCCGATGGCTGCCAGCCCCAGGGCCGCTGCAGCCGCCGTGACCAGCAGGCTCTTTTTAATCAGGTTCATGGCTCACTCCTTAATGGGGTTTCGGTCACCGACTGGCGCCGATGCCTTCTCTCAGCAGCATCCGTGCCAGAAAAATAAGATCAATGGAATCAATAGCTTGGAAAGAAGACGGCGCTGGCGTGCTGAGAAATGACAAAAACGCCGACATTTGCGGAACTTCCACTCAGCCATAGCGGTCGAACCTGTACCCCTCACTCAAAGCAAGGAGCCAACGTGCAGCCATTCGACGACACCATCATTTCCTTTGAAGCAGCCGGCAGTCTGCGGGACCTGGTCATTCGCGAAGCCCCAGAAGGCGCAACCAGCACCCACCCGATCGATACGCAGGTCTTCCATATCCGGATGGCCAGCACCGAAGGCCGGCGCGAGGCCGCCAGCCTGCTACTGAGGAAGATGTACGGTTGGCGTGGCTACGATGTCGAAGCCGATTCGAGCCACGTCATGAACCGCATCACACTGTATGCGGAAACCGGCGGCCATACCGTCGGCACCATGTCCCTGTGCCTGGACGATCCGGAACTGGGCCTGCCGGCGGATGAAAACTACCGCGACAAGCTGGACGAGCTGCGCGCCCAGGGCCGCCGCCTGTGTGAACCGTCCCGGCTGGCCATCGACAAGGACGTGACCAAGCGGGTGTTCGCCGCACTGATCCATATTTCCTATATCTACGCGCACAATATCCATGGGTATACGGACTATGTGATCGAGGTGAACCCGCGCCACGTGGCCTTCTACAAGCGCATGCTGGGCTTCGTGGACTTCGGCGGCCAGCGCAACTGCTCGCGGGTCAATGCCCCGGCCGTGCTGCTGCGCCTCGACCTCAGCTATATGGGCGAGCAGATCCGCAAGTTCGGCGGCCACCCGGACCAGCAGGGCAGCGAACGCTCCTTTTATCCCTATTTCTTTCCGCTGAGGGATGAGCCCGGTATTACGACGCGCCTGGTGCAGGGGCGGGACTGATGGCGGCGCTCGATGCCCTGCAGGCCTGGCGGGCGCTGCTCGGGGAACAGCGCGTGCTGAATGACCCTGCCACCCTGCATGCCTACGCGGCCAGCACCTCCTCGTGCAGCACGCGGCCGCTGGCCGTGATCCGGCCGCACAGCACGGCCGAGGTGCAGCAGGCGGTGCGCATTGCTGCCGAGCACAGCCTGCCCTTGTACCCGCTGAGCACCGGCCGCAACTGGGGCTATGGCGACGCCTGCGCGCCCACCGACGGCCAGGTGATCATGGACCTGGGCGGCATGAACCGCATCCGCGAGGCCGATGGCGAACTGGCCTATGTGGTCATCGAACCCGGCGTGACGCAGAGGCAGCTGTCGGATTTTTTACGCGACCAGCAACTGCCGCTATGGATGGACAGCACCGGCGCCGGGCCGGATACCAGCCTGATGGGCAATATCCTGGAACGCGGCTTCGGCCACTCGCCGTATGGCAACCGCTTCCAGAATGTGGCGGGGATGGAAGTGGTGCTGGCGAACGGGGAACTGCTGCAGACGGGCTTCGGCCACTTTCCGGGTGCGGCCAACCAGCGCGTGTTTCCCTACGGGATAGGGCCTTATATCGACGGCATCTTCACGCAGTCGAATATGGGCATCGTCACCGCGGCGGGCCTGTGGCTGATGCCGAAAACGGCCGCGCTCAGCCATTTCCTGTGCAGCGTGGCCGAGCACGCGGCCATCGCGCCCGTCATCGATGCGCTGCGCCCGCTGCGGCTGGATGGCACCCTGCGCAGCATCCTGCATATCGGCAACGACCTGCGCGTGCTGTCCGGCGGCACCGTCTACCCGCGCGAGCGGGCGGGCGGCGCGCTGCCGCTGCCCGATGCGCTGCGGCGCGAGATGCGTGCCGCAGCCGGCATTGGGGCCTGGACCGTCTCCGGCGCCCTGTACGGCAATGCCGCCCAGATTGCCGCCGCGCGCTCGGCCTTGCGCAAGGCGCTGGCGCCCACCGCCGCCAAAGTCCGTTTCATCGACGAACGCAAGCTCGATATCGCCGACCGCATTGCGGGCCTGCTGGGCGGCAGCGCGGCGGGGCGGCGCCTGAAAGCGAATGTGCAGCTGGGGCGTTCGCTGCTCGACATGAACCGCGGCATTCCGAACGGGCGCTTCCTGGCCGGCGCCTACTGGCGGCGGCGCGCGGGGCTGCCGCCGGACTTTCCCGAGCATGCCAATCCGGCCCGCGACAACTGCGGCATGCTGTGGGTGTCGCCGATCTTGCCGATGCGCGGCGCCGACCTGCTGCGCCTGCACGCGCTGGCCGAGCCCATCTTCCACGAGCACGGCTTCGACCTGTTCGTCACCTTTAGCATGATCAACGAACGTGCGCTGGGCGGAGTGCTGACCGTGGCCTACGACAAGGAGGATGAGGCGGAAACGCAGCGCGCCCGGCACTGCTACCGGGCGCTGTTCGATGCGGTGATGCAGGCCGGCTACATTCCCTACCGCGTGGGCCTGCAGTCGATGCCGGACCTGGATAATGGCGACGACAGCTACTGGCGCGTGGTCGGCCGCATCAAAGGCGCGCTCGACCCGCAGGGCCTGCTGGCGCCGGGCCGCTATTCGGCGCGAGGCGGGGGCCGCGGCTAGAGCGTGGCCAGCAGGGCGCGCACCTCGTCCTGCCGCTTGAAGTCCTGTTGTGCCAGCAGCTGCTGGCACTGCTCGCGTGCGCCCTTGCGGTCGCCGGTTTTCGCCAGCGCCTGCGCCAGCCGCAGCCGGATATCCCCGGCGGCAGGCGCCTGCACGATGGCCTTGCGCAGCAGCGGCAGCGCCTTCGCGGCGTCGCCCTTGAGCAGCAGTACGGCGGCCAGCGTGTCGGCCACGGCCGGATTGGCGGGCGCCAGCTTGTAAGCGCGTTCGGCATGCGCCTGGGCCCGCTCGTCCTTCAGCTGCACATAGCACCAGGCCAGGTCGTTGAGGGCGATCACATTGTCCGGATCGCGCCGCACGATCTCCGCGTACTGCTCGCTCGCTTCACCCACAATGCCTGCCACCAGCAGGGCGCTGGCGAAGTAGGTGCGGGTGGGCAGGTCGGCCGCGTGCTGGTCCAGCCATTGGCGCATGCCTTTGGTTGCGGCCTCCTTGTCGCCGCTGGCGAACCGGGCGCGGTGCAGGGCAATCGCCATCGGGCCGGATGGCGCCAGGCCCATGGCATGCTGGTAGCGCTGCACGGCTTCCAGTGCCTTGCCCTGTACCAGCAGCACATCGCCTTCCAGCTTCGCCCCCAGGGCCTCGCTGCCCGGCCGCTTCTCCAACGACTGCGCCAGCGCCGCAGCCTCGCCGAAGGACTTCTGCTCGATCAGCACGCTGCTCAGCAGGATCGCCGCCTCGCCGTGCCCGGGTTCTGCGCGCAGGGCCTTGCGCAGCGCTGCCGCCGCCTCCGTCAGCTTGTGCTGGTTCAGGTACAGGGTGGCCATGCGGAAGGAGGCCGTTGCCGAGTGGCCCGGGAATGCGGCCAGCTTGCTGTAGCTGTCCAGCGCCGACTCCACCTTGCCGTTGTCGGCCTCGGCCTGCGCGAGGAGCGCCAGCGCCTCGGCGCTGGCCGGATTGGTGGCGTGCAGCTTCTGCGCCAGCGTCAGCGCCTTCAGCTTGTCGCCGGTGCGCAGGTGGTAGTTGGCCAGCAGCACGGCAGGCGGCACCGCGTCCGGCTGGGCCTGCACGGCGCGTTCCAGCCACTGCACGGCCACTGCAGGCTTGCCTTCGGCCGTTGCGATGCGGGCGAGCGCCGTCATCAGCGCGCCGTTGGCCGGATCGCGGCCCAGGGCCGCCTCATAGCGCTTGCGCGCCTGTTCCGGTTTTTTCTCCAGCATGTCGAGCTGGGCCAGGTTGTCGAGGGCGGGGATATGCAGCGGGTCCAGCGCCAGCGCGCGGGCAAAGCCGGCGCGCGCGCCGTCCAGGTCGCCGCTCGCGAGCAGCACGCCGGCGCGCAGGTTCTGCAGCATGGCATTGTCGCCGTGGGCGATCATGGCATCCACCGTGGCCAGCGCCTTCGGGAACTCCTTGCCGCGCATCTGCGTCAATACCAGCAGCACCCCGGCGCGCGATGCGCCGCCATCCGCCGAGCCGGCCTGTTCCAGTTCGGCGATCGCGCGCGGCGTCTCGCCCAGGCCGAGGCGGCTCATGCCGTGCGCCAGGCGCAGCGAAGGCGATGCAGGCTTGAGCTCGCTGGCTTTCTGGAAGTAGTCGGCCGCCTTGTTGAACTGGCGCTTGCGCATCTGGATCTCGCCCGCCGCCGCCAGCAGCTCGATATCCTCGGGCGCCGCCTGCAGCAGCTTCTGCACCAGCTGGTCCGCTTCGTCCACCTTATTGTTGCGCAGGACGGCGGCGGTCAGCAGCTTGCCGGCGTAGACATGGCCAGGATGGGCCTCGATGAATTTGCGCAGATGGCCTTCCGCCGTGGTCAGCGAACCGATGGCCAGGTCCACCGCGCCGGCCAGCAGCACGCTGGGCATATGGTCGGGCGCGGCCTTGAGCACCTGCTGCAGCTGCTCCTGCGCCGGTTTCAGGCGGCCCTGGCGGAAGTCCAGCAGGCTTTGCGCGTAATAGACCAGCAGCGAGCCGGACTGGATGGCGCGGGCCAGCGCGATGCGCGCCTTGGCGTCTTCGTAGTTGCCGGCCTGCGTCAGCAGGTTGGCAATATCGATATGGGCCTGCACATTGTTCGGGAACTGCTTCAGGATCTCCTCGTAGCTGGCACGGGCGGCGTCCGGCTGGCCTTGCGCGCGCTGCAGGTCGCCTTTCAGGCGCAATGCGTCCACGTCCTTCGGACTGCGCTGGATCGCCACTTCCAGCAGCTGCAGCGCGCGTTCGGGCTGCTCCTGCGCCAGCGCCACGCGGGCCAGGCCCAGCTGCGCCTCGGCGCTGCCCGGCTGCAGGGCCAGCGCCGCCTCGAACTGGCGGGCGGCCTCGGCAAAGCTTTTCAACCCCAGCAAGGCGTGGCCGCGCAGCGACAGCGCGTCGGCATTGCCGCTGTCGGTGGCCAGCTCGTCCAGCACACGCTGGTACTGGCCCTGCAGCAGCATGGCCTTGCCCAGTGGCATCAGCAGCTCGGCGGGCCGCATGCCCAGGTCCCGGGCACGCCGCAGCTCCTTCTCTGCCGCCAGCACGTCGCCGCTCTCCAGGTAGACTTCGCCCAGCAGGCGGCGCGCGGCCGCATCCTTGGGCTGCTGCTGGACGGCGTTTTTCAGCTGGATGATGGCGGCGCGGTGGTCGCCCTGGGCGCGGAAGCGGCGCGCATCGGCCAGCAGGCTATCGGCAGGCGCCTCGCGGTGGCAGGCGGACAGGGCAAGCAGCAGCGGCAGGGCGGGAAGGATGGTGCGGAAGGACATGGCAATCTCCGTGGCGGGCGAAACTGCCAGCGTAGGAAAATCACCGGAGGAGGCTGTTGATCGGCCTCAACAGAAGGGAAAAAGCCGGTCCGCCGCACAGCGCAGACCGGCAAGCGGGAGACATCAGGCGGACCGGGAAAGGCCTTCGATGGCATGGGCCACGCCGGCGCCATAGGCCGGATCGCAGCGCGTGCAATGTTCGATATGGCGGGCCTTCACCTGGGCCGAAGCGCCGTGGATGGCGCGCGCCGTGTTCTCGAACAGCACGGCCTGCTGGGCTGGCGTCATCAGCTGGAACAGCAGGCGCGGCTGGGTGAAGTAGTCATCGTCGGTCCGATGGTTCCAGTGATCCGCCGCGCCTTCCAGCGCCAGCGGCGGCTCGCGGAAGTCCGGCTGCTCCTGCCACTCGCCATGGCTGTTCGGCTCGTATGGCGTGGCGCCGCCCATATTGCCGTCCACCCGCATCTGGCCGTCGCGGTGATAGCTGTGCACCGGGCACCTCGGCGCATTCACCGGAATGTGCGCGTGGTTCACGCCGAGCCGGTAGCGCTGCGCGTCGCCATAGGAGAACAGGCGGCCCTGCAGCATCTTGTCCGGCGAGAAGCCGATGCCGGGCACCACATTGGCCGGATTGAAGGCGGCCTGTTCCACTTCGGCGAAATGGTTGTCCGGATTGCGGTTCAGCTCCAGCACGCCCACTTCGATCAGCGGATAGTCCTTGTGCAGCCAGACCTTGGTCAGGTCGAAGGGATTGTAGGGGCAGGCGGCCGCTTCCTTCTCGGGCATGACCTGCACATACAGCGTCCAGCGCGGGAAATCCTTGTTCTCGATGCTGTCGTAGAGGTCGCGCAGATGCGTCTCGCGGTCGCGTCCGATCTGTTCGCCGGCCTCGGCATCGCTCCAGTTCTGGATGCCCTGCTGGGTCTTCAGCGTAAACTTGACCCAGAAGCGCTCATTGCCCGCGTTCAGGAAGCTGAAGGTATGGCTGCCGAAGCCGTGCATGTGGCGGTAGCTCTTCGGAATGCCGCGGTCGCTCATCACGACGGTAATCTGGTGCAAGGCTTCCGGCAGCGAGGTCCAGAAATCCCAGTTGCTGTCTGCGCTGCGCAGGCCGCTGCGCGGGTCGCGCTTGATGGCATGGTTCAGGTCCGGGAATTTCAGCGGATCGCGCAGGAAGAACACCGGCGTGTTATTGCCCACCAGGTCCCAGTTGCCTTCCTCCGTATAGAACTTCATGGCGAAGCCGCGGATATCGCGCTCCGCATCCGCCGCGCCGCGTTCGCCCGCCACCGTGGAAAAGCGCACGAACAGGCTGGTCTGCTTGCCGATGGCGGAGAAGATCTTCGCCTTCGTATAGCGGGTGATATCGTGCGTCACGGTGAAGGTGCCGTAAGCGCCGGCGCCCTTGGCATGCATGCGGCGCTCGGGAATCACTTCGCGGTCGAAATGGGCCAGCTTCTCCAGGAACCAGACGTCCTGCAACAGGGCCGGGCCGCGCGGACCAGCGGTGGCCGTGTTCTGGTTGTCCGGTACCGGCGCGCCGGCCGCGGTGGTGAGCTTGTTCATGGCTTATTGCAGCGCGTTGCTGTGGAAGGCGGGGCGGTTGTGCAGGGCGCCGCTGATGCGCTGCCCGGGGCCGATCAGGCCGCGCTGGGTGGCCACCACGACGGCATGGGTGCGTGCCGTGGCATCCAGCTTGCTCATCAGGCCTTTGACGTGGGTCTTGACGGTGCCGACCCCAATGCCCAGCTCGCGCGCAATCGACTTGTTGCAGCAGCCTTTGGCCAGCAGCTGCAGCACATCCGTTTCGCGGCCGGTCAGGGTTTCGCGGCTCAGGCTGTCGGCCACGCAGCGGGTCACGGACTCGCTCAGGTAGCGCATGCCCTGCATCAGCGAACGCACGGCCTTCACCAGCTCTTCGGGCTGGCAGTTCTGCAGCAGGTAGCCATGCACGCCGCTGTCCATCGCCATCCGCACTTCCCATTCCTTGTCGAGCTGGGTGACGATCAGTACCCGGGGCGCCGGGCCGAAGCGGTCCTGCGGGCCCTGGCGCGCGGCGGCGATGCCGGCCTCGTAGTCGGCCACGATGACCTGGGCGCCGTGCTGGCCGGCGCCGGTGCTGATCTGGAACTCCGCCGCTTCGGCGAGGATGGTGCGCAGACCGGCCGTCATCACGGCGTCCGCATGCATGATATGGACCCTGGCTTGACTCGCTTGCATGATTGAATCTCCTGAATGTTCGGCAGCAGCGGGGATGCTGTTGCTTCTCACACATTCATGATGGATGGGCAAGTGAGGGTTATCAAGTTAAGCGATGTTAATTCCGGTAAACGAGGCTGCTAACGCTCCCAGGGCGGCACATCCTTGAAGGCGTCGGCGAGGAAATCGATCATCACGCGCACCCTGGCGCTGAGGTGGCGCCGGCTGGGGTAGACGGCCAGCACGTCGATGTCCGGCAGGCTCCAGCCCGGCATCAGCCGCACCAGGCGGCCGGCACGCAGGTCTTCCCCTACCAGGAAGGTCGGCTGCCAGATGACGCCCATGCCGGCCAGGGCGGCGGCGCGCGCGGTGTCGCCGTTATTGGTCTGCATCACGGCCTGTACCTTGACGTGCTGTGGTTTTCCAGCCGCATCCAGGAATGGCCATTCGTCGGCCATGCCGTTATTGGCATACACGATGCATCGGTGCCGCGCCAGGTCGGCGGGCGCAAGCGGCGTGCCGTGGCGGCGCAGGTAGTCCGGCGCCGCGCACACCACATTGCGGGCCGCGCCAAGCTTGCGCGCCACATTGCCGGCCGCGCCGGCGCGCGAGATGCGGATCGCCATGTCGAAGCCTTCTTCGACGATATCGACCACGCGGTCCACCAGGGAAATCTCCAGCTTGACGTCCGGATAGCGCTGCGCGAACTGCGGCCATAGCGGCGCCAGGTGCAGCACGCCGAAGCTGAGCGGGGCATTGATGCGCAGTGTGCCGTGCGGCTGCAGCGCGGCCGAGGACACGATGGCCTCCGCCTCCTGCACGTCCTCCAGGATGCTGCGGGCGCGCTCGAACAGCGCTTCGCCGCTGGGGGTGAGCGACATCTTGCGCGAGCTGCGGTTCAGCAGGCGCGTGTTGAGATGCGCCTCAAGGTCGCTGATGTAGCGGGTAACGTTGGCGGGGGAGGTGTCCAGCGCTTCGGCGGCGCGCGCAAAGCCTTCCTTGCGCACCACCTCGACGAAGACCTCCAGGGCTCGCAGGCGGTCCATGCGGTGCGGGAGGGGGATTTACTTGGCGGCGTCCTGCGTGCCGCGCATGGAGACCAGCAGCAGGCCGGATTTTTCGCGCAGGCTGCGCACAGCAGGCTGGCGCACCATCTCGGCCAGCTGGAAAGCGGATTCGGAATCGCCGCCCTTGGCCGCCTCTTCGAACAGGCGCAGGGCTTCGTCGCGGCGGGTATTCTTGCTCTGGTAGAGCATGCCGAGTTCGCGTTTGGCGACCACGGAACCCTGGTCGGCCCATTCGCGCAGGCGGCGCTCGGCGGCCGCACCGCCGTTTTCATTCAGTTTCTGGGCCACGGCTTCAATGACGGGGGCCGGCGGCACCGCATCTTCCTTGGCCTGGCAGGCTATCAAGGCGCCCACCATCACGAGTACCGACGCCACCAGAACGCCGGACTTGTTAAATAATTCCATATTCTTCTTCTTTACCTTAGTTAAACCTGCGAACCGCGGTTCTGCGAATAAACTTGATAACAAGCTAATATTCGCCCTGGCAAGGCATGTACATTTCGTTATTCTATGCAATTCGCATAAAACGCGCCGCACAATTTCGCTGCGCTGCACGATAAATTGCAAGACGTTGGGATCTTAACATGTTGATTTTGCGCCAAACAGGACAAAATCACACGTGCGGGGTAACAATTGTAACCATTCGTTAGAACGGCAGAGTCAGCGCCGGCTGGACCTTCCCGCATGCTGGTCGAGCCAAGCCCCGGCCTGCTCCAGCACCTGTTCCAGCTCCATTTCGACACGGGAAAACAACAGCGGTATTTCCAGCACCTCGCTGCCGCTGAGGGTGAGCTCCAGGGACATGCAGGCGGCCGCCAGGCGCTGGGCGCCGAAGGGGCTGAGGCTGTGGCGCAGCTGCTGCACCAGGTGCCGCGCCTCGCCCAGGCGGCCTTCATGCACGGCGGCGGCGGCGGCATTGAGCGGTTCCACGCCGGGGCTGATGCCGTCCCGCACCATTTTGATGGTGCGCCCCAGCGCCTGCTCATCATTTCCCAGTTCTTCCAGCAGGGCGTCGGCGCTGAAAACGGCCTCCTGCGGCGAATGCGCATACGCGGTCATGGCGGGCTCCTATTCATTGAATGCCCAATAGCGGCCCTGGGGGCCGTCGACTGCGTGCAGGCCGAAGCGCTGGGCGGCGCGGGTGTGCTGGCTGATCAGGTAGAACATGTCGGACAGGGCGCTGCGCCCCGTGGCGTAGTAGGAGTGGCCGATGAAACTGGTGTCTACCGTGCTGGCGTCGATGGTTTCGATGCCGGGCACCACCACCAGGCCGTCGCCGCTGTCGCCGGCGCGCGGGTAGCCGTGCATGCGCTGCGACATTTCCAGTGCTTCGTCATCGGAGGAGGCGTACAGGGTGGCCGGGGTGCCCGCCCGGGTCAGGGCCGGCGCGATATCGCGCCGGAACACATCGGCATCGATATCGGGCGCGGTCAGGATGATTTCGCGCAGCCGTTTCGCCAGCTCGGGGCGGCTGGCAATCACGCTGGCCGCCGCCCGGCTCATGGCGCGGTTGCCCATGCTGTGCGCCAGCAGGTAGACGTCTTCCGCCTCCGTTTTTTCCAGCACATCGGCCAGGAACTCGCTCAGCCTGGCCTGGCTCCATTCGATATTGCTTTCATCCGCCATATAGCCGGACAGCTTGCCCTGTGAAGGCCAGCTGTAGAACAATGGCGCGCCCTGGAAACCGAGGTCGTAGGCCAGCTGGCCGGTGCGGCGGGCGGCGTCCTCGAAGCTCACGCGATAGCCGTGCACAAAGACCAGCGCACTGCGCCTGGCCGATTTGGCGATGGCGCCGGCGAGGGCGGAAAAATAGCTGTCACGCTCCTGCAGCGTGGTCTGCATCAGCACCACATGCCGGTCCGGATTATCGCGGAATTCCAGGCGCAGCAGCGAAGGGGATTCCAGCTCGCCCATGCGGTGCTCGCGCGGAATGCTGACCTGGCAGCTGCCATAGCTGAGCGGTCCGCGTCCCGTACCGAACTGGCGCGCAGGGTGGCGGTCGCCGGTCTGCTGGCGGTCGGTGGCGAACCAGACCTCCATCACGGCGTGGTTGGCGCCGGGCGCCATGGCGGCCTGGGCGGCCAGGGTGTCGATCTGGCTGGAGCGGCGTTTCTCTACTTCATCGATGAGATTGCGGGCTGCGGCCCGCAGGTAGCGGTCGCCGGCCAGGCCTGCGCTGGCCAGTGCATCGGACAGGGCAAAACGGCGCGAGACCGAACCGGGATCCTGCTCCAGGTCGGCAATTGCTTCTTCCACGGCCGGCGCGCGCGCCGCCAGCCGCGATTTGAGCATCTGGTATGCAGCGCTTTTGGCGCCTTCCGAAATTGCTGCGGTCAGTGCAGAGGTAATGACATCCATGCGGGCTCACTCCGGGCTGCGGTTTGACGTATCTCACCACAGCCACCGTTGCAAGTCCAGTCAGAACTCAATAGTGCCGGACACAGCCAGAGTGCGCGGCGCACCCAGCACCAGGTAGCCCGAACCGGGATAACCGCCGGCCGAGGCCCAGTAGTTTTTACCCAGTGCATTATCGAGGCGGGCGCGCAGGGTCAGCGTCTGGTTGCCGACCTGCGTGATGTAGCGCGCACCGAGGTCAAGGCGGGTCCAGCCCGGCACCTGCTGCAGGTTGGCGCCATCCGCGAACTGACTGGCGGTCGCGCTGACGCGGCCGTTCAGGGCGAGGCCGCGCACACCCGGCACATCCCAGTCGGCGTTCAGGTTGAGCTGCTTGTCCGGCACGCCGATCACATCCTTGCCCTGGTTGATGCCGCCCGCCGTGCGGCGCTGTTCGGCGTCGAGGAAGGTCAGGCCGCCCAGCAAGCGCAGGCCGCGCAGCGGCTGGCCGAAGACAGACAGTTCCACGCCGCGGTTGCGCTGCTCGCCGAATACGCCGAAGCGGTTATTCTCCACATAGGCCGAAGGCTGCCCCGTAACGAAGGCGGCGGCACTGAAGCCCACCGTACCTGCGTCATACTTCACGCCTGCTTCCTTCTGGCGCGAGACGTAGGGCGCAAAGGTTTCGCCCACATTGATCACGCCGGTGCCCGAGGCCACCGCGCCTTTTTGCAGGCCCTCGCTGTAATTGGCGTACAGCGACAGCTGCTTGCCTGCCTTGTACACGATGGCGGCCACCGGCGTGTTGCGGCTGGCTTCGTAGTACGAGGTTTCAGCGCCGGTGTTGTAGTCGTAGGCGCTGTCCTTGATGCGCTGGTGGCGCAGGCCCAGGGTCAGCAGTACGCGCTCGTCCAGCATGGCCAGCGTGTCGGCCACGGCGAAACTCGACAGGATGGTCTTGCCCACGGTCAGCGGCGCATCCAGCTTGCCGCCGGTAAAGAAGGTGGTAGGCGGGGCGGCCACATCGCGCGGCGTATAGATATTGGTGGCGAAGCCGGTGAAGAAGTCGCTCATCGCATAGGCATTGCGCTCCTCGCGCGAGAAACCGGATGCGGTGGCGCTCAGCGTATGGCCGATGCCGCCGGTGCGCAGTTTGCCGCGCAGGCCGGCCTCGCCGGTGCGTACCGTGTCCTTGCGCTCGTTGTCGAAGCGGTACATGGTGGCGGCGCCGTTCGCGCCGTTCACGGTGGGCGCCGCCAGCACGTTCGATTCGCGGCCGGAGCGGGCGCCGAAGGCGGCCCAGGCCACGCTGTCCTGGCCGAGGTCCCATTCGCCGCGCAGGGTGCCGAAGGTATCGCGCTCGTTCGAGTGCGTCCAGTTCTGCGCCCAGTTGCTTTCCGCATCCGGGGCAGCCGGTACCGGGACGCCTGCGCCCACCGTTACGCTGGGGCGCACATTGCTCAGCTGGTGATCCTGGTAGCCGATATCGGCCGACAGGCGGTAGTTGCCGCCATTGAAATCGAGGCCGATGGAGGCCAGGCTCAGTTCGCGCTGTTCGCGGTCGACGGCCGTGCCGCCATCGCGGCGCACCGCGTTGACGCGGATGCCGGCACGGTTATCCGGCCCGAAGCGGCGCCCCACATCGGCCGCCACGTACTTCTGGCCGCCGGTTTCGAAGCCCACGGTGGCCGAGGTGAGCGGGGTGTTGCTCGCGCGCTTAGGCAGCAGGTTGATGGAGCCGCCGATGCCGCCGCCGCCCGGCGCCGCGCCATTCAGGAAGGAATTGGCGCCGCGGAACACTTCCACGCGCTCCAGCAGCTCGGTGGCCACGAACTGGCGGGGCAGCAGGCCGAACAGGCCGTTGTAGGCCAGGTCATCCGAATTGACGGCGAAGCCGCGTATCACATACAGCTCCTGGTAATTGCCGAAGCCGCGCGCCACGCGCACCGCCGGATCGTTCTGCAGCACATCGGCCACGCTGTGCGACTGCTGGTCCTGGATCAGCTGCTGGGTGTAATTGGTGGTGTTGAAGGGGGTATCCATCACGTCCACATTGCCCAGCAGGCCGAGGCGGCCGCCGCGCGCCACCTGGCCGCCCGAATATGCCTTGCTGAGGCCTTCGGCCGAGGCGTCGGCGGAGGCGCTGATGGTGACGGTCGGCATGGCCTGTTCGGATTGCGCTGCGGCGGAGCCTGCGATCAGCGCGAGAACGGCGAGGGCGAGGGGATGGAGCTTGAAACGTGGTGCGGTCATGGACGAATTTGTTGTCGGTAAATGGAAACGATTCTCATTATACTGGTAAATGAGAATCGTTTCTATTATGATGATGGTTTTCCGCCTTCCTTCATCCCATGTCGCCAGTCGCCATCCGCCGCTGGGCCTGGCTCCACAAGTGGAGCAGCCTGGTTTGCACCGTTTTCATGCTCCTGCTTTGCATCACGGGGCTGCCGCTGATCTATCACCACGAGATCGGCCACCTGCTGGGCAATGAGGCGGAGCCGGCCAAAGTGGCGGCGGGCACGCCGCATGCCGGCGTGGACCGGATCATCGCCGCCGGCAAGGCCCTGTACCCGGACAAGGTCATGATGTTCATGTCGCAGGAGGATGATGAACCCAATATCTGGAACCTGACCCTGGGCGACCACCCGAACGACGACAGGAATTACGTGCCGCTGGCCATTGACGCCCGCACCACGGAAGTGCTCAAGGTGCATGACTTCGAGAATTCCTTTATCGGCGTGATGTTCCACCTGCACGTGGACCTGTATGCCGGGCTATATGGCAAGCTGTTCCTCGGCTTCATGGGCCTGCTGCTGGTGATCGCCATCATTTCCGGCGTGGTGCTGTACTCGCCCTTCATGCGCAAGCTGGACTTCGGCACCGTGCGCCGCGAGCGGGCGCCGCGCCTGAAATGGCTGGACATCCATAACCTGCTGGGCGTGGTGACGCTGGTGTGGGCGCTGGTGGTCGGCGCCACCGGCATCATCAATACCTGGGCCGACCTGCTGGTGAAATACTGGCAGCACACCGAAGTGAGCCAGATGCTGGAGCCCTACCGCAAGTTGCCGCCCCTATCGTTAGACAAGCAGGGCTCGGTGGCCACGGCCATGAGCAACGCGCTGGCGCGGGAGCCGGGCATGAAGATCGCTTTCGTCGCTTTCCCGGGCACGCTGTATGCAAGCCCGCACCATTACGGCGTATTCCTGCGCGGCGACGAGGCGCTGACCTCGCGCCTGTACAAGCCGGTGCTGGTGGACGCCGGCACCTCGCAGGTAACAGACAGCCTTGAGCTGCCCTGGTACCTGACCGCGCTGCTGGTCTCCCAGCCGCTGCACTTCGGCGACTATGGCGGTCCGGTCATGCAGTTCCTGTGGGCGATGCTCGATATCGCCACCATCGTGGTGCTGGGCAGCGGCCTCTATCTGTGGCTGAAACGCGGCATCACCGTGCCGAAGCAGGAAGAGGAAGGCGCCGTGCAGGACGATGCCGTGCTGCCGGCCCTGGCGCGCGCCGGAGAAGCCCCGTGAGCCCGCAGTTCCGCCGCGTGTGGGGCGCACCCATCGTGCACGGCATCCTCACCACGGCCGGCCTGGTTTCGGCGCTGGTGGGGGATGGCGTGTGGGACCTGGTCTCCGCCGTCACGCTCGGCATCCCGGTCGCCACCATGGCGTGGTATAGCGCCAGGCGCAGCAACTGACAGCCGGCGCCGTGTCCCGGACGGTGCCTGACCCCAGGGTGGGACAGGGCAGGCTATTGCTGGCGGCTGGCGAATTGCTGGGCGACGGACTGCAGCGGGGCCGGGCTTGCGCTGCCGGGTGTGACTGTGTCGGGCAGCGGCATGCGCACCGGCTGGGCCGGCGAGGGCATGGCATCCCACTGCGGCGCTTCGATGCCTTCGAAGATCGTCTTGAGCTGCTGGCCCCAGGTGCTGCGGATCATCTGGAAATACTGGTTCTTTTCGTCCACCGTCACGAAGCGCGTCACGGCCAGGCTGTTGTTCTCGTAGACCAGCAGGTCCAGCGGCAAGCCTACCGAGATATTCGAGCGCAGGGTGGAGTCCATCGAGATCAGCGCACACTTGGCGGCTTCGTCCAGCGAAGTGGCCGGCGTTACCACGCGGTCGATGATGGGCTTGCCATATTTGGCCTCGCCGATCTGGAAGTAGGTATTCTCGCTGTGCGACTCGATGAAGTTGCCCGCCGAGTAGATCTGGAACAGGCGGCAGCGCTCGCCGCGCACCTGCCCCCCGAAAATGATCGACACATTGAATTCGATGCCGAAGTCGGCCAGCGCCTTGGCCTCGCGCTCATGCACCGTACGCACCGCTTCGCCCATGATGCGCGCCGCTTCGTACATATTCGGCGCGGTCCGGATCGAATGGCCGCTGCTGCCGGTGAAATCGTTCACCAGCTGGCGGATCGATTGTGAAATCGACAGATTTCCGGCCGTCATCATGACCATCATCCGGTCGCCCGGGTTTTCAAACACGTTCAGCTTGCGGAAGGTGCCGATCTGATCCACACCCGCGTTGGTGCGCGAGTCCGACAGGAAAACCAGGCCTGCATCGAGGCGCATTCCAACACAGTAAGTCATTTGGCAAAGGGGCGATCGGAAAAGCCGATTTTACACCAGCGTTTCATTGAGGAATTATCTGGACGTTGACCGACAGCGATTCATCGCCGCCGCCGTGGCGCACGCCGCGCACCGGCGCCGCCGCTTCATAGTCGCGTCCGATGGCGATGCGGCAATAGGCATCCGTCATCAGCCGCGCATGCGTGACGTCGATGCTGACCCAGCCTTCGTAATCGCGGTCGCGGACCCAGGCATCGACCCAGGCATGGCTGGCCGCATGGTCCGTATTGCCCGGATCGATGTAGCCGGACACATAGCGCGCCGGGATGCCCTGCACATGGCAGCAGGCCAGGAAAATATGCGCATGGTCCTGGCATACGCCGATGCCCATGCGCAGCGCGTCACTGGCCGTGGTGTTCACCTCGGTTGCACCGCTTTGATACTTGACCGCACCAAAGATGTGCTCGGCCAGCCGCATCAGATGCTTGGTGCGGGCGCTGCCGTCCGGCAGGCAGGCCTGGGCCAGTTCGGTGATGCCCGCGGTGGGCTGGGTCAGCCGCGTGGACACGGTGTAGACCAGCGGCGGCAGGCTGTCCTTGCCGGCGATCCGGCCCTGGGGCGGGGTAAAGGTTTCCACCATGCCGTGCGCCACGATGGCAAGGTGTTCGTGCGGCCGGCTCAGGGTCAGCATATGCGACAGGTTGCCATAGGCGTCCGTGTAGGCGCTCAGGCTGCCGGGCGCGTTCAGCTGCCAGTGCAGCACATGCTGCTGCGGCTCGGCCCGGGGCGTGAGGTGCAGCTGCTGGATCGCGTAGGCCTGCGGCGCGGAATAGCGGTATATCGTCTCGTGGCGTATCGACAATTGCATATCAGTCTTTCAGGCCGCCAGCGGCACAAGGAAGTCGCGGCTGACGCGGTTGCCCAGCTCGTAGACCCGCTGCAGGAACTGGGTCAGCGTATCGTGCAGGCCGACGCGCAGGATATCGTCGATGCGGCCAAACTGCAGTTCCGCATGCAGCCGGCCGGCCAGGCGCTCGGTTTCGGCCGACACCTCATTGCGTACTTCCCGCAAATTGCCCACCACTTCATCCATGCAGGCCAGCAGCGAGCGCGGCATGTCGGCGCGCAGCATCAGCAGTTCCGCCACCCGCTCCGGCGTGATCACGTCGCGGTAGACCTTGCGGTAGATCTCGAAGCCGGATACCGAACGCAGCAGCGCCGCCCAGTAGTAGAAATCGCGCTTGGCGCTCTCGTCGCCCTGGCCGGCGTCGCGCGCGCCGTGGAGTTTCACATCCAGGATACGCGCCGTATTGTCGGCCCGTTCCAGGAAGGTGCCGAGGCGGATGAAGTTTACCGCTTCATCGCGCAGCATGGTGCCCAGGGTCACGCCGCGCGACAGGTGGGAGCGGTACTTCACCCATTCGAAGAACTGGCTGGGATCCTGTTCCAGCTGGCGGCTGCGCAGGTGTTTCTGCAGGTCGAGCCAGGTCTGGTTCTGGATCTCCCACACCTCGGTGGTCAGGGTGCCGCGCACCGCCCGCGCATTCTCGCGCGCTTCGTTCAGACAGGCCGCGATCGAGGAGGGATTGGAGGGATCGCGCACCATGAAGTCGATCACATCCTGCGGCGCCACGGCCGCGTACTTCCGGTCATAGCTGGACTGCAGCTCGGAGATGCCCAGTATGGCGCGCCAGGCGTGCTCGGCGTCGCTGTCGGACTGCGGCAGCATGGCGGTCTGCACGTTTACATCCAGCATGCGTGCGGTGTTCTCGGCGCGCTCGGTATAGCGGGCCATCCAGAACAGGTGGTCGGCGGTACGGCTCAGCATGGCATCTCCTTAACGTTCCAGAACCCAGGTGTCCTTGGTGCCGCCCCCTTGCGAGGAATTCACCACCAGCGAGCCCTCCTGCAGCGCGACCCGGGTCAGGCCGCCCGGCACCATGGAAATCGTTTTACCCGACAGCACGAAGGGCCGCAGGTCGATATGGCGTGGCGCGACGCCGCTCTCCACGAAAGTGGGGCAGTTGGACAGGGCCAGCGTGGGCTGGGCGATGTAGCCGTCCGGCCGCGCCAGCAGGCGGGCGCGGAAGTCCTCGATCTGCTGCGTGGTCGAGGCCGGACCCACCAGCATGCCGTAGCCGCCTGCGCCGTGCACTTCCTTCACCACCAGTTCCGGCAGGTGCGCCAGCGTATAGGCCAGGTCGTCCGGCTTGCGGCACTGCCAGGTGGGCACATTGTTGAGCACCGGTTCCTCCGACAGGTAGAAGCGGATCATGTCCGGCACATAGGGATAGATCGACTTGTCGTCGGCCACGCCGGTGCCGATGGCATTGGCCAGGGTCACGCGCCCGGCGCGGTAGACTGACAGCAGGCCCGGCACGCCAAGCGAGGAGTCGGCGCGGAAGGCGAGGGGATCGAGGAAATCGTCGTCGAGGCGGCGGTAGATCACGTCCACCCGCTTCGGGCCGTGCGTGGTGCGCATATAGACCGCGTTATCGTTGACGAACAGGTCTTTGCCCTCCACCAGTTCCACGCCCATCTGCTGGGCCAGGAAGGCATGTTCGAAGTAGGCCGAGTTGTACATGCCGGGCGTCATCACCACCACCAACGGGTCGCTGACGCCCAGCGGCGCCACCGAACGCAGGTTATCGAGCAGCAGGTCGGGATAATGGTCCACCGGCGCTACCCGGTTGCGCGCGAACAGCTCGGGGAACAGCCGCATCATCATCTTGCGGTCTTCCAGCATGTAGGAAACGCCGGACGGTACCCGCAGATTGTCTTCCAGCACGTAGAACTCGCCGGCCCCGGCGCGCACGATATCCACCCCGGCAATATGGGCATAGATATCGGAGGCCACGCTGATGCCCTGCATTTCGGGCCGGTACTGGGCATTGCGGTAGATCTGCTCGGCCGGAATGACGCCGGCGCGGATGATGTTCTGCTCGTGGTAGATGTCGTGAATGAACATGTTCAGCGCCTGCACACGCTGAACGAGGCCGGCTTGCAGCTGGCGCCACTCTGCCGCCGGAATGATGCGCGGGATGATGTCGAAAGGAATCAGGCGCTCGGTCCCGGCGCCATCGCCATAGACGGCAAAGGTGATGCCGACACGGCGGAAAGTCAGGTCGGCTTCGGCCCGTTTGCGCTCGATGGTTTCCGGCGACTGCTGGTCCAGCCAGCGGCAAAACTCGCGGTAATGCTCGCGCACTCCGTCGGCCCCGTCGGCCCTCATCTCATTGTAGAACTGCACTGGCGCCCCTTTTCAACTTGGTCATCAAGTTAAAGCAGGTTTCGTGCCAGATGTGCAAGGGATAGATTTCGGGTTTTATATTAACTCTGATAATTAGTTATATTTATCGCCCTGTGATTATTGGAGAGAAACAACCGATACTTAATTAAATATGATGTATATGTCGGATACATGCAACGGAATTGCTTGTTTGAATCTTTACGAGCCAAAACATTCGCCTTTATGATCGGTAGTAAATCCCGATTCCTGTCCTATTCAAACGATCAATGTTTCAAAAGGGCGCATCATGCAAATCAGCCATGCTGAATCCAGCCTTGCCGGAAAAGACCTGGAGGGCGTGTACGGCGCCCTGAACCGGGTGCAGGCCGTCATCGAGTTCGAACTGGATGGCACCATCATCCACGCCAACGAGAACTTCCTGTCGACACTGGGCTATACGCTGGAGGAGGTGGTCGGCAAGCACCACCGCATGTTCTGCGAAGCGGCCTTTGCCAATTCGGCTGAATACCGCCATTTCTGGGACAGGCTGGGACGCGGCGAATTCGAGCAGGCCGAATACAAACGCCTGGCGAAAAACGGCCGCGAAGTATGGATCAGCGCCTCTTATAATCCTGTTTTTGATATAGATGGCAAACCGTATAAAGTTATTAAATTTGCCAACGATGTAACGGCTGAACGCCAGCGCAACGCCGAATATCAGAGCCTGGTTGCGGCAATCGGCAAGGCGCAGGCCGTGATCGAGTTCGATATGGGGGGCCATGTTTTAACGGCGAACGATAATTTCCTGGCCGTGATGGGCTATGAGCTCAGCGATATCAAGGGCGAGCACCACCGCGTGTTCTGCGAGGACGATTACGCGGCCAGCGTTGACTACCGCAAGTTCTGGCAGAAGCTGAACCGCGGCGAGTTCGATTCCGGGCGCTACAAGCGGGTCGGCAACAACGGCAAGGTGATCTGGATCCAGGCCACCTACAACCCCATCCTCGACCTGAACGGCAAGCCCTACAAGGTGGTCAAGTTCGCCAGCGACATAACCGAACAGGTGCAGCTGGAAGCGGCCGTGGCCGCCCGCGCCGCGGCCGAACGCGATAAAGTGGACCGCCTGCTGGAACAGGTGGCGCGCGCCTCGCGCGGCGACCTCACCTGCGACATCGCGGTACAGGGGGAGCAGCCGATCGACCAGCTGGCCGCCGGCGTGAAGAAAATGATCAGCGACCTGCGCGAAGTCATCGCCAAGGTGATTGTCGCCGCGGGCAAGCTGTCCGATTCCTCGCGTACCATCGCCGACCGTTCGAACACGGTGGCCGGCGGCGCACAGGCGCTGGGCGCCACGGTGGAGGAAATGAACGCCTCGGTGGACGGCCTGACGGCCTCCATCACCTCGATTGCGCGCAGCACCGAGAACGTCAACCAGCTGGCGCAGTCCACCCAGCTGGAGGCGGATTCCGGCGCCAGGGCCGTGGCCAAATCGATCGAGGCGATGGCGCTGATCAACCAGTCTTCGGAAGATATTGGCGAGATCGTCAAGGTCATCGGCGAAATCGCCAGCCAGACCAATATGCTGGCCTTCAATGCCGCCATCGAAGCGGCGCGCGCCGGCGAACATGGCCTGGGCTTCTCGGTGGTGGCCGACGAAGTGCGCAAGCTGGCCGAACGCTCCTCGCAGGCCACCAAGGAAATCTCGAAGCTGATCAATGAATCCGTCAAGCGCGTGTCGCAGGGCAGCGAGATCTCGCGCCAGGCCAGCGATGCCTTCGAGCGCATTGCAGCCGGCGTGGCCAAGACCTCGCTGGCGATTGCCGATATTTCGGCCTCGGCGGCGGAACAGTCGCTGACGGCAAAGGAAGTCAGCATCGCCATCCAGCACATCGCGGAAGAGACCGAGAAATCGGCCGGTTCCTGCGACAGCATCGCCCGCTCCACGGAAAACCTGAACCAGAGCGCCGAAGGCCTGAACCAGACCGTGTCCGGCTTCGTGGTCTGAACCATGGAAGAGGGTGCGGAGCTCAGTGGCGAGCAGCTGGCGGACCTGATCGGGCTGGTACGCCAGCACACGGGCATCGCCATGAGCGAGCGCAAAGGCGTGCTGCTGCAGGGCCGCCTGCGGCCACGCCTGCGCGCGCTCGGCCTGCAGGGCTACGGCGACTATGTGGCCACGGTGCGGCGCGGCGGGCCGGAGATCGAAGCCTTCGTCAACCTCGTCACCACCAACGACACGGCCTTCTTCCGAACGCCGGCCGTGTGGCGCTATTTCAGCGAGCAGTTCCTGCCGGCCTGGCACCAGGCTCACGGCGGGCGCACGCTGGCCATCTGGTCGGCCGCTGCGGCCAGCGGCGAGGAGTGCTATTCCATCGCCATGCTGTGCAGCGAATTCCAGGAACGCCATCCGGATTTCCGCTACCGGCTGCTGTGCACCGACATTTCGACCGAGGTGCTGGCAACGGCGGAGGCGGCGCGCTACCAGGGCCGTTCCGTGGAACGCTTCCGCGCCGCGCACCCCGAGCTGTTCGCGAAATACATGCTGCCTTCCGGCGTCGGCCATGTGGTGCTGCCGGCGCTGCGCCAGCACCTGCAGTTCGCCAGCCACAACCTGCTGCAAAGCCCGCCGCGGCACGGCCACTTCGATCTGGTTTTCCTGCGCAATGTGCTGATCTACTTCGATGAGGAAAACCAGCGCAAGGCCTTGCGGCAGGTGCGCAGCGCCATGCAGGCCGGAGGCCGGCTGCTGCTGGGCGAGCAGGAATCCATCACGCGCATCGAAACGGCCTTCCGTTTCGAGCAGCAGCATGTGTACCGCATCGCGGAGGACGCATGAACGAAGACCTGACCTGCCATGTCTGGAGCGGCGAGCTGCGGGTGGGGCAGGGCGCCCAGGTGCTGACGGCGCTGCTGGGCTCCTGCGTGGGCATCGGCATGATCTGGCGCAGCAGGCGCCGCTGCGGCCTGGCCCATTGCTTCCTGCCCGCCTCGGACGGCCCGGACTGCATGTACGGCGCCCGCTATGTGAACCTCGCGGTGCCTTCGCTGCTGCAGGCGCTGGGGGTGCGGGAGGAGAACTATGCCGAAGTGGAAGTGATCGTGGCCGGCGGCGCACGCATGATCAGTGCGCTGTACGCCAACGAGGCGGTTGGCCGCCGCAACGTGGCTGCCGCCCAGGAATGCCTGAACAGCCGCGGGCTGCGTGTTACCTACGCCGATGTCGGCGGCTGCCTTGGACGCCGCCTCACCATCGACTGCGAACAGCAAAGCTACTCGGTCACAAAAATCGCCGCACCAGAACAGGAGAACCGCCATGCAGGCGCATGAACAACTGCCAATGAGCGCCGCCGCCCACCAGGCCGCCACGGCGATGGCAGCGGCGCGCGCCGCCGCTGCCAGGGTGCTGGAAGAAGCCAGGGGCATGGAGCTGTTCGGCAGCTTCATGCTGAACGGCCAGGAGTTCGCCATCTCCGCGCCCAGCATCCGCGAAGTGGTGAGTATGCCGGACGCCATCACGCCCATGCCGCTGTCGCCTGCCTATCTTGAAGGCTTCTTCACGCTGCGCGGCGCCGCCATCCCGGTCGTCAATCTTGGGCGCATCTTCAATCCCGCATCGCCTGCCGCCCATGGGGGACAGAAAATCGCCATCCTGGACCATGAAGAAGTGCAGGTCGGCCTGCTGTTCGATGCCACCGGCGAGGTGCTGCGCGTGCGTCCCGAGCAGCGCAGCAGCGTGCAATGCGCCGCCTCGGTGATCAACGGCGCCATCCTGCTGAATGATGGCGCGCGCCTGATCCAGGTGCTGGATGCCTCGGCCCTGATCCGCATCGACAACGTGCCGCAGGTGCGCTCGATGGGCGCCGCAGCCCGTGCCGCCGACCGCAGCCGCTTCCTGCGCCACGCCGAAGGGCGCAAGTGCATCAGCTTCAGCGCGGGCGGCGCCTCCTTTGCAATGCCGATGGAGGCGGTGCAGGAGATTATCCCCGTCCAGGAATTCAAAAGCTCGGTCATGCTCAGCCGGCTGTGCCTGGGCTGGATCAATTTCCGCGGCGATGCCGTGGGCATCGTGGACTTCGCGGCGCTGATGCAGTGCGAGCGCGCCGCCGAAGCGCAGGAGCCGCGCATCCTGGTGCTGCGCATGGGCAGCGAGCTGCTGGGCTTCCTGGTCGATTCGGTGGATGACGTGCGCGCCTATTTCGAAGGCGATATCCTCGCCATTCCCATGCTGGGCACCCGGCGCGCCGCCATGTTTCGCGGCTGCCTGCCGCGCACGGGCGGGCGCGATACGCTGTTCCTCGACCATGGACAGATCTTCGAAGGCAGCGAGCTGCGGGAGATTTCTGCGGGCCACCGCCGCCTGTACCAGCAGGAAGCCAGCGCCGCCGCCGAACATGCGGCACGCCACGCGGCGGCTTCACGGCGCCAGGTTTACCTGGCCTTCTGCCTCGGCGCGCCATGGGCGGCGGATATCAGCTCGGTGCGCGAGATCATTCCCTGCGCCCGCGACCTGGCCCGTCCGCCCGGCACGCCGGAATGCGTGCGCGGCATCCTGCAGCTGCGCCAGCAGATGATTTCCGTAATCGACCTGCGCATCCTGTACGGCATGCCGGCGCTGGAAGACATGAGCGAGGCGCGCATCCTCGTGCTGGAGCAGGGCGAGGAGCGCTATGGCGTCATCGTGGACAAGGTGGACAGCATTCTTTCGGTGGCCGACAGCGACCGCCGCCCGTCGCCGGCCCTGCTGCGCAGCGGCGGCGCGCCGGACGATATGCGCAGCGAAGTGGTGGAAGTGCTCGATATCGAAGGCGAGAATGGCCGCCAGGTACGCAGCATCTTCTCGCGCGATCATTTCTTCGCGACACTGAAGCGCAAGCTCGAAGCAGCATAAGCGGGCGCTATGTGCGGCAGCCCACATAGCCTTTGCCGGCTGTGTGGCACGCTCGGGGGCTCACACCCCTTGAGCAAGGACGTACATAATGATGAGCAAGAATATCGCCTGGCCCATGCTGCTGCTGCTGGCGGCAGGCGCCTACGCCCAGCAGGGCGATGGCACCCGTGTAGCCATCGGCACCGCCGTTTTCAAACCGGCCAAGGTGGCGGCCACGCCGGAGCGCATGGCCGCCCTCAGGGCGCCCGCAGGCTTCAGCGTGACGCCGTTTGCAACAGGACTCGGGAATGCACGCATCGTCGCCGTCGCACCAAACGGCAATGTGTATGTGAGCCGCCGCGACGAGGGCGACGTCATTCTCCTCAAGGATGCCGACAGCGACGGCAAGGCCGACGGGCCGCCGCAGACCGTCGCCAGCCGCGCGGGCGCACACGGCATCGCCATCAAGGACAACAAGCTCTATCTCGTCACCGTAAAGGAGGTCTTCGTTGCCGACATCCTGATCGACGGCCGCCTTGGCGCACTGAAGATGATCATCGGCGACCTGCCTGATGCGGGCCAGCACGCGAACCGCACGCTGGCCTTCGGGCCGGACGGCATGCTCTATATCACGGCAGGTTCGACCTGCAATGCCTGCAACGAAAGCAACCCGGAAAACGCCACCGTGCTGCGCGCCTCGCCGGACGGCAAGCACCGCGCCATCTTCGCCAGCGGCCTGCGCAACACCATCGGCATCGACTGGCACCCCAAGACGGGCGAACTATGGGGCCTGGACCACGGCATCGACTTCCTCGGCGACGAGCAGCAGGAAGAGGAACTGAACAAGCTGGAACTGGGCAAGCAGTACGGCTGGCCGCATATCTACGGCAAGGGCGATATCTACCCCCAAAGCACGCCGCCCGGCCAGATCACGAAGGAGCAGTGGCAGGTGCGCAGCACGCCCATGGTGCTGGGCTACACGGCGCATGCGGCGCCGATGCAGCTGCTGTTCTACCGCCAGGGCGCCTTTCCGGCCGAGTATGCGGGTGATGCTTTTGCCACCATGCGCGGCTCATGGAACCGCAGCACGGCCTCCGGCTACGAAATCGTGCGTATCCGCTTCGAGGCGGGCCAGCCGAAGTCCATCGAGCCTTTCGTGACGGGCTTTCTTACGGACGGCGGCAATACACATATCGCGCGTCCTGTCGGCCTTGCCGTCGCAAAGGACGGCTCGCTGCTGATGGCCGACGACGCGAATGGCGTGATCTACCGCATCGCCTGGACCGGCGCCAGCACTGCAGCCAAGCCTGAGCAGCCCGCGCCCGCCAGCACCATGCTGGCCATGGCGAACAAGGGCAACGGCGTGCCGCTGGCGCAGGACCGCGCTGAAACGCAGGCGAAAGGCCGGCTGGCCGTGAGCTCCACGGCCTTCCGCGACGGCGGCATGCTGGAGCAGAAGTACAGCGAGTACGCGGACGGCGTGTCGCCGCCGCTGGCATGGAAGCCGGTCGACGGCGCGCGTTCCTACGCCATCATCATGGAAGATCCCGATTCCTCGCCGGTGAAACCTTTCGTGCACTGGCTGGCCTGGAATATTCCGGCCGAAGTCAGCGCGCTGCCTGAAGGCCTGCAGGAACAGCCGCGCCTGACCGAGCCCGAAGGCGTGCTGCAGGGCCGCACCACGCGCGGCTCGATCGGGTATTATGGCCCGCGCCCGCCCGCAGGTGATCCGGCGCACCGCTACCATTTCCAGGTCTTCGCGCTCGATACGAAGCTGGACCTGCAGTTCGGCGCCGACCGCGACCAGCTACTGCAGGCAATGAAGGGTCATGTGCTGGCAAAAGGCGTCATCGTCGGCAAATACGGCCAGAAGGTGAAACCGCCCAAATAAGGAGGAGCTTTGATACGTGCAATCGTAACGGGACATAGCCGCGGGCTGGGTGAAGGCATCGCCGCGGCCTTGCTGGAGCAGGGCGCCGAAGTGCTGGGCATTGCGCGCGCTTCTTCGGCCAGCCTGCGGGCCCGCTTTCCCGCCCTGCGCGAAATCGCGCTCGACCTGGCCGACAGCAGCGCGCTGGCGGCCTGGCTCGGCACGGGGGAACTGGCGGCCTTCCTCGCCGGCACGCAGGGCGCGCTGCTGGTGAACAATGCGGGCGTCGTGCAGCCGCTGGCGCCGGCGGGCAAGCAGCAGCCGGCATTGCTGGAACATGCCATGGCGCTGAACGTGACGGCGCCGCTGCTGCTGTCGAACGCCTTCATCGCGGCCGGCGCAGCGGTGCCGGACCGGCGCATCGCCCACGTCTCCAGCGGCGCCGGGCGCAACGCCTACGCCGGCTGGAGCGCCTACTGCGCCGGCAAGGCGGCGCTCGACATGCACGCTCGCGCCGTGCAGGCTGACGCGATCCCCGGCCTGCGCATCGCCAGCGTGGCGCCCGGCGTCATCGACACGGCCATGCAGGCCGAATTGCGCAGCGCAAGCGAAGCCGATTTCCCCCAGCTCGCGCGCTTCCTGGCGCTGAAGGAGGAGGGAGGCCTCAGCGATGCCCTGGAGACCGGGCGCCGCTTCGTGCGCTACCTGCTGTCGGCGCAGTTTGGCGTGGAGGTTCTGGCCGATCTGCGGCACTGCCGCGATTGACAGGCTGTTCCTCCAATTCCGCAGTTCGTCGGATGCCGGCCGCCTGCAGGCTCGCTCCGCGCTACAGTTCTCTCACCACAATCACAACAGGGAGAACAGGATGAAGAACACCATGGCGCTGGCAGCGATGCTGCTGTGCGGCGGCGCGCTGGCCGGTCCGGTCGGCGTGCGGGTGCTGCCGGAACAGCCGCTGATCGAGCAGGGCAAGCACCAGCAGCTGCTGAATATCGACTTCCTGATCGATAACGGCAGTGCCGAAAAAGTCACGCTCGACGAGGTGGAAGTGTCCGTCCTGGGCGAACGGGACAAGCTGCTGGCGCAGTACCGCGTGGGCTCCAATGGCATGAGCGTGGCCGTGGTGCCGAACCGCGTGATCGAGGCCGGCAAGCAGGAACTGGTGTTCAATCCGCTGTTCGCCTATCCGCAGGAGCTGGAACTCGGCAAGCTGCGCTTTAACTTCCACTTCAAAACCGAAAAAGGGCCCGGCTACGAGGCGGAAACCATCGTCACGCCGCGCCGTTTCGAGCCGCAAGCGCAGCTGCGGCTGCCGGTGACCGGTCCCGTGCTGGTGCATGACGGCCATGATTTCTATGGCCACCACCGCCGCCTGCCGCTGCTGGACCCCATGGCCGTAGCGTTGAACTTCAAGCGCAACTTCATGCGCTACAGCTACGACTTCGTCATCACCGACGACAAGGGCAATATGTACAAGGGCGACGGCAGCCGCAACGAGGACTGGTACGGCTGGGGCGCGCCGGTGTCGGCGCCAGCCGCCGGCAAGGTGCTGCGCGCGGTGTCCGGCATGCCGGACAACGGCAAGGGCAAGCCGCCATCCTTCACGCGGGAGCAGTTCATTGCCGATCCATCGCTGATGTGGGGCAACCATGTGGAGATCGACCACGGCAACGGCGAAATCAGCCTGCTGGCCCATCTCAAGCAGGGCAGCGTCACCGTAAAGCCCGGCGACCCCGTCAAGGCCGGGCAGCAGGTCGGACAGATGGGCTTTTCCGGCGATGCCTTCCTGGTCCACCTGCATTACGACCTGAAGAACGGTCCCGGCTTCGACGCGGATGCCTTGCCCGCGCCTTTCTCCGGCTTTGAACGCCTGACCGGCAAGCAATGGCTGAAGATCGGGCGCGGGCAGGTGGACAGCGGCGACATCGTGCGCCGCAGCCGCTGAGTCCCGGCCCTCAGCGGCACTCGCGCAAGGGTTCGCCGCGCTTGTCCAGCATGCCGGGATCGATCACGCGCGGCAAGCGGTAGATGGCCAGCCAGGCCTGGACCAGCAGGGCAGGCGGCTTGCCGGGCGAGCCGGGGCTGCGTTCATAGCCGGCCAGCATGAAGCGGCCGCCGCTGACCCATTCCAGCGTGGTATCCAGCAGCTGGCGGGCATCGAAGCTGCCGTCGCTGCGCTGCAGCCGGGTCAGCGGCGTAATGCGGCCCAGCTCGGCATCGCGCTCGAACACCATGGCCAGTTCGCCCTGACGCGGATATACATAACCGGCGGCACGCGCGGCGCGGTCCACCGCCACGCCGCCGCGGTACAGGTCGGTGACTTCCAGCGGCGCGGTATCGAAGGGCGGCGCCAGCTGGCACAGCCAGCTCTGGGCAAAACCCATGAACTTGCCCTTTGTATCGCGCTGGCGTTCGGTGCCGCTCAGCACAAAATGCGTGCGCCGCAGGTGCACTACGCGCGGCGCCACCAGTTCGCCCACCGGGCCGCGCTCGCCGGGCCGGAACAGGCGCGCCACCTTGACCGGCTTGCGCTGGCCCTGGTCCGTTACATCCATCACCACCAGTTCGCAGGGCTCCGGCAGTACGCCGGCCGCCTGCGACAGGCAGTCGGGGATCAGCATGCCCCATTGGCGTCGTCTTGCCACCCACACCTTCACTTACGTCACCTCAATTAAACTGTATGTATATACAGTATCGCATGCCGCTTTGACTGTCCAGCCACAAAAGAGTTCGGT
Source organism: Pseudoduganella rhizocola (assembly GCF_045984285.3). NCBI lineage: Bacteria > Pseudomonadati > Pseudomonadota > Betaproteobacteria > Burkholderiales > Oxalobacteraceae > Pseudoduganella > Pseudoduganella rhizocola. The sequence goes on from NZ_JBJQIK030000003.1 coordinate 344,265, forward strand.
GTGCGTTGTGGAATTGATATTTAAGACAATTGGACAACATCAAAGACCGTATCGTTCTTCCTGCACACCAGTGCTTTTCGCTTCCAAGAAAACCTTTTTAGGGGGACGTACAAATGAAGATCAAACTTGCTTTTGCATCACTGCTGGCTGCTCTCAGCCTCTCCACCAGCGCGCTGGCCGATGTGGTCAACGCCGGCACCATTCCGGTCTCGCCGGCTGATCCCTTCAGCCACGTGTTCACCCACGGGCCGGGTGCGTTCTTTGACACCGTCAACTTCGACATTGTCGCTCCCCAGCTCGGCTCCTCGGCCAATCCGCTGGTGCTGACCCTGAACAATGTCGATGTCTTCGCCATCAGTGGCCTCAGCTATGAGTTGTGGGATAACGCCCACCCGAACGGCGTGATCAGCTATGGCGTGTTCAGCGGCAACGACACGACCTATACCATCATGCTGAGCTCGCCAGGCAGCTATCACATCGACCTCAGCGGCAATGCCACCGGCGTCGCCGGCGGCGTCTACGGCGTGGCCCTCATCACTGCCGTGCCGGAACCGGAAACCTATGCACTGCTGCTGGCCGGCATCGGCTGCCTGGTGTTCGTGTCGCGCCGCCGCGGCAAGAATCCACAGGTGGACTCGACCGCCTTCGCCTGAACCCGTTTTTTCATTGTCCGCAGGTCGGCGAGAGCGCAGGCTGTTGACCCCATGAGGGCCTGCGCGCCCGCCTTACGAATGCTGCCTGGTGCCTGTCCCGGCAGCATTTTCTTTTTTACCACAGCGAGCTCAGCACTTGACATTACTGAAACAAAAATAATGGAAAATTTGCTAATCTTAGTCCCGTAGCACAGCAATTAAAAAAATCCAGCCGCCGGATCTCAGGTGGCCACGTCCACGACGGAGAGGCAAGATGAAGCAGTATCCAGTCATGTTCGGGCAGTCCCAGGCGGGCGGCACGCAGGCCGCCTCCCTCTGCGCCGAATGCCGGGTTGCGCGGCTGTGCCCCGTGGCCCAGATCGCCGGCAATACCACGCACCGCATCGTTACCCGCCGGCTGCGTTTCCAGCGCGGCGCCAGCCTGCACCGGGCCGGCGACGAAGTGCAGGACCGCTTCTACGTGGTGCGCTACGGCCGTTTCAAGATCCTGCAGGCCGATCCCGACGGCCAGCCGCGCCTGACCGGCCTGGCCCTGAGCGCCGACCTGCTGGACATGAACGTCATCGGTCTGCGCCACCATCCCTGCACCGTGACCGCACTGGACGACAGCGAAGTGTGTGAAATCAGCTACGGCCCGCTGGACCGGATGACCGAGCATAACCGCCTGGTGCTGGCCCACCTGCCATCGCTGCTGGCGCGCCAGATGCTGCGCGAGCAGGACGCGGCGCTGCGCCTGCGCCACGGCAAGGCAGCACAGCGCCTGGCGGAATTCCTGCTGCGCGTGTCGGAAGCCTATGTGGTGCGGGGCTTCGCCGCCTTGCGCTTCCAGCTGCCCATGCCCAAGGCCGACGTGGCCGACTATATCGGCATCTCGGCCGAGTCGCTGAGCCGGCTGCTGGCCCGCTTCAGCGCCGAGCGCCTGGTGACGGTGGACGGGCCGAATATGGAGATCCTCGATGCAGAAGCCTTGCGCCAGACGGCGGGAGAAGCGCAATGAGCTTCTCCTGTGGCGCCTGCCCTTCGCGCAAGCTGTGCGCGCCGCACACGCTGGAAATCGCGGATACCGAGCATATCGACAAGATGATTTCCGGCCGCTTCACGGTGCGCGGCGGCGAACGCCTGCGCCTGGTGGAAGAAGAGGGCGGCAGCGTCTTTCTGGTGCGCACCGGAACGCTCAAATGCTCCTTCCTGACGGCCGAGGGGGACGAATGCGTGACCGGCTTCCTGGACAGCGGCGACCTGCTCACGCTGGACCGCAAGGAGCTGAACGGCAAGGCCTGCGACCTGAGCGCACTCAGTCCCAGCACCTTGTGCCGCCTGTCGCTGTCCAAGCTGCGCCAGATGGCGGCGGAGAATCCGACGCTGCAGCGCCAGCTGATCGTGCTGATGAGCCGCGAGATTGCGCGCCAGGGCTTGGCCGTGCAGCTGCTGCGCCACACCAGCGCGGCGCAGCGGCTGGCCCATTTCCTGGTCAGCGCGGCGTGGAAGAATGCCCAGCGCGGCCGGCCCGACACCGACTTCATACTGCCGATGACCCGGCGCGACCTGGCCGACTATCTGGGCCTCAGCGAGTCCACCACGGCGCGCCTGTACAGCGAGTTCAACAAGCTGGGCTATATCCAGATGCACCACCAGCACCTGCGCATCCTGCAGCCGGAGGCGCTGCGCCGCCTGGCGGGCGCCAGCGCCTTTCCCGCAGCCCCGCATTGAGGCGCCGCGGCGGCCGGGACTACAAGGACCGCAGGAATGCCAGCACGGCTTCCCGGTCCGCCTTCGGCAACTGCTCGAAGCGCTGGCGCGCCCGTTCCGCTTCGCCGCCGTGCCACATGACGGCCTCCGTCAGCGACCGCGCGCGCCCATCGTGCAGGTAGCCGGCCTTGCCGCCATTGCCCATCACTTTCTCGGTGTAGCCGATACCCCACAGCGGCGCGGTACGCCACATGCTGCCCTTGGCCTGGCCTTCCGCCAGCTTGTCCGCCAGCCCTTCGCCCATATCGTGCAGCAGCAGGTCCGTATAGGGACGGATGGTCTGGTTGCGCAGCTCGGCGAACAGGTGTCCCGGCCCGGTCCTCATTTCCACCGTGTGGCAGGCGGAGCAGCGCATGTTCTGGAACACCTTCGCGCCCAGGCTGACCTGGGCCGGATCCACCCGGTGTTCCTCCAGCGGCGCCACGCCCTTCGGGAAGCCGCTGGCAAGGCTGCGCTGGGCGGGAACCGCGACCAGCGCCAGATAGTTGGCAATCGACTGCAGGTCCGCTTCCGAAATGCCTTTCTGGGGCGCGGCGCCGGCGCAGCCGGCAGGGTCGGTGCTGCAGCTGCGGTTGCGGTACACGGGTGAGGTGACGGACATGTCCTGCAGCAGGGCGTCGGCGGTCTGCTGGCGCAGCGTTGCCTTGGAAGCTTTCCAGCCGAAGCGGCCCACGCGCACCGCGCCGCTTTCCGGGTCGAACACGAAGTTGGCCACGCCGCGCACGCCATCCGCATCCGGCGTGCTGCGCGCACGGGCCAGTATATCGGCTTCCGGCACGGCTTCCAGCAGGCCCGCGCCGATCATGGGCTGCGCCGCCCGCAGCGACACGGTATCCGGTACCGCGCCTTCGAAAGCGAGCACCGGCTTGCGCAGTTCCACCGCCGTGCCGTCGGCCAGCTTCGCGTTCTTCGTCTCGAAACCGGCCACGCGCACGCCGCTGCCCCAGTTCTGGGGCGTGCCGCTTGCCGACACGGCGTTCATCTGCACCGCGCTGCCGTATTGCGGGTGCGGCAGCTGCTGGCCCGACGCGCCGCTTACGGCCACCCGCACCGACATGGTGTCGAGGCGCTGGTTGACCGCTATCGGGGCCGGGCTGCGGCCGTTGTTTACGTGGCAGCCGATGCAGGCGGACTGGTTGAAGCGCTGGCCCTGCAGGCCGATGGCGGCGTCATAACGGTCATTCCCGGGCTCGTTATGTTCGCCCGTGGTGAAGTTCGTATGCACCAGGCGCCGGCCTTCCACGAAGCGCTGCATGTTCTGCATGCCGATATTGTTGTGCGGCTGCTGGAACATGAACAGGGCGTTATCGGTGTAGTTGTACGGCACCGATCCCAGCCCGCCCGACAGGGTTTCTTCCGGCAGCGGCACCGAATTCAGGCGCGGCTGCACGCCATACCAGGGACGCAGGCCGGCGCCCACCACATAGGTCCATTCATAGGAGTAGTAGCGGATGCCCCCGTTATCGCCTTTCGCCTGCATGGACTCGGTGGTGGAGAACATCGACGGCGACACTTCGATGATGTCGCCCGCCACCAGCGCGCGGCCGGGCACCGACTTGCCGTTCGGGAAACCGTTGGCATCCAGGTCGCCATGGCCGGGATAGCCCTTGATCAGCAGCGTGCATGCGCCGTTGATGCCATTGGCCGAAGCCAGCCTGCCATTGGCGGGGTAGGGCACCGGTTTGCAGATCGGGACATCGCGGTCCACCAGCTCGCCCGGATTCATCCAGCCGTAGCCGGTCACGCCCGGCCGGTCGAAGGCGCGGAAGAAGGCCACGCCGCCCGGCAGGAAGTCCACCGTGATGTACTGGTTGACGATCAGCGTCGGCTTGCTGACGCCCGCCACGCGGCTGTTGTCGATGACTTCGAAGCCCCAGGTGCGGTTCTTGAAGTACTGCGGCACAAAGGTCAGGTAGTTGCCGGGGCCCTTGTCGAGCGGCAGGCCCGTCACCGGATCCACCGTTTCATTGGGACCGTAACCCGCTTCGTTCCACTCCTCGCCGCGCTCGCGGCCATGGCGCGCCAGCGCGCGCACGCCGAAGCGCGTGACGAGGGTGCCATCCGGCAGCGTGAACTGCAGCGTTTCGATGGGCTCGGACGAAGCGGGCAGCGGCGCCCAGCCATTGCCGTTCAGCGGATAGCGGATGGCCGACGTCGCAGCGGCGGGCAGCGTGTTGTCGCTGCCGGGCGATTTGAACTCCACTTCGAACAGGGAGTAGCCGTATTGCGTGGCGCGGGCCACGCCCTGCAGCCGCAGGTAGCGGGCGTTGATGCCGAGGTTGAAGAATTCTTCCGTGCCGCCGCGCCCATTGTTCACATAACGCAACTGGGTCCAGTTCTGGCCATCGTCGGATACGTTCAGCGAATATTGCTTGCCGTACGAGTTTTCCCACACCAGTTTCATATAGCCGATGGCGGTCTTGCTGCCGAAGTCATACTGGATCCATGCGCCATCCTCGAAGGCGCTGGCCCAGCGCGTGTTCAGCTTGCCGTCCAGCGTCTGGGCAGCGTTGAGGCCGGGATTCTCCAGGCGCGAGGAGGTGGCGGCAAGCGGCTTGAGCGCCACGCCCGGCTTGGCGGGATCGGCCGGGTCGGGCACCGGCGTCGGCGGCGGTGGTGCCGTCACCGGCGTGCCGGAGAAGGCCTGGATCTCGAAGATCGAGTAGCCGTAACCGGTGGAGCGCTTGAGGCCCTGCATGCGGAGATAGCGGCCTTGTCCGTTCAGGCCGGCGATGTCCTCCACGCCGCCTTCGCTGTTGTCCACGGCCCTGATCGTGGTCCAGCTCCTGTTGTCGTCGGATACCTGCAGCAGGTACTGGCTCGCGTGCGCGTTCTCCCAGTCGATGCGGACGCGGGTAATGACTTCGGACTTGCCGAAGTCCAGCGTCAGCGACTGGTCGTCACTGAAATTGCTGCCCCAACGGGTGTCCTGCTGGTGGTCGATCGCCGCCGCAGCCGACAGGTCGCCCCGTTCGGCAGAAGTGGCGGTGGCGCCCACCGGCGTCAGCGGTGTTTCCGGCGCGGCGCCGCCGGCTTTCATCAGCGCCGCAGTTTTAGCCACCGGTGACGGCGATTCACTGCCGCTTCCTCCACCGCAGGCTGCAAGAAGTGCTGCAAGGGCGAGAGGAAGCCCCCGTTGCGTCATATTCATATTTCCTCTCTTTCTTTTCTGACATTATTATTTCAAATATGACAGTCATCATGTATGACTGCCAATAAAAAGCCGCAATTAATGCGACTTTTGGAGAGAATTTCTACAGAGAAATTCCAATATATAGAATATGCGCAGGGTTCTTATGCTGTCAATTACAGCATAAGGGGGAGGAGGGATAATAATGTTGTCCGCGGCAAGAAAAAATGCATAGCAGAAAAGCCACAGCCTTGCTTATTATAGTATTCTTCCTGAACGCCATTATTCGCGGATTATCCAGGCGGCCCAGTAACTTGCGAATTAATATTAAATATTCTGATTAAAATGATGAATGATTTTCTTCGCTTAAACCTGATAGGCTCCTCACCGCAAATGGAACGCGTGGCCGCCCAGCTGAGAAAGATCGCAGGCGTCGATGCAACCGTGCTGATCAATGGCGAGACGGGCACCGGCAAGGAACTGGCGGCACGCGCCATCCACTATCTGGGTTCGCGGCGGGATAAGCCCTTCATTCCGCTCAACTGCGGCGCCTTGCCCGAGCAGCTGGTGGAAAGCGAACTGTTCGGCCACGAGCGCGGCGCCTTCACCGACGCCAAGAACGCCTCGCCCGGCCTGGTGGCCGAAGCCGATGGCGGCACCCTGTTCCTGGATGAAGTGGACGCCCTGAACTACAAGGCGCAGGCCGCCATCCTGCGCTTCCTGCAGGACCATACCTATCGCCGGGTCGGCAGCGGGGTAACGCGGCAGGCAAATGTGCGCGTGGTGGCAGCCACCAACAGCCGGCTGGAAACGCTGGTCGAACAGGGCCGCTTCCGGCGCGACCTCATGTACCGCCTCAATGTGCTGTCGATGCAGCTGCCGCCTTTGCGCGAGCGCAGCGGCGATGCGGTGGAAATGGCCCAGGTCTTCCTGTCACGCTTTGCCCACCAGTACCGCCTGCCGGAGAAACCGCTGCACGCTTCGGCGCTGGAATTCATTGCACAGCATGACTGGCCGGGCAATATCCGCGAACTGGAGAACATGATCCACCGCGAGTTCCTGATGTGCGATACGCGCGAGATTCACCTTGGCGGCGGCGAGCGGCTGGCGGAGGGGGCGCAGAACGAAGGCATCAGCCAGTTCAAGTCGGCGAAGGAAAAGCTGATCCTCGATTTCGAGCGGCGCTATGTGCGCGACGTGCTGACGCGGGTGGACGGCAACCTGACCCGTGCCGCCAGGCTGGCGGGCCAGGAGCGCAGCGCCTTCGGCAAGCTGGCGCGCAAGCATGGGCTGAGTCCCTCCAGCGCCCATTCCGCGTTGGACGAATCCTGACGCAGGGCAGGCAGGTGATCGCGAAAGCCGGCTTCATCCTGCTGGTGCTGCTGTTCGGCGCCCTGATGTTCATGGCAGGTACGCTTGCGCCGCCCGGCATCGGGCAGGCCGTGACGGGGGCGGCAAACCGGCTCGCCGCGTATCTGCCCGGCGCCGGGGATATCGAGGCCGAACTCAAGCCCGCCGGTCCATCCAGGCCCGGCACAGGCGCGGCTGCGGCCGGCCCCCCGGCAAGCGCCGCTGCCAGTGCCGCTGCCAGTGCCGCCGCGAGCGCGCCGGACACCCTTGCCGCGTCCAGCCTGCTGATTCCAACGCCGCTGCCGGAGGCGGGCAAGTACGGCCTGCAGGCCGGCCAGTACGCCCATGAGGCGGACGCTTCGGCCATGTATGCGAAGATCCGGTCCGCAAAGCTGCCGGCGCAAAAAGTCGCAAATGTCCAGGACCAGGGCGGTGCGCTGTGGACCGTGGTGGCGGTAGGCCCTTACGCCAGCCTGGACGAGGCGCGCACGGCGAACGGCATGGTGGCGGTGCAGCTGGGCCTGATCGGCCCCTTGCCGCTCATCCTGCTGCCTGCCCCCGCGAAGAGCTGATCAGCCGAACCGGCCACGGTAGCGCAGGGCCTCCTGGCCGCGGTCCTGCCAGCCCGCGGATCCGTAGCTGTCGACGAAGCAGATCTTGATTTGCGCCATGCCAACGCTGGTAAAGTACAGCCAGGCCGTGGCGTCCTGCTTGTCGCGGGTGATGTACCAGAGCGCGTCGCCGTGCGCCAGGCCCCAGCTGCTGACCCGGTGCACCAGCAAGTCGGCTTCGCCCTGGCTGACCAGGGCAACCCGCAGCCTGGCCTCGCCCATATTGGTGGTTTGGTAAATGCGTGCCATGATTTGTTCAAGAGGAGTGAATGATGACGATGAATCGCTTGCTCGGCCTGCGTAACGGCATGCACCGCGTTGACCTGGTGCAGCTGAACGATAGCACCTTGCCCGTCCTGGGGACCGCCCATCCGCAGCACGACGAGATGGAGCGCCGTGTCCACATCCAGCGGCACTGGGACCACCGCGCCGCCTCGCCGCGCGCGCCGCGCCTGGCCACCATCGACGAGCCGCTGGAGCAGCGCAGCCAGACGATCTTGTATTACCAGGTCGGGCCGGAGGTTCGCCAGCGGCTCAACGGAAGCGGGCCAACAGCTGTGCCCCGGCAGTCTTCCCAGGCCATGGAGCGGATTGGCTTGCACCTGCCGGCCCTGGAGATATAGCGCTTACTGATCGCTGATCGTCGTGGGGCCGCTTCCGCTCAGCTCTCTCTCGACCGCCCGTGACAGCATGCTGGACGAGCGAGGCGTCAGTTGCCGGTCTTCGACATGCTGTGCTACCGCTGCATGGGATTCGTCCGCCAGCCAGGTCGTTCCCCAGGCGAAGCGCGCCTCATCGCCTTGCGTCACCGCTCGTTTTTCATTGACAAGCCGTTCAGCCGTCGAAAGGATAGTCCGTTCTCCTCCGGGCGTTTGCGAGAGCGACAAGGGCGGTGGGCGGCCTGCGTCAGGCATGGGCCGGAATTCCCGCTGCATGGTCGCAGTCCGGTGCACGGGAAACTCCGCGCCGGGCTTCATGCGTTCGGCTGCTTCATTGTAGAGATCGGTTCTGGTGCGCCTGCTCATCTTTTTCTCCTCGGTCAAGGTACTGTTTGAGACGGTTTGCCCTTCAGGTCAGGCTCACCGGGTTTCCAAGTTCCGCACATAGGGCAAGAAAGTCGTCCAGGATGGCCGGCTGCCGCCTGTCTCCCAAGTAGTAGAAGTACTGGCTGTCGTCAGGCGGGGCCGGCCTGCAATCCATTTGCTCGAAGCCCAGCTTGTGCAGCACGTGGCGCGAACAATGGTTCACCTGTTCCGCCGACGTATAGATCCTCTCCACGCCGGCCGCCGCCAGTTGCGCGAACAATAGCTTTGCCGCCTGCTGCCCGAATCCCCGGCCCTGGTAATCGCTGCCGATCCAGAAGTAGAAGTAGGCGGACTGCCGCACACAATGGCAGCTGACGATGCCGACGAAACCCCAGCGCTCATGCATTGCTGCAAAGGTGTAGTGGCCCGCTTCGGGTCTTTCGCTGGCGATCCAGTCCTGTGCCTGCTGCAGGCTTTCCATTGGAGGCAGGCGCGTCATCACGCCGATCTGCTGGTCGCGGAACTGGAACAGCAAGTCGGGCGCATGCTCCGGACCAAGCGGCTCGATGCGCAGCGCCCCCGCGCTTGGCGGCTGCGGCAGGTAAGCCGGGTGTGCCTGCCAGCGCCGCAGCTTTTCCGATAGCTGCGCCTGCAGGTGTACGGCGGGTGCGTAGTCCGGTTCCAGGCCGAGCGCTTGCCGGGTATGGGCCAGCGCGTGATGGCTGGCGCCGGTACGCGCCTCGCACAGCGCGAGCAGATACAGCTCGTATGCATCGTCGCCGTAGAAGCCGAGGGCGAGCCGCAGGCAGTCCTGGGCAATATCCAGGAAGCCAAGCTGCATCGCGAACCAGGCCATGCGGGCGGCAAACCGGTCGCAGTGCCGGGGCGGGAAGAAATTCTCCCAGACACGGCCCAGCGCCTGGCGCCAGGCCCGGTGCGAACAGTCGGCCAGCCTGAACGGCACGCCCGACAGCGCATCCATCGCCGCCGCGAGCATGGCCGGGTCGTGGTGCGACTGATGAAGCAGCGCCAGGAAGGCTTTTTCGTTCAGGCCGTCCAATTGGCGCAGCGCCTGTTCGTGGGTGGGATGGGCCGCTTCCAGCACCGCGGCGATCTGCCGCATGCCGTCTTCATCCGGGGCCTGCGCGCCCGCGCGCCAGGCGGCGTGCATCACGATCCCGCCATCCTCCAGCTGGAGATTGCAGGCCAGGGCGCCGTCCCGCCGCTGGGCCAGGCTCAGCGCGTGGTAGTTGACCGGCGCCTGGGTTTCGCCGGGATGCCACTGGTTCGGCGGCGCCATGGCGCCCAGGCGTATTGCCTGCTCGTCGCAGACACCCGCGTCCGCGGCCAGCAAGAGGTAGCGTCCGCCCGCAATGCGCTGCAGGCGCTGCAATGTCGCCATCGCCTGTTCCGGCAGCAGCAGCGCGGCGCTATGGAAGTGGGTCCGGTAGTGATCCAGCACACATGCGGCCTGCGGCGTTGCGGCGGCGCCGTGTTCCGGGGGGCGGCGCGTCCATTCGTACGCCAGGTCCAGGTGTGCCGCGCCTTCGGCCTGATGGACGGCGACGGCGCACCCGAACAGTTCGCCGTAATGCACAGCCATCAGTTCCGAGGGCAGGGTGCTGAAATGATCCAGCGCCAGGAGCACCATCGGGTTATCGGCGGCCAGCAGGCTGATTTTCCGGCTGCGCAGCGTCAGCGCGCTATCGCTGCCCGCATCGAATGGCGCGGCGTCCAGCCAGCCTTGCGCGGCAAAGGGGCTGAGGCAGGGATGGCCGAGCAAGGCATCCGCATCCTCCTGGCTGCGGCAACAGGCGACCAGGCAGACATTGAGGGCAAGTTTGCGGCGCTCAAGGCCGGCGCGCAAAGCCTTCAGGAGGCGCCAGGCCAGCTGGCCCTGTGCGGGGGCGAGGTCGACCAGGTAGAGTGTTTGTCCGGCGTCGATGGCGCCGCTTTCGATGCCGTGCCGCCAGTACAGCATGATTGCATCCGCCCAGGCTCCTGCCAGGCCGGGGCTGGCCAGGCTGGCGAAGGAGTTCGGCGCGGCCGCCGGCTGCTGCATCAGCCGGGCAAAGCCGGCGGATGCGTCCAACGCGCCGTCCATCGGGCCGACTGTGGGTATCGTCCTTGTTTCCGAAGCTGCTTGCGCCGACATGATCTGCCTTTCCTGAGGATGCCCGAAGGGCGCCGCTTATTACAAGGAACCCGCTTTCCTGGCGGCCTGGCATGTCAGGCATGTCTCGATGACATGCGTTCCGCGCGTGACTTCGCTGAAGTCCGTCTTCTCCATGCGTTCATTGAGCTGCTTCCTGTTGTACGACTTCGGCGCGCGCAGGTCGACCAGCGCCTCCGCCCTGGCCTCGACGCAGGCGCTCGAAAAATTGTGGCCCGGGTTCTCAGGCGTTTCGGTATGCCGGTTTTGCCGCCGCCACTGCGTGCGGTTGCTCTTCGCCCAGGCTCCCGTCAGCTCCTTGTGGGTGTACACCTGCTTGCCATCCTCATCGAACACGCCGTCCCTTTGGGTGACGTGAAACCGTCCGCCCCGCGGCGTCATGACCATCATTTCGGTTTGTTGCGTGGTCCGCTTTACGGGTTTTTCAGCTCGTTTCATGATTCGCTTTCCTTAGAAAATTCAGGCATGCGCCGTGTTTTCCTGGATCTCGGCCTCCAGTCCCAGCATTTCGAAAATATTCAGCTGTCCGTTCAGTCTCAGGAACAATTCCTGGTAAAGCTCGACCGTATTGAGCCGTCCCCATTCGGTGGCGCGCCGCACCAGGTAGGGCACGGGGCTGTGCGGCTCCAGCCGCATCAGGTAGTCCGCCGTCTCGGCCAGGCGGGCGTAGGCTTCGGCCCGGTCGCGGATGGCGCCGTTGGGGATGCCGGCGGGCGCCGCGGCGGGCTGGCCCTGCGGCGCCGCTTCCTCCTGGGCCGCCGGCGGGGAGCCGCCGTGCACGCCGCGCTTGTTCAGTTCGGCTTCGACCAGGGACAGGATCTGCTGCAAAATGCCTTCAACCGCCTGCATGCCGGGCGCTTCGTCGCCGAACAGCGGATCGATGGTGGCCGTCAGCGCATCCAGTGCCGACAGGGCCAGCGACAGCGCGTCGCGCTGCGCCACATGGAAAGCGGTCGGCGTGGCGCCGATGCCGGCCATCACCTGGCTGCAGCTGGGACCATCGTTGGCATCGGCCTCCTGCTGGCCGGGCGGCAGGGCCGCTCTGACCTGTTCCTGGCGGCGCGCCAGTTCCCAGTCGGCCCAGCAGTACTCTCCCTGCCGCTCGGCCGACGCCAGCGGCACCATGCGGATGGTGGGCAGCAGCTTCTCGTTAATCCACTGGAAGATATTGGCACGGTACTCCAGCTCGTCCTGTGCCGCTTTCGGATACAGCTCCGCCCAGTAGGACCGGCAGAGCTCCTGCATCAGATGGAAGCAGGGGCCGATGCCCTGGAAGCCGGACTGCTTGACCTGCGCTTCCAGCAGCCAGGCCGCCAGCTGCAAATCCTTGCTCTGCGTGGCCAGCGCGTGGGCGCACAGCCTGCCCGTCTCGCGCCAGTCCGCGCGCTTCAGTTCGTGCTCCCAGCCGCCCATGGGCAGGCTGGCATCGTCCTGCCGCCGTGCCTGGGCGATGGCGCTGTACACCGGACTGCCGCGCAGGGAGCGGCCCGCGGGCTGGCTGCTGTCCACCGGCGCCAGCAAGGCCTCCAGGCTCATGTTGAGCTGGGCCTGGAAGAAGGCATCGCTCGCGGTGTCAAGGTCGGTCGGCATGATGTTTCCTTTCGCGAAAAAGATCAGGGTGCGGAGCGCGGGAAACCCTGCGGCAGCCTCAGGCTGACAGGCGCATGGGTCTTCGGATCGCTTCCGCTCAGATTGAGGCCGATGTACAGCCGGGCGCTGCCGGTGGCAGCCTTGCCCGGAGCGCCGTTCTTGCTGGTGACAGGCACCAGGAATTCCAGCGTCAGGCGGTTCGGATCGCTGCTGTTCGGAATCACGCCATTGGCCGGACGGTGCCGCTCGATCAGGCGCAGCAGGGCCCAGTTGCCGCTGGCGCCGAAGGAGGCGCCCACGCCATTGGTCTGCAGGTCGCTCTGCTGCAGGTCGGGCGCCGGCAGCCACAGCGAACCGCTGGCCCAGGTCAGGTCGAGCACCAGCGCCTGGCCGTAGTCCCAGTCCAGCGCGCTGCTGCGGTTCGGGAAGGCGGCGGATTTGCTGCCGGCGCTGAGGCTCCAGCCCACCAGCTGGTCGGCGCCGGCGGATTCCTTCGGCTGTGCGTGGAACTGGACCGCGAGCCGCACCGGCAGGCTTGCCAGGCCGGCGCTGTCGCTGCTGCCGTCCGCAGGGGCGGGACCCAGGTTGAGCGTGCCCTGGAAGAAGCGCGTGCTGGCGTCCAGCTGCGACAGGAACTGCCGCGCCGCGGTCCAGTAGGCGCCGCTCAGGCCCTGCAACGACTGCCGCAGCGCCGCGCTCTGTGCGCTGTAATCCGCGAAGAAGTTGCGCGCGGTAGCCAGGTCGGCATCGCTGCTGCTGAGCGGGCCGAAGGGGTAGCGCCCGGCCAGTTCGCGGTTGAAGCGGGACGACAGCGTGCTGTATGCCTTTACCGCCTGCGCATTGCGCTCGCCCTTGCAGGTGGCCTGGATCTGGCTTTCCAGCTTGAGGCGGCGTGCCGAGAACAGGTCATTGCCATATTCGGCCGGCTTGTAGTCCGCCATTGCGCTGCTGCAGTTCCCGGCATCCAGGCCCGGCATCAGCTTCAGGAACAGATTGTCCAGCTGGGCCACCTGGCCTGCCGGTTCCTTGAACTGGATATAGCGGTTCAACTCGGTGACGGTGTTGCTCCAGTAAGCCGCGCTCTGCGTATTGCTGTTCTGCGCATCGTTCTGGCCGCTGCTGTTGTTCAGGTAGCTCAGGAAAGGCGTGCCGTAACCCGCCAGCACCTGGGTGCGCGCCAGCTGCCGCGCCAGGAAGTCCTTGATCACGGGCGTGGTGCCGAGGTTGAACATGGGGCCCGGTCCCTCGCTGCTGGCGGATTCGTACAGGCGGCTGATATCGCCCAGGTTCTGCACCCGCGCCAGGCTGTCGCTGCTGTAGGTGCCGATGCACTGGTAGACCTGGGTGGCGCTGGCGGCGAAGTCCAGGCTGCGGTAGCTGCGCTGCAGCGTCAGCAGCGGCTCCAGCAGGGCGGCGAAATTGCTGCTTTCCCTTGCCAGCGCCTGGTCCTCGCTGGCCGCCGCGTCGACGGCCACCACGCTGGCGCCCGGCGGGATCTGCGCGCGATTGAGGCTGCTGTTCAGTGCCCGCTCCAGCTGGCGCAGCGCCATGCGCTGGTAGAGCGGCTGCTGGCCGGCCCCGGCCGCCGGCTTCATGCTGGACATCAGCTGCTCGTATTCGCCCACATAGCGGTTCGCCAGGCCGATATCGCTGGCGCGCCAGCCGGCCACCTTGCGCTGGCAGGAGAAGGGCTGGGTATCCTGCTGCTGCATGAAGTCCAGCGCCACCAGCGCCTTCAGGCCGCCCAGTTCATCCAGCAGCCGGGTGTTCAGCACCAGGCCCCTGTCGCCGCGCGTGAACAGCGAGCCATAGGGCGCCATCTGCATGGAGGCAAGGGTGGCCATATTCGGCTGGTAGCAGGAAGCCTTGCTGAAGTGGCCGGTCATTTTCTTCAGTTCCGCGTCCGGATAGCCCTGGGCGCGCAGCAGGCCGGCCTGTTCGAGAAGCCGGGATTCGGTGGCGCTGCAAGGATTGCTGCTGGCCGTGGAGCCCGACCACTCGCTGCCCACCCATTGCAGCCAGCTCGAGAAATGCCGCGTCCTGGCCACGGTGGAACCGTCGTCCTGGTCCATCTGCGCCAGCAGGCTGCTGCCTGCGCCCACTTCCTGCTTCAGCTGCGCGGCCAGCCTCTGGGCCGACCAGGACAGCTGGGCCGCCAGGCGCGGCTTCATCTCGTCCGGCAGCTTCAGGGGCTGCGGATATTGCGCCTGCCGCAATGCGGTCCGCAACGCGCCGTTGCCCTTTCTTACCGGGGGCGGCAGCGGCGACTGGTAGACCTCGTTGAACAGCGCCATGAAGGACGGCATCAGGTCTTTCCGCTTCAGCGCCACCGGCGTGCCGGCAATCTCCTGGAAACGCGCCAGATTGTTCTGGAAGCGCACGATGCGCTGGCTGGCGTCAAACAGGGCCTGCTGGCTTTGCACGTGGGCCAGCGTGGCGCTGTCCGGCATCTTCGCCGCGGGCGGCGTCATCAGCGCCTGGGCCTCCTGCTCCAGGCGGCAGGCGAGCCCGCCCAGCACCGCCTTCTGGAACACGCCGTTGACCACCTGCTGCATGTTGCCGGCGCTGGATGGGCGGCCGAACCAGGTGGCGGGAATCGTCAGGTAGGCCGTATCGTCCGGTAATCGGGCGATCTGTTCCAGCGCCTGCATCACGGTCTGGCGCTCGATGCAGCTGCCCTGCGGCGGCGGGCTCGCGTTAAGCTGCTGCTCGATCTTCTGCAGCGCGGCAACAGCGCTCTCGGCCACGGCCGCCTGTTCCCGCAGCTGCACGGCGGTCCAGAGCAGGCCGGCCAGCAGCAGCGCCGCCAGCGCCACGGCGCTGAACTGCGCGCGCCGTATCAGCTTGTTGCGCGACCAGATGCCCTGGCGGGTGGGGCGCGCCAGGTAGGGCTCGGCGAAGATCTTCTTCGCCACCAGCTCATCGATAAAGGCGATATCGCTGCGCGGCAGTCCGGCCGCAGGGGCGGCGCCCGCGAGGGCGGAGAAGGCAGGCGGCAGCGCGCCGGTGAAGTACAGGCCGCGGCAGAATACGCCGCTCTGCCAGGCCGAGGGCTGCATGAGCTGCGCCATGCATTGGCGCAGCGGCTCGCGCAGCTGCAGGAAGTGGCGCGGGAAAAGGAAGAACTGGTCGGCCCGGGACGGATCGGGATGGCGGCTTTCGGCCGCCGTCTGCACCTGCAGGCGCTTGAGCTGGCCGGCCAGGTAGTCAAAGGCCGTATCCACCCATTCGCCCGGCGCGGCGGCAGGCAGCAGCTGCGGCGTGGACCAGCCCACCATCTCCTGCGGCTGCACCAGGCTCTGGGTCTGCCAGAACTCGCTGAAGCCCTTTACGCTGTCCATCTCGCTGACCACCACGTAGACCGGCAGCGCAAACTCATACTGGCTCTCCAGCAGCGCGAGCTGGGCGCGCAGCGATTCCGCCAGCACGCTGCGTTCCTGGCTGCCGCCGGCCAGCAGGCTGCGCGCCGACACCACCAGGATCACACCGTCGACCGGCCGCTCGGGACGCAGGCTGTCCAGCTTGTCCAGGAACTGGCGCCATTTCCGCGCGCCTTCGCTGCCGGGCGCCGCCGCCGACCATTCGCCGGGCGGATCGATCAGCACCCCCTGCGGCAGGAAACGCCAGTTGCTGCCCTCGACCACCAGTTTTTCCTGTTCCTGCGACGGCAGCTGCCAATTGCCCGGATCAAGGGAGGCCAGCAGGCTCGATTTGCCCGCCGCCTGCTGGCCTATCACCAGCATCCACGCACTCTTGTAATGCGCCTCGCGCCGCGTGGCCAGGTAGCGCAGCGGCGCCAGCAGGCCGCGCAGGGCCAGCAGGGCGAGGGCGGGTTTGCCGAGCATCGCCAGCGGCAGGGCATGCAGCCTGGCCGGCCTGCGCGCGCGCCAGATCAGGATGGCGAGCACGAGGCCGGTCAGGACGGCAGCACTGGCGACGAGGAGTAGCAGCATGCTCAGGGCCTGAAGAGTTGGTCGAGTGGATACACCAGCGCGGCCCAGACGGCGCTGGACAGGATGAGGTAGCCGATTGCCGCGGCCCTGGCCGCCTTGCGCCAGGCCGACAGGGGCGCCAGCCGCATATCCTTTCCATCCGTGATGTTGTGCTGGTAGGCCTGCTGGAAGAAGCCCGGCGCGGCAGGCTGCGCGCGCGCCTGGCCGGTGCCGGCGATGCGCAGCAGCTGCTGGCGGTAGTGGTCCAGCCGCGCTTCGCCTTCGGGGTTGCGGTGCTGGCCCTTGAAGCCGAGCCGCAAGGCCAGCAGGAATACGCTGGCCAGGTCGGCATGCAGGGGATCGCGGCCGGCGCCGGCGATCAGCTTGTCCGCCAGCTGGAAGAACAGCAGGCCGGAGTGCGAGGTGCTGAACATCTGCCGTTCCAGCAGCACCGGCAGCCAGTGGTCGGCGCCAGGCCAGTGCAGTTCCAGCAGCAGGATTTCATCGGCCATGGCCGCCATCACGTACAAGGCCGTCTGGTGCAGCCTGATCTGCTGCGCGCTGCCCCGGCGCTGGAAGGCCAGGTGCTGTTCGCGCAGCTGCGCCAGCAGGCGGGCGCTGGCGCGGGTGGCGAATTCGGTATCGGACAGCGGGGGATCCAGCTGGTCCGGCGCCAGGTAGCGCGCCAGCACGCCGTCGTGCTGGCAGCGCTTGATGCTGGCCAGCTCTTCGTAGAAGGCAGCAAAACTGGCCAGCAGCAAGGATGCCTCCGATGCCGGGACGGCATCGGGGGCATTCCATTGCAGGCTTGGCGCAAGGTTCATCATGGTGTCAGGCCGCCTCGGCTTCGGTGTCCGCTTCGCTGCGCATCTTCTGGTACAGGAAGATGGCGGCCGGCATGTGCGAGCCCGCATGGCCCTGGATGCGCAGCGGCTGCTCCGCCACGAACAGCTCGCGCCTGCCCAGCTCGGCCAGGTCGACCGTGCGGTTCTCCACCAGGAACAGGTCGGCCAGCGTCGGCAGCTGGTAGCGCGCCACTTCATCCGCGCCCAGCGGCCGCACGCGCGCGCCCGGCACGCGCTGGCGCTGCAGTTGCGGAATCAGGCTGGCGTCGGCGATATCGGCCTGGCTCAGCCAGCGGCCCGCTTCCTCGATGGTCTGGCCGTCCTTGCGTTTGACTTCGATGATGAGCTGGCCTTCCACCTGCGGCGGCAGCTTGTAGCTGAAGCCCCCCGGCCCCTGCACCTGGAAGGGCCGGATATCGTATTCCGGCTGCGGCGCGCGCAGGCGGTCCTGGCGCACGCGCTCGAACTCCGCCGCCAGCGTGTCCTCGATGTAGCGCCAGGCCGCCTGGAACTGCGGCAGGCAGTCCTCATGCTGGTAAGGCGCCATCTTCAGGGGCAGGGGAGATGCCGCGAACTGCGCCACGCGGCCCACGGTATCGGCCAGGCACTCATAGAGGCGCTCCGGATGGGCCGCGCCATGCAGCAGCACCGACATGGGCGGCAGCGCGCCGGCCAGGTGGCGCGCCACCAGCATATTGCGCACGCCGCCGCTGTTCAGCCGGCCTTCCGGCCCGTAGCCGCTGGCTTCGGTAGCGAACTGCTGGGCATAGCCCCACCACAGTTCGTGGCGCGCACCCAGCTGGTGCAGCAGGCCGGCCGTGCCCAGGTGCCGGCTCGCGTCCAGGCACTGCATGGGCGGCAGGTAATCGCCGATATGCAGCATGCCCTGGGCGTCGCGCACCACCTCCAGCAGCGGGCAGGCGCCCAGGCCGGGCGAAGGGTTCAGCGCGCTGAGCACCAGCTCGCAGCGGATCTGCAGGCGGCCCACCGGCACCTCGCCATCGCCCGTGTTCTCGTCGGCCGTCATCAGCCCTGTCTGCGAGTCGTAGCGGCGTTCCGGGTCGCCGGCGCGCGCGGCGGCCGCCCCCCGTTCCGGCACCAGCAGCCACAGGCGCTGCGGCCGCTCGCCGGCGCGGCAGCCGCTCACGTCCGCCTGCAGCAGCGCATCAGGCTTGCGCGGGAAGTTGCCCGGCCAGGCCACGGCCAGCCCATTGGGCAGCACGCACTCCATCGCCTTGACGGTGATCACGTCCTTCACCAGTTCCACCTCCAGCCGGCGCAGGCCCCAGAAATTGGGGGCGACCGAAGCCAGGCGGTGGCGCAGGTGTTCCTGCCAATAGATATCGTTCTGCTGCAGGTGCTGCGGCGAGAGCAGCATGCCTTCCGACCATTGCACGGCATCCGGCAGTTGGGTGACTGTCATTGTGCTCTCCCTTTCATTTGATGGCCCCCAGCAGCTTGCCCAGCATGCCCTTGGGCGCCGTGCCTGCCAGCGTGATGGTGTCCGGCGCCAGCGTGACGGTAACGCTGCCGTAGGGTGTCAGGTTCATCATGGGCTGGCCGCCCGGCGCCACGTAGTTGGCATAGGCGTAGACGCCGATGGCCTTGGCGTAGCGCGCCGGGAAGGGCGGGCTGGCGGGCAGGTTCACGGTGCTGGCGGGCGGCACCTGCAGGCTCACCACGTCAAGGCCCATGGCCAGGCCGGCCACCAGCGCCGCCTTCTTGTCGAACCAATCCGGACCGGTTTTCGGCAACAGGCCCTGGGTGCTGCTGTCGTACACGAACACCAGGTCCAGCGCCGTGGCGTTGTTCTGGTTGGCATTGGCGGCGGCCAGGATCTCGATGCCCTGCAGGCCGGTAGGCGCAGGCTTGCCGGCGCAGCCGGCGATCAGGAGCATGATGGACAGGATGGCTTTCATGGCTAGCTCAGGATCAGGACGCAGGTCTGGGCCGGCGTGATCGTCATGCCGATGGTATTCGGCACCTTGCCGTTCTGCGCGGTCAGGCTGGTGAGATGGGTGGCAAACGCCGTCCCCATCAGCACCTTGACGCTGCCCAGGGTGTAGGTATCGGGGCCGATGAAAACGCCCGAGACCACGCCGCCCATCGCGCCCGGCTCATCGCCGTTGCTGATGGTGCCCGGCGTGAGCAGGTTCTCGGCGAAGCCGCCGCAAATGATGATGTTCGGCACATTGGGGATGTGCATGGTGGACACCGCGATATTGGGATACGGCACCGGCACCGCCAGCGGCGGCGTTTTGCACACATCGGGCACGGTCGCCATATTCACGCAGCCCATATTGGTGTTGGCAAACATGGCAGCTCAGCCCAGGCTGATGCGCTCGGCATCGATCTTGACGTCCTCTTCGGCCGTGACGCTGGCCTGCTTGCCGTGCATGCGCAGCAGGTGCTTTACGTCCAGCAGGTACTGCTCGGCGCGGCCAATGTAGTGCTGCACGTTCTCCACCATGTTCTCGGCGACCGTGGTAAACAGGTTGCGTGCATTCAGGCGCAGCACGCCGCTGGCCGCCGTCACCTCGATATCGCCCAGCGCCGCCAGGCCCAGGCTGTCGCTCGCCACCACGGCAAGCTGGGCCTGGGTCACGGTCAGCTGCTGGATGCCGGGCAGGTTCAGGCAGGCGTTATTGCTGCGCGGCCGCTGCAGCAGGTGCAGGATATAGACCGCGCCCTGGTCGCAGGCGGCGATCAGCACCCTGTCGCCGGCGCAGGGCTTGAGCAGGCAGGACAGCGACTGCAGCGCCATGCGCCCGTCATCCAGCAGATAGCTGCCGTCCGCCAGTTCCAGCGCCACCTGCGCTTCCGACCAGTTGGGGCTCAGCGGCAAGGGCGCCGATTGCGTGGATTCGATCGTCTGCATCATAGTTCCTCCGTCAACAGTGTTCTTGCCTGCGCCGCGAGCAGCGCGGCATCGGTCAGGCGCATGAGTTTCCTGTCCACGCCCGCAAAGGAGCTGTGCTCCAGCTGCGCATCGTGGAAATTGCTATGGTCGAGCGCGGCCTGGTCGAACAGCACATGGCTGCCGCGTGTATGGTCGAACTGGCTGCAGCGCAGGTCGCTGCGCGCGAAGCTGACGTCCCGCAGCCGGCTCTTGCTGAAGACCGCGCAGCCGAGTTGCGCATCCGCCAGGCTGCAATGCAGCAGCCTGGCCTGCTGGAAAATGGCGCTATGCAGATCGCTGCCGTCCAGCGTGGCATGCTGCAGGTCGGCCGTGGCGAACATGCTGTGGCGCGCCTGCACCTGGCGCAGGTCGGTGCGGTGGAAGCGGGCGCCCATGAAGCTGGACTCGCCCAGCAGGGCGCCGCTCAGTTTGGCATCGCTGAAATCGCTGCCGGTGAGCGTGCAGCGCTGCAGCTGGATACCAGCCAGCTGCTTGCCCCGCAGGTTCGCATTCATCAGCGCGCTGCCCTGGGCGCTCATGCCCATGATATCCACGGTCTGGAAGTCCATGCCCTGCAGCGAGGAGCGCTCCAGCCGCAGCGCGCGGAAATCGGCATCCACCGCCTGGCACTGGGTGAGGCCGCTGCGTTCCAGCACGGCTTGCCGCAGCACGGCGCCGGAAAAGTCGCACTCGGTGGCAGTGCACAGATGCCAGTGCGACCGCGTCCATTGGCTGCCGCGCAGGTCGCAGCGGCTCATGGTGATCCACTTCAGGTAGGCCGCCGGCATTTTTGCTTCCGGCATACGGCAGCGGATAAAACTGGTCTTGTACAGCAGGCTGCTGCTGAAATCCGCGCCGCTCAGGTCGCAGTCCACAAAGTTCGCCTCGCTCAGGTCGCAGTCGGCGAAGCGGCTGCCAGCCAGGTTCACGCGGTGGAAGCTGGCGGCGGCCAGCTTGCGGCCGTCCAGGCGCAGGCCGGGCAGTTCGCGCTCGTGCACCGGCTGCGACAGGCGCATCGCCTTCTCGATGTCGTTCCAGATGTTGTCCGGGGTCATGCCACGCTCCGCATCTTGTCCAGCCGGGCGCCGGTGAAAATGGCGCCGCCCAGGTCCATCTGCACCAGGCTGGCCTGCGTCAGGTCCGCGCCGCTGAAATCGGCCTTGCGGCCCATGGCCTGGTAGAAGTCGGCCTGGGCCGCATTCGCACGGCACAGCTTCGCATTCATGAAGCGCGAACCGGCGAACAGGCCGCGGTACAGGCGGGCATCGCTGAAATCGCATTCGTCGAAGCTGCAGTGCAGGCATTGCGCATCGCTCAGGTCGGCGCCGGCGAAGCAGGCGCCATGCCAGCCGCAGTGGTCGGCCTGCACCGTGCGCAGGTCGGCGTGGCTCCAGTCGGCCTTGCCGCCGCCCACGATCCGGTGCAGGCGCGCGCTGCCCCAGCGGCTGTGCCGCAGCACGGCATCCAGCAGGGTGACGCGCTCCAGCCGCGCATCGCGGAAGTCTGCATGCGCCAGGTTGGCCTTCAGCAGGATGCTCTTGTCCAGCACGCAGCGCTGCCAGCTGCTGTGCGGGGCCTGCGCCTGCAGCAGGTTGGCGCTGCCCAGGTCGGCCCCGTCCAGGCAGGCGCCGCTCAGGTCGATATGCTGGGCCAGGCAGCCGCTAAGGCGCACGCGCTGCAGGCCGCAGCCGCGCCAGCGCGCGCGGCTGGCGCGCACCTGCGTCATATCGGCCCCGGCAAAATTGGCGGCGACGGCGCTGCTGCCGCACAGATTGGCCCCCCGCAGCCGCGCGCCGGAGAAATCCGCGCCGTCCAGTACAGCGCCGGTCAGCACCGCGCCGGCCAGGTCGGCGCCGGCAAAGCTGGCGCCGCTCAGGTCGGCGTTCTCCAGCATCACCTCGCGCAGGTCCGCGCCGGAAAAGTCGGCGCCGCGCAGGTCGATGCCGGCCAGGTCGCGGCCCGCCAGGTGGGCGCCGCCCTGGTGCCACTGGCGCACCTGCTGGCCGAGCCAGGCCGCCGCCTCGGGCGCCAGCGGCGCGGCCGGCGCGGCCGGCGTCATGGCGGCGTGGCGGCCCTTGCGGTGCAGGCCGGGCTGCAACAGCAGCGAGGCACTGAACTTCGCGCGCAGCTCGCTGACCAGTTGCGGGTCTTGCGGTGCGGGCAGCTTCAGCTTGGCCACCAGCGCATCCACCGCAGGCGTCAGCGCCGCAGGCTGCAGCGCGGCTGGCAGCAGGTCGTAGGCCGGCACGCTGGCCAGTTCGAAGGCCGTGTTTTTCTGCGCCGCGATATCGGGCGGGGCGGCCTGCAGCGGTCCGTAGGCGGACTCCAGCGCGGCCTTCTGCTCCTGCAGTTCGGCGATGCGCCGGGCGCCGTCGGTGCGCACCTCCTCCGCGCGGGCATGGGCATCGGCCACAATGTCGGTCAGGTCGAAGTCGCCTTCGGCGATCTGGCGGGCAGTGGGGCGGTTGCGCACGGCAGGCGCGGCGCGCGGCGCCGGTTCCGGCAGCGGCAGTGCATACCTGGCGCACAGGTCGCGCTGGATTTCCTCCGTCGCGGCCTGCTGCCTGTCCTGCCGCGCCTGCGCTTCGGCGGCCTGCTCGGCCTGGCGCTGCGCCAGCGCATCCTCGCCCAGGGATGGCGTCAGCTGGCCCTCGTTGTAGACGTGCAGGCCCGCGGTATCGGCATTGCTGCGCAGCGCAAACACCTGCTCGTAGTGCGCCAGCGGCTTCGGCGCCTGCGGCGCTTCATAGGCGACCATTACTGCGCCGATATCCTGCGCCTCGGCATCGCCGATCACCGCCTGGCCATGGTAGGTGAGCAGGCCGATCTCCTGGCCGGGGAAGAACCATACCGTATCGAGCGTCATCGGCACTTCCTCCAGTGCGCCGCCGGCGCGTTGCACGAAGGCCCGCGCCCGGAAACAGGGCAGGCGGCCTTCGATGCGCGGCCGCTCCGGATGCAGATTGTCCAGGCGGTAGGCTTCGCCGCCCACCAGGGCCTCGGCCAGCCACTGGTCGGCCGGCGCGCGGTTGAAGGCCAGCGGGTCCATGTCTGCCGCGAAGCCCGGCGCATCGTGCTCGCTCCAGTGCTGATCGAAAGTGCCCAGCTTTTCCTTGCGCGGGCTCCAGTCGGGCGGCACCGGGCCGAAACTGGCCGGCAGGTAGGCACGGGCCGGCGAGGCGACCGGCGTCTGCGGGTATTCGATATTCGGCAGCACGCCATGGTTCTGGCCGAACAGCGGAGACCAGGGGTTGCCCGTGTAGCCGCAGCCCAGCGGGTTGCCGCCGTGTTTGGGCCCGCCATAGGCACGTTCGTAAGACAGCGGCATTTCGGTGAAGGGCAGGGGATCGGTGGCCTGGTAGCCTGGCAGCAGGCTGTTCAGCCAATTCCGGTCGCCCAGCACCCGCAGCTGCTTGGACAGCGTGCCAAGCCGCAGGCCCACGGTCAGCTCCCGCACCGCGCGGCCTTGCGGCGCCCAGGCGCTCCCGCTCAGCAGCACTTCGCCGCGCGCCTTCGGCAGGATTTCGTCCAGCGCCTGGCCATGCGGCAGCACACCCATCAGTTTTTGCCACTGCGGGCTGTCGGGCAGGAAGCGCGGCGCCCCGTCGCCCAGCCGGAAGAAGCCGAGCGCGCTCACCACCAGGTAGTGGCGGCCCCGGTGCCGATAGGGTTTTTTCAATAAGCCCAGCGTGCCTGGTTTAATGTGCTTCATCGCGCGCTCACAGGATGGTCATCATTTCGACGGTCTGCGTGACCAGGCCGCTGACTTTGGTTTCCACCACGCCGGGCTGGGTGGTGGTGACAGTACCGGTGCCGCGGATTTCGGTCAGCTCGATATCGCCGAAGGTCCTGGTTTCCACCTTGGCCGCCACCACTTCCGTGTCGTCCGAGGCCGCGTGGCTGTCGGTCTGGGTTTTGCCGCCGAACGCACGCCGGTACACATCGGCGGCGCCGTATTGGTAGATCTGTTTGGCGGTCATCGCGGCGACCACTTCGGACACCAGGCCGCCATAGGTATGTACCGTGGACACCAGGCCCAGCTGCGTGTTCAGCGTGGTCACCGCGCCCGCATGGGTATTGGTGTCGAATACCGCGCCGAGGTAGCTGTTGGTATTGGTGAGGACGCCGCCGATGGTAGTGGTATTGGTGACCGCGCCGCCCTGGGTGGTGGTATTGATGACGTCGCCGGTCTGGGTCGTCTTGTTCTCGATCTTGCCGTTGCCGGTCTGGGTGGTGGTGGTGATCACCGAGCCGTTCTGCTTGATGATATTGGTGACATCGCCCTGCTGGATGGTGGTGCTGCTGGTGGTCCCCTGGGTGACGCTGACCTCGGTACTGTTGCCCATGGTCGTGTTCAGGCTGGTGCTGTTGGCCAGGTTGGTGTTGATGTTCACCACCTCGCCCGTGGTGCTGCTGACGTTGTAGCTATAGCCCTGGTTGTTGCTGATGGCCGAGCTGCCCACCGTGGTGGTATTCCAGTTGACCGCCAGGCCGACCGTGGCCTGGCTGTAGGCGGTGCCCACGTTCTCGATGCTGGCGGTAACATTGGCCTGCGACTGCGAATAGGTGGAGCCATAGGATTCCGACACGTTCAGCAGCAGTTCGCTGGGCACCAGCGGCGGGCTGCTGATCGGTGGCGCGCTGATGACAGAGGGCGTACTGACATTTCCAGTGCCCATTGCCGACTGCATCAGGCTCTGCAAGGGCGGCACCTGCAGCGTGGGAGCGGGCGGAATCGGGCTCGTGGCGGTGGCATCCGGTGTCGGCGCCGCCGGATTCAGGGCGATGGCGGCGGCGCTGCCGCCGGTGGCCGTGGCCATATCGTCGAGCTCGTTCTCCAGCGCCGTCACACTGGCGCTGCTGGACAGCGCCATGCCTTCCGCAATCGCGTAGTTGAAGCTGGCGCCCTGGGCGTAGCTGGCGTTGCCGTAGTAGCCGGTGCGGTACTGGCGCGACACGATGCCCACCGCCGTGTTGTAGGCCGAGCCGCCCGGCGTGATGGACGAGTTCTTGCCGAAGGAGTAGCTCTGGTTGTCGCCGAAGCTGGTCGAATAGTTGTTGCTGACGCGGGTGCTGGCTTCCCAGCCCGACGGCGTGGCGCACTTGCTGCCGCTGGAGGAGATCACGTTCTGCACTTCCGGCAGCTCGGACTCGTTCTGCGCCCGGCTCACCACCACAATGGCGCCGGCTTCCGGCACGATCTGCATGCTGGCCGATAGCTTCACGAAATAGGCCGTGCCGGACGGGTCGGCGGCAAAGACCACGTGCACGCCGGTCGGCGTATAGCTCAGCGGCCCGGCCGGGGCCGAGAAGTTGGCCGTCTCGGGATGGAAGTAGTCCGGCGTAAAGGACTGCCAGTTGGGCGCCGTTTCTACGACGATGGCCAGCAGCGTCTCCTGCTGCGCCTGCTCCGGCCTGAACTCGCTGATCAGGCCGCTCGCCGTGGTGGCGGCGAAATCGTTCTGATAGCGGCCTTCGGCCGAGGCCTGGTGCTTGACCTGGGTGAGCACAAAGCTGCCGCCGGCGAAGGAAGGGCGGAACAGCGTGGTATTGCCCAGCGGCGGCGCCGCCACATGCTGGGCCTGGATGCCGGCCAGCTGGAAGGTATGCCCGGCGCGGAACTGGGCGCAGGTGGCGGTCCCCGAAAAGCGCACCGACTGCGCCGCCAGCGCCGCATTGGCGGCATTGGTGTACACGCTCACCTCGTTCTGCAGGGCGCCGAAGTCATAGGCCTTGTGCAGGGCCAGCGGCAGCAGCACCGGCTGCGAGGGTACGGCCTGGCCCGCGGCCTGGTAGGAGGCGGGCGTGGTCGGCGGGTCTTCCTCGAAGTTCGCATACTGGCGCGCGAAGGTGCTGCTCACGCTGCTGCTGCTCAGCGAACGCTGGTAGCGGTAGTTGGCGATCACGTCTTCCTGGTCCATGCCCATTTCCGTGCCATCCGTCTCGGTGTAGCGGAAGGCGGCGATGGAGGTATTCACCGGCGGGTAGTTCAGGTTGCTGTTGTCCGCAAAGACCACGGTGTGGCTGGTCGGCGTGTGCACGAAATAGAAGAACAGCTTGGCCTTCTTCACCAGCCGCTCGATGAAGTCGTAATGGCTTTCGCCGGCCTGCAGCCAGTCCTGCACCCGCGCCGTGGCCAGGCTGGCGTTGCCGGTGGTGCTGATGGCCGACTGCATGCGCACCGGCGTGGGGAAACCGTCGCTGGTCTGGATCACCGCCTGGATGGCGCTGATGATGTTCAGGTTGCCGTAGATGGTGTAGGCATTGGTGTGCATCAGCTGGGCCAGCGCCGGGCCCATGGTGATGTAGTACACGCCCTGTTCGGCCATCGAGATCGAGGTGATGATGCCGTTGAAGAAGGCCAGCACGGCCTCCGCGCCGCCCAGTTCCGTCACATTCGCCGCCTGCGCCTCGCCGCGCACCGCGCTGGCGAAAGCCTGTGTCATTTCCGCCGTGCTGAGCGGGCCGGGGCAATTGATGCCGACTGTTAGCGGCAGGCCCACCAGCTCGTCGATCGTCAGCTGCACATTGCCTTGCGTCGTGCCCAGGTAGGCGGGCGGCGTCAGGCTGGTATCGGTATTCGCATGCAGCTGCAGCTGGAACTCGAACAGCTCCGAGGCGTTTTCCTCGCCCTCGAAACTCACCAGGCGGAAGGTTTCGTCGCCCAGTATCTGCTGGGGCTGCTGCCCATCGGGCGGCAGGAAGATGGCCACATGCAGGTAGGGCGCCGGCGCCCCCTGCGGCAGCGCCAGTTCGGGCGTGATGGCGACGGTTTGCAAGGGCGCGTTCATGCAGCCTCCGTGGTGGCGAAGGCGGGCACCAGGTAGCGCACGGTGCGTACCGGCGCCCCCGGACTGGCCGGAGCGCTGCCCAGCCAGGCGCTGTAGCGCAGGCGCATGCCGATATTGCCGGCGCTGCCGCCCGGCTGCAGGCGGCCCGGCGGCACGGCGTCTTCGCGCAGGTTCAGTTCCACTTCGCAGTCGTGCAGGCCGTTGACCAGCAGGCGCAGCAGGCCTACCAGCCCCGGGTGGGAAGCCTGGCCCGCCGCCGCGGCCTGCGCCATGGGATGCCCGGGCGGCAGCAGGCGGCAGAAGGCGGCATAGTCGAGCGGATCGACTTCCAGCCGGATGCGCGCGCTCTGGTCCCAGGTGCGGCGGCCCAGCAGGCTGTTGCGGCCCAGCCTGTGGCCGCGCCGGCCCAGCTGCATGCGGTCCTGCGGCGCGATCGCATGCCAGGCGCCCACCAGCTGCACCACGCGCACGCGCGCGCCCACATACAGGCTCATGACCTGGGCAATGGCCGCCGCGCTCCTGCGGCAGTTGGCCAGCAGGCCCGCCAGGCCCAGCCAGGCGCGCCGGGGCAGTGGAATCTGGGCGGCCAGCTGGGGCAGGCCCATGCCCATGATGGCGGCCAGCTGCGCGCCGTGTTCGGTGTGCTCCGGCGGCAGGTTGTTCAGGCCCAGGTTCTGGCGCGCCTTGATCTGGTAGCGCAGCAGGTTCAGGCGGTGGTTGAACATGTCGAAGAAATCGGCCATGGCCGGCGAGCGCGCCCGCTTCAGGTCGCGCGCCCATTCCACGAAAGGTTCCGGCAAGGGCCCCAGCAGGCTGGCGATGCAGTAGTTCGGCGTTTCGATCTCGATCACCTCGCGCGCCACGCGCGCCGTCACGCGGTAGCTGCGCAGGCCGCTGAATTCGTGTCCGGCGAAGCGGCCCGACAGGTCGGCGCGGAAGCGCAGCCCGCCGGCCGCCGGTGCGCGGCTGCCCGGCGCAGGCCAGTGCAGCAGCCGCAGCAGCTGGAAGGGCTCGAAGCGGCTGTACTGTGCCAGCATCAGCTGCTTTACAGTACTGCCTGAACGCCAGCCAAGGGTGGCCATTGTTTTTGCTCGCCGGTGAGGTTATTCATTTCCAGGCTGACTTCAACCAGCTGGTTGACGGTCGCGTAGGAGCGCAAAAAGTGGCGCAGCACGGCGCAGAACAGCACCGCGCTGCTGTCTTCGAAACAGTGCTGGTCCACATGCAGGCGCACGTCGTGGCCGCGCACGAAACCGCGCCAGCCGTCCACATGCCGGTGCCGCATGATGGAGTGGCAGTGCAGGCCGCGCAGCCCGTCGATCTGGCGCAGGCCGTTGCCGGCATTGGGGCCCAGGTGCAGGCGCAGGATGTCTTTCAGCGCGCTCAATGCCTCCGGGCTGTCGGCCAGCGACAGGTGATTCAGGCTCAGCTGCGACACCAGGGCCCAGGGCCGGGCGCCGATGCAGGGCGGATTCTGGTGCGGCGTGGGCTTGCTGAGGGCCGTGATGGCCACCGAGCCCGGTCCTTCGAGGTACAGCGGGGCGCCGCTGTTGATCTGCTCCGGCAGGCGGCGGTTGGTGCACAGCGC
Source organism: Pseudoduganella rhizocola (assembly GCF_045984285.3). Lineage (NCBI taxonomy): Bacteria > Pseudomonadati > Pseudomonadota > Betaproteobacteria > Burkholderiales > Oxalobacteraceae > Pseudoduganella > Pseudoduganella rhizocola. Next base: position 372,601 of record NZ_JBJQIK030000003.1, read on the forward strand.
GCGGCCGCCCACCACCTCGTCCACCAGCTGGGTGGTATTGAACTGCTCGTCCAGGAAGGAGATGAACACTTCGCTGCCCGCGACGCCCGCGCCCAGGCTGGCTTCGCGCCGCGTCGTATAGAAATAGTCCTGCTGCGCCAGCCGGTCCGACTGGTCCACCGCGAAATAGGGGGCGATCTCGCGCGTGCCGGTGCGCGGGCTGCTCGATTCCAGCATCTCGATCGCGTAGATCTCGCAGTAGCGGTGGTTTTCCAGGTCGCCCAGCAGGTGGTATTCGTGCTGGCGGTGGTCCAGCTTGAGCGGGTTCAGGCGCTGCGGGTAGAGGTTAACCAGCGGCACGCAGTTCAGGCGCATGGCCGCCGCATTGAAGCTGCCATAGGCTTGCAGGTCGCTGTCCAGCACGAACAGCAGGTCGAATTCATCGCACACGCCGTTGAAGTCGATATTGCCGACTTCAAAGAACATGAACTTCTCGGGGAACGTGAAGTACTCCTGCAGCAGGCGGTAGCCGGGATGGGTCTGCGGATTGGCGGGCAGCATGGCTTCGTCCTCGGCCTCGCCCAGCCAGCGGAAGCTGGCAGCCGGTATCCGGCGCGGCGCCAGCGCCTGGGCCTGGCCCGGATGGTGCGGCACCACCATCGCCATGCTGCCGAGGTAGAGCGCCAGCATGTCGTACAGGTCGTAAGCTCCCTGTTCCGCCGGGTTGAGGAAGAAGCGCAGCCGCCCGTGGCCCGTCACATTGGCCACGTCCTTGCTGCGGATGCGCACGCGCAGCACGGCGCCGCCGCGCAGCTCGCTGCCGTCCTCATTGCGCAGGAAGGGATAGTTCTTGACCGACTGGGTTTCAATCTCCCTCACCTCGAAAGGCATCAGCGGCGTTTCATAGGCGGTGCGGAAGCGGCAGTCGATCTTCTTGCCGAGGGCATTGAAGGCGGGCGCGCTGATGCTGCGGCCGCGCTCCAGCACCTGCTCGTGCGACAGGTCGCGGCCCTTGGGCTTGACGGCGATTTCCGCCACCAGCATGGCCGGCACCGGCGCCGCCAGGTGCGGATAGAGCGACTGCAGCAGGGCATTGGCCGAATTGGCCTGGTCCAGCTCCACCTGGTACTGCAGGCGGCCGGTGAGAAAGGCGAAGGACTGCAGCAGCAGCTCCACCTGCGGGTCGCGCGCTTGGCGCTGGTTCAGGCCGAGGGCATGCGCCATCTCGGGATGCTGCTGCGCGAAGGCCATGCCTTCCTGGCGCAGCGCGGCGAGCTCCGAATGGTAAAAATCCTTCAGCTTGGTATTGGCGCTATGCATCGCGGTTCCGGCTCATCAGGACGTGGGCACTTCAAAAACGAATTCGGCCGGCGGCGCTTCCGGCGCCAGGGAGCCGCTGACCACCAGTTCGTAGGGCATGAGCGCGCGGCCGGTCTTGCGCACCGCCGCTTTGGGGTGCAGCAGGCGCGGCTCATACTGCTGGATCAGGCGCACCAGCCTTGCCGCGTAGCGCTGCAGGGCCACTTCCTCGTGCAGTCCCTGTTCCACCACGTGCGGCATGCCGAAATCGAGCAGGCTGACGCTGCCGCCGCACACCAGGGCGCGCGCGCTGACGATGCGCTGGATCTGGGCCGCCACCAGCGCCGCCATGTCGCGGCTTTCGAACTGCCCCAAAGCCGGGAGCGGCGGACTGGCCAGGCGTTCCAGCAGGTACTGCATGATGCTCAGGCCGTCGGCGCGGCGGCCAGTGCCTGGTTCTGGCGCACGCTCCAGCCCTTCATGATCAGGCCCTTGCCCGGCTGCGAAGTGTCGTTGGCCTGCGGGTAGTAGGTCCACAGGATGTCCGTGAAGTTCAGCTTGAACTGCTCGGTCGGCATATCGTTGGGGTGGGTCTGGGTCTGGATCTCGCTGACCATGGCGTTGTACAGGTCGATCTTCATGATGCCGGCCAGGCTGTCGCCGGAGTTGCGCAGCAGGTAGATCGTGGTGCAGGCCTTGCTGGCGCCCAGCGGATAGGCGCGCAGGCAGCGGTCGTACAGCAGGGTCGAGGCGTTATCGATGTACTTGACGCAGGTGATGTCGGTAATCACCGGCCGCCCCGAGGTACGGGCATTGTTGCTGACGTCGGTGGTCATCTGCTGCTTCATGCCGAAGTGCACCGAGGTCAGCTCCAGGCAGGGCGCTGTGGGCAGGCCCAGGCCGCCGCTCGGCCACGAGGCAATCTGGCTGTTCAGCGCAGTTGTCCAGTTCGATGTTCCGGCCAGGATGGTGGTGTCCCCTGGCTGCATTAAGATCAGATCCATAACTGCTCCTGTATTGATAAGGTGTGGGCTTGCTGGCTGTCCGGCTTAGCCCGGCAGATTGGCCACCAGGCGTATCGAAGTGGTCAGCTCTTCCAGCTGGAAGTGCGGCTTCAGGAATACGGTGGCGCGGTAGCAGCCCGGCTGGCCCGGCACGTCGGTGACGACCACGGACGCTTCGCGCAGCGGGAAGGCCGCCTTGGCGTTCTGGGCCGCGTTATCGTCCAGCAGCACGTAGTTGGCGATCCAGCCGTTGAGGAAGGTCTCCACGTTCCCGCGCGTCATGAAGCTGCCGATCTTGTCGCGCATGATCACCTTGATGTAGTGCGCGAAGCGCGAGGCGGCCAGGATATAAGGCAGCATCGAGGAAATGCGGGCGTTCGCATTGGCGCTGTCCGAGAAGTACTTCTTCGGCAGGTTGGTGGTCTGGCCGCCGAAGAAGGCGGCGCGGCCCGAGCCCTTGCAGTGGATCAGGGAGATGAAGCCCAGGTCGTTCAGCTCCTTCTCGCGGCGGTCGGTGATCGACACCTCGATCGGGCAGAACAGCTCGCTGCTGCCGGCGTCCGAGGTATAGGTGTACAGCGGCAGGTCTTCCACCAGGCCGCCGCCCTCGACGCCGCGGATCGCCGCCGTCCAGTTGTACAGCGAGAAGGCATTGGTGATGCGCTCGGCCAGCACGTAGGCGGCATTCCCCCACAGGAAGCTTTCGTTGTCCGGTTTCGGGTAGCCGGTGATTTCACCCTTGGCGTTGACGAAGGGCTTCAGGTCGGCGCCGGACACGTTCTCCTCGAAGTTCACGCCTTCGCAGGGCGTGGTATTGCGCTTCTCCGGCTTGCCGTACGGCAGGCGCAGCATGACGCGCGGCAGCACCAGGGTGACGTAGCGCGAATCTTCCATTTCGCGGAATTCGCGCCAGGCCGTCAGCTCGGCATTCTCGAAGATCTTGGCCAGGTCGCGCGGCTTGTCCAGCTTGTCGAAGCCGGACAGGCCGAACATTTCGGTGGAGGCCGCCGCGATGAAGGGCGCATGGGCCGCCGCCGCCACTTCCGAGATCTTGCGCAGGAAGGCGATGTCGCCGGCGCCCGCGCCCAGCTCGTAGCCGCCGATCAGCAGGCTGTATGGGTAGCCGCCGAAGGTGCCGTACTCGGCTTCATACACCAGCTTGAACAGCATGCTCTGGTCGAACTCGACCGCCTTGTCCATGTCCTTGGCCAGTTCGTCCTGGGTCGCATTGAAGACCTTGAGCTTGAGCATGGTGCTGGTTTCGGTATTGAACACCAGGTGGGCCAGGCCGCGCCAGGTGGCTTCCACATGCTTGAAGCCGGGGCTGTGCAGGATGGCGGTGAGCGCCACGCTCAGCAGCTGGTCGATCCGGGCCACCAGTTCATCGATGACGGCCGCCGTGCCGCGCTTCTGCGCCGCCACCAGCGCCTCGACATGGGTGCCTTCGGCGATCAGGTCGCCCACCTGTTTGGCGAAGTGCTTCAGCCACAGCAGGGTTTTCGCCGCATCGGTGCGCAGCAGGGGCGCGACGGCCGCCACGATGGCCAGCTGTTCATCGGTGGGATCGGCGTCGGTGTGAATGCGCTTGGCGAACTGGAGGAAGGCATCGCGCGCCGCGTCGTCGGCCAGGGTCAGGCCGAGGATCAGCAGGGGCTTGGCCCACAGTGGATCGCCGCTGTCCGCAGCGGACGCGGCTTTCAGCTTATCCAGTTGCACGGCAGCCAGCGCCGGATCCACCGCCGATGCGGCGGCCGTGGGGTCGAAGCCCAGCCGCGTCAGCAGCGCGTCGCGCTTGGCGAAAGGGGCCTTCGCCTCCTCGGTGGTGCCGTCCCCGGTGGGCGCGGCGCCCGTCAGCTGCAGCTGCTCGATGACCAGCAGGGCCTTGGCCCGGTTATCGGCATTGTCCGGCGCCGCCAGCGCGCGCGCCAGTGCCGCGGCATTCAGGCCGGCGGCGGCCACCAGCTTCTCGAAAGCAGGCGCGGCATCCACGGAATTGGAAGCGGGCGCCGCGGCGTCGGTGGCCGACAATAGCGACCATTTCTTGTATTCGGCCGCCTTGTCGGCCGCGGCGCCGGCGCCGCTGACGGTATCGTCCAGCGCGAGCAGGGCCTTGCGCAGGGCAGGGCGCTCGGTTTCGGCCACGGTTTCCATGCCGCCCATCAGCTTGAGCGTAGCGCCCTGCTTGCGGGGATCGCTGCTCTGCGCCAGCGTGTCGATATGGTGCGCCACATCGTCGTCCGACTCGTATTTCGCCTGCAAGCTGCGGATCAGGCCGCGCGAATCGTACATGCCAGCCAAGGTTGGCAGCTTGCGGATGATCTGCATCGGCGCGAAGTCGTCGATGTGCTCGAACATGATCTGCTTGTCGTCCGGCGTCGCCAGCAGGGAGGCGGTGGCCGGGACCGTTTGCGGCACTTTGCCCAGGTCGACCCGCGGACGGATCGTTTTCAGGATGTCGTTGAAGTTGTCGCGGTCGATGTCGGTCATCTTCCGCTCTTTCAGGGGTTTGGGCGCCAGGTCCGCGGTGGCGCCGCGGTCGCCCGACAAATCGGCCAGAATGCCGACGATGAAAGGCAGCTCGCGCTTCTCGATGGCGCCGCCGGTTTCAACGTCATAGGTAATCCTGACCCTCGGTGGCCGTACCCGCAGCAATTTCTGTTGGATGCTCTCTGTCATGTCATAGCCTCGTTTCAAAGTCGCCAATAAAGTCCTGGCCGCCCCCGACGGCAGAACACTTGGGAGCCAGAATCGTACACGCCCCTGTTATGCAATCGGCGTGCCAGCGCCAGAAAATGCGCTAAGCCGTTGATATTAAATGGGTTTTCTAGCTGCTCGACATGGCCTGGGATATTTTTCACCCAGTGGGGCAGAGGCTCACAGAGGGAAATATCCGGGTGGGCGCCGGCCCAGTGCCGGGTCAAAAATCACCCGCCCCGCACGGTCCTGTGGAGGGCACCGGTTTTACTTTCCTTGTGCTAAGCTGCATCATCGCTATGCAAGTTTTTGCATCCCATTCTCAGACTATGTCCATGGAAGACCTGCTACGTTTTGCAAAAGACGCGATTGTCCACTACGTGCAAGCGCGGCCCGAGAGCGCCGATACGCTGGAAGGCATCCACCATTGGTGGATACAGTGGCCGGGCGCAGCGGAGTCGATGGCGGTCACGCTGGCCGCGCTGGAACAACTGGAGCGTGACGGCCTGATGCAGGGCGTCCGCGTCGGCAACCGCGACATCTGGCGCCGCCGCCGGCCGGATCCGCAGTCCGCCGGGTGAGCGCAGGCTGCGCCCGGCCGTCCCGAAATGCAAAAAGCCCGCCGGAGATGGCGGGCTTTTACTTTGGCGCCGCCCACGCAATCTGCGTGGTGCAGGCCGGCCGGAAATTCAGCTCAGATCGCGCAGATCTGCGAGGCCTTTTCGCCCTTTGGGCTATTGGCACGCACGAAGGAGACGCGCTGGTTCTCCGACAGGCTCTTGAAGCCGTTCGACTGGATGTCCTGGAAGTGGGCGAACAGGTCGCCGCCGCCGGCATCAGGGGTAATGAAGCCGAAGCCCTTGGAATCGTTGAACCATTTCACGGTGCCGGTTTGGGGAGTAGTCATGTTGAGTCCTTTAGTTTGCATGGGCAAGACGCCCGGGTGCACAATCGACCAAGAAGTGGATAAGAGAGGAAATCAAACAGGACCGCCAAAGGCGAACGGGAGAGAAAGACCAACAATAAGGCGACTTGATGTAGTGCGAGACTGAATATACAGCACCATTCCGGAATTCCCTAAGCATTTCGGATTTATTTTGCCTTCAACCGTGCAGCAGGGCTTCCGGACCGACGGTATGATCCGGATTGGGCGTCGCATTCCCGCGATCCGGCAAGACGAGGGCATCGACCAGCATGGCACACAGACTTGCCGACTTCATCCACGACAATATGGAAGCGATCCTGCAGGCATGGGAAGACTTCGCGCGCACCATCGAGCCGCCCGCGCTGACCATGGACGACGAGGCGCTGCGCGACCACGCGCGCCAGATGCTGCTGGCCTTTGCCGCGGACCTCGGCACCTACCAGACCGACGTGCAGCGCGATGCCAAGGCCTGGGGCCGCGGCCGGCGCGGTGCGGCCGAAACGGCTGCCGAAGCGCATGCCGAGGCGCGCCTGCTGTCGGGCTACACGGTGGTCCAGCTGGTGTCGGAATACCGCGCGCTGCGTTCCGGCGTGCTGTCGCTGTGGCAGGCCAGCCCGCACCTTGACGGCGCCACGACCATGGGCGATATGACGCGTTTCAATGAAGCCGTCGACCAGGCGGTGGCCGAATCCGTCGCGCGCTACCAGCAGCTGGTGGCACGGTCGCAGAACATGTTCCTCGCCATCCTGGGCCACGACCTGCGCAATCCGCTCGGCACGCTGGTCACGGGCTCGCACTTCATCATGCAGGCCACCGATATCCCCGGGCGGTATGCCGACGTGGCCGCCCGCATGTTCCGCAGCGCCAAGCGCATGAGCAAGCTGATCAACGACCTGATCGAGTTCACCCGCAGCCATCTCGGCCCCGGCCTGCCGGTGCAGGGCGCGCAGGCCGACCTCGCCGCCGTGTGCGAGCAGGTGGTGAATGAGCTGCGCACTTTCCACCCTGAGCGGGGCATCGAACTGCACCTGCCGCCCCAGCTGGAGGCCCGCTTCGACGAGGCGCGTGTGGCCCAGATGCTGTCCAACCTGATCGGCAATGCCGTGCAGCACGGCAGTGGCGGGCCGGTGCGCGTGGATATGAGCGGCGGCGAGCACGAGGTGGCCATCCAGATCCATAACCAGGGGCCGGCGATTCCAGCCGAGCAAATTGCAACCATTTTCGAACCGATGGTACGCGCGAGCTCCGCCACGGGCGGCGACTATACCGAACGCACCAGCCTGGGCATCGGCCTTTTCATTGCGCGCGAAATTGCCCAGGCCCATGGCGGGCAGATCAGTGTGGATTCGAACGAAAGGGATGGCACGAGCTTCACCGTGACCTTGCCGCGCGGCCTGGCGGAGGAACGCCGGTGCACAAGCTGATCAACACATTCTTTTCCTCCGGCCGCGGCGTGCCGCCGCCCGGATTGCCGCCCGGCGGGCAGCAAGCGCCTGCCGATGCCTGGGCGCTGCGCAAGCTGCTGGTGGTGGATGATGAACGCGACCTGGCCGACATGGCCGAAGTCCTGCTGCACGGCAGCGGCCTGGAGGTGAAGGTGGCCTACTCGGGCCTGGAAGCGCTGCTTATCCTCGAAAACGACCCGGAGATCGACGCGCTGTTCTCCGACATCATGATGCCGGGGATGACGGGCCTGCAATTGGCCAATGCGGTGTCCGCCCTTTATCCCCGGGTGCGAATCGTGCTCACTTCCGGCTTTACGCCCCCTTCGCTGATGAGCACGCGGCAGCGTCCTTACCACTATCTGCCCAAGCCCTACAGCATGGACATGGTGCTGAAACTGCTGCGTTCAGGGCCGAAGCGGCCCTGAACTTCACTGCGCGGTGGAGATGGAATAGGGCGCATCCGCATCGGCCGTGCCGCGCTGCTTGTTCGGCGTGCGCGACATGCTGAAGTCCAGCACGGCGCCGCGCAGCAGGGCCTCGTGGCTGATCCAGTTGCGGCTGTAGTCCTTGCCGTTCATGCGCAGGCGGTCCACATAGCGGTGCTGCTCGCTGTTGGCGGCGGCGTTGATCACCACCTTGCGCCCGTTCTCCAGGTTCAGCGTGACCTTGCGGAACAGCGGCGCACCCAGCACATACTGGTTCACGGCCGGCGTGACCGGATAGAAGCCCATCGAAGAGAACACGTACCAGGCCGAGGTCTGGCCGTTGTCTTCATCGCCGCAATAGCCGTCCGGCGTGGGCTTGTACATGCGGTTCATGGTTTCACGCAGCCAGTACTGGGCCTTCCACGGTGCGCCCGCGTAGTTGTACAGGTAGATCATGTGCTGGATCGGCTGGTTGCCATGCGCGTACTGGCCCATGTTGGCCACCTGCATCTCGCGGATCTCGTGGATCACCTGGCCGTAGTAGCTGTCGTCGAACACCGGCGGCAGCGAGAACACCATATCGAGCTTGTCGACAAAGGCCTGCTTGCCGCCCATCAGCTGCATCAGGCCGTGCACGTCGTGGAACACCGACCAGGTGTAGTGCCAGCTGTTGCCCTCGGTGAAGGCATCGCCCCATTTGAAGGGATTGAAAGGCGACTGGAAGCTGCCGTCCTTGTTCCTGCCGCGCATGAGGCCCGTCTCCGGGTCGAACAGCTTGCGGTAGTTCTGGCTGCGCTGCTTGTAGATGGCGATTTCCGATTCCGGCTTGTTCAGCGCCTTGCCCAGCTGGTAGATGGCGAAATCGTCATAGGCATATTCCAGCGTGCGTGCGGCGTTCTCGTTGATCTTCACGTCATACGGCACATAGCCCAGTTCATTGTAGTAGCCCACGCCCGCGCGGCCGACGGCGGACATCGGCCCCTCGTTGTTGGCGCCGTGCTTGAGCGCCTGCCACAGCGTTTCGATATCGTCGCTGCGCACGCCCTTGATCCAGGCATCGGCCACCACGGAGGCCGAATTATTCCCGACCATCACGTCCGCATAGCCGGGGCTGGACCATTCGGGCAGCCAGCCGCCTTCCCTGAAGTCATTCGCCAGCCCGGCCTGCATTTCGCGGTTGATGGATGGGTAGACCAGGTTCAGGAAGGGATAGAGGGCGCGGAAGGTGTCCCAGAAGCCGGTGCCCGCGAACATATAGCCGGGCAGCGTCTCGCCGTTGTAGGGGCTCCAGTGGACCGGCTGGCCTTTGGCGTCCAGCTCATACAGCTTGTTGGGGAACAGCACCATGCGGTACAGGCTGGAATAGAAGGTGCGCATCTGGTCGATGCTGCCGCCTTCGGGCTGCACCCGCTCCAGCACCTGGTTCCAGGCCGCCTTCGCTTTCGCGCGGGTCTGGTCGAAGCTGTCCGAGGCCAGCTCGCGCTGCAGGTTCAGCTCCGCCTGCTCCTGGCTGATGAAGGAGGAGGCGACGCGCACATGCACCTGCTCGCCCTTGTTCGTGCTGAAGCCGAGGATGGCGCCGCTGTGCGCGCCGTCCATCTCCAGCTTGCCCGCCGCCAGCGCGTCGCCCTGCCAGGTATCGGCCGAGGTGAAAGGCTTGTCGAACACCATCACGAAGTAGTTGCGGAAGTTCTTCGGCAGGGGGCCGCGCGCATAGCGCGTGCTGTAGCCGACCACCTTGCGCTGCTCCGGCAGCACCTTGACGTAGGAGCCCTTGTCGAAAGCGTCAACCACGATATAGGCGCTGTCCGATTTCGGGAAGGTGATGCGGAACTGCGCCGCGCGCTCGGTCGGCGCGATTTCCGTGGTCACGTCTGCATCGGCCAGGTACACGCTGTAGTAGTAGGGCTTGGCGGTTTCCGATTTGTGCGAGAACCAGCTGGCGCGCGCATCCTGCGTGAAGCGCTTGGCGCCCACCACCGGCATCAGCGAGAACTGGCCGTAGTCGTTCATCCATGGCGAGGGCTGGTGCGTCTGCTTGAAGCCGCGGATCTTGTCGGCATCATAGGTGTAGGCCCATCCGTTGCCCATCTTGCCGGTCTGCGGGGTCCAGAAATTCATGCCCCAGGGAACGGCGATGGTCGGGTAGGTATTCCCGTTCGACATTTCCGGCTTGCTGGCCGTGCCCATCAGGGGATTCACCCATTCCACCGGATCGGAAACCTTGCCGACCATCTGGGCGTGGACGGCGGGAGTGAGGAGGGCGAACATGCCGGCGGCGATCAGCAATTGCCGGCGGAAGGAAGTATGTGGACCCAAGCGTTTGCTCCTTGGCGGTTGGTGAATGTGCTCGCCATTCTACGTCCGGTCCTGCCTTGTCTGCTGACGAAAATGCATCACTCCATACTAAACGGTATGGAGCTTGCTTGACGCCATACCATTCGGTATGGAACCATGCGGCAGCAAATGGTATGGAGCTGAGCATGGCAGAAAAATTCCCCAATCCCAAAACCAAGCTGCTGAATGCCGCCACGCGGGTGATCCGTTCCAAGGGCTATGCGGGATCGTCGGTGGACGACATCTGCCGCGAAGCAGGGGTGACGAAGGGCAGTTTCTTCCATCATTTCAGGGGCAAGGACGATCTTGCCATCTCCTCGGTCGAGCATTGGACCGCTGTCACCGGCGAACTGTTCGCCACCGCGCCGTTCCGCGCCATTGCCGATCCGCGCGAGCGCATCCTGGCCTATGTGGATTTCCGCAGTGCGCTGATCCGGGGCGAGCTGCCGGACTTCACCTGCCTGCTGGGCACCATGGTGCAGGAGACTTACAGCACCCATCCGGCCATCCGCGATGCCTGCGACGAAGCCATCCTGTGCCACGCCCGCACCCTTGCGGCCGACCTGGACGAGGCACGGCGCGCCTGTGCGCCCGATGCGGACTGGGACCCGCTCGACCTGGCGCTGTTCGTGCAGGCCGCCATCCAGGGCGCCTTCATCCTGGCCAAAGCAGGACAGGATCCCGGGGCCGCAACGCGGGCCATCGCGCACGTGCGCACCTATCTCGCCGCGCTGCTGCCGCAGCGGGCGGGCATGCCATCCAGGCCGTCCAGGACGGCAAACAATTAGTTGCTGTTGACAACCAATGCCAAAGGGCGGCATCATGTGACGCATGACCACGGCCGCTCCCCTTATTCGCGAAATCGTCCGCCTCTATGTGCGTTCCCAGCGCAGGCAGGCGCGCTGCGGCGACGGCGCATCCACCGTGCAGTGTCATGTGCTGACCGAACTTCTGCGGGAAGCAGGCTTGTCACAGCAGGCGCTGGTCGAGCGGCTGGGTCTGGACAAAGGCTGGATCAGCCGCGCCGTCGATACACTCGTTGAAGAGGGTTGCGTTTCAAAACAGGGCAGCGCGATCGACCGGCGCAGCGTGACGCTCGCCCTGACACGGTCCGGCCGGGTGCGCGCGCTGCGGCTGGAACAGGAGCTCAACCAGCACGCAGGCCAGTTGCTGGAGCGGGTGCCGGCGCTGCACCTGCCCATGGTGCAGCAATCGCTGCGGCTGCTGATGGACGCCTTGTCCGGAACGCCATCGGGCGCCGCGCTCGCGTTGCGGCCGGCGGCACGCAAGGACTGGCCCGCCATCAAACGCATGCTGCTGGCAGCATCCCTGCCGCTGGATGGCGCGAAGGAACATCTCGGCCATTTCATCGTAGGCGAGGAGGGCGGCAGGATAGTGTGCGCGGGCGGGCTCGAAGCCTACGGCGCCGATGCCTTGCTGCGCTCGGTCGTGGTCGATGGCGAAGTGCGCGGCCGCGGCTGGGCAAAGCAGCTTCTGGCGGCCCTGATGGAGCATGCGTCCGCCATCGGTGCGAGCCGCCTCTACCTGCTGACAACCACCGCCGAATCCTGGTTTGCGAAACTGGGGTTCCGCAAGGTGGACCGCTCCCGTATTCCCGATCAACTGCAGCAGTCACGCGAGTTGCAGGGCGCATGTCCCGCCAGCGCGGTTGTCATGACGCTGCGCCTTCGTAAATAAACGATGATACGACTAGCCACCAGCGCCGATGCCGGCGCCATTGCAGCGATCTACAACCATTACGTTACCGGCACCACGATCACCTTTGAGGAGGAGCCGGTATCCGTTGCGGAAATGGCTTCCCGCATCGAGAACGTGAACGCGCAGTTTCCCTGGTATGTGTGGGAGAACGGGGGCGAAGTGACGGGGTATGCCTATGCGACCCCTTGGCGTGCGCGCAGTGCCTATCGCTTTTCCGTAGAGACCACGGTGTACGTCGCGCCTGGCTACGCGCGCCGGGGCATCGGCTTCAAGCTATATGCAAGCCTGATCGAAGCCTTGCGCGGCAAGGGAATTCAGGTAGCGCTGGGCGGCATCGCCCAGCCCAATCCCGCCAGCGTGGCGCTGCACGAGCGCCTGGGCTTCGAGAAGGTGGCCCACTTCAAACGCGTCGGCCGCAAGTTCGGGCAGTGGATCGACGTGGGCTACTGGGAGTTGCAGCTGCAATAGCTCTCCGCGCAAAAGCGCATCCACAACGGGCAGGCTGGCCTCACATCAGCCGAACGACTTTGTGCAGGCTCCGTGTGCTTGACATTCCCATCATGGCAAGCATTACGCTCCGAACTTTAGTCCAGCTAAGGGGAGCAGCCATGGGTTTATTCCGGAAAACAGAACAAAGGCAGGGATGCGCCTGCCGTATTTGCCGCGGCGCGCAGTGCAGCTGCGGCTGCCCGGCTCAACCTGCGCGCTTTGCCTGCAGCTGCGGCCCGCATTGCGGCTGTCCCAAGCCTTGCCCTTGCACGGCTGCGCCGCCTATTGTGTCGGCGGCGGAAGCGTGACACCGGCACTGGTTTGCACTACAGGCTTCATGGTGCCGTCGGCATTGTATTGAAGGTGCTCGACAGTGACCGCGCGGCGGCCGATGGCGCCATTCAGGTCGCCGATCGACAAGGTGGCGTTATGCAGGAACAGATACCAATTGTCCTTGAACTGCACGATGCCGGGGTGGATGGTAAAGCTGTATTTTCCCGAGCCGGTCAGCAGGCCGCGATAGGTCCACGGGCCGCTGATGGATGTCGCGGTCGAATAGGAAACGTGCTCGTCGCGCTGCGTGCTGCGGTCCAGTGATGCGTAGGTCAGATAGTAAAGATTGCCGCGTTTGTGCAGCCACGGGCCTTCTTCAAAGTGTGGCGGAGTGATCTCCTGGATTGGGCCATCCAGCTCTATCATATTTGGCTTCAGCTTGGCGATGTAGCACTGGCGATTGCCCCAGGCCAGCCAGGTGGTTCCGTCATCGTCGGTGAAGACGGTGGGATCGATGTCTTCCCAACTGTGCGTGCCTTTGGGCGTCATCTGGTTCGTTACCAGCGCCGAACCGCGCGCGTCGACAAAGGGGCCCGTGGGTTTGTCGGACACAGCCACCGCGATCGCCTTGCCTGGTTGGGTATCGTCATGCTCCACCGCCGCGTAGAAGTAGAACTTTCCGTTTTTTTCAATGGTTTGCGAAGCCCATGCGTCCGCTTTGGCCCATTTGAAATCCTTGACCTTCATGATCGGCGCATGGCTGGTCCAGGTACGCATGTCCCTGGTGGAGTAAACCAGCCATTCGCGCATATTGAACATTTCGTCACGTTGCGCCTCGTCGTGGCCTACGTACAGATACAGGGTGTCGCCGACCACCAAGGGTGCGGGATCGGCAGTGAAACGGTCGCGGATTATGGGGTTGGAGCCGGCGGCGTCACCGGGCGCGATTTGTGCGAGCGCCGGCAGCGCGGCGGCCGACAGCCATAGCGTAGCGAATGCAAGTGGGCCACGCCAGCATTGGTACAGGTGTCGCATATGGTCTCCCAATCGTGTTTCGACGATTGTGATGACAAGTGTTTCTAAAAGCCAGCAGTTTTTTGCCTTGGCCGAATCGAAGCTGATATCGATCTGGCCTCATAGATCCTTTCACGCTGCATCACAAAGTTTTTTCCTGCGCCACCGCTGCGGTGGGCGCCGATTTTGAAACGGCACTCAAGTAAAATCCCAGGGATAGCACGGAGCCGCCGAGCAGCACCGCAATCAGGACCGATGGCACGCCGCCGGCGCCCAGGATCCAGGCCGCCAACAGCGGCCCGGCAGCCTTCGATAGCAAGGAGGGACCGGCCATCGCGCCAGAAATCGCTCCGTAATTTTCCGGGCCGAACAGGGTTTGGGGAATGGTTCCGCGGACGATCGTCAGTACGCCGTTGCTGAGGCCGTACAGGGCACAGAACACCGCAACCGCCCACGCCTGCTGGCCGAACAACAGCAATGCCAGGAGGGCGGCCGGCAAGGCGGTGAATGCGAATTTGCCCACTGTCTGCGGCGCCGCATCGCGCGCCACCGTCCGCTCCAGCACCCGGCCTGCCACTTGCATCGGCCCAATCAAGGTCGCCATCAGCACTGCCAGGCCGGCAACATGGCCCATGTCTTTGAGCAAGGGGATCAGGTGCACGGAAAGCGCCGAGAAGATGAAGGTGTTCGCAGAGAAGGCAAAGGCCAACTTCCAGAACGTTGCATGGCGCAGCGCCTCGGCCAGCGTATGGCTGCGTGCCTGGGAACGGCCGGTCGCTGGCTGGCGTGGCGCGTCAGCGCCTAGCAGCAGATGGAGCGGCAGGCAAACTACCAGCTGCGCGACGCCGAACCAAAAGTAGGTGTCGCGCCAGCCCAGTTCGCTGCTCAGCTTGAGCGTCAACGGCCAGAAGATGGTGCTGGCGAAGCCTGCGAATAAGGTGAGCGTGGAGATTGCCTGCCGCGCATTGCCGACGAACTTGCGGTTGATGGTGGCAAACGCCGCTTCATACAGGGTCAGCGCCATCGCAGCGCCCAGCACGATCCAGGCCCCGAAGTAGGAGAGGGGGCCGCTGGCATAGCTCAGCCAGATCAGGCCGGCTCCGCATACGACCGAGCCTGCCCCCATGATCCAGCGGCCGCCAAAACGGTCGATCAAAATTCCGACGGGTGTGGAGCACAGGCCCGTGACCAGGAGGCTGACCGAGAAGGCGCCGAACACCATTTCTGGCGCCAGGTGAAGCTCGGCGCCGATCGCCGCCGCGACGATGCTGAAGGCATAGTACAGGGAGCCCCATGAGGCGATCTGCGTGACCGCGAGGATGCCGATGGTGCGCCAGGGGCTCTGCATGTGGACCTTTCTCGACCGTAGAAGGATGTTGTCTCAAGCGCAGCAGCTCGAGGCCGTCTTCGGCGGCGGGCAGCCACATCCTGCTTCGCCCGCGGCTTTGGCGTTGGCGTCAAGCACGCAGCAGGCATCGGACGCCGCCGGCGCGGGACCACCACAGCAGGCACTGGCTGCAGTCTCCACGCCCGGCAGGCGCGTGTTGCACACGCCGGTTTCCGGCAATTCAAGCTGCACATCGTCGGCTGCGGCCATGTCGCCCGCCAGGGCGGCGACGACAGAGCGCACCTGCTCGTAGCCGGTGGCCATCAGGAAGTTGGGGGCCCGGCCGTAGCTCTTGGCGCCGACCGCGTAGTAGCCCTGTTCGGGATGCGCAAGTTCGCGATGGCCGTGCGGGCGGACGGTTCCGCAGCTGTGCTCGTTCGGGTCGATCAAGGGCGCGAGCGCATCGGTGCTTTCGAGCCAGGGATCGTGACGTACCCGCAGTTCCCGTGTGATCGCCAGGTCAGGACGTGCGCCGGTCGAGGCCACAATTTCGTCGATGCCGTCGATGAACTGCGGCACGCCCTCGACATCCTGGCCCAGCAAACGCAGGTGGCCATGTTGCCCGGTGATCGCGCGGATGCGGAAGTTGGTATGGATCTCCAGCAGTCCCGCCTTGTGCAGCGCCTGCAGGCGCAGGCCGACCTGGCCGCGGGCCGGCAGGCCATCGGCCTCGCCGCCGCCAAAGGCCTTCGCCAGCGAGTTGCCCCGCACCGCCCAGACCACGACCGTGCCAGGCACTTCATCGGCCAGTTGGGCCAGCGCGAGCAGGCTGCCCGCCGCGGAATGGCCTGCGCCCACCACGAGCACCCGCTTGCCGGCATAACGGGCGCGCTGGGCTCCAAGAACGTCGGGCATGCCGTAGCTGATCCGGTCCGCGAATTGCTCTTCGCCCTGGGCGGCGATTCCATTGGCGCCCAGCGGATTGGGGTGCGACCAGGTGCCGGTCGCATCGAGCACGGCGCTGACATAGTATTCCCGCTCGCCCTCAGCGGTCATGGCGCGCACGACGAAGGCGGCTTCCTCGCGGCCGCGGGTCTTCACCTTGTCGAAGCCGAGCCGCGCGACCTCGGTGACGCGGTGGCCCAGCTTCAGGTGTTCTGCCAGCTGAGGCAGCTTTGCCAGCGGTTCGAGATACCGCGTGCGCAATTGGCCCGCGGTCGGCAATTCATCGGCTGGCGGCATCTGCCAGCCGGCGCCTTCAAGCAGCTTGCGCGCTGCCTTGTCGACGTTGTACCGCCATGGCGAGAACAGGCGCACCTGGCTGTAGGTGGCGAGATTGCCGGCAACGGCAGTATGCGATTCGAGGATGAGTGGCGTCATGCCGCGCTCGATCAGGTGGGCAGCAGCAGCCAGGCCCACGGGGCCGCCGCCCAGGACGGCAACGGGAAGCGTGATGTCGGTCAGATTCATGTTGATTCCTTTCGGTCGAAGCGTCAGCAATATGGAGCTCATATTCCCTTTGCCATTCGTCGAACGACGAATAACGAGGTAAAAAATTTACAGCCCAGTCATCAATTCCTTGAGTTGCGCCAGGCGATCCGGATTCACGCAATAGCACACGCGCTGCTCGTCGGACGAGCCCAGGATCAGGCCGGCCTCTTTCAGGATCGTGACGTGCTGCGAAATGGTCGATGCGGCCAGCGGCAGCACTTCGGCCAGGTTGCCGAAATAGCAGGCGCCATAGGCCGACAGATATTTCAGCAGCTGCACGCGGGCAGGGTGGCCGAGCGCCTTGCACATGCGCGCCAGATCGTTGGCATCAATGGCCATTACTGCCTCGCCGGCGGCGCGGGAATCACAACAGGTAGTCATTTCGGTCTATTCGCTAATCGACGAATGAAGAATAGGCGCGTGTCATCAAGCTGTCAAGATATTTCTATAAACTTGGAATTGTCGTAGCTTTGGGATATGATCATTCGACTTTAGTGGAAATGAGCGATATGGAAACGAAAGCGGTATTAGCGGCCATGGCCGCCCTGGCGCAGGAAACCCGGCTCGGCATCTTCCGTCTGCTGGTTCAGACGGGGCCGGAAGGCATGGCGGCGACCCGCATCGCGGAGCATATGGGCATTGCACCGTCTTCCTTGTCGTTCCATTTGAAGGAGTTGACCCATTCGGGCTTGATCGGCGTGCGCCAGGACGGCCGCTTCCTGTTCTACTCCGCCAGCATGGACACCATGAATGCACTGGTGGCGTTTCTGACGGCGAACTGCTGCTGCGGCGTCGCCTGCATGCCGGCTGCGACATCGTGTGTTCCGCCAACCGCTCTGATGGAGAACTGAAATGCAAGAGAAAGTATATAACGTGCTCTTCCTGTGCACGGGCAATTCGGCGCGCAGCGTCATGGCAGAAGCCCTGGTCACTACGATGGGGAAGGGGCGCTTCCGTGGATTCTCCGCCGGCAGCCACCCGGCCGGGAAGGTCAACCCTTTCGCCATCGAGCAGATTGCCGGCACCGGCTACCCGGTCGAGCAGTTGCGCAGCAAGAGCTGGGACGAATACGGCAAGCCCGATGCACCGCAGATGGATTTCATCTTCACCGTCTGCGACAACGCTGCCGGGGAGACCTGTCCCTACTGGCCTGGCCACCCACTGTCGGCGCATTGGGGCTTCGCCGATCCCGCGGCCGTCGAGGGCAGCGACGAAGAAAAGCGGGCAGCGTTCCGCATCTTCCGCCAGATCATGACGCGCATGAACATTTTTGTGAGCCTGCCGCTGCATATGCTGGAGAAAAATGCGATCCAGCACGAAATCAAAGCCATCGGCGATATGTCCGTTTAAACCTCTGGAAACTTCAATGATTGTTCTGTTCCTTTGTACCGGCAACTCTTGCCGCTCCGTGCTTTCCGAAGCCACGTTCAACCACATGGCGCCGGAAGGCATGAAGGCCATCAGCGCCGGCAGCGAGCCGGCCGGCAAGCTCCATCCGCGCGCCGTCGAACTCCTGCATGGCAAGGGCATCTCCACGGAAGGCTATTTCAGCAAATCCTGGCATGACCTGCCCGTAACGCCCGATATCGTCGTCACCGTCTGCAGCAACGCTGCCGGCGAGACCTGCCCGGCCTATCTTGGCCCGGTGCTTCGCACCCACTGGGGCCTGGACGATCCTGGCCACGTCGCCGGTACCGAAGAGGAGATCACCAAGGCCTTCGAGGATACCCATGCCATCATCCGCGCGCGCATCGATGCCTTCCTGAAGCTGCCGCTTGACGTGCTGGCCCTGGACAAGGCGGCGTTCAAGGCTGAACTGGACCGTATCGGAACCCTGCAGGCATAAGGCCTGGTCTCATTTGAAGGACACAATGTGCTGACCGCATTTCTCATCTTTCTGGCAACGCTCATCTTCGTGATCTGGCAGCCGCGCGGCCTCGGCATTGGCTGGAGCGCGGCTGCCGGCGCAATCGTCGCGTTGCTGGCCGGCGTCATCCAGACTTCCGATATCCCCGTTGTCTGGCACATCGTCTGGAATGCAACCGGCACTTTCGTGGCCGTCATTATCATCAGCCTGCTGCTCGACAAGGCAGGCTTTTTCGAGTGGGCGGCCTTGCACGTTGCGCGCTGGGGCCGAGGCAGCGGCAAGCGCCTGTTCGTGCTGCTCGTTCTCCTGGGCGCCGCCGTTGCGGCCTTGTTCGCCAATGATGGCGCAGCGCTGATCCTGACCCCGATTGTGATTGCCATGCTACGCGAGCTGCGCTTTTCGAATAAAGCCACCCTGGCCTTCGTGATGGCAGCAGGCTTTATCGCCGACACCTCCAGCCTGCCGCTGGTGGTGTCGAACTTGGTCAACATTGTCTCGGCCGACTACTTCGATATCGGCTTTGCGCGCTACGCCGCCGTGATGGTGCCGGTAAACTTCGTCTCGATTGCGGCCACACTGGGAGCGCTCATATGGATCTTCGGCAAGGACATCCCGGCCGACTACGACCTGGCGCAGTTGAAGCGCCCGGACGGGGCGATTCACGACCGCGCGACTTTTCTGACCGGCTGGTGGGTGCTGGCCCTGCTGCTGGTTGGCTTCTTCTGGCTCGAGCAACTGGGCGTGCCAATTAGTGTGGTTGCCGCGGCCGGCGCCGCGCTGCTTCTGGCAGTCGCAGCCCGTGGTCACAAGATCTCGACGCGTGAAGTCTTGGCCAGTGCGCCATGGCAGGTCGTCATTTTCTCGCTGGGCATGTACCTGGTGGTGTATGGCCTGCGCAATGCAGGCCTGACGGACTACCTCACGGCACTGCTGAACCGCTGCGCCGACTATGGCGTCTGGGGTGCCGCGCTCGGCACCGGTTTCATCACCGCCATCCTGTCCTCGATCATGAACAATATGCCGACCGTGCTGGTGGGCGCCTTGTCGATCGACGCCACCACTGCGCAGGGCGTGGTGCGCGAAGCGATGATCTATGCAAACGTGATCGGCAGCGACCTGGGGCCCAAGATCACCCCGATTGGCAGCCTGGCGACGCTATTATGGCTGCACGTCTTGTCCAGCAAGAGTATTGAAATTTCCTGGAGCTACTACTTCCGTGTCGGCATCGTGCTGACGTTGCCGGTATTGTTCGTGACCCTGGCGGCGCTGGCCGTGCGGCTGGGATAAGGAGAAGCCATGAGCGTAACCATTTACCATAACCCTGATTGCGGCACCTCGCGCAATACCCTTGCGTTGATCCGCAATGCGGGCATCGAACCGCTGGTAATCGAATACCTGAAGACGCCGCCAACGAAAGACACGCTGCGCAATTTGATTGCGCGCGCCGGCCTCTCGGTACGCGGCGCGATCCGCGAGAAGGGCACGCCCTTTGCGGAGCTGGGCCTGGACAATCCGGCTGTCGGCGACGAAGAGCTGCTGGACGCGATGGTCGCGCACCCAATCCTGATCAACCGGCCGTTCGTGGTTACGCCAGTCGGGGTGAGGCTGTGCCGGCCATCAGAACTGGTGCTCGATATCTTGACCGAGCCGCAACGCGGCGCGTTCACCAAGGAAGATGGCGAGCGTGTGATCGACGAACATGGCAGGCGAGTGTCCCATGGATAAGCTGCTCGATCTGCCTAACGTCAATGCCAGCTGCTGCCAAACGATCGCTGCGCGAGCGCTCGTTCAGCCGCTTTGCCATGATCAACGATTTGACATAATATAAATTATGCGAAATATGATGTAGAATGATCAGATCCAGAATATTTTCATCAGCGTGTCAGCGCGCTTACCTAATTGTTCCTCCGTCCGTTACGTAATCATTGACTCAAGTTCAGCTATATTGCAGTTCTCATATTTCGTAGGATGATTTATGTAACGAAAAACTGCATTTTTTATCTATGGAACCTTTAGGTAAGATGTTCACCGATGCTATATCCCCCGGGATGGTCGCCTGCTGTTAACGTTCCATCCTGCAGACGCATAGCGTAAACGCCGTAGTGCTCTAACCGTCCGCTTTCACAAACGTGTTCCTGCTTTTTGCGTAAATTTGGGGCTCCCCTTTACCCGGGCGATTTGGCGAGCAAAGATTATCGAGACATCATATTGGGACGGTTTCGAGATCGCTGAACCGATTAGCTGGTCAATTTTGTGCCGCGCTATTTTGCAGCACTGCGTTTGGCGTGTTCTGGCCCGGCATATTTGCTAGCGCCGTCAACGTAATCCGCTCAGCATAAATCGACACTAGCTCTGGCTGCGACATGGCTTCGAGCTGCGCGAGGTCTGGCGCACCGTGCAAGAGTTCTAATAGCCGTTCTCTTGGCGTATTCTTATATCCGTTGTGGAAAAAATCGTAGAGTTCAAGCGGTCCATGCATGCTGTTGCTCCGCCGCGCGGGCTCGCCGAAAAAAGTATCGGCATGGCGACGCCATGCATCGAGCTCGGCTTCGGACATATCCCATTTGAGTATTTCGGCGGTATTGTCGTCGAACCACATAGCGCCATATAGTTTCGACTCGTTCTCGGCCACCGTAGCACTTGTCAAGAGGCCGAGTCTTTTTCGGCCATGCCCATCATCTATTTGATATCGACGTCCGATGATGAGGCGTTGGTTCGGGTCGAGCACGCCAAGCGCGTACTCGGCTATTTCGCCGTCGAAAGTAACTGGCGGGAATGCATGGTCCCGAGCCGACTCCAGGAGCGCGGTTAGCGCCCGGTCTTTTTCCCTCGCATTAATGAGTGCCCGGAATGTGGGGAAAGTCCCATCAAGCTTGAAGTCAGGGATCTGGAAGCCCTCTCCGATCACGTATGATCGGTTATCAACCGATTCCAGATTGAGATGCGTTGTTGAGTTGGTCAGGAACACATATGCCGGCGGGAGCTCGTTCCCCTCCTTGTCCGTGCCCCCCTCTAACCGCCTGAGCAACTGCAGCGCCCCTTGGAGTTCCCGGGGCAATGGTTCGCCTTCGGTGAGCTGGCCAATCGCGAGTTCGATGAAGACAATGCGTTCATGGTCTGCACGTTTAGCCAGCGCCCGCTGTAACTGCCGCCCAGGACGTAAATTTGCTCCGTTCCTACATTTCGCCTCGACTGAAAACTGTCGACCGGTGGCCGTATGGGTGGCAGTAAACTCGCAGTGCGAGCTTGTGCGATCATCTTCGTCCTCGAGAACTATCGCATACCCCGCCCTGATCATCGTTGCGGCGACAAAGAGCTCATATCGCGCCGCTAAGAACTGTTCTGGGTGTTTCAGTCGATTAATCAACTTCGCCTGGAGCTCACTGTTATGCTCCATCGAATAGAGGTCGTAGGCCAAACGCAGATACGAAATGGCTGCGCCATTGGCTTCCATGCTTGATATCTTCCCTGGAATGGCGTGTGCCTGCTGTGCCCGGCATAAATGATCGTACCAGATCAAGATGGGGTGACGTTGGGCGAGCGGTTTCGCGATCTCCGCGGTTCCCCAGTCAGGGTCGAGCTTTCGTTTGATGAAGTCAAATAGGAAGTCATGGAAGGTTTTCCACTTATCCGAGTACAAAATTTTGTTCTTCACCGCAACAAGCCGCCGGCCGCCGAGCTTGCCTGAGATGATTGGCCTGCCCAACCCTTGCTGACGCTCGCGTTGAATATTGCGCGCAACTAACTGCGCTGGCGTTACAAACTGCCCCGCAGGCGCCGCTGGCCGCGCGCGGCCGTGGCACCGCTTGAACTTAGCACCACTTCCGCAAGGGCATGCATCATTGCGCCCTACTTTTGCCACCGCCACCTACTTCTTTGACTGTGATACAAGTGAGCCAGCCAACGCTTTTGTCGTTGCGTTAGAACTGCTCTGCAGTGCGGACGAGGCTTTCTTTTCCATGGCAGCCCCAGTCACTTTGTTCGTACCCGATTGTGCCAGAGCGCTGCCGGCGAGACTTTTTTGGAGCCCCGATGCGGTGGAGCTAGCGAGAGTTTTGCCCGCT
Source organism: Pseudoduganella rhizocola (assembly GCF_045984285.3). NCBI lineage: Bacteria > Pseudomonadati > Pseudomonadota > Betaproteobacteria > Burkholderiales > Oxalobacteraceae > Pseudoduganella > Pseudoduganella rhizocola. The sequence continues at coordinate 394,953 of NZ_JBJQIK030000003.1, forward strand.
TGCGATGCTACCTTGCCGCCAGTCGATTTGTTTGCCATAACTTACTCCAAAGTACAATATGTAGATAATGGATGAGCTAAATACACTATATATTGTGTTCTGAAAGTTTCAAGGGACCAATGGCAATTTTTCCATTTATACCTGAACTGTCTTGATGGCGGGGAGGAACTGGCTTCAGATTTTCTTATGCTGAGGTCGAACTACCTCTGCATCGAACTCGCTATCGAGGGCCAGAGCGTTTTACGGGTTTCACTTCATTTGCTTCGATTGCGTCCCAAACGCGTCCATCACGACCGCTGATGGACGCTAGCCGCGACCTTGCGCGGCAACTAGTCGAAACCGCAGTAAGTCGTTTCGGACGCGTCGACACCTTAATTAATAACGCCGGCCTCTTCATCGGCAAGCCGTTCACCGAATACACGGTTGACGATCTCACGACGATTTACAAAACGAACATCATGGGTTCTTCCACGTGACTCAGCTCGCCATTGCAGAAATGCTCAAGCAAAAAAGTGGGCATATTGTACAGATCACCACTACGTTGGTCCGCCAGGCATTGACAGACATTCCTGCTGGTCTTGCTCTGCTAACGAAGGGTGGCCTGGACGCAGTAACGCGTGGCTTGGCAATTGAATATGCAACCCAAGGCTGACGTAACGGAGTGCCTTTCGCGACCTACTGCAGCAACGAAACGCTTCCAGATGACCTGGCAACCGGCACTGGCGAGTTACTTTGTTCGCCTTGGTGTGGCCATATTTGGCACTTCTAGGCACGTACGCACTTTCTCGGGCGGGATAATGCAGGGTTATCCCGTCCTACATTCATTCGTGCCTAAGTCAGGCGGCCAAAACCGAATCCAAGCGCAATGTTCGGCATCGGTCTGACGGTAGCGTCCTACATCTTGATGGGCACGTCGATGATGTCCCTAGCCACGCAGACGCCATCCTTAATAATGTATGCTTCGACGTAATGGTCACCGCCGAAGGACGTCGACTCCACCAGCGAATGGCCGCCGCGGTCGGAGACGATCTTGCCCCGCTGCATTTTCCGCCTTTCAGCCTCGGGACCGACATTGCGCACCTTCCACATCAGTTCATATGGTTTGGGCACATCGCACGACTCGATATGGAAATGCAGGTCGCGGCCGTGCGCAATGATCTGCGCACCAGCAAGTATGCGCTTGAGCAGGCCGACCGTTTTGACGTCGCAATCAATGGAGAGGTCATATGAAACATCCACCGGGAACAGCTCTTCGATAAACTGCTCCCCAGGAGCGCGCTCGCTGTGAATGGAATCCGACGCCATGGCCTTCTCCAGCTGCACCTGGTGCAGAGGAAACGACCGGCCGAACACCTCGCGCCAGAGCTTAGACTTTTTGGTTAGGGATGCTTCGTCCACAGCCTCCTGACACTTGGTCGCGGCTTTTTTCGCCTTGGTCTGAAACTTCCCTTTCGAGTGCACCCGCTGGCCACTGCCCGGCGCCGCCCAATAATCCTGATGGTCCAGACCACCGAGATAGGCGAAGATCGTCGCCATCAGTTTGTCGTAAGACGAGTACGTGGCGTTGTGGAACTCCTTGTGTTGCCCGAAGAAGTTATAGACGAGCGTGTCGATCAGCATACCGCTCATGCTAACGCCATGGTTGTTCTTCCAGGCGCGCACCATCTTGCATACGTGCTTATAGTTCCTGTTCGTTTCGCCATTTCGCTTGTCGACCGCATCCATTTCTTGGATCGGCTTGCACACCCGCCACGAGCCGCCGTTGTTCGCGTCCGGAAAGCGGTAGCCGTCGGCGTCCTTGTCGACAAACGCCGGCAGGACCTCGACGACGAAGCCGCTGAATCTGATGACCACAACCTGCCCGTCGCCCTTGATTTCAGTCTTCGGGTACCGCTTTTTCAGGGATTCACGCACCGCTTGGAGTAGCTGGGAGGGGCCGTTATTCTGGTAGGCCTTGTATTTTTCATAGAGCGGCCATGGCAGTTCGATGGCCATATCCAGGTCGCTGATGCCATGGATTGCGGTGTGTCGGCCGTACGAACCGATCTGGCGGCGGTAAAGGACGTCTGACTCCAGGTCCCGAAAGTCCTTGTTCAGACGCATCGTGATGTTCGCGTAGGCGGTCGAGATCGCGTCGGCATTCTTGACGGTCAGGTTGTTGCGGAATTCCTGGAATAGTTGTGCGGTGGTCATGGCTGGCAGCTAAATATGCGAAGAACGGCGTTAAAGTGGCTCACCAGCCAGACGAGCGCGGCAAGGCTGCCACTGATCGAAAGTACGGTAAAGCCCAGAGGCAGTTTGTCGCGGAGCAGCCTGAATTTCAGCTGCTCGTCCATCCAGCCGGTTTGCGCTTGCCAGAAGAACTTATAGTGGGCATACCAGTCGCTCAGAAACAGCTGCTTCGGGATGCCCAGCCGCAGCGCTTCTTCCTGGATCCTCCGGTGGTCGGCCAAAAATGCATCCAGATTGGCGCCCGCCGACGCCGACTTCACTTTCTGATACAGCTCACGCAGTTCATGCAACTTGCCCGTCAAGGCCGACCCGGCCTGATGATACTTGTCCTTGTCCGCCGCGTAAAAATTCAGGTAGATCGACGCGACGCCGATAGCGATAAAGGCCGCCGCGACCTGCTTTTCCTCGAACGCCGGCACAAACAACGCGTAGATGCCGACCACCAGCGAAATGAGGCCGGTCCACCCGGGAAGTTTTTCCACCATGTCAAAGGTTGCGAGGTGCTTTTTGGCAGCGTAGCCGACGTTATAACCGGTCTCGGCGATCAGCCTGAGCAGCGCGTCTTGGTTCATTGTTCTTCTATTCCCTGAGTAATGTTTTCCATCAGATAAGGATCAATGCTCATTTTTCAACGCTATGTTGACCGACATCCGCCAACCCGCTGCGAGCACGTTCACGGTATGACATATGTGACTCGCAACCGATCCCATTCCGCGCTCAGGGTTGGGTTCAGCTCCCTCTGCAAAGGGATAGCGAGCAAAACACTACCTATGGTATTAACTCATCAATAAAAACACTATAGATGGCACTGTATGGATATACAAGGACTTTCTCGACAATATTTTCTGGCCAGGCATTTAGCCGAAAAAATGGCGCAAATTTTGAGGGAACGCGCGGAATCGCGATTGCCGCTCAATCGCCTGCAGTAGGCGGAACAACAGCTGGCCAACCTAAGGCGCCACTGCGGCCTCCCTGGCGAGCGAGCTATAAGTGGCCAAGCACTGCAGCCGGCAGTACGCCGAGGAGGCAGTCCGGGCCAACGCCGCCCTCGCCCGCCAGGCCGACAGTGTGGGCTGCACTTAAGTCCGAGGTGGCGGAAATGCGCAAATTCGCCCTGATGTCGATCGACGACGCCCGCGTTGAGGGCCGGGCGTGGAAAGAGCGCTTTGCAGCCCTAGAGGCGCAGCACCAGGCCTACGGGCGGTTGATGGATTCGTTCTGCCAGCTCGCCTATCAAAAAAGTGCTGAGATCCCGGACCAACTGAGCAGGGAAGACCCGCGTTGAATCAGCCGATTGATGCTGCAAACACGTTGCCCTCCCCGATGATGACGACGGTGGGGCATTGGCTGGGTCCGATGGCCGACGACTGGGAGGCCGCCGAGGACAGTGCAAGACTTAGAGGCCTTTTATGGCTTCCTCGCAGGCCTGCCCGACTCGGCGCTGTGCGCGCACGACGAAGTGACTGGCGCCTACGCCGGCGACAACGACGGGGGATATTCTCCTCAGAAAAGCCAATAGGCTCGGGCTCACACCGGCACCTCAAGTCGGGCGCGGAGGAACAACCTGGTGATGTGAAAATCTTTCCCCAGGGAACTTATAAAACCAAAAATAAGTTCTTATAAACTGCCTTATCGAGCTGTTTCATGAGCCGGCATGAGTGAAGCCAAACGAGAAAGATGCGTGGTTTTCACTGAATGTTGGATTTTCAACACGCAATGAAAATTACGGAATGGGTGAAAACGCCGAAGTGCGCCTACTGGTAGGCGACGATACACATCTGAGTGGGGAGCGCTGGCTAGCTCGGCGTCGCTAGCCACATATTTTCCGGTAAATCAGAACAGCGACTCCTGCTGCGGCAAGGCCGCAGGTGGGACTTTCTTCGGCACACGTGGTGGCATCGGGGCCGGCGCAGTAGTCATCTCGTCCGCAGGCCTTAAAGCGAGCCAGAAGCGGGCCTGCTCCGGATCTGCAACTCTCAGCCAGTCGTCGTAATCATCGGGGCGCAGGATGACGAGACCACGCTTTTCCTCGCCCGGCCGATGAAACCGGTTCAACAAAGGATGGGCATCGGCATTTACGGTGAACATGGCAAAGCTGTGGGTCAGCGTACCGTCTGCCTCTTCCCAACTACGCCAGATGCCGGCTGCAGCAAATTCTGGCTCCCCCTGGAAGGCGATCTGCCAGCGAACTGCTGCGCCCGATTCGTGACTCGGTTCGAAATATCGCACCATGGGCACAAGGCAACGTCTCCCTTCGCGCCATGCGCCCTTGTATTCAGCGGCTACGCCGACCCGCTCGGCGCGTGTATTCATCGTCGTCTTCTTGAACTCGCCTTGTAGATATTTACGCTTCGGCTTCATGCCGAAGCTAGCGAGCAAGGCTTTACGTTGGATATCTTCGCCCAGCACAACGATCGGCGCGACATAGTCTTGGAAAATCTCTTCGACCCAGTCTTTCTGCGGCGGTTCGACATTGAACCGCTCGAGCCCATGTCGTTTCACGGTGGTGTAGTTAACGCACATTGCATTAAGCGGTTTGGAAAGCTGCATAGTACCAAAGCGCGGCGCAATTCCGCACTATGAACGCAACGTTTCAAAGGATCGCGGAACCTGGCGATCCTGTTGTGCGTCCTCAGCTTATAGCTGAGCGGACGGTACGGCTGAGTAATTTACTCGTACAACCCTGCCTGCGCTTGGTGTAGACCGCCCGGAAGCACGTCATAGAGCTCGTGCGTATCTGCCGCCATCCTATCGGGCGATGTGTCGGCAAAGACTAACAAACTAAAGGCATTGGTGATGCGCGCGTTCAGCGCCACAGCGCAGGTGCTGGGGGCGACCTCCAATGAAAACTCACGGTCAAGTTCGGAGATTCCGCTCTGGACGGTATCACGCTTGCCCCATCGGTCCAGCTGTTCTTCCACGGAGAAACCAGGAATTGGCGGCGCACTTGCGGCGGCCCAATAGAAGTAGATGGCGCCAAAGTCAGGGAAGATGCGTCCGTGCTCCTCGTAGAACATAGCCTTCGCCAGGCGGCTGGCAAGCAAACTCATCGCGTCCTGCAGCCTTGTATCGACTGGTTCGGTCGATACGGTATGGACGGGCGCTGTCGAGGCCAAGATCTGACCAGCGTCCAGCGCCGCATCCTGACACGGTTCGCATGAGGGGAAAACATAGCGCGCGGGCCACGCCGACAGCTTGATCAGAGCATCGGGAACGCACGGCGCCAACAACTGCTTTTCTGCCACACCGCAGAAGATGCAATTTTTACATTGCTCATCATCTCGCCCGTGCTTTACTGAGTCCATCTGCTCTCCCCTATCTGTTCGTTGCTCACGCGTTCAATTGTAAGCCGGCTTTCATGGATCGCTCTGCGACAATCGATGCCACGCGGAATTAAAAAAAACTGCAAATCACCACGGCATCCAATATACTGTATATTCATACAGTATTCAATCACTAATATGCTTGTCGTCTCTGTTCCAGCCCTTGCGTTAGCACCATCCGGTATGGATCCAGGCACGCTGCCCGATGTGTGGCGGGCGAGCGAACTGGCCCGGTCGCGCGTACCCGCTGCCAGCTGCGGGTACGCGGTGCTGGACCGGGAGCTGCCAAACGGTGGCTGGCCGCAATCGAGTTTGACTGAACTACTGCTTCAGCAGCACGGCATCGGCGAACTGCAGTTGCTGCAGCCGATGCTGGCTCGGCTGGCGCGTAGCCAGCGCATTGCGCTGGTGCAGCCGCCCTGCATCCCGCAGGCAATGGCAGCGCGGCACTGGGACCTCGATCCGCTGCAGCTGCTGTGGCTGCGTCCGAAGTCCAGCGCCGACGCGCTGTGGTCGGCTGAACAGATTCTCAAGAACGGTAGCTGTGGCGCTCTTCTACTCTGGCAAAGCAATATCCGCACCGAATCGCTGCGCCGCCTGCACTTGGCGGCCCAAGGCAGCGAAACGTGGTTCTGGCTGCTGCGTCCGATGGCGGCTGCGCTCGAGCCGTCGCCGGCGCCACTGCGGCTCGGCTTGCGCCCGGCGCATGGCGGCATGGTGGTCGAGGTCCTGAAACGGCGCGGCCCGGCTGCAGACGGCCACCTGTTTATCCAGCTGCCGCACATGCCGGCGCGGCGCCCGATCACCGAGAGCGACCATGCAACTGCTGTTCAGCCTGCACCTACCCCTGCTGCCGCTGCAAGCCCTGCGCCCCTGCTGGTCTGAGCCGGGGCCCTTTGCGGTGATCGACGGCGGCCGGGTGCTCGCCGTGTCGGCTGAGGCGGCCGCGCTCGGCGTGCGGCCCGGCCTGCGTGCCGGCGGCGCCCAGGCCATCGCGCCCCAGGCAGTGCTGTTGGAGCGCGACCTGCAGAAGGAAGCCGATGCGTTGCAGGCCGCCATCCTCGCGCTGTTCCAGTTCACGCCCGACATCGCGCACGCGCCGGACTTCGGCCTGCTGCTGGATGTGGGACCCAGCCTGCGCCTGTTCCACGGTCCGCGCGCGCTGGCCGACAAGGTGCTGCACTGCCTGAGCCAGCAGGGCCTGAGCGCCACCCTGGGCGCGGCGCCCACGGCCGCCGGCGCCTGGCTGCTGGCCCGCCGCCCCCGCCAGCGCCAACGTCCGCTGCGGCGGCGCTGCCTGCGCCTGGCAACCCTGGCCACGCTGCTGGATTCCCTGCCCTGCAGCATCCTCCCCGAAGCGCAGCCTTTCCTGCCACTGCTGACCGGCATCGGCGCACGCGACCTGGCCGCGCTGCGCCGCCTGCCGAAAAGCGGACTGCTGCGCCGAACCAGCGTGCAGCTGGCCGACGCGCTGGCGGGCGCCTATGGCGAGTCGATCGAACTGTTCCGCTGGATCAGCATCCCGGCCACCTTTACAGCCCGGCTCGACACGCTGGAACGCATCGAGCGAGCCGATGACCTGCTGGAAGGAGCGTCCCGCCTGCTGCTGCAGATGACGGGCTGGCTGACGGTGCGCCAGCTGGCCGCCGCCGCTTTCACCCTGCTGCTGCTGCATGAACGGGGCCGGGCCGCGATAGCGCCGACGGCGCTCGAGATGGTGCTGGCCGAGCCGGCATGGCAGGACGCCCACCTGCTGCGCCTGCTCAAGGAGCGCCTGGCGCGCATCGAGTTGCCGGCGCCGGTGATCGGCCTGCAGCTGGACGCGGTGCGCCTGGAAGCGCAGGCGCCGCCGAGCGGCGAGTTGTTCCCGCAGCCGGGCGGCTCGCCGGCCGACCTACTGCGCCTGCTCGAGCTGCTGAGCGCGCGCCTCGGCGCCGACAATGTGCTGATGCCGCAACTGACGCCTGACCACCGTCCGGAAGTGTGCAATACCTGGGGCCCGGCGGCGGTTAAGCCGCGGCGATCCACGATAGACGCTGAAGAGCTGGACCGCCCGTTCTGGCTGCTGGAAAAACCGGTCAAACTACTCTTACGCGACGAGCGCCCCTATTACGGCAGCCCGTTGGCCCTGATCCGGGGTCCCGAACGCATCGAAGCTGGCTGGTGGAACAACCAGACTGCGGCCCGTGACTATTATGTGGCACAGGGCGCCGACGCGGCTTGCTACTGGATCTACCGGGAACGAGGCGGCGACATGCATTGGTATCTGCACGGCCTTTACGGATGAGGCCTCGTTGGTCTGCCATATCTATCACCGTGGAACGGCATCACCGACTCACTGACGCCAAGGGGCACATTCAGAGACTATGTATCTCTGGCGGCATCTGAGCTTCTAAATTTCACTAACATTCGTCGTCTCATACTTTGGTCGTGATCCATGGCTCAAGTTCAGGTACGGCAACCATAAACTACGTATTACATCATCCTTAAAAATATTACCATGCTGGAGTAACTTACTTCGCACCTGCGATAAATCGGGATGACTAGAAGTAAATCCCTCCCGTCCCGCATCACCGTACAGCGGGTCGCTGAACAAAAGACGCCCCCCTTCTGGCATATGTTTTACCCATTGGTCCTCTTCTGAAATGGTATTAAGCACGCGGTTAACACTTTTCCCTAAGTGCAAAGACCAGTCAAACTCCTTAGAAAGTATTGATCCGCATAAGATAATTGAATCAAATTTGGTAACGAGATTCCCAGCGTCGGACAGATATCTTGCGATAACATATGTGCCAAATGAATGAGCCAGTATTGAAATCGGCCCCGCGAAATTGGATCGAACAGTGATCAACCAATCCCGAAACCCCTCAACAACACGCGCTCTATCGCCGTTATTAGTCAATAACGTTGGCATTCTGTTGCCATAAACGTATGGAGCAACAGCCCAGCCAGAGGTACTCAGAACCAATGACACGTGGGGTACCCATTCCGCGTCACTAAGAATGCCATGGATTGGGATAACGACCCCTTTGAGTTGCTGTAAAGACGTAATTTTGCGCCCCTGATAACTGGCTAAGGCAATATCAAAAAGCTCGTTCTTACGATATGGAGTGTGATGGGTTTTGACTTGACTGTCGAACTTGATCTGGACGATGCCTCGAGGGGTCTCGCGACGCGAGGTAGCAAGAACCTTTATGAACGCTTCACAAATTTCGGGCTGATCTTCTGAAAGGATCTGAATGTCGCATCGGACGCCATCATACTCTAATAATTCGACATTACGCGGAATATCCTTTGCCTGTTTAAAAAATACGATTACATCTATATCGTTTGGGTATTGAGTACCCGTGACAAACGAGCCACCAATTACAATCGAGGTTGCGTCATTTCGATTGGCCCAATTACATATATCGGTAAACGCTTGGCGAAATCTAGGACGTATAGCTGAAAAAATATTTTCGTTTTCGCGAAGGGAACAAAACGTCTCAAGAAATTGTTCTTCTGTGATTTCATGGGTTCCGGGACTGAGATTTCCGTCAGTGTCTATGTGTAATTTAGGCAAAATCATGAGTGGATTCGAAGGCTTCGTGATTAACAATGTCTCAGACGTTTACCGGACTGCCGCGAGTCGGTCGGCCTATCCCTTTAAAACACTACCAATGATAGCGCCCGCCAACGCACCTAACGCACCGGCCAACGGCACCCACCACCTGGATTCTCGTCGCAGTTCGACAGCCCGAGTGTGGAGGTTTGTGGCCGCGTCAATCAAAGTTTTGATGTCTCCCGGACCAAGTGGAGGTCGGGAGAGACGCGTTGTTTCGTCCTCGTCCAATAACTTATATTCCTGCTCTGTTAGCATTTCCTGGCGGTCGACATGGTAGCGCTTAGGGTACTGCCGCCGCCAAACAAGCGAAGCAAGCTTCCTTGTGGTATCCAGACGGAAGAACTCGGGATGTTCCACAAATACTTTTTTCCAGTACTCAGACTTGGAATCATCTCCAGTAATTCTCACCGCCCATTTTTCGAAAGACTGCATATGAAAATCATAGACAGCCATTGCTTGGATGGCAGCGATAACGTCGGCAAGCCTATTTGGGCTAGCAATATATGGTGACTCAGGCTTAGCTCTCATTCACGGCCTCTTGGTAATTAGGTAAGAGATAAGGGAGTTGGTTCAAATTTCGCTACTCTTGGTCCTTCCCGTCTAAGCAGCAGCATAGCACCTTGCCTTGGCGAAAAACTAACGCTTTGTCACATAAGCAAGCAGTGAGGGCTGATTCGTCGCCTGCCCCGCAGACCCTACGGTTGCAGCGTTTGTCCAGAGTCATGGAGCGACCCGCGAAGTTGCGCTCTATTCCAATGGTGCTGAGCCACCGCGCTCTTACGCCATAACCTGCACTGCGCTGACGCGGGTCTGCTCTATCCAGGAGCCATTTCAACCCACAATCGTGTCGTGCTTCGCTTGAAGGATTGACGACTGCGCACGAATTGGATACTGTATGTTTATACAGTATTTCGCTCCCCAATATGCCTCCACCAGCGCCCCAGCTACCCGACTATGCGGAACTGCAGTGCCTCTCGCACTACAGCTTCCTGCGCGGCGCCTCCGCGCCCGAGGACCTGGTGGCGCGCGCCGCAGCGCTCGGCTACGCCGCCATCGCGATCACCGACGAGTGCACACTGGCCGGCGTCGTGAAGGCGCATCTGGCGGCGAAAGAAGTCAAACTGAAGCTATTGGTCGGCAGCCAGATGACGGTGACGCCGGAAGACGGCAGCCCGCCTTTCGGCCTACTGGTGCTGGCCATGGACCGCAACGGCTACGGCAACCTCAGCGAGCTGATCACCGTGGCCCGCACCCGCTCGGACAAGGGCGAATACCGGCTGCACCCGCGCGACCTCGGCGCGCCGCCGCCCGACCTGCAGGCACTGCGCGGCCTGCCCGGCTGCCAGCTGGTGCTGCTGCCGCGCTATGGCGCCAGCGCGGAGGAACTGACCGGTCCCGCCGTCTGGCTGCAGGCGCTGGCGCCCGGCCGGGTACGCATCGCCCTCACGCTGCATCACCGCTCGAAAGATGAGCGGCAGCGCGCCGCCGTGGCCGCGGTGTCAGCGCAGTGCGGCCTGCCCGTGGTAGCCACCGGCGACGTTTGCATGCATGTGCGCTCATGCAAACCGCTGCAGGACACAATGAGCGCGATCCGGCACGGCATCCCCGTCGCCCAATGCGGCTACAAGCTGCCCTCGAACGCCGAGCAGCACCTGCGCTCCCGCCTGCGCCTGGCCAACCTCTACCCGCGCGCCACGCTGGACGAAACCGTGGCCCTTGCCGGCCAGTGCCATTTTTCGCTGGACGAACTGCGCTACGACTACCCGACCGAACTGGTGCCGGAAGGAGAAACCCCCACCAGCTACCTGCGCCAGCAGGCCTACCAGGGCGCCTGGTGGCGCTACCCGCAAGGCCTGCCGGCTACCGTGCAGGACCTGCTGGAGCGCGAGCTGGCCCTGATCGCCGAGCTGCAGTACGAAAGCTACTTCCTCACTGTCTACGACATCGTGCGCTTCGCCCGCACCAACAAGATCCTGTGCCAGGGCCGCGGTTCGGCCGCCAACAGCGCCGTGTGTTATTGCCTGGGCGTCACCGAAGTCGATCCCGCTCGCGGCACGCTGCTTTTCGAGCGCTTCATTTCGAAGGAGCGTAACGAGCCGCCCGACATCGACATCGACTTCGAGCACCAGCGCCGCGAGGAAGTGATCCAGTACATCTACCGCAAGTATGGCCGCACGCGCGCCGCCCTGACGGCGGTCGTCATCAGCTACCGTCCCAAGAGCGTGCTGCGCGACGTCGGCACCGCGCTGGGCGTCGACCTCTCGGTCGTCGACAAGGTCGCCAAAGCCGGCCACAGCTACGGCGGTACCACCGAGCTGCGCCAGCGCATGGCCAGCTGCGGTTTCGATCCGGATGCGCCGGTCGCCATCAAATGGGCCTGGCTGGCGGAACAGATGATGCGCTTCCCGCGGCACATGAGCCAGCACCCGGGCGGCTTCGTCATCTCGCATAGCAAGCTGTCGCGCCTGGTGCCGATCGAGAACGCCGCGATGGCCGAGCGCACCATCGTCCAGTGGGACAAGGACGACCTGGACGCCGTCGGCCTCCTGAAGATCGACATCCTGGCCCTGGGCATGCTGAGCGCGATCCGGCGCGCGCTGGGCTATGTCGCCACCCGGCGCGGCCAGCCCTTCGAGCTGGCCGACGTGCCGGCCGAAGACCCTGCCACCTACACCATGATCAGCCAGGCCGATACGGTCGGCGTGTTCCAGATCGAGAGCCGGGCCCAGATGTCGATGCTGCCGCGCCTGAAACCGCGCACCTTCTATGACCTGGTGATCGAAGTGGCGATCATCCGTCCCGGCCCGATCCAGGGCGGCATGATCCACCCCTACCTGCGCCGGCGCGAAGGCAAGGAAGCGGTCACCTACCCGAGCAAGGAGATGGAAGCCGTCCTGTCACGTACCCTCGGCATCCCGATCTTCCAGGAACAGGTGATGCAGATTGCCATGGTGGCGGCCGGCTTCACCGCCGGTGAAGCGGATCGCCTCCGCCGTGCCATGGCGGCATGGAAGCGCAAAGGCGGCTTGGAACAGTTCGAGGACCAGTTGATGGCAGGCATGGCCGAACGCGGCTACAGCGAGGAGTTCGCAAAAGGCATTGTCGGCCAAATCCGCGGCTTCGCCGAATACGGCTTCCCGGAATCGCATGCGGCCAGCTTCGCCCTGCTGGCCTATGCCTCCAGCTGGCTCAAATGCCATGAGCCCGAAGCCTTCCTGGCCGCCCTGCTGAACAGCTATCCAATGGGCTTCTATACGCCGTCACAGCTGGTGCAGGATGCCGTGCGCCATGGCGTCCAGGTGCTGCCGGTCGACGTCACGGTGAGCGGCTGGGAAGCCGCGCTGGAACCGCCCGATGGCGACAAGCCCGCCGTGCGCCTGGGACTGAACCAGGTGCGGGGCATCGTGCACGAAGCGGCGCTGCGCATCGAGGAAGCGCAGCGCGTGGCGCCCTTTACCGACGCCACCGACCTGGCGCGGCGCGCCGACCTGACGCAGCAGGATTTGACTCTGCTGGCCAACGCCAACGCGCTGCACGCCTTGGCAGGCCACCGTAGCGCGGCGCTATGGCTGGCAGCCGGCAGCGCGCCGGGGATGGGGCTGCTGAAGGATGCCGCCATCACCGACGAAGCACCGGAACTGGCGCCGCCCACCGCCGCGGAAAACACCCTGGCGGACTACCGCCACCTGGGCCTGACCCTGGGCCGCCATCCCCTCACCTACCTGCGCCGCCAGCTGCATGACAAGCGCTTCATGGCCGCCGAGGTGCTGAACCGCTACAGCGACGGGCAACTGGCGCGCGGCTGTGGCCTGGTCACGGTCCGTCAGCGCCCGGAAACGGCCAAGGGCACTGTCTTCATCACCCTGGAAGACGAAACCGGCAACGTCAACGTCATTGTCTGGCCCGGCCTGGTGGACACGCAAAGAAGGGAAGTCATGGGCGCCCAGCTACTGGGCGTCTATGGAATCTGGCAAAGCCAGAATAATGTACGTCACCTTGTGGCCAAGCGCCTAGTTGACCTGTCCCATCTATTAGGCGCACTTGATACCCGCAGCCGGGATTTCCACTGACCCGCAAGCCAGACATTACGAGCAGCCAAACGCGACAGGCGTACTAATCCTTGAAAGGTGCAAATGGATTGCAGTGGTTGGAAATGTTATTGGGCTTGCCTCCTTGGGGCATGGTGTATGATTGACGTTAGAGATGAAGAAAGCGTCATGGGCCTTTCGACAGCCGCGTCGATAAGGAAGTTCGACGGGCGATCAAGCTGCGTCCACTGCAACCATTTTTCATTGCGTGTGGGTATTGGATATACCAAGCGATGGCCTTCCAAGTAAAAATTGGTGATTCAGGTAGCAGGAATTTGACCGCGGAGGAGGCTCAGGCGGTTGAGGCCGCTAAGAAGCGCTACCGCGAAAGTATCGGTAGACATTACCCGGCGGAACTGGTGCGGCAATTTGACTTGGCCGTTGAGAAACTAAAGCGCAAATACCCCGACCAAGCTCAGCAGCAAGCAGCGGCTGGGCCTGTTTCAGATGGTGAGAAGAAGCTGATGTCTGCTGAAGTGCGCGATGACTGGACTTCTCGCAAGAAAGTGGCCGGCAGCCCCAAATACTAAATTCGGAGATTTCCATGGCGACCGATAAAAAGCAAAAGCGCGAACTGAACTCTGAAATTGCTGAGCTTAAGAGCAAGAGCTTTGAGAATGTCGCAGCTAAGTTTGCTGATGCGCTCGCAAAAGGTACCTTCCGTACTCTGCCCGGGGCAGCGGTGATTGTCCGCGCGCAGCGCGTGGTCTCCTAAGTCATCGCGCCAATTAACGGCCGCATTTGCGGTCGTTTTCATTTCGGGGCAGTGCCGAGTGCGGCGCTTCCGTGCGATCAGGGGCTGCCACGTTTTGCACGAGATCGAATCGCTGCCGTCGTCGAGTGCATCGTCATGCATAGCCCCCAACCACACCGGATTTCTCTCGTCCAGCGCGATAAGCGTACTTGGCACGTCGGAAGTCGATGCCTTCGAGCTGCATATGTGTCGTAAGCTGAAGCGACTTCCTGCTCAACGGCGAAGCGGACCCAATGGCACCCCTGCAGTCCCGCCCTAATTGGACGTCCAGACGAGATGTGGTGGCTTTTGACGAGCAGAATGCATGCCGAACCTTAGTCCCCCGCGCGTAACGAATAAGACAGGGCCGACAATGCTGTGTTCATCGCCAGCCCCCCACACCTGCGTCACTTCGTCCGCTCTCCACCCTGCCCCACCGGTCGGGAGAAGGGCCAGAATTTGAGCCACCTTCCTATGTTGTTCCGGACGCGCAGCTAAGCAGAAGTTTAGGACGTCAGTCTGATCAGTGAGTAGACATGTATCCGTGTATTGATCCCGACCTTCCGGCGTCGTATAACAGACCAGGAAATGGGGAATACGCAGTTCAAGATACACAGCTCGCCATGTCCGGACTCCCTCTCCGGCGGCGAAGAACATTTTCGTCTCATGCGCATCGTAGGTCCTGAGCATTGGGTGCTCCCTTGGCAACCGATTCCAGCTGTCGCAGTTCCAAAGTCTTATCACCAACTATTCGGTACGACTCGGCCATCACTTTCTGTTGGCTTCGGCAACGATGCTTTTGTAGCTGTAGCCGTTGCATTCAACTCCTGCACTCATCGCGTCGCTAGCCAGCATCACCACGCCGGGTACGATGAGCATGCCCGCTAAAAAGCCGGTGACAATGCCTCCGCTGCCGTTGATGAATTCTGGCGTTGGCCCAATCCATTTACAAGTATCAGTATCGCTGGTCGCCACGAGCTGCCGATATCGGGCGAGCCCCATTTTCGGCTCCATTTGGATGATGTACTTCGGTTTGATCTGGTCAGCTTTGGGGACGGCCGCGGCGCCATAGATGAGTCGGTTGTCGACAATGAAGTAGACCACTCGCGCTAGTTCGTAATCAGACCTGTTAGCGCAGATTTTCGCAGCTCGGTCGCTACTTGCTGACTCCTTCTCGCACGCCTTGGCGATGTCATCGGGGTCTAGCTTCCCCACACTTGTTACCCGCGCGTAGATATTGTCGGACTTGCCCACAATTTGCACCGAAGCTTTGGTGGCCGAGCTGGCGCATCCACTAAGGATGATTGTGGTAGCAGCCAGGATCGACAGCGGGAGAAGCTTGGAGAAAAAAGCATAGAAATCGCGGCCAGTCATCAAAAATTCCCAATATATTGTGAAGACCTAATACTAGCCCAGGATTGATATTTCTCCCAATATATTGGGAGAAAAGATTGGATCCGACTGTCGCATTTGGAACAGTCCTGCGTCGTGTTCGGAAAGAAGCCGGGCTATCGCAGGAACAACTGGGGTTTGAGGCAGGAGTGGAACGAAACTATGTCAGTTTGATTGAACGCGGCATAAACCAGCCCGCATTGAAGATCATTTTCCGTTTAGCCAAGGCGCTGAAGATGTCGCCTTCTGAACTGATCTGCCTCGTCGAAGCGGAGATCCAGAAGTAGTGCGCAGGCGGCACCAGGATCGTTGCCCACCACTCACGACCGCGATCTGAACGACTGTCAAATGAAGACATTCCCTAGGCACTCACGTTTCCCCCTTTCGACGCTGGCGCTCTTCCCGTTCAATGCGTCGCTGCACCCTGACGAATTGCTTTTCAATTTTGGATGAAAGGCTGCTGAGTACACGGGACCAGATGATGCTGTCAGTGTTCGGATGAATCAAAAGCAGAACTGTCGTGATTTGCGCAAGCGAAAGAGCAGCTAACCGCCCCGCTTCTTGCAAGCCCACGTTGCTGGCGCCCGCCAGAATGCCGTCTCCGTCGCCGAGAATGCCCAGACGAAAGAATGTGCCTTTTGCGCCCGCGTGTACTGTGTTGCTCGCCAGTTTGAAATATGGCCGCAAGTGGTCGAGGTCTACGGCGGCCTCAATGCTGAAAAAAGTCGGGTTTGGATTACCTAGCGTGTCAGCGGCCCAGCCGTAGTCATTTAGGAATGGCTTGCCGTAGTTGCGCTCGAGATCGACTGCCAGAGCATCCAGACGCTTCTGTTCGCGCGCAGAGATTGGGCGATGCTGCAGGACGGAGGCGTACCGCTGATACTGACGGGCGGCTTTGATTGAGTCCGCACTAACATGGGCGATGTAACGCTCCGCGACGTCCGGACCGCGCTCGGCGATCAGCATTGCGGTAACCGTCAATTCGTGCATCGTTCGCCAGCGCGACATCGCGCCGTCAGCAAAACCATTACGCAACAGAGCCTGCACTTCACCGGCAACTTGTACGGTCCGACCGTGCAGGCGCGTAACGACATCCACTACCGCGATGTCCTTAGCTCTGCGTCGTCGCTTTCTGAGCCATTCATTCCGTGCTTCGCCGATTTCTTGGCAAAGAGCCACGTGGATGTCGAGCAACTTGAAAGGTCCAGCCCAAGTCAATTCGAGCCGCCGCATGAAAGCATCACGCTCATTTTTTAGGTGTAGAAGGCGCTCCGCAGGATTCTTCAAGACATTCTGCAATGCAGTCGTGCTAAACGAGTCGTAGATATCGCGGGATGCTGCTTCAATGGCAGTGGTGATTCCTTCAATCGCCCGCTCAAGGTCCGTGCTATCCAGATGAATATTGACGTCACGGCCACCTGTGACTTCGTCATCAAGGTCCAGGTCAAAGCTCGACTGCTCAGCGACCGATGGTGCGGCCAACACCCGCCCCGCGGCGCGTTCAATTATATCGAAGTGCTTTGAGCCATCGATCCCCTGCTCGCGGAGCTTCTGGACCAGAATATTGGCCAGAACGTGCGCCGGTTCAGTTTGACTTCGTAGGGCCGACATATATGCGTGATGAAACTTCGCTGCGGCGTGGGGGCGCTTAGTCGGCATGTCGGTCCTATCCTCAGTCAATGTCCCCTCGGTCGGCACGCTGCCAAGCCTCCAGAAACTCTTGCACTTCTACGCTGTCGCCAACGGCCGCTACGGCGTCGACGCGTGCCCTAAATGCTTCCAAATCCATCAGACGAGCAATACTCTGGGGGCTGACGTGGGCCACACGCTTCGCCACCGCATCGCCCAAGCCCACGAAGCTCATTCCCTGAGTCCAACCGTATGACGTGAATGCCTTGGCGAGCTGAAGAACACCATCGTCGGTGGCGAAGGCCGCGGAAGTCCATGCACGAACAGAAGCACCATCGTCACTCGTCAGGTCCATCCACCAATGCAGTAGAAACGCCAAATCCCGGTGTGCAAGCAACGTGCCGTCCGCAGCAGCGGCCTCGATTCTCGACCGAAGGAGACCACGGAGTGTTTCCGCATCTGCCTCGGTGGTCAGACACTTCTCTGGCGGCTCGCGTTCTTTGCCTTCCCTTGGGTGATAGTGGGTCCACGCTGATCGGGTGAAGTCGGCAAGCCAGCCGAGGGAGGCTGTTCTGCAAGCTTTTACGAAAAGGGCTGAGCGCTCATCCAGAGTCATGCGTTCCATGGTCAACGCTCGCAATAGCCAATGCAGACGAAGTTCATTGCTACCCATGCTAAAGGCCTTTGCTTTATCGGCCTCAACATTGATCTCATCGGCAATTTCAAATAGTGCGGTCAGAAGCGGTTCGACTTTGTTTCGATCAACCCGCTCTGCGTGCGTATGCAGCTCATTGAGCCATACAGCGGCTTTCGTGCCGCCTGAGCGCCTAATCGCCGTCACGGACTGGTGCAGCGTGGATTTCACGTACTCGACGTCATCAGCCCGAGCGAGAAATGCGTCCAATTCGGTGCTTGTGAGTACCTCGTCGCCGATTGCAAACCGGAAGTAGGAATCAAAGTAGTTGGCTGAACAAACCCGACGTTCCAACGCCCATTGGCGTGCGAACCCGTCTCCGTAGTGCATATTGGCCCAAACGGACTCCAGAACAGGAAACAGCCGCATTAGCAGCCGACGCACCCTGTCTTGTCTTTGCGGGGGCTCAGCGCCAAAGAACACGCCATCGATCCGTTTTGCTGTTGCTTCGCGATCACGCTCCTCTCTGCTCCTGCCGCCGACCAGTTCCTCCTTGTTCTGACGAATAGCTCGATAGACGGTCGGATGCAACATCCTGAGCATCTCCAGCGCCAGAAAATCGGCGCGATCCACTTCTCCAGCAACGGCTGGCCAGGACACGCTCAACGAATTGACGAAGCGCGTGACATCCCGCGGCGTACGCATCGCCGGCGAAATACCTTCGTAGAAAATGTTCATGAAGCGGACGAGGTCCTCTTCTGCTGGCGAACCGCAGATCGATCCGATCATCGACAGCAGATGCTGCTGAACATCTAGCGCAGATGGGTCAGGCAGCTCGAAAGCTGCCTGCACGATTTTTTCCAGATAGTGCGGACCTTCCGAAGGGAAGCGTTCGCTGACGATCTTCTCGGCAAGCGGGCGATCATAGACCAGCAGGTACATGACATTTGGCAAATGACCGACCGACTTGACCAACCGGAAGATTAACAAGGCCTCGTCAGGCGCGAGGCGATCGATGTCGTCGATGACGATGAGAAAGCGCTTATCCTGTTCCCGCAATGCCTTCGCCAGATCGGCATGAAGCGTCTCGACACTTTCATCTTGTTCGATGAGGCCCGCCAGCCATTCCATGCCCTTCTCCGCGATGCCACCAGCGATGACCGCACCAGCGGCCTCCGCTACCTTCCCAACCAGCGCGCCGGCGCGGAGCAGGCGCGCCCCAAGCTTCGGTAACTTTTTCTTGACCTTATCGCCGAGGCTGGGGCCTAAGCCAGCATATAGCTCGCGGAAAAAGGCAAGAGCGAGCGCGTCCTCGCCTCTGAACCACCAACAAGCAAAATCGATGACGACCAGCTTGTCTGACCTAACCGCATCAGCCAAGTGATATTTGCAGAGGTTGACTGCACTGCTCTTGCCAGAGCCCCATGGGCCGTTGAGGCCGATCACCGACCCTTGAGGGGATTGCATCTTGAGAATGCTCGCCGCTAGCGCGCGCGCAAAGGGATCGACACCGAACCGATCGTCGTCCGGTCTTTCAATGGGCTGGTCGTTATAGAGGAGGTGCTCGCTCATGGTTTCATCACGAAGTTGCGCCAGGCGCTGCGCATTTGGTTGTTCTCGCTTTCCATCTCAGTCCGACCTTGTTCGAGATGACAATGAATGGGCGATTGGATGCTGGGGCCCTTGCAAACGTCTACTCGCAGATATACATCAGGTGCACCCTGATGCAAGAAAGAAATAACACTATCACGAACGACAGCGGCTCACCATCGCGTTGTGCCTTAAGGTTGCCGTTACTAACCTTTGCAGCTTTGGTTTGTAAAGCTGCAGCGAAGCCTTATCCCCAAAAGTTTGTTACCCCTCGGAAGCTGCATTGCTGCCTCGGCGCCCAGACCGCTTAGTATTGCCTACCATGCTTTGCATGAATGAACGTAACAGTGCGCTTTGTTCATCGTCTTTCACCTTTAATTGGTCCAACGCCGCACTGAGCTGGTTTTGTAGCCGCTCGATCTGAGATAACAGTGTTATCTCGCGCTGCGCCGCGGACGTCGTTGCGGCGAGGAGGCTGTTCTCAGCAATAGCCAACATTGCTTTTGCCTGATCCACCTCACTCTGTTGCCGTGTTAACCGCTCAGTCATCGTGGCTAAGCCTGCTTCGAGACGATCGCGCTCCGTGTTCCACCCAGAGAGCTGCTCGGCTCGCAGCGTCTCGCTCCTGGAAAGCTGCGCTTGCGCTTGTTTTGCGCTCTCTCTGGCCCGATCCACTTCGAGGCTCCAGCGCTGCTCATTGGCTGCGGCCCGTTCCTCGAGTTTTATTCGCGCGGCCTCTTGGCGCGTGCGTTCATCTTGCAGCTGCGCGCGCAATGCCTCTTTATCGTTCTCATGCGCCAGGCACTGCGCCTCCAATGCCTGGCCCTCGCGCGTTGCGTCCGCCAATTGCTGTTCGAGGGACGCCACTCGCTCGTTGGAAGCGTGTAATTGTGACTCCATGGCACGCATGGCCGCCGCGATTCCCTCCTGGCGCGCCATTTGAACATTTTCTTGCTGAGCCAAAGCGAGGCGCGCGTCGTCCAGTTGCAGCTTCGCCGCGGCCAGTTCATGGTGCTCCCTCGCCACCTCTGTTTCGAGTTGTCTCCGCGCATCGGCAAGCGCCACCTGCCAGAAGTGAGCTGCCGCCTGCGCGATAGGGTCCGGTACGGCCGCCGGTGCCGCGAACGCCTGGGGATCTTTGATCCGCGCCCCTAGACCGCGGAACCAGGTGTCGAGGTGGGGGCTGACGGTGTTGGGAGAACCGCGCCCGAGCTGCTGGCGCACGCGCTCGATGGTCGGGCGGTCGCCTGCCAACAATAAGGCGTCGGCAGCGTGCCAGACGTCGGTTTCTGTGATGCCGCGTGGCATAAGTCCTCCCCTTGCTATTTCTGGGCGATGTCCGATAATTACCCTCGATAATGAAATCTTATCGAGAGTATTTTTTCATACCTGTTATACATCATACAGAATATGTAATGAAAAAGCATATTGCTAGCCCGCCTGCCACGGTGCACATCCGCCCCGAGCTGTTGGCGCCAATCGGTGTGACACCGCTCGATCCAGCCATCGTGAGCCGATTTACCGAAATCGCAGTGCGCCAGTTGCTCCATGAAGGGGATGCCGAAAACACCCTGCGCAGCTATCGCAGCGCGATGCGCTACTGGGGCGCATGGTACGCACTGCGCTATCACGCAGCACTCACGTTACCGGTCCCGGTACCGGTCGTCCTGCAGTTCGTTGTCGATCACGCTGAGCGCTCAACACCCGAGGGCCTGATAACGGATCTGCCTCATCTGGTCGACCAAGCGCTGGTCAATCGCGGCTTCAAGGGACGGACAGGCGCTCCTGCACTCAGCACTTTGCTGCATCGGATCAGCGTACTATCGAAAGTTCATCAGCTGCAGAACGCGCCTAACCCCACGCAAGAACCTCCCGTGCGTGAGCTCCTGGCCAAGACGCGCCGGGCCTATGCCAAGCGCGGCACGATCGTGCACAAGAAACCGGCATTGACCAGGGAGCCGCTGGAAGCACTTCTGGCAACCTGCGATGACTCGTTACGCGGCCTGCGCGATCGAGCGCTGCTACTGTTTGCGTGGACGAGTGGTGGCCGGCGACGCTCGGAAGTGACCGCCGCGACCGTCATGAACCTGGTGCGCCAGCCCAACGGCGATTATTCCTACACTATGGGACACTCCAAAACAAACCAGGACGGCGCAGATCACACGACCAACGTTAAGCCTGTGATCGGCCGCGCCGCGCGCGCGTTAGATGCTTGGCTGGCCGCCAGCAATATCAAGGACGGCGCCGTATTCCGCCGAGTGCGTCGTGGCGGCCTGGTCGGCGAGGCACTGTCACCGGCTGCAGTGCGTGACATCATCAAGGT
Source organism: Pseudoduganella rhizocola (assembly GCF_045984285.3). Taxonomy (NCBI): domain Bacteria; kingdom Pseudomonadati; phylum Pseudomonadota; class Betaproteobacteria; order Burkholderiales; family Oxalobacteraceae; genus Pseudoduganella; species Pseudoduganella rhizocola. The sequence continues at coordinate 416,501 of NZ_JBJQIK030000003.1, forward strand.
ACGGTGCGCCGAGGCAGGCCTCGATAGCAGCTTCTCGGCACATTCGATCCGCAGCGGCTTTGTCACCGAGGCGGGCCGGCATGACATATCGCTGGCCGATACCATGGCCATGACTGGCCACGCCAGCACGTCAGCGGTGCTGGGCTACTTCAGGCAAGGTCAACTGAGTAACTCGCGCGCCGCAAAACTGCTGGAGAGCCCATTGAACGAGCCTCCCATAATTGGGCCACAATAGAGCACAGGAAGCCGCAGCGTCGCGCCGTGGAGCGTACGTCACGGACCCGCACGTCAACTTATGCGGTCGCCTTATTTGGTGATGGCTTTTTCGTTCAAAAATAACTACGCTAATGACACGCTGTCAAAAATCTTGTTGTCCGCTGGTGGTGCTTGGTGCCACACGCCGGTAGGTGATGACATCGGCGCCGTTGAGCGGAAGCCCATCAATTCCCAGGAAGGCAACCTCGCCCACGAACCATCCATCATCGGCGTAAGGCGCGACGAAGGTCACCCATTGGCCCCTCGTTTGGGTGAATACAGCATTGCGACAAAAAATATAGGCTCGATCAGCTTGCGCATCGATCGCGAAGTGCATGGCGTCACCGATGCTGCTCACACCTGATCGCAATCGCCAATACCAAGCCGCGTAAATTGCAAGGAAAATTGCGCGCCAACCCACTCGGGGTGTTCGGTGATGAAATAGCGCCATGTCGACCGACGGCTCATCAGCGAGCTCGGCGGTGCGCAGCGGCCACTGCTTCGCCAAGCTATAGCGCGAACAACGCTGCTCGAGCTGCCAGCGCATCCCCAGCAATGCTACGAGCTCGGGCGGATAGGAAGAGACATCCCGGCCGGCACTAATAAACAAATCGTCAAACCTGCTGATGCAGCCCCAACCCATGCGTGTGGCGACCCAGCGCGCGAGCATCCTGAGCGTGCAGCGATAGACCGAAGTGGGTACGCGTGTACGCTCCGTCCAGCTGCGTCGCCCCACATCACGCCTGGCCGCGCGCAGGTCAGTAATCCGGCATTTCCAGCGCAGCACCGTGATGCTCGTTGGGTCGTAATTTGAAGATCGTATATAGTAAGGCTCGCTTCTCCCCACGCTCGCAACGGCCCGCAGAAAATCGTCGATCTCACACCATTGCCGCTGCAGTCCCTCGCAGTGTTCAGCACGCAACTGGTGTACCCTCCCCCGGCTTCGCTTTCCCTCAACCCACCAGCGAATATATGGCTCCAGCGCACGCCGTAACAGGTCCTCATCTTTGCGCAAGTCAAGGTGCCCTTCCAGGCTCGGTTGTGCGCCGGCGACACTTTGCGCGCAACGAGAACATTCGTATGGGCGGTTAATCATTTCCCTCGACCAGCCGTACTTGGCAGTGGGCGCACCACAGCTGTAGCACGTAATTGACAGGGGTACGTGGTGCAGCGGGCATGCTGTGAGCGCGCGGCATTGATACAAATCGCTGTGGTAACAAGCTTCCAGGCAGATTGGGCAGTACCTGAATGAGGATTCGCGCCACCTGGCTTCCTCAAGTTTTTGGGCGACCTCGAACAAATCAAGTTCGCTCGGCTTGAACGACCATCCGGTCTTCTCACGGAGCAGGTCGGTATCGACCGTAAAGGCGACCTTATACTTGCTAAGTCCTGCGCAGAGCTGGGCCCGGCACAGCGCATTGCGCCATGCAAGTCGCATCACGCTGCTGACCAGTGACTCGTAAACCAATGGGCTCAAGTCGCTCCCCGACCAGACATGCTTACGCTCATTCATCGGTGCTCCCTGAGTCATTGGTGCTCTCTTTAGCTGCCGCGCTGCGTTTGCGCGCTCTTGCCTGTTCAAAGAGCGAATCCTGCAGCTTTGCGTACGCTATCGCTTTGCTCCAAGCCGAATCGGGTTGCGTCTTCCCGCGCCAGTCCCTTTCCGCGGCATCCAGGAGGTAGTAGCGTATGGCCAGGAAAGTCTGCCTTGCGGGAAACGCGATCTTGCGCGATTTGCCCGTGCCGTTCACGATGGCATCGAATGCCCGAGTTGCTTCGTGCTCCAGCCGAAATCCCGCATCCCATGCGTTTGGTACCATTAGCTGCGTCCAATGGTGGCCTGATCCCTCAGGGAACTGCCGATCATCTATCGCCTTAAAGATCACTTGCAGGTCCTTTACGCTGTCATAGGCCCGCACCGCGTAGACCTTGCTGGCAAAACGCCCCACCAAATCATGGCGGTTGTTTGTACGAAGCATCTCTATCACGTGCTCGATATCTGGCGATTGCCCCATCAGGATCGTCACGAACTGGATGTCGCTGCGCCCCAAATCGTTGTATATGTCCTTCAGGAAAAGGAAGTCTTGCAAGCCTAAGGCGCTCGCTTCATCGATAAACATTACGATGAGGTTGATCCCGGACACCCGTGCATCATCAACTAGCATCCGAACCACCCTATGGCGCAGGTCGGGCGTTTCGCCTTTTAGCTCGCTGTGGCCGATTGTCGTTAGAAAGTGTTTGAAGAACGCACGGATCGAAGCGATCTGCTGATTATGTGCATCATGGGTGAACATACAGATGCGTGGGAATTGATGCCGAATCAGCATTTTCACCCGGTCGAGCGCGTCCGTCTTGCCGATACCGCTCTCTCCAGTGAATACCCAGCCTGAATCGCGCAGCAAGATCGCTAGTTTCACGAGTTTGAAGATCTCGTCAATGGGAGGTGTCTGGAGCAGCACGGTGTGGGCATACAGCGGATGGTTTAGCACCAGTTCAGCCAAGTCATGTGCCGTTGTCGTATCAAGTCTTGATGCACCCATCGTTGCCTCCTAGTCGATACTGGGAATGTCGTAAAGGCCACTGGGGTCGTCATCCTCCCCCGGGTTGCGCGGGGGAGTCGGCTGGACGGGAGCGGACGTCATATCAGGTTCCTTGACGATCGCTCTCGCCTTGGCCTGCTGACGCTCAATCTTGGCCACGTTGAGCGCGACGCGGGATGTGCGGCGCCTGCCGGCTTTCCCGAGTGCCTTGAGCTCGGCTAAACCTTCCTGTCGCGCCATCTCCAGAGGATCTTCGCCGTACGAGGCCATTCGCTTGGCTTTTCCCGAACGCATAAGAAGCTTGCGGTCCCGCCAGGAACAGTCGCTATCGGCCCAAGGGCCGCTCGGATACATTTGACCGAGTGCTTGCCCCGTTTCCTTGACAGTTGCATAGACCAGGCGTGCCAGGCGCCTGTCGACCGAGACGACCAGCGTTTTACCGATCAGCCAAAACGCTTTGCTCAGATCATGATTTGTATGCTTATGCCGGTCCAGATTGAAGTAGGGGCGTATATTTTTTTCGAGGCTCCCTTTAACGACGACTTCCTCGACATGCATCATCAGTGCGGGATAGGCCTTAACCGCCTCGGGAAGCGGTTGAGAAAACAGTCCACTAGAAGAGTTGTCCAACGCTCCTCTGAGGACGCGCACAGGCGAACTCCATTGCATACCTTCTGAGGACGCCTGATTGTGTTCACTGATGCAGCGTTCAAAGATGCCGATCAGGCTTTTGAGTTTGATGCGAAACTTAGCTGCCTGCGCCGCCGGTTCTTTAACGCGAGTGTCCTGAGGCCCCGCACCGTATGTTGAAGGTAGGCGCTGCAAACCTCGCCTAGTAAACTCACCGATAAGGCGCTCGACTAGGTCGCGCCGCGCCCAGACATAGGGTGGTCCAAAATTGACGGCGCTGCCGACTGTACCGATAATATTATTGACCACTTCATGGGCAGCGTTCGCCCATCCATTATCGACCTTCAGCACACTAAAGCATTGTCCCGCCAATTCAGGCAGCAGTTGGCCGATCAGTATCTGGTTCGCCTGCCCCTCTCCCGCACCGGCGAGCTGCCAAGCGGGTATCCCGACAATCGCGCTGGACACCGCTTCCAGGGCGCCGTCACTGCTTGGTGTTAGTTCCAGTTCGACACAATAACCGATTACTCCTGAACTGAACTCCTCAACCATCAGTCCGAAATGCCATCTTGACAGAGGGACTTCGAATTGTTCACCGTGATCGTTTTCCACCAACAGCACCGAGGCCGCATCAATTTTGTGATAATCGAGTTGGACCGCGCCATACGGTCGCAGGGCCGGAAACAGTCGCTCGTAGCCGGTGCCAACCTTGCCGCGCCGCGCTGCATTCAGACCATGTCGGGCAGACACCGCGCGTTGGGATTGCTCTGTTTCGAGATCGCGCAAATAAAGGTATATCGTTTTGTAGCCGCGGTCTGCGGTATTGAAAGGCCAGTCCGAATCTGTCAATCCAAGTTTGCGCAAGGCGGTCAGGAACTTGTCATGGATCGAAGTATAGGATTCACGCGCTTCGGGCATCTGCCCGCGCGTCTTCTCCTTGAAGTACAGATTACAGAGCATTTCTACCAGGTCAGGAAATCGTGCGAGCAACTGCGATAGCGCGCCTGCACAGCCCCCTGAGCCGCTACCAGGGCTGTGATTTACTGCCTGAACCCGTGTGTATGGCTTGATGCGAACGCCTTTTATGAGAGCGCGATAGCCCCAGATTGAGCCGTCGTCCGAGAGTATGAGGCAGCGTAGGATTAGTCGCCGAACCTCAGAGCGGTCTTTGCCGGTTGCCGCAATAATATCGTCCCAACAGGCACCTGCGTTATACATATCGATCGCATCGCACCTGGCCTTGTACGCATTTTGAGCTTCGCGTGGCAGTACGTTCATGTCCGGCCTCGGCCACGCTGTTGTATCCCGGTAGGGCAACGGGATTAAGCTGCGTCGTGAACCGGATCTCATGATACCTGCCTCATAATCAACGAGTCGTACGAGATGCGCCGCAATTTGAGTTCGGTGGCGATCGCGCCGGCCTGTAACGCGCGTGCGACGGCTGCCAGCATTAACGCGGGATCGGCATCCTCCAAGGTGAGCAGCGCCTTGAGTGTGACGGCGTCCTGCAGGTCGAGCCGTTGCGCTATCCGATCCATCTCGTGGCCGAGAAAATGCCCGCGGCATCGCGTCATGGCCGCGCAAAGCGTCAGCCAGTTATCGAACCTGAACACCTCGTCGCGCAAATCGGTGTCAGTTTTGATGAGATAGACGGCACCAGCAGACTGCGCAGCATCGCGCACTTCGTTGCGCTCGCTCGCTTTCGCTGTCGCGGCCCGCCGTTCAGTTCTTGTTACACGCTTGAAGTGCCACCACTCTTGGGAGCCATCACGGCGATCGATACGCGTTGACGTTCCAGCAGCGGCCGGAAGATTATATTCGCCACGCTGGACAGGCCAGTAGCGGACTACTGATGGATCACCTTCCAGGAGAACGAGATGCATGAACGCGAGGTCGGTTTCGATCGATAGCCGCGTGTTATTTTTCGGCGAGTCGAAGAACCATACATTCGATTGCGGGGTCCTGCGCGCCTTCAACGCCGCATTGACCTGTATCGACCGGCTCACCAACTCCGGGGATGGAGTTCGCAGCGTGTGTACTTTCATGTACGCCTCCAACTTTTTTCCTTGATGCGAGGATTTTGGGACGCACTGATACTTGACCACACCCGTTGATGCGAGCATAATCAATTCACACGGCGTCAAATTTTCAAAGGGATGCGTTATTGGCGTAACGCCTCCCTCCCCTCTCTCTTCTGTGCTAGTGCATACTGGTACTTCCTTATCTAATCTGGGTCTAACGCTTTAAGCGCAACTCTACCCATGCCTGCCCGGCATCCATACAATGTAGTTCACGACGCGGAAAATGCGACTTTTTTCTAGCGCGCGATCAGCAGGTCATCATCTACGCATTAGGCAGGAGCGGAGGTCCATCATGGCGCATCGTGTCGATCCGGATTTTGAAGAGATGTTCGGCGTTCCAGATTCGTTGCGTGGTGGGGGCAGAAGCGACCCTGTGGTGGCGGCGCTTATTCATATCGGAAGCCTTCAATCCAAACTTGCCCCGACCACTAAACGCTTATACCGTAGAGCTGTATGGCATTTCATTGACTGGGGAGGCCTTCTGCCTGCCAGCGAGGCCGCGATCTTGAAGTACCTTGAAGCGCATGCGCCTAAAGCCAGCAGGGCCACATTGGCCATGCGCCTGGCGGCACTCTCCCGTTGGCATGTAGAGCAAAATTTTCCTAATCCGGTCAAGTCGATAGCCGTCCGAGACGCCTTCGCCCAACTAGTACAATCACGCCCGGTGCTCAAAGCGCGGGCTAAGACCCTGCACATAGATCGTCTTATCGAACTGGTCCGGCACCTGGCCCGTGAACCATCCTTGATGGCGCTACGTGACAGCGCATTGGTGCAACTGGGTTTTTGCGGTGCCTTGGGCTCAAGTGCCTTAGTCTCCCTCGACACGTCCCACCTTATCTGGCAAAAGAATGGGCTAATTGTTTCGATTCCACCAGGCGTTCAAGACTTCCTACCCGACGGCGCACACAGCGTGATATACGAAGACATGTTCCAACCGCTCAATCCAATTGCAGCGTTAGGCACCTGGTTAAAGTCTTCAAGCATCGAATGTGGGCCAGTATTCCGCGCTTTCACCCGCGCAGGCCTACCCAAGCTTGGACGCATCAGTCCTCCAAGCGTCCGACGGATCCTCGTCTCCCGGGCGTTGGACGCTGGAATGCCTAACGCTCAGGAGCTGACGAGTGTGAGCATGCGGCATGGGCTGCGGTTCGACGACTGTTTTGACTTCCGCTCCTTTGTGACGATGGCGTCCCTCTGACCGGCGTCGGCTTCCAAAACAGAGACGGCTGACAATCACCGTCGACACTCAAGCCAGCGGCGATGTGGTTCGGATGGTGTGCTCCTTGTGCCCTCATGCGTAGCGATTGCCAAAATATTTCTATGGTGCAATCATAGGAATGCTAGCGACAGCTGCCCGGCACACGCGGCCGTACCTACTGGTGATCCGCGGGCCGTCCTAACACCACCATCTTGGACCTACATGTATCTATACCGTTACGATCCGTTGGAAACGCACCGTGAGCTCGAAGGCGGGGGACTGCGCGCCCACTACTGGAGCATGAAGAATAGACAGGGCTTCCCACACCGGCCTCTTATAGAAGCCGAGAAGGAGCTTCGTGAAGGCCAGGGAATTTTCCGCATCAGCTTTTGGCAAGACGAAGAAGCACTGCGCCGGCACCTGCCGATCTCAACGAACACGCAAGCAATCGTCGTGCAGCGAGTGCGTGCGGACTGCGCATTTCTTGCCCACTTCAGAAAGGATGTTGACGATGCGCTGGAAGGGAGCGCATTTCTCTTCTGGCGTGTTGACGAACGAAGCGAGGCGCAAGAGTGGAGCGAACAGTATTTGCCGATAGATGAATTGGAGGTGCTGGACGTTGACGGCCAGTGGCGCCCTTACGAGCAAGCAGAACTCACTATGGCAGAGGACCAGCGCTTCCTGAAGCAAGGATTTCAGCCGCTGTACTATGGCACGCAGCTGGGGAGCATCTATAAGGTCTTTTTTGCCAGCACCGTGCTGACAGCGCAGGCGAGCGAGCACCCCCAGCTCGCCATAATGATTCATGAACTCCCCAACACCCCATCCCTTCTCTCCTATCGAACTATGCTGCTACAGATGTATGAGCACGTCGCCGCTCGCGCCTTCAATATTCCACTGAAGCAGATAGGGCTCTACTTATACCGTCCATCACGTCACACGTTCGAACAACAGCGGCTGATCAAGCTTCAGCTCTCCGAACAATGGTCGTCGCCGGGCAGCGGCTGGTTTTCACCTCGGCGCCCTCCCACCTGCCAGATCGTTTTTCGGGACGGATTCGACGTTCTAGACCTGCATACGGGCGTCGGGCGAGCCATCAAGCATGCCTTCGGCATCCTTACCGTGAAGGAGCAAATTGCCGTCTATGACCAGGCGCTCAGAGCAGCCGACCTCGCCCGTGAAAATATGGTTTTTGCCGACGATGAGATGACCGAGACAACTTGATGCTGTGACTCGCCCTGGTCGAGCTTGGAGCGGCCGATCTTTTGCGCACACTAGCAGAAGTCCGATGCTGAACTTATAAAACAAAAAATAAGTGGATATAAAAGTTCGCGGAGAGAACGCGACACTGCCTCGCTCGAGATGGGTCCCCCAACACCCTTTCGGAGATCGGCTCTTGCGCAGGTCGAGGGCCTGACTCCGAAGGTAATGTCCTATTTTCATCCAAACCTCAATTTTCACAACGTGATGAAGAATCGTTAGCGATTGAAAACGCTCTGAAGGGCCTTCATTCCAGAGCGCTGCAAACCACATTTTGGTTGGACGGGACCTCGAACTCGGGCATGCATTTTTGACAGTAAAAACACCTCGCATGAGCGTTTAGGTAGGTGTCATTCGGCTAGAGTGTTGGAGGACAAATTAGATAAAAACTACGTTTCGGATGAGTCTTTAGGTAATGAGTTTCTTACGAAAAGACTCACTTTTTCTGCCGGAAGATAGTGTTTTTCGCTCTATGACGATCAATCAATGACGGGGCACAATTACGTAAGCGCGCTGTGTCGATTTTGTGTCACGCCGCCCGTCGTATGCTTGATGCACCGGTCGCCTCAACACACATCAACAAAGGACACTCTATGAAGAATCAGATCATCCTCAACCTGCCCGTGAAGGATCTGGCAAAGTCCAAGGCCTTCTTTTCCGCTATCGGCTTCACTTTCAATGCCCGGTTCAGCAGCGAGAACGCGGCGTTCATGAACATCGTCGACGGTACCATCCAGGCCATGCTGACGACTGAACCCTTCTTCAAGTCGCTGATCGACAAGCCGCTCGCGAACGCCAGGGAGGCCAATGAACTCGTCATTTGCCTGAATTGCGATACCCGCGAAGAACTCGACAGCCTGATCGCCAAAGCCGCCGCAGCCGGCGCCCGGATACCGCATCCCCCCGAAGACCACGGCTTTATGTACGACCAGGGCTTCGAGGATATCGACGGCCACCTGTGGAACCTGGTCTGGACAGCGCCGGAAGCCTGATCCCTTAGCGAACCGCTGCCGCGAACTTCGCGCGTGCCGCGTGCAGTTTGCGGTAGCTGTCGATCAGGCGCTCGTGGCGTTCCAGCCCTTCCAGCTGCATGCTGGCCGGCGTCAGGCCGAAGAAACGTACGCTGCCGTCGATCGCGCCGAGCGCGGCGTCCATGCGGACGTCGCCGAACATGCGGCGGAAGTTCACCACGTAGTCGTCCAGCTCCATTTCCTCGTCCAGGTGCACTTCCAGCACTGCATTCAGCGCCTGGTAGAACAGCCTGCGTTCGACCGTGTTGTCGTTGTACTGCAGGAAGGCGCCGGCCAGCTCCTGCGCTTCCCCAAATTGCTTCAGCGCGAGATTAATCAGCAGCCGCAGTTCCAGCACGGTCAGCTGGCCCCATTCGGTGTTCTCGTCGAACTCGATGCCGATCAGGGTCGCGATGTCGCCGTATTCGTCCAGCTCATTGTTTTCCAGGCGATCCAGCAGCGCTTCCAGGCTGGCGTCATCCAGCCGGTGCAGGTTCAGGATATCGGAACGGAACAGCAGCGCCTTGTTGGTGTTGTCCCAGATGAGATCCTCCACGGGATAGATTTCCGAATAGCCCGGCACCAGGATCCGGCATGCGGTGGCGCCCAGGTGCTCATACACGGCCATATAGGTTTCCTTGCCCATGTCTTCGAGGATGCCGAACAAAGTGGCAGCTTCTTCGGCATTCGAGTTCTCGCCCTGGCCGGAGAAATCCCATTCCACGAAGTCGTAATCCGATTTGGCGCTGAAGAAGCGCCACGACACGATGCCGCTGGAGTCGATGAAGTGTTCGACAAAGTTATAGGGCTCGGTCACGGCGTTGCTCTCGAAGGTAGGCTGAGGCAGGTCGTTCAGGCCTTCGAAGCTGCGGCCCTGCAGCAGTTCAGTGAGGCTGCGCTCCAGTGCCACCTGCAGGCTCGGGTGCGCGCCGAAGGACGCGAACACGCCGCCGGTGCGCGGATTCATCAGGGTCACGCACATCACCGGATACTGGCCGCCGAGCGAGGCATCTTTCACCAGCACCGGGAAACCCTGTTCTTCCAGGCCGCGGATGCCGGCCACGATGCCGGGGTATTTCGCCAGCACTTCGTCCGGCACATCGGGCAATGCGATCTCCCCTTCCAGGATCTCGCGTTTGACCGCCCTCTCGAAAATCTCAGACAGGCATTGCACCTGCGCCTCGGCCAGCGTATTCCCGGCGCTCATGCCGTTGCTGACGAAGAGGTTTTCGACCAGGTTGGATGGGAAATACACCACTTCGCCGTCCGACTGCCGCACATAGGGCAGCGAGCAGATGCCGCGTTCCACGTTGCCGGAGTTGGTGTCGTACAGGTGCGAACCACGCAGTTCGCCGTCCGCGTCGTAAATTTCGAGGCAATACTCGTCCAGGATCTCTGCGGGCAGCGCATCATCGGGGCCGGGCTTGAACCAGCGCTCTTCAGGATAATGCACGAACTCCGCATTGGCCAGGTCTTCGCCCCAGAACGCGCCGGCGTAGAAATGGTTATTGCTGACGCGCTCGATGTATTCGCCCAGCGCGGAGGCCAGCGCGCTTTCCTTGGTCGAGCCTTTGCCGTTGGTGAAGCACATCGGCGAATGCGCATCGCGGATGTGCAGCGACCACACATTGGGCACGATATTGCGCCACGAGGCGATTTCGATCTTGATGCCGATATCCGCCAGCACCTGCGTCATGTTGGCGATGGTTTGTTCCAGCGGCAGATCCTTGCCCGGAATGTAGGTGCGCCCTTCCCCGGCCGGATTCATGGTCAGCAGCGCCTGCGCATCCGCATCCAGGTTCTCGACTTCCTCAATCACAAACTCCGGGCCGGCCTGCACCACCTTCTTCACCGTGCAGCGGTCGATGGAGCGCAGGATGCCCTGCCGGTCCTTCTCGGAGATATCCGGCGGCAGCTCAACCTGGATCTTGAAGATCTGCTGGTAGCGGTTTTCAGGATCGACGATATTGTTCTGCGACAGGCGGATATGTTCGGTCGGGATATCGCGGGTATTGCAGTACAACTTCACGAAGTAAGCCGCACACAGGGCCGATGAGGCGAGGAAGTAATCGAAGGGGCCTGGCGCCGAGCCATCGCCCTTGTAGCGGATCGGCTGGTCGGCGATGACGGTGAAATCATCGAACTTGGCTTCAAGACGAAGCTTATCGAGGAAGTTGACTTTAATTTCCATGGGGATTCCAAATGATGCGCAAATGCGGCGTAGCCGCTATTATCCGCTACCTCGGCGACATCGCGTAGTCCCAGCAAATCCCCGCCGCTGGCCCTAGCCGTGCGGCTCGCAGATGAATAGAGTGCTTTTCATGAAAACTCTACTGCCTGCGATCTTCCTGCTATATGCCCTGGGCCCGGCGGCCGCCGCCGATGGCCAGCGCGACTTCGACTGGGAAATCGGCAGCTGGGACACCCAGCTGATGCGCCTGCGCGAACCGCTCAGCGGCAAAACCGACTGGATCGCCTACACCGGCACCTCGGTGGTGAAACCGGTAATGGACAAGCGCGCCAACCTGGTGGAGCTGGATGTGCGCGGCCCCGCCGGCCGCATCACCGGCGTATCGCTGCGCCTCTACGAGCCGGCCAGCGGCGAATGGACGCTGAACTTTGCCAATCTGGCCAACGGCCGCATGACGGAACCGATGCGCGGCGCCTTCAAAGACGGCGTGGGAACCTTCTTCGGCGACGACATGGTGGACGGCCGCAAGGTGCGCGTCCGCTTCCTGGTCATTCCTGTATCGAGCACGCAATGGCGGTTCGAACAGGCCTATTCCATCGATGGCGGCCAGGCCTGGGAGACCAACTGGGTCGCCATCGATACCCGCCGCGCGGGCGGCTGAGCATTCAGGCCGGGGCTTTCGCCCGCTTTTTAGGCGCCGAATTCAGGGCTGCTGCAGCGCGGATCAGCTCCTTGAACGCCTTGGCATCGAGCTCCTCGCCTTCGCGGATGTCGATCGCGCGCCGCGCATTGCCGTCCAGGCTGGAATTGAACAGCCCGGCCGGGTCGCTCACCGAGGCGCCTTTGAGGAAGGTGAGCTTCACGTGCGACTTGTAGGTTTCGCCGGTGCAGATAATGCCCTTGTGCGAGAACACGGGCGTGCCCATCCACTTCACCTCCTCGACCACTTCCGGCACCGCTTCATGGATCAGCGCGCGCACACGGCTCAGCGTGGCGCCGCGCCAGTCGCCCAGCTTTGCGATTTTCTCGTCAATCTGAACCGAAGCTTCAGTCATGGATTGCTCCTTGTGAAGAGGCGGCGGACAAGATGTCCCTTCCACATCCACAGGCCCGCCAGCACTATGGCGGGCATGAAGACGTAGCGCGTCGGCCCTGCGTAGCTGGGCAGGACCTCGAAGGGACTATACACGTATCCGATAATCGGAATCGCCAGCAGCAGGTGCAGCCAGCGTAGCAGCGCCCGCATCATGCGAACTCCTTCGCCGCCAGCTCTTCCAGCGAGTTGAAGAAGCGCTGCCAGCCGAATTTGGCGCCCTGGTAGGCCTGTTCCTGGTCCGGACGGAAGCCCGCCTGTTCCATGCGCAGGTGGGTGCCCTTGCCAGTAGCTTCCAGCGTCCAAGTCACCACGCTTTCCAGGCCGTGGGCGGACCAGGTGTAGGACAGGGTACGCTGCGGCTCCACTTCCCTCACCTCGCAGTTGACTGCGCCCCACTCCGCCGTGAAGTTGAAATGATGGCCCGGCTGGGGCACGAAATCGTTCTTCATCAGCCAGGCTTCGATCAGGTGCGGCTGGGTCAGCGCGCGCCAGAGCTTTTCCGGGGGATAGGGGAACTCCCGTTCAACAACAACGGTACGGAGCGCGGTTGCGGTGTCGTTCATTGGTCCATCCTTTTCAACAGGTCTTCAAGATCGTCGAACCGGCTTTCCCAGAAGCGGGTCATCTGGTTGGTCCAGTCGAGCAAGGGCGACAGCGCCTTGAGCTGGGCGCTGTAATGGGTTTGCCGTCCTTCATGCCGGTCCTGCACGAGTCCGGCCTGCTTGAGTACGGCGAGATGCTTGGAAACGGCCGGCTGCGAGACCTGCCCCTGTGCCGTCAGGCCGCCAACGGTCTGCTCGCCGCCGGCACAAAGCTTTTCGAACAGGGCCCGCCGCGTGGGGTCGGCCAGCGCGCGGAACAGTGCATCGGGGGAATTGTGCATGTCAATCCATAGCCAGTGAGTTATGGATTAAACTATAACCAAACGGTTATTGATCGTCAAGCGCTGGTTCCAGAAATATTCAGGAGCTGGTACTAGTCTTGCCGGCGCCGTATCGATACCATCGGCCGGTCGTCCCAACATGGAGGAGTACTGATGAAGAAGCTGTTGATGGCTGCGCTGCTGCTGGCCCTGCCGCTGGGCGCGAGCGCGCAGGACAGGAAATGCTTCAATATGGATCCGGCCTTCGAGAACAGGATGGGCTATTGCCAGGCCGTCCGGGTCGGCGACACCCTGTATATCTCGGGCACGGCGGCGTCGGGCGATATGCCGGCGGCAATCGCCAAGGTATACGGCGACCTGAAGAAGACCCTGGCCGCGCACGGGCTGAGCTTTGCGGACGTGGTCAAGGAGAATGTATACGCAACCGACCTGGATGCCTTCATCAAGCATCACGAGCTCCGCAAGGCCATGTACACCAGCGCCTACCCTGCCGCCACCTGGCTGCAGGTGCCGCGCCTGTTCACGCCGGCCCTGGTGCTGGAAGTGGAACTGGTGGCGGTGTTCCCGCCGAAATAAGCTCAGTCGAAGTCGAACAGGTCGCTGAGGAAGCCCTCGCGCTTTTTCTTGTAGTGCGGGTGGCCATGGCCGCCGTGTTGCGGGTAGCGCGGGTCGGCATAGCGCGGATCGGGGGCGCGATGCGCTTGATGTTGCTGGGGCGGCGGCATCGGTGCCGAGGGGGGCGCGGCGCCAAGCGAACGGTCGATGATCTTGTCGAGTTCGCCGCGGTCCAGCCATACGCCGCGGCAGTTCGGGCAGTAATCGATTTCGATACCCTGGCGCTCGCTCATCACCAGGCTAACGTTTTTGCAGACTGGGCAGTCCATGAAAGCTCCTTTGCTGGATAAAGTCCTGCGGATGCTAGCACGCTGCCCTTTCCGTTTTCTTAATCTTCACTGAACCATGGCTTTGAAGTAACGCTGGAAGGAAGCGTCCACCGCGGCACGGCCGCCGCCGACGATGTTGCGCCCCCAGCTGTAGCCGTACACGTCCTCGAACTGCAGGGAAGCCAGGCGCTGCTGCATCGCCCGCACATCGGCCACCGGCATCGGCATGAAGTTCGGGTAGCTGTACAGGAAGCCCACATGGCGGCGGTCTGTCGCCACCTGCGGCGAATCGCCAACGAACAGCGCTCCCTGTCCTGCTCCGCGGTCCCAGTGCAGCACCGTGCTGCCGGGGAAATGGCCGCCGGTGCGCACCAGCGTCACATCGCCGCCAAGCGCATGGAAGTCGCCTTCCCAGAACTCGATCAGCGGCGAGGGATGCACCACCCAGGCCTTGTCCGCCGCATTCAGCAGGATGGGAACCCCGCCCAGCGCCTCGCTCCAGCGCACCATCGAAGAATAGAAATGGGGATGGGAGATCACGATGCGGTCCACGCCGCCCGCTTCGCGCAGCCGCGCCACCGCTTCCGGCGTCACGAGGCTCACGCATTCCCACAGCACATTGCCCGATGCCGTCGGCAACAGCAGCATGCGTTGGGGAATGGCGAAACTGCCGTTCATGTCGATCGCAAGCAGGCCCGCATCCTCGCCGATGCGCAGCGCATGGCGCGCGCCCAGCGCCTCGTGCGTGGTCCAGGTTTGCCCTTCCCAGCCCACATATTGCCGCTCGTCGAGGCAGATGGGGCAGGCTTCCGGTGGCACGTGTCCGGGAGCAAATTGAGTGCCGCAGGTATCGCAGATATAGGTGTCCATGGCTTCGATCTTATGAGAGAATCCGGCTCCATCAAAGGCTCAGTTCCGGGAAAACTTATGGAACCAGTTTTGCCCTTCGGGATACTTCAGGATGCAGCGCGCGACGGCGGCCTGACCAGGACCCTGCACCGCCAGCTGCGCACCGCCATCATCGAAGGCCGCCTGCCCGCAGGCTATGCGCTGCCTTCCTCGCGCCAGCTGGCCAGCCAGCTGCAGATCGGCCGCAACACCGTCGTTGCCGCCTACGACCAGCTGGTGGCTGCAGGCTTTGCCCGCAGCCGTCCCGGCGCCCGGCTTACCGTCTGCACCCCGGGCGCGGCCGATACCCCCACCGCTGCGCCGGCCGGCGGTCCTGCCCGTGCCGACGACCAGCGCATCGCCGCAGCATGGCGCCAGCCCTCGCAGCGCCTCACATGCGATCCGCCGCTCGCCGTGCGCTCCTTCCGCACCGGCGTGCCCGAACACGCCTTCTTCGAGCACGAGATCTGGCGCCGCCTCAATATGCGGGCGCTGCGTGCGGCAGCCCAGCAGCCCTTCCACTACGGCATGGCGCAGGGTCTCCCCGCGCTGCGCGAAGCCATTGCAGGCCATGTGGCGGCGGTGCGCGCCGTCGCCTGCGGGCCGGAAGACCTTTTCATCACCTCCGGCGCGCAGGAAGGCTTCGACATGCTGGCCCGCCTGCTCGTTACGCCCGGCCTCACACAGGTGGCGGTGGAAGATCCCGGCTACCCGCCGCTGCATGCCGCCTTCAGGGCCGCAGGCGCCATCCTGGTGCCGGTGGCCGTGGATGGCGAAGGCTTGCGGGCCGACCTGGTGCCCGATGGCGTCAGCATCATCTGCGTGACGCCCTCGCACCAGTCGCCCACCGGCGCGGTGATGCCGCCTGCACGCCGCGCCGCCCTGCTGGCGCGCGCCCGCAGCCTGGACGCCGTCGTCATCGAAGACGACTACGACGGCGAGTTCCTGTACGGCCAGCATCCGCCTGACGCGCTGCAGACCCTGGACCGCGAAGACCGCGTGTTCTACGTCGGCACCTTCTCGAAAAGCCTGTTCCCGGCCATCCGCAAGGGCTTCGTGGTGGCGCCGCGCTGGGCAAGGGATGCGCTGGTCGATATCAAGCGCGTCGCAGGCACCAATGCGGATGTGGTGCCGCAGGCCACGCTGGCGGAATTCATCACCGGCGGCCACCTGGCGCGGCATATCCGCCGCATGCGCCCCGTTTATGCCCAGCGAAGGCGCGCCTTCGAGCAGGCCGCACAGCAGCACTGGGCCGGCTGGATGCGGGTGCAGCCCGGCAATGCCGGCCTGCACCTGAGCACCCTGATCCTGGACCCGGCGCTGGAAAGCACGGTGGCCGCCTGCGCGCGCCAGCACCTGCCGGGCGCGCTGCCGCTGTCGGTGTTCAGTATCGGCGCCAACCGGGTGCCGGGGCTGTGCATCGGCTTCGGCAGCGCGGATGTGGACCAGATCACGAAAGCGGTGCGCGCGCTGGGCGCGGCCGTGCGTCTCAGTCTGGATGCGGGATAGCGGCCGGGTCCATCCATATGGTTTCCCAGACGTGGCCGTCGAGGTCCGTCAAGCTGCGGCCGTACATGAAGCCCAGGTCCAGCACCGGGTTGATGTCGGCCTGGCCGCCCTGCTCTCCCGCGATGCGGGTCAGCTCGTCCACCTCGCCGCGGCTTTCGCAGGACAGGCAGAGCAATACCTCGCTGGACGTTGCCGGCGGAATCGGGCGGGTGGTGAAACTGCGCCATTTGTCGTGCGTGAGCAGCATCACGTGGATGGAATCGCTCAGCACCATGCAGGCCGCCGTCTCGTCGGTGAAATGGGGATTGTTGGTGAACCCGATTGCCGTATAAAAGGCCATTGAGGCTTTGAGATCGGCTACGGGCAGGTTGATGAAGATTTTGCGGCTCATTTGATTCTCCGTTTCTGGAATTTGTCGGTCACTACATAGCCACGACGAACGGCAAATCCGGAAATCGACAGGAAAATCAAAATATTTTCAGGGGTTCTCTTCCACGAAGGTTTTCAGGCGACCCAGCGCCGCTTCCCATTGCCGGCCGATAAGGTCGAGCGCGCGGCGCGCCTCGTCGATCTGCGCCGGCTCCAGCTGCCACAGGCGCTCGCGCCCCTGCCGCACATCGCGCACCACGCCGGCGGCGGCCAGCACCTGCAGGTGCTTGGTCACGCCCTGGCGGCTGATCTCCGTGCCGGCGGTGAGCTGGGCGATGGAGAAGGCGCCGCCCGCGCACAGCAGGGCGACCAGCTGCAGCCGCGTGGGATCGCCCAGCGCCGCGAAAATGGCGGCCGACGCGCTGAGCTTATGGCTGAGCGCCGATGTGCTCAACGATGTTCTCCATCTGCGCATCCCAGCCGCCGCTGTTCATGCGGAATGCTTCCTCGCGGCGGTGCGCAGGCACCTTGTCGAAGCCCGATTCCACCACGATCAGCCGGGTGCCGCCCGGCGCATCGCTCAGGGTGAACACCACGGTGGTGTGCTCCTCCTGGGAATAGTCGGTTGCCGGGTCGATTGCATAGGGATGCCAGTGGAACACCAGCTGCTCCTGCGGCTGCACACGGTCCACCAGGGCCTTGAACATGATGTGTTCATAGCCGGGATGCGTGATGTGGCCCTCGACAGGTCGGCCCGCAACGAAAGCCTGGCCTTTCAGGTTCACGCCGAACCAGTTGCCGAATTCCTCGGCATTGGCCAGCGCCCGCCACACGCGCTCGCGTGGGGCCTTGATGAATACACTGCGTTCGATGCGGTCGGTATCGGATGCCATCACACACTCCTCAAGGTTGGATGTGCCGATTATGCATCAATGCGGCAGAAATGCAACCATATAGTTGCATTAAATCGGGGTGAAGCGCTGCATGGTCTTGCCGTCCACCTCGATCATCTCGAAGAACACTTCGCGCGGGCGGCACCAGATGCTGCCGTCGGCGGCGCGATAGACGATCATCTTGCTGAGGTCCGATTCCAGCGTGGCTTCGCAGACATGTTCATAGATGCCGCCCTTGTAGTGCCGGTATTGCATGGTCTTTCCTTTCAGAATAAGCAGGCGCCATATTAGATTGCGGGCGCGGTTCGCGCTATAATTTCCGCCTTCCCTGCCCGACGAGCCTTCGCCATGTCCCTGCTTGACCACCAGATTGAACTGCTTTCGCCAGCCAAAACCGCCGAGATCGGCCGTGAAGCCATCCTGCATGGGGCGGACGCGGTGTATATCGGCGGCCCGGCATTCGGCGCACGCCATAACGCCAGCAATCCGCTGGAAGACATTGCCGCCCTGGTGGAGTTCGCGCACCGCTACCGTTCCCGCATCTTCGTGACCATGAACACCATCATGCACGATTCGGAACTGGAGCTGGCGCGCAAGCAGATCTGGCAGCTGTACGAAGCGGGCGTGGATGCACTGATCATCCAGGACATGGGCCTGCTCGAAATGGATCTGCCGCCGATCCAGCTGCACGCCAGCACGCAGTGCGACATCCGCACCGTGGAAAAAGCGGCCTTCCTTGGCAAGGTGGGCTTCTCCCAGCTGGTGCTGGCGCGCGAACTCACGGTGGAACAGATCCGCAAGATCCGCGCCGAAGTCGATACGCCGCTCGAATACTTCGTGCATGGCGCGCTGTGCGTGGCCTTCTCCGGCCAGTGCTATATCTCGCATGCCGATACCGGCCGCAGCGCCAACCGCGGCGACTGCTCCCAGGCCTGCCGCCTGCCCTACACGCTGTCCGACAGCCAGGGCCGCGTGGTCGCCTATGAAAAGCACCTGCTGTCGATGAAGGACAATGACCAGAGCCGCAACCTGGAAGCGCTGATCGACGCGGGCATCCGCTCCTTCAAGATCGAAGGCCGCTACAAGGACATGGGCTATGTGAAGAACATCACGGGCCACTACCGCAAGCTGATCGACGAAGTGCTGGAACGCCGCCCCGAACTGCAGCGCGCCTCCAGCGGCCGTACGGAGCTGATGTTCACGCCGGACGTGGACAAGAACTTCCACCGCGGCCACACCGATTACTTCGCCCAGGGCCGCCAGGCCGACATCGGCGCCTTCGACACGCCGAAATACGTAGGCGTGGAACTCGGCACCGTGGTCCGCATCGGCGGCGACCACCTCGACCTCGTGACCAACGCGCCGATGGCGAACGGCGATGGCCTGAACTACATGCACAAGCGCGAAACGGTCGGCATCAAGGTCAACACCGTCACCAAGCTTGGCGAGGAAGCGGAAGGCCAGCGCTGGCGCGTGTTCCCGAACGAGCCGCTGAGCGCCCTGCCCGGCCTGAAAACCGGCACCGTCATCAACCGCAACGGCGACCACCAGTGGGAAGCGGCGCTGCATAAGAAGTCTTCAGAGCGCAAGGTCGCTGCCTTCCTGAAACTGTCCGAGCATGCCGATGGCCTGCGCCTCACCATCACCGACGAAGACGGCATCGTCAGCGTGACCGACGCCGCGATTCCCTTCCAGCCTGCGCAGCAGGCGGCGCAGGCCGAGGCCTCGCTGCGCACCAGCGTGGGAAAGCTGGGCAGCACCATGTTCGAAGCGAAGGAAGTGGAACTGGCCCTGCCGCGTCCATGGTTCGTGCCTTCGGCAGCCATCAACGGCCTGCGCCGCGACGCCATCGCCGCCCACGAGGCAGCCCGTCTCGCGGCCTGGGAACGCCCGGAACGCAAGGCGCCGGAAGAACCGCCCGCGCAATATCCTGAAACCCAGCTCAGCTACCTCGCCAACGTCTACAACGAGAAGGCGCGCGCCTTCTACCACAAGCACGGCGTGGGCCTGATCGATGCGGCCTACGAGTCGCATGAAGAGCCGGGCGAAGTGTCGCTGATGATCACCAAGCACTGCCTGCGCTTCTCCTTCAACCTGTGCCCGAAACAGGCCAAGGGCGTGCAAGGCGTACAGGGCCAGGTGCGCGCGGAGCCGATGACGCTGGTAAGCGGCGACGAACGCTACACCCTGCGCTTCGACTGCAAGCCCTGCGAAATGCATGTGGTGGGCGCGATGAAAACCAATATCCTGAACTCGCCGCCGCCATCGGCCGTGGCTTACAGCCCGCTGGTGTTCCACCGCCAGCGCCCGCGTGCCTGACCCTGTCCAGGCGCAGTTCAGCCCCCGATTTCGACCACTCGTCGTGCCGCGCTTGAGGGACGGCGCCTGCCTGCTTAGCATGCGCATGTCCCAAACCACGACGAGGAATCCATGCGCATCTTTTTCGCCGCAGGCCTGCTGGCCGCCACCCTGACCGCCCACGCCGCCGACCTGTCGCGCCTTGACGCCGACGTTCCGGCGCAGATGAAGAAGTCGGGCATTCCCAGCGTTTCGATCGCCCTTATCGAGAACGGCAAGATCACCACCGTGCGCACATGGGGCGAACAGTCGGCCGGCGTGCCCGCGACGAACGAAACGCAGTACAACATCGCATCGCTGACCAAGCCCATTTCGGCCGAAGTCGTGCTGCGCCTCGCCTCCGAGGGCAAGCTGGATCTCGATGAACCGATGTATACCGCCTGGGTCGATCCCGACTTGGCCAACGACGAACGCCACAAGCTGCTGACGCCCCGCATCGCGCTGTCGCACCGCACCGGCTTCCCCAACTGGCGCGGCAAGGCCGGCCTGAAGTTCACGCTTGGAGCGCCCGGCGCGCAGTACGGCTATTCGGGCGAAGGCATGCAGTATGTGGCCAATTTCGCCGAGCGCAAGGCCGGCGCTACGCTTGACAAGCTCGGCCAGCAGCTGGTGTTCGCGCCGGCCGGCATGGCGAATACCCGCTACATCGAACCCGCGGAGCTGCTGCCGCGTATCGCGAAGCCGCACGATGCGGCAGGCAAGGAGCTCGAACCCACGCTGGCGGGCAAGGCCAATGCGGCCGACCTGGTCTACACCACGGCCGCCGACTACGCGCGCTTCATGCTCGACGTGATCAATGACAAAGGCCTGACGCCACAGATCGCCGCCCAGCGCAGCGCCATCCAGACCGACCGCAAGGCGGAGATATGCAAGGGCAAGCTGGAGGCGGCCTGCCCGCAGACCATCGGCTTCGGACTGGGCTGGGAAGTATTCAACTTCCCGGGCGCCACCATCCTGATGCACACGGGCCGCGATCCAGGCCTGTGGACCCTGGCCTTCATTGACCGCAGCACCCGCAGCGGCGCGGTGTATCTCACCAATAGCGAGAAAGGCCACGAAGCAGTGTTCGCGATGCTGGAACACATCAACGCCAACCCGGACTTCCTGAACTTCCTGCGCGCGCACTGAAGCTTGGCGCCCGTGAGCGCCTGGAGCGGATTGCGGTCTGTATTCCTCCAATATTTCCAAGCGGATTGAGAAGCAAGGCCAGCTATAATTGCCATTCTCATCACTCACAGGAAGTCCGGATGAAAGTTATTGCACCAATTGCGGGCATCGTGCTCGCGGCAATGAGCGGCCTCGCCCAGGCGGATGACGCCTTCACCATGATCGAAAACAAGCCGGACAGCGCACTCTGGATCAATCCGGGCTTCTACTCCTACCACTTCCAGCGCGACAAGGGCTTCGACGACACGAATCCCGGCCTGGGCGTCGAGTACCGTTTCTCCACGGTGGCCTCGGTCACGGCAGGCCGTTTCCACAACAGCGACCGCGAAATGTCCAACTACGCGGGCGTGTACTACCAGCCGATCGCGTGGGGCCCGCTGCGCCTGGGCGCCGTGGTCGGCGGCTTCAACGGGTACCCCAAGATGCGCGACGGCGGCTGGTTCCTGGCCGCGATTCCTGTCGTGACGCTGGAGTACGAACGTGTAGGCGTGAACTTTGCTATCGTACCTACCTATAAGGAGCGCCTGCATGGCGCATTCTCGGTGCAGCTGAAATTCAAGCTGTTCTGAGCGGCGTCATACTAAGGTGGCATGGCGCAATACCCCCTGCCATGCGACGATGAGCACATGAACCACATCGCTACTGAAGAACAGCAGCATATCGCTGCCCAGGATCCCGTTACTGACGAGGTGCCGGAAGAGCTGCTGCGCCTTGCCAGCCATCTTTGCGGCTGCGAAGTCACGCCGGAAGCGCTGCTCGACGACAAGCGCCTGCTGGCGCTCGCCCCGTCCACCCTGGACGAGGGCAAGCGCCGCGCCCTGTGCGACGTGGCCTCGCTGGCGCGCAGCCAGCATGCGCTGCGCCGCAACCTGGCGCGCGCCGAAGGCTTCCTGTCCGGCTTCGCCGAGCACTCCCCCTCCCCTCTGTGGATCAAGGACCGCAGCGGCAGCTATGTGATGGGCAATGCCGCCCTGCTGGGCTTCTTCGGCATCCACAATATCGTGGGCAAGGACGACAGCCACTTCTGGCCGGAAGACGTGCGCCAGAGCCTGGAGGAGCAGGACCGAGCCGTGCTGGAAAACGGTGAAGTCATCAAGACCATGGAGACTTCGCACGACGGCCGGCGCCACTGGCTGGTGCATAAATTCCCGATCGATGTGGACGGCGAACCCTTCCTCGGCGGCTCGGCCATCGACATGACCACCGAGGTGGAGAAAGAGCGCGCCCTGATCCGGCACGATAATTTCTATGTGCTGCTGTCCAAGCTCTCGGCCATCATTTCGCGCGCCAAGACGCTGGAAGCGCTGTGCCTCGATACCTGCCGCGCCGCCGCTCACCAGCCGGGCATTGAGATCGTGGACATCTCGCGCGCCGACAGCGCCACGGGCGGCCTGAAGCTGTTCACTTCGGCTACCCGCGAAGGCGCCGAACACGAATGGCGCGACAGCGACAGCGGCACGCCTGACGGCAGCGCGGTGGCCGACTGGTTCGTGCCGGAACTGGCCGGCGCCGCCGTGTCCACCGGGACCATGCAGTTCTCGAACGACCTGAATACCGGCTGCCAGCGCCGCAAGATCGCCTCCTGCATGGCGATTCCGCTGATGGCGAACGGCAAATGCTGGGGCGTGATTTCCTTCTACTCGCGGCGCCAGGACTTCTTCGACAGCTTCTGGCGCGAGCGCGCCGGAGAGCTTGGAAATGAGCTGAGCTTCGGACTGGAACGCCTGATCAACGCCAAGGAGCTGCACCGCCTGGCGCGCACCAATGCGCTGTCCGGCCTGCCGAGCCGCCTGCAATTCGACGAGGAGATTGCTGCGCTGGCCGCGGCCAACGCCAGGGGTTCGGTGCTGCTCATCAATATCAACCGCTTCGACGAACTCAGTTCGGCCTACGGCAATTCGGCCGCCATCGGCCTGATGCGCGAATTTGCCCAGCGCCTGCGCGGCGAAGTGGCCGAGCGCATGGTGCTGTCGCATGTGGGCGTGGGCCGCTTCGCGCTGTTCTACCCGGCGGACGAGGCGCGCGCGCCGCTGGACTATATCCGCGACACGCTGGTGCCGCTGCTGCAGGGCTCCTACCAGATCGAGCAGCAGAAGATCTGGTGCACCATCAATGTGGGCGTGGCGTCGCTGCCGGAAGACGGCACCACGGCCGACGAACTGCTGGTGAAGGCCTGGGACGCATTGGCCGGGGCGCGCAATATGGATGAACGCATCGGCGTCTACGACCGTGACTCCGACCATGCGCTGGCGCGCCTGATCAGCCTTGAAGCCGAGCTGCGCGAAGCCGTGGACCGCAAGGAATTCGTCAATTTCTACCAGCCGAAGATCGACCTCAAAACTGGCCGGCTGGCGGGTGCGGAAGCGCTGGTGCGCTGGCGCCATCCCACGCGCGGCCTGGTGCCGCCGGTCGAATTCGTGCCCGTGCTGGAACGCACCGGCCTGGTGATCGAGGTCGGGCGGCAGGTGATGCAGCGCGCCATGGAGGACTGGCGCCAGTGGTATGACGATGGCCTGATGCCGCCGCAGATCGCGGTCAACGTGGCGCCGGCGCAGTTCCGCTGCGATTCGCTGTTCCACGATATCGAAACCTCGCTCAATATCGCCGAGGCGCATATGCAGCCGCTGTCCATCGAGATCACGGAAAGCGCGCTGGTGTCGGACCATGCGCGCGTGGTCGATATCCTGACCCGCGTGCGCAACCTGGAAGTGCCGATCGCGATCGACGATTTCGGCACCGGCTATTCCTCGCTGGCCTATCTCGTCACGCTGCCGGTGGATGTGCTGAAGGTGGACCGCTCCTTCGTGATGAAGATGACGCACGATGCGGGCTATATGGGCCTGGTCAGCACCATCGTGTCGCTGGCGCACAACCTGGACCTGAAGGTGGTGGCGGAAGGGATCGAAACGGAAGAGGAAGCGAAGCTGCTGCGGCTGCTGCGCTGCGAACAGGGACAGGGCTACCTTTACAGCCGCCCTGTCCCCGCCGAAGATTTCGCGGCGCTGCTGCGCCGCTAAGCGCTATTACGATTTCGACCGTGCGGTCGAAATCTGGTCGAGGATGTGCTTCGGCACGCCCGCATAGTGCTTGAACTCCATGGTGTAGGTGGCCCGGCCCTGTGTCAGCGAACGCAGGGTCGTGGAGTAGCCGAACATCTCGGCCAGCGGCACCAGCGCCTTCACCAGCTTGCCGCCGCCGCCCGGAATCTCGTCCATGCCCTGCACCATGCCCCGCCGGGTCGACAGGTCGCCCATCACGTTGCCGGTGAATTCCTCAGGCGTTTCCACCTCCACCTGCATCATCGGCTCCAGCAGCTCCGGGCTCGCCTTGCGCATGCCATCCTTGAAGGCCATGGAGGCCGCCATGCGGAAAGCATTCTCGTTCGAGTCCACGTCGTGGTAGGAACCGAAGGTGAGCGTGGCGCGCACGTCCACCACCGGATACCCCGCCAGCACGCCGGCGCGCAAAGTCTCCTGGATGCCCTTGTCCACCGCAGGGATGAACTCGCGCGGCACCACGCCGCCCTTGATGGCGTCCACGAACTCGTAGCCCTTGCCCGGCTCCATTGGCTCCAGCTTCAGCACCACGTGGCCGTACTGGCCCTTGCCGCCCGACTGCTTGACGAACTTGCCCTCGACGTCGTCCACCATCTTCTTGATGGTTTCGCGGTAAGCCACCTGCGGCTTGCCGACGGTCGCCTCCACGCCGAACTCGCGCTTCATGCGGTCCACCAGGATTTCCAGGTGCAGCTCGCCCATGCCGGACATGATGGTCTGGCCCGATTCCTCGTCCGTATGCACGCGGAAGGACGGATCCTCCTGCGCCAGGCGGTTCAGGGCAACGCCCATTTTCTCCTGGTCGGCCTTGGTCTTCGGCTCCACCGCCTGCGAAATCACGGGCTCGGGGAAGATCATCTTCTCCAGCACGATCACATGGTCGGGAGAGCTCAGCGTGTCGCCCGTGGTGACAGCCTTCAGGCCCACCGCCGCGGCAATGTCGCCCGCGAACACTTCCTTGATCTCCTTGCGTTCATTGGCATGCATCTGCAGGATGCGGCCCAGGCGCTCCTTCTGGCCCTTCACAGGGTTGTAGACGGTGTCGCCCGAATTCACCACGCCGGAATACACGCGGAAGAAGGCCAGCTGTCCCACGAAGGGGTCGGTCATGATCTTGAAGGCGAGCGCCGAGAATGGATCGCTGTCGGTCGGATGGCGTTCGATCTCGTTGTCGTCTTCATCGTGGCCAGCAATCGCCGGCACATCCACCGGCGACGGCAGGTACTCGATGACCGCATCCAGCATGGCCTGCACGCCCTTGTTCTTGAAGGCGCTGCCCGCCAGCATGGGCACGATCTCGTTGCGGATGGTGCGCGCGCGCAGGGCCGCCTTGATCTCGTCTTCGCCCAGCGTTTCGCCGTTCAGGTAGCGCTCCGTCAGTTCAGGCGTGGCTTCGGCTGCGGCTTCGATCATATGGTCGTGCCACTTCTGCGCCAGTTCCTTCAGGTCGGCCGGAATATCCTCATAGCTAAACTTCACGCCCTGGCTCGCATCGTCCCAGCGGATGGCGCGCATCTTCACGAGGTCGATCACGCCTTCGAAGTGTTCTTCCGCGCCCAGCGGGATCTGGATCGGCACGGCCACGCCTTTCAGGCGGTCCTTGATCTGCTGCTGCACGCGGAAGAAGTCCGCGCCCACGCGGTCCATCTTGTTGATGAAGGCAATGCGCGGCACCTTGTACTTGTTGGCCTGGCGCCAGACGGTCTCGGACTGCGGCTGCACGCCGCCCACCGAGTCATACACCATCACCGCGCCGTCCAGCACGCGCATGGAGCGCTCCACCTCGATGGTGAAGTCCACGTGGCCGGGGGTATCGATGATGTTGATGCGGTGCTCGGCGAAATTGCCCGCCATGCCTTTCCAGAAGGCCGTGGTGGCTGCGGAGGTGATCGTGATGCCGCGTTCCTGCTCCTGCTCCATCCAGTCCATCGTTGCGGCGCCATTGTGCACTTCGCCGATCTTGTGGTTCACACCGGTATAGAACAGGATGCGCTCGGTCGTGGTCGTCTTCCCGGCATCAATGTGCGCACTGATGCCGATATTGCGGTATCGCTCGATGGGGGTCTTACGGCTCATCACAATCTCCTGTTGATTAAGAATGCGAAGTTTGGGAGCTATTGCCGGATTTCAACCCTACTTTTGGCAGATCCTATGACGCCAAGATGGATATAGCCGCCCGGCACGCTCGGCGCATCCACGCAATTTACCTGAATTGCGGCGGCTTTGCTGCCGCACGCGGGCGGCATCCACGACAGGCTCGGCGCGAGGTCGAAGGACACGCCCGCCGCCCGCATCGCCGCCGGCAGTCCGGGTGCGAAAGGGGCATCGCCTGCCAGCAGCGCACGCAGCGCGTCGAGCCGGGCGCCGCCAAAATCCGCGCGTCCATACCAGCTGAAGAAAGCGGCTTCGTCCACCGCCCCGGCGCCGGACAGGATGGCGCGCCACTGGTCCAGCGGCGCGGTGCTGTTGCCTTCGCGGCGTGCCGCCTCAAAGGCCATGGCCTGGAAGGCCAGGCCGCAGCGGTAAGGCAAGGTGCCCGCCTGGCGCTGCGGCGCGCTGCGCCAGGGCTGGGGGCCAATACCCGCCGCGCACTCGTTGAACGCCTGTTCGAGCAGCAGGACATAGACCGAGTCATTCATCCAGCCCATGCGGTGGAGGGTATTCAGCGCGATCCAGTCCGCATTGCCCTCGCCCAGCCATGCCTCGCCCGCGGCGTGGAAGCGGCGGCCATGCCAGAGGTGGAACAGCTCATGCGCCAGGAACACGCGCAGCGCACCCCGGCCGCGGTCGCCCATCTTGCCGCTGTACTCCAGCGTCATGCGCACGGTGCCGTCCTGCACATCGCCCCGGGGAAGGATACCCACTGCCGCGTCATCCCCGCGCAGGCGGGGATCCAGTAGCGCCGCCGCGAAAGGCGCGCCTGCGCGGGAGCGGCCAGCTGCCAGCAGCAAGGGTTCGAAAGCCAGCGCGCCAAAGCTGTGGCGGTATTCGGCCAGGAGGGCTTCGGCTGCCGCGCGGATTTCCCTGCGCTGCGCCTCCGGCAGGTCCGCCACGAGGGCGCGTAGGCCATGCCATTGCTCAAAGGGGCGGCGCGACAGCACCACGGTCGTGTCGTCGATCTGTGCCTGCAAGCCGCTGGCCGGGGCGGGCACCAGCGCTTCGCCGCCGCCGGGCCGCTCCTGGCCGAGCCAGAACGCAGTACCACCGGCCGGCGCACGAACGATCCAGCGCGCGGCCGGATCTTCACCTTGCACGGCGTAATACCGGGTATGCAGCGCCAGCGCGCCGTCACCAAGGGACTGCGCAGGCTCGAAGCGGCGGTCCAGCCGCAACAGGCCGGGCTCCACGCGTACCGTGGCCACCTCGCAGCCCTGCAGCGAACGGCGGCGCAGCCCTTGCGGCTCCAGCACAGCGCAATCCTCCAGCACGCGCCAGTGCGGCTTGCGCACCAGCTCCCAGGCCTGGGCATCCTGCATGGCAAAGCGCAAGGTGCTGGCGCCGGCCGGGAACCGGTATTGCACGGTCAGGGCATTGTCATCGGCCAGACTGAGGGTAATGCCCGCCGGTTCGGCATGGGCCAGGCCGCACCACGCCAACAGCAGGACCAGAAGTCGGAAAACAGTCATGAGCGCCAGTATAGAACGTGCGACCCGGAGTGCGCCCAATCAACTATACTCGCAGGCCATGCCGTTTTACCAAGATTCCAGATGAAACCCACTCCCCTGCTCTGTGCCCTGATCCTGTCCCCCGCCGCCTTCGCCCAAAGCACGCCTCCGGCCGAGCTGGAGCAGCGACTCGAACGCTGCGCCCTGCTGGGCGACCCCACGGCCCGCCTGGGCTGCTATGACGCGCTGGCGAACCGTCCGCAGCCGACCGATCCCGATATGGCCGCGGCGGCCGCGGCCGGCGTTCCGGGCGCCGACAAGGGGCGCGATACCCACTCCGGCGCCTTCCCCGGCGGCCCGGTCGGCGGCCTGGTGCAGACCGACGGCAGCAAGGCCCCAGCGGCGGCGGAACCCGAAGTGTCGCGCATGATTCCCTTGTGGGAACTGGACGCGGCCAGCAAGCGCGGTGTATTCAACTTCCGTCCGCATCGCGACAACTACCTGCTGCTGGTGAACTACAGCAACAGCACGAACGACACGCCCTTCGAGGACTTCACGCCGGCCGGCATCAAGTCCAAGCACGTGGAGCTGAGCTACCAGCTCAGCTTCAAGATGAAAATGCTGGAAGGCATAGGCCAGACCCCCTTCGACCTGTGGTTCGGCTACACCCAGCAAAGCTTCTGGCAGGCCTATAACCGCAGCGCTTCCAGCCCCTTCCGCGAAACCAACTACCAGCCGGAGGTGATGGCCACCGCGCCGATCGGCAAGAACATCGGCGGCCTGAACCTGCGCTACCTGACTTTCGGCGGCGTGCACCAGTCCAATGGCCAGACCTCGACGCTGTCGCGCAGCTGGAACCGGCTGTATGCGGAAGTGGGCGCCGAATACGGCAAGCTGGCCATCGCAGCCCGCGTGTGGAAACGGCTGGACAATGCGAAATCCGATAACGACAACATCGATATCACGGACTTCATGGGGAATGGGGACCTGAAACTGAGCTACCGCAGCGACGGCCACGAATACTCGATGCTGGCGCGCCGCAACTTCGGCAAGAAGCATGGCGCCGTACAGCTGGGCTGGGCCTTCCCACTGCGGGACAACCTGAAGGGCTACACCCAGTTCTTCTCGGGTTACGGCCAGAGCCTGATCGACTACAACTACTCCCAGATGTCGCTGGGGGCAGGCTTCCTGATCGACTTTTAAAGGCCGCGCAGCACGCGCGCCGGCAGCAGCACGATGGCGCGCAGTGTTTCAAACACGAAATCGACACCGATGCCGATCAGGCGGAACGGCAGCAGGACCAGCCACACCAGGGGATACAGCACCAGCGCCAGCAAGGCGAGCGGCCAGCACAGGAACAGCAGCACCAACCACAGAACAAAGCTCAGCATGGCAATCCCCCGGTTTCAGCTAACGTTGTCGATGCAGCCACTTTAGCGGCACCACCCCGCCCCCTCAATCACGCTGCGACCAACTGCAGAATGCCGCGACCAATGGACGAAAACCGGGAATAAACGGGCTCAGACGAAGGCCGGCACGGCCTGTTGTGCGGCTTCGAACACCACTTCCGCCTTGATGGACGCCTCCAGCGAAGGAATGGAACCGCCCGCGCGGTAGGCGAAACTCACCTGCAGCACGTCGCCCTGGCGCACCTGCACGGGCTTGGCCAGCGGCAGCGCCATATAGTGGTTCAGCCAGTCGATGGTGGTATTGCGTTCCTGCACCACGGCCAGGATGTTCTTCGTGACGAAGCGCATGGCGCTCAGCGTGCCGTCGCGTTCGATGAGGAATTTGCCTTCCCACGCATAGCTCAGCTCGTTCGGCTGGGCAAAATCGATCAGGCTGTAGACGGCGGGCTGGGCCAGCTCGCGGGTGCCGGAATGGACCACGCCGGTCTCCTGGAACTGCACGATAGGCGCGTAGAAGCCCTCGAAATCGTATTCCTGCTGCAGGGGCTGGGCCGCCATCAGCACGGCTTCGGGGATGAATACCGGCAGTTTGGGGCCGAATTTTTGCACATAGCGGCGCTTGAAGGCCTCGATGACCTCCACCTGCTTCTCGCGCAGCATGGCAACGTGGATCATTTCGCAGATCACCACGTCCACCGGCTCCGGCGGCAGGTATTCGAAGGCATCGGCATGGATCACCTCCACCTTCTCGCCGCCCGGATTCATGGCCAGGAATTTGCGCGCTTCCTTCACCATGTCCGGATTGAACTCAACGCAATACACCTGAGAGGCCTTGGCCGAGGCAAACCACGACAGCACGCCGGTGCCGCCGCCCAGTTCCAGCACCTTCATGCCCGGCTTCACGGCGTAGTCGATAGCCGCCTTGAAGCTGTGCATGCGGTTGTTGTCCATCAGCATATTGTGATGGTAGTGGACCGGGATAAACTGCCCCAGGTAGCAGCTCTCGATTTCGCGTTCATTCAACATTGTTGTTCCTTTATCATGCGCAGTGGTGACAAAGCAATTATCAGGACCAACAGGGGGCGGCGATGAGCCGAGATCAGCGGTAAAAACAGCTCAGTTCGGGCGATGGGCCTTCGCAGCGAGATGGGCCCGGATTGTTTTGGCGATCCACGGCTTCTGGGCGCGCTCGGCAAACTCCGCGGCATCGGCCTTGAAGCCGCCGTCCTTCAGCATGGCATCGGCGCCCTCTTCCAGCAGCAGCTTCACGGCATCTTCATGGCCTTCCCGCGCCGCCATCATCAGCGGCGTCATGCCGCTGGGCGATTCGGCATCGATATAGGCGTGGTGCTCCAGCAGGAGCCTGATGCCCTCCACGTCCCCGGCAGCCGCCGCGTAATGCAGCGCGGTCCAGCCTGGACGGTTCACGATCGCCCCCTTGCTGATGAGCAGCTGCACGGCCTCCCGGTTCTGCTTGAAGGCCGCCATCATCAGCGCGGTATTGCCGTTGCTCGCCGTTGCCTCCAGCTGGATGCCGGGCTGGGCGAGGAGCAGCTTCACGACGTTCATCGCATCATAGCGCAGGGCCACGATAAGGCCGGTTTCGCCACGCTCCGGTTCGCGCACATTGGGGTCGAGGCCGCGCGCCAGGATAGGCTTGATGCGGGCGGCATCGTTGATCTGGGCTGCCCGGAAGAAGCTGACTTCGTCCTCCTGCCGCGTTGGCTGGGCATGCAGCGGCATGGCTGCCGCCAGCGCGAAGATCGCCAGCACGGTGCGCCGCGTCGTCATTTCGGTTTCGGCTCCAGCACCATGTTGACGATGACCCAGCGGCCGTCCATTTTTGCCATGTGCAGGTATTCCACCCAGCCGCGCATGGTGACGCGGACGCTGGCGGCGTTGCCGAACACATCCAGCAGCGCCACATCTTTCTGCTGCAGCTCTTTCGGGGTTTTGCTGCCGCCGCCCTTGGCCGTGGCATCGACCAGCGACTGGGCGCTCAATTCCACCAGCGTGCTCTGGCCATCCCTGGTCCATACGGAGCGCTTGGCCAGTTTG
Source organism: Pseudoduganella rhizocola (assembly GCF_045984285.3). Taxonomy (NCBI): domain Bacteria; kingdom Pseudomonadati; phylum Pseudomonadota; class Betaproteobacteria; order Burkholderiales; family Oxalobacteraceae; genus Pseudoduganella; species Pseudoduganella rhizocola. The sequence goes on from NZ_JBJQIK030000003.1 coordinate 447,841, forward strand.
GGATGCAGTGCGGCGGCCACGCGGGCGGCGTCGCCTGCATACCAGCCCTCGACGTAATTCAATGCAGTCTGGCGGATGGCTGCCTCTTCCTCGGCAGGCGCGGCCGCCGCGAATGGGGCCAACAGCAGAAACAGCAGCAATAACCTCGAAATCATCTTAGATTAATGAGCCAACGGCTTGAAAAGATTGAAGAAATTTTCGGTGGTCTGTTTGGCGACTTGCTCCACCGGAACGCCTTTCAGCTTGGCGATGAACTCGGCCACATGCGCCACGTAGCCGGGCTCATTCATCTTGCCGCGGTAGGGTACGGGCGCCAGGTAAGGCGAGTCGGTCTCGATCAGCATGCGCTCCAGCGGCACCTCCAGCGCCACGGCCTGCAGCTCCTTCGCGCTTTTGAAGGTGACGATGCCGGAGAAGGAGATATAGAAACCCATCTCCATCGATGCGCGCGCCACTTCCAACGATTCCGTGAAGCAATGCATGACGCCGGCCACGCCGCCATCGTTCGTGCCCGCGCCCTCTTCACGCATCAGGCGCAGCGTGTCTTCGCTGGCCGATCTTGTGTGAATAATCAATGGCTTACGCGTGATTCTTGAAGCTTTAATGTGAGTTCTGAAACGTTCGCGCTGCCACTCGAGGTCGCCGGTCAGGCGATAGTAGTCGAGGCCGGTTTCGCCGATGGCGACGATTTTGGGATGGTTCGACAGCTCGACGAGCTGGTCCACGGAAGGTTCGGGCGTGTCCTCATAATCCGGATGCACGCCGACCGAGGCGAAGATATGGGGATACTGCTCGGCCAGCGCGAGCACGCGGGGGAAGTCCGGCAAGTCCACGGAGACGCACAGCGCGTGGCTGACCTTGTTCTCCTCCATCTTCGCCAGCAGCTCCGGCATACGAGCGGCCAGCTCGGGAAAATCTATATGGCAATGGGAATCGATAAACATCCCGCCATTTTACAGAATTGCTTAATCGGGGTCAGACCCCAATTTTCAGGCAACACGTTTTCCGAGGATGATGAGGTCGCGCTCGATGCCGTCGAGGTTGGCGACGCGGGGGAAGTTGGCCCAGGTGTCGAAGCCGAAACGCTGGAACAGCGCCAGGCTGGGCTTGTTGTGGCCGAAGATGAAGCCGAGCAGCGTGTGCACCTTGATCTGCGGCGCAAAGGCAATCGCCTCCGTCAGCGCATAGCGGCCGATGCCCTTGCCGCGCCAGGCCTCGGCAATGTAGATTGAGACTTCGGCCGTGCCGCTGTAGGCCGGGCGGCCGTAGAAGTTGGAGTACGAGATCCAGCCCAGGATTTCCGGCTGCTCCGACGTATCGTCCGCGCGTTCGATGATCCACAGTGGCCGGCGTTCCGGCTGGTGTTCGTGGAACCAGCTGAGGCGCGATTCGACCGTGACCGGCTCGGTATCGGCGGTCACTTCCCGCGAGGCGATGGTGCTGTTGTAGATGGCGACGACGGTGGGCAGGTCTTCGAGGGTGGCAATGCGGTGGCGGTAGTGCATGTGTAAAGAGCGGAATTCAGAGCGTGTGGGTGGCGCGCGACGAGCGTAAGGCCGCGCCAAGGATTTCTTCGATGCGCAAACGTGTGCGCTGTCCGGTCTCGTCATCCGGGAAATGCAGGCCGACGCCTTGCGCCTTGTTGTTGTGGGCGCTCGGCGGCGTGATCCAGACTACCTTGCCGGCAATCGGATACTTGTTGGGGTCATCCATCAGCGTGAGGATCAGGTAGATCTCGTCGCCGATCTTGTACGGCTTCTGGGTCGGCACGAAGATGCCGCCGTTCTTGAGGAAGGGCATATAGGCTGCATACAGCGCAGCCTTTTCCTTGATCGCCAGCGACAGCACCGTCGGCCGGTTCAGCGGCACGGTATTCGGGTCGTTCGGGCTAGCGCTCATTCACCTTCCTTTCAGCCACAGCAGGCAGTGTAGTCCAGCAGCATGTCTTCGATGAACAGCTTGGGCGACAGCGGATGGTCCGACGTGGCGCGCCGCTCGTTCGCTCCCTTGATCGCTGCCATCAGGCGGCTGACGTGGACCTTGTCCGCCAATGCCTTCAGCTCGCGCTGGTAACGGGGATAATAACGGATCTGCCCCGTAAGCTTGCAGGAAAACAGGTCGTACAGCCACCTTTGTTGCCAGGACACCAGCGCGGACAGCGGCACCTTCTGCATCTTGTCCGCCGTTTTCAGCGCCGCTTCCACGCCCGGATGGGCCAGGTATTGCAGCAGCATGTCCATTTCTTCGCGGCTGCCGGTTTCGGCCTGCGCCATCGCGGCCAGCGGCGCCCCGCCCTGCTCGCGCAGCCAGCTGTCGGCGTCGTTCACGCCCTGGGCCTGCAGCCAGGCCAGCGCCTGCGCATGGTCCGGCATCGGCAGCGCGAACTTGCGGCAGCGCGACAAGATGGTCGGCAGCAGCCGGTCCAGGCTGTTCGAGGACAGCAGGAACACGGTGCCGGGCGGCGGTTCTTCCAGCGTTTTCAGCAGCGCGTTCGAGGCCGGCATGTTCAGCGCCTCCGCCGGGTACAGCACCACCACGCGCAGCCCGGCGCGGTGGGTGGAGATATTCATGAAGTCGGACAGGTTGCGGATCTGCTCGATCTTGATCTCTTTGGACGGAGCCTTGGCCTTGCCGGCCTTCTTGTCCTCGCCTTCCTCGCCTTCCACCTCGTCTTCCAGCGCTTCGGGACGGATGCGGCGGTAGTCGGGGTGGCTGCCCTGCTCGAACCAGCCGCAGGAAGCGCAAGTGCCGCAAGCGTGCCCGTCCGGCTGCACGTTCTCGCACAGCAGCGCGCGCGCGAAATGCTCGATGAAATCGGCCTTGCCGGTGCCGGCGGCGCCGTGGAACAGGATGGCGTGCGGCAGGCGCTGGCGCAGCGTCTGCAGCTGCTGCCATGCCGCTTCCTGCCAGGGGTAGAGAATGCTCATGCCAGCGCGCCGATGATGTCCGCCAGTTCGCGCTGGATGTCGTCGATGCTGCGGGTGGAATCGATCACGCGGAAGCGGTGGCCGTGCTGCTCGGCGCGCCTCAGGTATTCATTGCGGGTGGCCAGGAAGAAGTCGGCCTGCTCGCGCTCGAAGCGGTCCAGCTCGCGCGTGGCGTCCAGGCGGGCGCGCGCCACTTCCAGCGGCACGTCGAACAGGATGGTCAGGTCCGGCTCCAGTTCCGGATGCACCCAGTTGGCGATGGTTTCCAGCTTGTCCAGGCTGAGGCCGCGGCCCCCGCCCTGGTAGGCGAAGCTGGCGTCCGTGAAGCGGTCCGAGATCACCCAGGCGCCGCGGTCCAGCGCGGGCTGGATGACCTGGGCGATGTGCTCGCGGCGGCTGGCGAAGACCAGCAGCGTTTCCGTCTCCACATGCATGGACTCGTGCAGCCACAGCTCGCGCAGCTTTTCGCCCAGCGGCGTGCCGCCCGGCTCGCGCGAGCTCACCAGTTCCACCCCGCGCGCGGCGATCAGCTCGCCTACATAGCGGATATGGGTGGATTTGCCTGCGCCGTCGATGCCTTCGAAAGTGATGAATTTACCGCGTTGCGTCATTGTCTTTGATACCGGTTGACCGCCCGGTTATGGTCGGTCAGGTTAGCGGAAAACACGCTGGTGCCATTGCCGCGCGACACGAAGTACAGGGCGTCGGACTTGGCGGGGGCCAGCGCCGCGGCCAGCGACTGGCGGCCGGGCAGCGAAATCGGCGTCGGCGGCAGGCCGGCGCGCGTGTAGGTATTGTACGGGGTGTCCGTCTCCAGGTCCTTCTTGCGGATATTGCCGTCGAACTTGGCGCCGATGCCGTAGATCACCGTGGGGTCGGTCTGCAGCATCATGCCGATACGCAGGCGGTTGACGAAGACCGAGGCAATCATGGCGCGCTCGGACTTCTGGCCGGTTTCCTTCTCCACGATGGAGGCCATGGTCAGCGCCTCATAGGCGTTCTTGTAGGGCAGCTTGGGATCGCGGCCGTTCCACGCATCCTTCAGGTGCTGCAGCATGGCGGAGTGGGCCTTGCGGTAGATGTCGAGTTCGCTGCTGCCCTTGGCGAACAGGTAGGTATCGGGGAAGAACAGGCCTTCCGGCTCCGAGAATTCCGGCGATACGCGCTGCATCAGCTCGCGGTCGCTCAGGCCCACGGTGTCGTGCTTGAGGCCGGTATGTGCGGCGATGGCCTGGCGCATCTGGCGGAAGGTCCAGCCCTCGATAATGGTCAGCGACTCCTGCGCGAACTCGCCGCGCACCAGCTGGTCGATCAGGCGCAGCGGCGTGGTGCCGGGTTTCAGCTCGTAGGACCCGGCCTTCAGCTTGCTGCTCTTGCCGGTGGCGCGCGCCAGCATATTGAACATCAGCGGCTGCAGCGGCACGCCCGCTTCGGCAATCTGCTGGCCGGCCGCATGGGCGCCGCTGCCCTTGTTGATGGTGAAGGGAATGGCGGGCTCGTCCAGCGTAATCGGCTTCTGGGACCACCAGTAGAAATAGCCCGCCACGGCGATAGCCAGCAGGATACCCAAAGCAATCGTTTTTCTGATGATGGCCATACTTTCTATATTGAACCAGTTTTATCCCCGTGGACAGCGCTTTTGGCGCCGCCGGGCGCTTTTTTCGCGGGAACTTTATAATGAGCCCGTAATGATAATGCCTCAACCGGGAATTTATAAAATTTTATGACCAGCTGGAATCAAGTTCTCACGCCGCAGGGCCCGCACACGGTTGCCGCACTGGCTACCGGTTTCGTCGCCGCCCTGCCGCAGCTCGGCCTGATCGCCTTCACCGGCGAAGAATCGGCCGCCTTCCTGCATTCGCAGCTGACCAATGACGTGGAACACCTGGGCCAGGGCGAAGTGCGCCTGGCCGGCTATTGCTCGCCCAAGGGCCGCCTGATGGCGTCCTTCCTGATGTGGCGCGATGCCGATTCCGTATTCCTGCAGCTGCCGCGCGCCATCCAGCCCCCTATCCAGAAGCGGCTGCAGATGTTCGTGCTGCGCGCGAAGACCAAGGCCAGCGACGCCGGCGAAGGCGTGGTTGCGCTCGGCCTGGGCGGCACCGATGCCGAAGCCGTGCTCCGGACCTGGTTCGACGTGCTGCCGGCCGCACCTTATACCCGCATCGACCATCCGCTGGGCGCCCTGCTGCGCGTTGCCGACGCCTTCGGCTCAGCGCGCTACCTGTGGCTGGCCTCTGCGGAAACGGCGGATACCATTGCCGCCGAACTGGCCGCACGCCTGACCGTGGCGGGCGAACAGGCCTGGCAGCTGGCCGATATCCACGCCGGCGTACCGCAAATCGGGCCCGGCACCCAGGAACAGTTCGTGCCGCAGATGATCAATTTCGAGCTGCTGGGCGGCGTGAATTTCAAGAAGGGCTGTTATCCGGGCCAGGAAATCGTGGCCCGCAGCCAGTACCTCGGCAAGCTCAAACGCCGGACGGCGCTGGCCACCATTGCCGACGCCACGGTGGCGCCGGGCGCCGAAGTCTTCTCGCCCAATGATCCGGACCAGCCCTGCGGCATGGTCGTCAACGCGGCCGCCAACGGCGAAGGCGGTGTGGACGCGCTGGTCGAAATGAAGCTGGAAGCGCTGGAACAGGGCGACGTGCGCTTTGCCTCGGCCACCGGCCCTGTCCTGCAGTTCAAGCCCCTGCCTTACGTGCTGGACAAGCTCGACGTCTAGCAATGGCCGACCTCTATATCTACTACAAGGTGCGGGAAGCCGACACCGGAACCCTGCTGCCGCGCGTCGCCGCCATGCAGCAGGAGCTGGCTGCCGCGCACGGCATCGCCCCCCAGCTCAAGCAGCGTCCGCAAGCGAAGGACGGCCTGCTGACCTGGATGGAAGTGTATCCCGCCGCGCCGGCCGGTTTCGAGGCCGCGCTGGAAAGCGCCGTGGCCGACGCCGGCATTGCGGCCCTGATTGCAGGCCCGCGCCACACCGAAGAATTTATGGACGTACAACCATGTGCCTGATTGTCTTTGCCTGGCAGGTGGTGCCCGGAGTGCCGCTGATCGCCGCCGCCAACCGCGACGAATACTACGACCGCGCCAGCGCACCGGCCGGTCCCTGGGAAGAGAACCCGCAGATTATCGGCGGCCGCGACCTGAAAGCCGGCGGTACCTGGATGGGCATGACGCTGCCGGAAGGCCCGGAAGCCGCCCCCACCGCCAATTTCACCCCTCTGAAGGCGCCCTGCTGCAACGGCGCGCCCAAGCCGGCTGCGGACGGCAGCGCTACGCCCTCGCGCTTCGCCGCCATCACCAACATCCGCGCCCCGCTGGAGCACAATCCTGCGGCACCGTCGCGCGGCATGCTGGTCTCGAACTTCCTGTCGGCCACGATGAGCGCGCGTGAATACGTGGAGCAGATCCGCGCCGGCGCCTCGGCCTACAACGGCTTCAACCTCGTGCTGTGTGACGGCCAGGAACTGCTGTGGTTTTCGAACAAGGGCGACAGCGACCCGCGCAATGGCCAGCCGCTGGCGCCCGGCATTTACGGCCTCTCGAACGCGCTGCTCGATTCACCGTGGCCGAAAGTGCTGAAAGCCAAAGCCGAATTCGCCAGCCTGCTCTGCCTGGGCGCACCGGAAGACGCCTACTTCGAAATGCTGGCCGACACCGCCCGCGCCCCCGACCAGCGCCTGCCGGACACCGGCGTGCCGCGCGATGTGGAGCGCATGCTGTCCTCGGTCTGCATCGAATCCCCCAACTACGGCACCCGCACCTCCACCGTCGTCAAGCTCTTCGCCAACGCCCCCGGCGAGCTGAACGAACACGAAATCCGCTGAACCCTGACACCATGGGGTCAGGCACCGCTTGTCAGTGACATGGTGCCTGACCCCAAGGTGTCACTCAGCCGTGCGACGCGAAATTCTCGGCTATGTACAATAAGTCAACGTTTCAAATAATTAACTTATTGATAGCCGGGAGAATGCATGCGCAAAACTTTACTGAAACTCAGCGGCCTTGCCGCACTGATCCTGGCCGCGGGCTGCCAGACCACGGGCACCCAGCCGGATCCGAACGAACCGGCGCCAGCCGCCAATCCCGCTTACCAGAGCGAGATGTCGAAGTTCAATGCGCAGTTCCCGAATGCGAAAGCGACCAAGTACGAGGACGAATCGCTCGCCTTCAATAACGCGAACAAGCTCGATGAAAAAGGCAATTGCCACGACAAGTCGAAATGGCCGGTCGTGATCATCCTCGTGCTGGATGCGGAAGGCAAAGTGACTTCGTCCACCACCGACGTGCAAGGCGCGAAGGCAGCCTGCTTCGTCAAGGCCTACGAAGGCGTGCAGTTCCCGAAACCGCCGTTCGCCCCTTACCGCAAGCCGATCCGCCTGCGCTGATTCAGAAGTAGTACGTCATTTCGATGTGCGGGATGCCGGCTTCGTAGAACACGTCGCCTTCGGACTTGAACCCGTGGGCGAGGTAGAAGTCGGCGGCATGCACCTGCGCGCTCAGCACCACTTCGTCGTGGCCGCGCTGTTCGGCCTGCGCCAGCAGGCCTTTCAGCAATGCGCCGCCTACGCCGGTGCCGCGCGCGCTGCGCAGCACCGCCATGCGGCCGATGTGGCCGTCGGGCAGCAGGCGGCCGGTGCCAATCGGCTTGCCGCTCGCGTCGTAGGCGACGGCGTGCAGGCATTTGGCGTCCTTGTCGTCCATTTCCAGTTCCGGCGGAACGTTCTGCTCCTGGACGAAGACTTCAAGGCGGATGGGTTTTGCATCGGCGGACATGGTGGCCCAGTCGCCATATCGGATCTCTGTTGTCATAGACACAGATTGTCTCACAGAAACATCAGCTCAGCCTGACCAGCTGCTTCCCGAAATTGCGCCCCTTGAGCAGGCCGATAAAGGCATCCGGCGCTGCCGCCAGCCCTTCGGCCACCGATTCGCGGAACTTCAGTTTGCCCGCAGCCACCAGTTGCCCCAGTTCCTTCAGTCCCTGCGGCCACAGCTCCATATGCTCGGTGACGATGAAGCCCTGCACCAGCAAGCGGTTGGTGAGCAGCAGGCGCGCGTTCTTCAGCGGGATATCTTCGCCGTTATAACCGGCGATCATGCCGCACAGCGCGATGCGGGCGAAGGCGTTCGTGCGCCCCAGCGCGGCGTCGAACACCTCGCCGCCCACGTTCTCGAAGATGGCATCGATGCCGTCCGGCGCGGCGGCCTTGAGGTCCGCACGCAGATTGCCCGCCTTATAGTCCACGCAGCCATCGAAGCCCAGCTCATTGACCACGTAATCGCACTTCTCCTTGCCGCCCGCGATGCCCACCACGCGGCAGCCCTGCAGCTTCGCCAGCTGGCCCACCACGCTGCCCACCGCGCCGCTGGCGGCGGACACCGCCACCGTTTCGCCGGCCTTCGGCTTCATGATGTGATTGAGGCCGTACCATGCCGTCATGCCGGGCATGCCGACCGCGCCCAGGTAGGCCGATGCAGGAATATGCGTGGTATCGACCTTGCGCAGCAGCGCGCCGTCGGACAGGCCGATTTCGGACCAGCCGAACATGCCCACCACCGTGTCGCCCACCGCAAAGCGCGGGTTGCGCGATTCGATCACCTGCCCGACGGTACCGCCGATCATGGTCTCGTCCAGCGGCTGCGGCGCCGCATAACTCTTCGCATCGCTCATGCGGCCGCGCATATACGGGTCGAGCGACAGGAACTGGTTACGCACCAGTACCTCGCCCTCGCCGCAGGACGGCAGCGGCAGGCTTTCGAGGCGGAAGTTTTCAGGCTGGACTTCGCCCTTGGGACGTGCTGCGAGCACGATACGCTGATAGGTGTTCATACTTCGTAATCCATGCATTGGCGGCCTTCGCGCACGGCGCCGAAGAAAGGCTTGAGCGCCTGGTGCTGCGGATGTTCCTGGTAAGCGTCCAACGCCTCGCGGCTGGCGAACTCGGAATACAGCACCACGTCATAAGTCGCTTCCAACCCCGGCTGCGCCAGGCCGACTTCCAGTTTGAGAATGCCCGGCACGATGCCCGCGCAGGCTTCCAGCAGCTCTTTCATCTTGCGCGCATTGGCCGCACGGTCCGCGCCCTCGGCGTGGTCCTTGAGCTTCCACATCACGATATGCTTGATCATCACAGCACCTCGAACAATCCCGCCGCGCCCTGGCCGCCGCCGATGCACATGGTGACAACCACATACTTGACGCCACGGCGCTTGCCTTCGATGAGGGCATGGCCGGTCAGGCGCGCGCCCGATACGCCATAAGGATGGCCCACCGCAATGGCGCCGCCGTTCACGTTCAGGCGGTCCATCGGGATGCCCAGTTTATCGGCGCAGTACAGCACCTGCACGGCAAAGGCTTCGTTCAGCTCCCACAGGCCGATATCCTCGACTTTGAGGCCTGCCTGCCTGAGCAGCTTCGGCACGGCGAATACGGGACCGATACCCATTTCATCCGGCTCGCAGCCCGCCACGGCAAAGCCGCGGAATACGCCCAGCGGCTTCAGGCCTTTGGCGGCGGCGGTCTTCGCATTCATCACCACGGCCATGGAGGCGCCATCCGAGAACTGGCTGGCATTACCGGCCGTGATCACGCCGCCCGGCACTGCGCTGCGGATTCCGGACACGCCCTCCAGCGTGGTATCCGGTCGGATGCCTTCGTCCGCTGCGATGGTTACTTCGCGCGTGCCAAGCATGCCGGTGGCCTTGTCGGCCACGCCCATGGTCACGGTCATCGGCACGATTTCATCCTTGAACAGGCCTGCGGCCTGCGCGGCGGCGGCACGCTGCTGGCTGCGCACGCCGTATTCATCCTGGCGCTCCTTGCTGATGCTGTAGCGCTTCGCCACGTTCTCGGCGGTCTGCAGCATGGGCATATAGATCTCAGGCTTGTGCTCCTGCAGCCATACCTCGCGATACATATGCAGGTTCATCTCCTGCGCCACGCAGGAAATGGACTCCACGCCGCCCGCCGCATAGATATCGCCCTCGCCCGCGATGATGCGCTGTGCGGCGGTAGCGATGGTCTGCAGGCCAGAGGAACAGAAACGGTTGATCGTCATGCCCGCCGTAGTGATCGGGAAGCCGGCACGCAGCACCACCTGGCGCGCCAGGTTGCCGCCGTTGGCGCCCTCTGGAAAGGCGCAGCCCACCAGCACATCTTCCACCTCGCCCGGCTCGATGCCCGCGCGCTCCACGGCATGCTGCAGCGCGTGGGCGCCCATGGTGGCGCCGTGCGTCATGTTGAACGCGCCTTTCCAGGATTTGGCGAGGCCGGTGCGGGCGGTCGATACGATGACGGCGTCAGTCATGAGAAGTCTCCTTGCATTGGTTTAGTCGAGCGAGCATAGCACAATTAGCACGGTCGTTCGTGTAAGTTCGGCGTAAGTTTGGAGCAAGCATGACGTAAGGATTCGCGCACACACTCCACCATGCCAAGAAAGTAACACGGTGGCATTCTAATTATATGGAGACAACATTATGGCAATCAGCTCTGGCACTGCAGATTCACGTGTGGGGACAAGCAAAGGCGCGCCGATGACCGCTGAAGAGAAGAAGGTGATCTTCGCTTCTTCGCTGGGTACGGTATTCGAGTGGTACGACTTCTATCTTTACGGCGCCCTGGCGTCGATCATCGCCAAGCAGTTCTTTATCGGCGATCCCACCACCACCTTCATTTTCGCGCTGCTCGCGTTCGCGGCAGGCTTCATCGTGCGCCCGTTCGGCGCGCTGGTGTTCGGCCGCCTCGGCGACATGATTGGCCGTAAATACACCTTCCTGGTGACGATCCTGATCATGGGTCTGTCCACCTTCATCGTCGGCCTGCTGCCGGGGCATGCCTCGATCGGCATTGCCGCGCCGATCATCCTGGTCTCGCTGCGCATCCTGCAGGGCCTGGCGCTGGGTGGCGAGTACGGCGGCGCCGCAACCTATGTGGCCGAACATGCGCCGCACGGCAAGCGCGGCCTGTTCACCTCCTGGATCCAGACCACCGCCACCATGGGCCTGTTCATGTCCCTGCTGGTGATCCTGGCCTGCCGCCTGGCGCTGGGCGAAGAAGAATTCGCGGCCTGGGGCTGGCGTATCCCCTTCCTGGTTTCGGTCCTGCTGCTGGGCATCTCGGTGTGGATCCGCCTGTCCATGAATGAATCGCCAGCTTTCGCCAAGATGAAAGCGGAAGGCAAGACCTCCAAGGCGCCGCTGTCCGAAGCTTTCGGCAAATGGGGCAACCTGAAGATCGTTATCCTGGCGCTGATCGGCCTGACCATGGGCCAGGCGGTCGTCTGGTATACGGGCCAGTTCTATGCCCTGTTCTTCATGCAGCAGACCCTGAAGATCGAACTGGCAACCGCCAATATCCTGATCGCCATTGCACTGGCGCTCGCTACGCCGTTCTTCATCGTGTTCGGTGCGCTGTCCGACCGCATCGGCCGCAAATGGATCATTCTCGGCGGCTGCCTGATTGCGGCACTGACCTACTTCCCGATCTTCCAGGCCCTGACCCACTACGGCAATCCGCAGCTGGAAACGGCGCTAAAAAACTCGCCGGTGGTGGTGGTGGCTGATCCGGCGACCTGCCACTTCCAGTTCAACCTGACGGGTCAGAAGAAATTCCCATCCTCCTGCGACATCGCAACCGGCTTCCTGTCGGCCAGCTCGGTGAACTACACGAAGCAGGACGCGCCTCCGGGCAGCGTGGCGAAAATCAAGGTGGGCGATACCGAAGTCGCCTCGTTCAACGCGGTAATGACTCCGGATAACCTGAACTTCGACGCCGATTCGAAGGCCAAGGAAGCCGCATTCAAGAAAGAGGCCGGCGCGGCAATCAAGGCTGCGGGCTACCCTGCCAAGGCTGATCCGGACCAGATCAACAAGCCGATGATGGTGCTGCTGCTGTTCATCCTGGTGCTGTACGTGACCATGGTGTACGGCCCGATCGCCGCGATGCTGGTGGAGATGTTCCCGACCCGCATCCGCTATACCTCGATGTCGCTGCCATACCACATCGGTAACGGCTGGTTCGGCGGCCTGCTGCCGACCACGGTATTCGCGCTGGTGGCCTTCAAGGGCGACATCTACTACGGCCTGTGGTACCCGATCGTGGTTGCGCTGCTGACCCTGGTCATCGGCGGCCTGTTCATCAAGGAAACCAAGGACCGCGACATCTACGCGGCAGACTGACCGTTTTGATCGGCGGCGTACCGGCGCCGCTGAACGCAAAGGCCGCCCACTGGGGCGGCCTTTTTTTGTTGCTGAGTCCGTGTCCACCTTGGGGTCAGGCACCAAAGTGGACACGGACTCGGCTGTGTAGTGCTTGAGCTCAGGCGGGGCCGGTGATGCGGAGGGAGTAATCGACGGCGCGGATGTCTTTGGTGAGGCTGCCGATCGAGATGCGGTGCACGCCGGTTTCGGCGATGGCGCGCACGGTGTCGAAGTTGACGCCGCCGGAGGCTTCCAGCAAGGCGCGGCCGCGGTTCTGCTGCACGGCGGCGCGCATCTTGTCGAGGTCGAAGTTGTCGAGCAGGACGGAGGTGGCGCCTGCCGTCAGCGCTTCTTCCAGCTGCTCCAGCGTTTCCACTTCCACCTGGATCGACACGCCGCCGCCCACGCGCTTGGCAGCCACCAGCGCCGCCGTCACGCCCCCCGCCGCCGCAATGTGATTCTCCTTGATCAGGATGCCGTCATACAGCGCCAGGCGCTGGTTCTGCCCGCCGCCCACGCGCACCGCGTATTTCTGCGCCAGGCGCAGGCCGGGCAGCGTCTTGCGCGTGTCGAGGATGGCGGCCGTGGTGCCTGCGATCGCGTCCACATAGCGCCGCGTTGCGGTGGCCACGCCGGACAGCAGCTGCAGGAAATTCAGCGCCGCGCGTTCGCCCGTCAGCAGGGACCGCGAAGGCCCCACCAGCGTGCACACCGGCGTATCCGCCTTCATCACATCGCCTTCGGCATAATGCCATTCGATGCCGATGGCCTGGTCCACGGCATGCATGATGCCCTCGAACCACGGCGCGCCGCACAGCACGGCCTCCTCGCGCACGATCACGCGCGCCACCGAGCGCCCTGCTTCCGGCACCAGCTGGCCGGTCAGGTCGCCAGTGCCCACGTCTTCCAGCAACGCGGACAGCAGGTTCTGTTCATAGGCGCGCACCAGCGCCTCATCGAAGGGGGCAAAACGGTTGACGAGGGTACTCATGCAGGGCCGATTCCAGAGAACAGCTGCGCTTCTTTCGCCAGGTCGGCGCCTGGCGCGACCTTCGCTTTTTTTGCAGCGGCGAAGTCCAGCATGCGGTTGATCGATACCTGCGCCTGTTTGCCGACGGCAGGGTCGACGTGGATTTCATTGCTCATGTTTTCCAGCACGTCGGCCAGGTTGCGCAGGCCGTTCATCGCCATCCATGGGCAATGCGCGCAGCTCTTGCAGGTGGCGCTGTTGCCGGCGGTCGGCGCTTCAATGAAGGTCTTGGTCGGCGCCGCCATGCGCATCTTGTGCAGGATGCCGTTGTCGGTGGCCACGATGAAGTGCGTGGCCGGCAGGCTCACCGCGGCCGCAATCAGCTGCGAAGTCGAGCCGACCACGTCGGCCTGCGCCACCACATTGGCCGGCGATTCGGGGTGCACCAGCACTTTCGCCTCCGGATACTCGGCCTTCAGCAGGTCCAGTTCCACGCCCTTGAATTCGTCGTGCACCAGGCAGGAGCCCTGCCACAGCAGCATGTCCGCGCCGGTCTGTTTCTGGATATAGGAGCCGAGGTGCTTGTCCGGCGCCCACAGGATCTTCTTGCCCTGCTCGTGCAGGTGCTTGACGATATCGAGGCCGATGGACGACGTCACCATCCAGTCCGCACGCGCCTTTACGGCGGCGCTGGTATTGGCGTAGACCACCACGGTGCGGTCCGGATGCTGGTCGCAGAAGGCGGCGAATTCCTCCGGCGGGCAGCCCAGGTCGAGCGAACAGGTCGCGTCGAGGTCGGGCATCAGCACGGTTTTCTCGGGACTGAGGATCTTGGAGGTCTCGCCCATGAACTTCACGCCCGCCACCACCAGCGTTTTGGCCGGATGGTCGCGGCCGAAGCGCGCCATCTCCAGCGAATCGGAGACGCAGCCGCCGGTTTCCTCGGCCAGGTCCTGCAGGTCGGCGTCCACGTAGTAGTGGGCGACCAGCACCGCATTGCGTTCGCGCAGCAGGATCTTGATCCGTTCCTTCAGCGCGATCTTCTCGGCGGCGCTCACCGGCGCCGGCGTGCGCGCCCAGGCGTGGGCCACGCAGCTGCCGCCCTGTACGTTCTGGTCCAGCAGCGGTTTTTCGTATTCGACAGTCTTGATGGGGATGGCGACGGCTTCCATGTTTAATCGATACCCTGGCTCTTCAGATAATCTTCGTAGTTGCCGCGGAAGTCGACGACTTCGTTTTCCTTGATCTCGATGATGCGGTTGGCCAGCGAGGACACGAACTCGCGGTCATGCGAAACGAAGATCAGGGTGCCGGCATACTTCTCCAGCGCGATGTTGAGCGATTCGATGGACTCCATGTCCATGTGGTTGGTCGGTTCGTCCAGCAGCAGCACGTTGTGGCGGCCCAGCATCAGCTTCCCGTACATCATACGGCCTTTCTCGCCGCCTGACAGGACACGCACCGATTTCTTGACTTCGTCGCCGCCGAACAGCAGGCGGCCCAGGATCGAGCGCACGGCCTGGTCGTCGTCGCCTTCCTTGGTCCATTTGCCCATCCAGTCGGTGAGCGTGGCGTCGGTGGCGAATTCCTCGGTCGGGTCCTGCGGCATATAGCCCACGTTCGCGTTCTCGGCCCACTTCACGAAACCGGTATCCGGCTGCAGGCCGGCCAGGTCGCCGCCGATGCAGCGCAGCATGGTGGTCTTGCCGGCGCCGTTGGCGCCGATGATGGCGATGCGCTCGCCCGCTTCCACCATGATGCTGAAGTTCCTGAACAGGGTGCGGTCGTAGGTCTTGGAGATGCTGTCCACTTCCACGGCCAGGCGGTGCAGCTTCTTCTCGCCTTCGAAACGCACGAAGGGATAGGCGCGCGAGGACGGCTTGATGTCCTCGACCTTGATCTTCTCGATCATCTTGGCGCGGCTGGTGGCCTGGCGCGCCTTGGATTTGTTTGCCGAGAAGCGGCGCACGAAGTCCTGCAGCTCGGCGACCTTCTCCTTCGCCTTGGCGTTGTTGGCCAGCTGCTGGTTGCGGGCCTGGGTGGAGGCCAGCATGTAGTCGTCGTAATTGCCCGGATAGATCTTCAGCGTGCCGTAGTCCATGTCGGCCACGTGGGTGCAGACCTGGTTCAGGAAGTGGCGGTCGTGGGAGATGATGATCATCGTCGAATCACGCTCGTTCAGCACTTCTTCCAGCCAGCGGATGGTGTTGATGTCCAGGTTATTGGTCGGTTCGTCGAGCAGCAGGATGTCCGGGTTCGAGAACAGGGCCTGGGCCAGCAGCACGCGCAGCTTCCAGCCCGGCGCCACGGCGCTCATCGGGCCCTGGTGCAGGTCGATCGCCACGCCGGCGCCCAGCAGCAGCTCGCCGGCTCGCGCTTCGGCGGTGTAGCCGTCATATTCGGCCACTTTGCCTTCCAGCTCGGCGGCCTTCATGTAATCGTCGTCGGTGGCTTCCGGATTGGCATAGATCGCATCGCGTTCCTGCATCGCGGCCCACATCTCGGTGTGCCCCATCATCACCACGTCCAGCACGCGCATTTCCTCGTACGCGAACTGGTCCTGGCGCAGCTTGCCCAGGCGCTCATTCACGTCCAGCATCACATTGCCTGCCGACGGCTCCAGGTCGCCGCCGAGGATTTTCATGAAGGTCGACTTACCGCAGCCATTGGCGCCGATCAGGCCATAACGGTTGCCATCGCCGAACTTGACGGAGATGTTTTCGAACAGCGGCTTGGCGCCGAACTGCATGGTGATATTTGCGGTAGATAACACTGATGAGCCCTTAATGCAGAAGTTTCGTAACCGCGCATTTTACCACCTGTGACACCTTGGGGTCAGGCACCTTTGTCAGTATGACAGGCGGTGCCTGACCCCAGGGTGTCAGTCTGTCAAAGGGTTGGGTAGTCGGTCAGGGTGAGGGTAAAGCTGCCGTCGGCCGATTGCAGGCGGGCGGTGGCGCCGAAGGGGAGCGTGCAGCGGGCCTTGATGTGGCCGAACGGGAGGCCCGTCAGGATAGGCATTGGCAGACGTTGGCGCAAGAAGGCCAGCATTTCGTCGAAGTTGTAGCCATTGTCGGCGTCGGACAGGCGGTAGCCGCCAAAGTCGCCCAGCACGATGGCCTGCTGGCCATCCAGCGCGCCGGCGTGCAGCAGCTGCAGCACCATGCGCTCCACCTTGTACGGGTGCTCGCCGATGTCTTCCAGGAACAGGATGCCATCGTCGAAATTGGCGAAATACGGTGTGCCCACCACGTGCGCCAGCATGGCCAGGTTGCCGCCCCACAGCTTGCCCTGCACGTCCACTGAGGGATTGTTTTCGCCGCTCCCATGCACGGTGTGCACGGGCCCGCGCAGGCAGTCCCAGAACTGGGCCAGCGTGTAGTCGACCGGGTCGTCGCGGATGAAGTCGTCGCATATCATCGGGCCGGCGAAGCTGATGCGGCCCGTGGCCCTCATCAGCGCCGTCTGGAAGGCCGTGAAGTCGCTGTAGCCCACAAACAGCTTGCCGCTGTCGGCCATCTTGCGGTAATCGATATACGGCAGCAGGCGGCTCATGCCGTAGGAGCCGCGCAGTGCGATCACCACCTGCACGTCCGGATCTTCCGCCGCGGCGTTCAGCTGGGCCAGGCGGCTGGCGTCGGTGCCTGCGAAGCGCTGGTATTTCTGCGCGGGGTCGTAGTAGTTGTGGACCAGGTGTCCGGCCGCTTCCAGGCGGGCGATGCCGCGCGCCAGCGCGTCTTCATGGACGGCGTAGCCGCCAGGGCCGGCGATGGCGATGCCAACAGGTTTGCTCAAGTCGATGTCCCGGTGTCGTTTTGCGCGGCGCGTTCGGCACGGAGCGCGGCGCGGCGCGCGGAAAAGAAGGATTTCAGCAGATTACCGCAATCTTCGGCCAGCACGCCAGCCATGGTTCCGGTATGGTGGTTCAGTTGCTCCTGTTCGAACAGATTGACCACCGAGCCGCAGGCGCCCGTCTTGGGATCGGCGGCGCCATATACCACCCGCGCCAGCCGCGCGTGCATCATGGCGCCCGAGCACATCACACAGGGCTCCAGCGTCACATACAGCTCGCAGCCCGGCAGCCGGTAGTTGCCCAGCACCTGGGCCGCGGCGCGCAGCGCAACGATTTCCGCGTGCGCCGTGGGGTCGTGCCCGCCGATCGGCTGGTTGTAGCCGCGTGCGATGATCTCGCCATCCTTCACCACTACCGCGCCCACCGGCACTTCACCCAGATCCCAGGCCTTGCGCGCTTCGGCCAGGGCCTCGCGCATGAAGCCTTCGTCTGCGCTGTCAGGCAGCATCGGTGATCTCGGCCCAGCAGTTAGGGGTTTCGTGCAGCACCAGCTTGTGCAGGTGCAGGCCGGTGCCGTAGCGGTCCTTGAAGGCCGCCTTCAGGATTTCCCACGCCACCGCGGCCAGGTTCTCCACCGTGGGAATGCGGTCGATCACCACCGTCTTGTGGTTCGGCAGCGAGGCCAGGAACTCCTTCACGGCCGCGTCCTTTTCGTAGACGAGGAAGGCGTGGTCCCATACGTCCACCAGGTGTTCCTTGGCGATGGCTTTCACGTCCGAAAAGTCCATGATCATGCCGTTGTCCGAATTGCCTTCGGCCGTGATGACCTGGCCGGTCAGCGTGATTTCAAGCGTATAGCGGTGGCCATGCAGGTTGCGGCACTGGCTTTTGTGGTCGGGAATCCGGTGGCCGGCGTCGAATTCGAGCTTGCGGGTAATGGTCAGCATGTCAGGGAATATTCAATAATTTATGGGTTTGCAGGCTCAGTTTCCACTTCGGATTGCGCTTGCAGGTTTCGATGGCCAGCGTAGTGTTGAAGGCTGCCAGCGGGCCGTCCATCGGCTGCACGAAGAAATTCTCGAAGTCCAGGCCCTCGTAGGCGCCCAGATCCTGGTCCTTCTGCGGAATCACGACCTTGATTTCATTGCCCTTCCCGACCACCAGCTTCGACCCCATTTTCGGGCTCACGCAGATCCAGTCTACGCCTTCCGGCACCGGCAGCGTGCCATTGGTTTCGATGGCGATGGTGAAACCGCGCGCATGCATGGCATCGATCAGCGCCGCATCCAGCTGCAGCAGCGGTTCACCACCGGTGAACACCACATATTTGCTGGGCGCATGCGTTTCCGGCCACAGGCCGTCGATGACGTCCGCCAGCGCATCCGGCGTGGCGAACTTGCCGCCGCGCTCACCATCGGTGCCCACGAAGTCGGTATCGCAGAACTGGCAGACGGCGCCGGCGCGGTCGCTTTCGCGCCCGGTCCACAGATTGCAGCCTGCAAAGCGGCAGAACACGGCCGGCCGCCCGGCGTGCGCGCCCTCGCCCTGCAAGGTATAAAAGATTTCTTTAATGCTGTAAGTCACAATGAGTCCCGAAAACGGCCTGCTTGGGCCGGGAGGCAACCCTCTATTATATGCCAAGGCGCGGCGCCCGGCGGCATTGCCCTTTTCTCCTGAAGATTGCGCGTAGTCAATATTTCACGCCTCAAGCGCAGCAACAATGGCCAGACCTCAATCCCGCCTCTTCCCCGACAATGAACAGCCGACAGCGCCTGCCCACGCCCACGCCCGCTCCCGAGCACCACGGCTTTGCCTTCAAACTGCTGGAGTTGCTGGCGATCCCGACCTTCGTGGTGGATGTGCGCGGCAAGGTGATCCTGTGGAATCGCGCCTGCGAGCGGCTGACGGGGGTGCCGGCCTACCAGGTGCTGGGCACGGCGGAACACTGGCGCTGCTTCTACGACCGCGCCCGCCCCACTGCGGCCGACCTGCTGCTGCAAGGCCGCAGCGCCGATGCGCCTGCCCTGTTCGAGCGCTGGAGCCTGGGCGGGGAACGCGGCCAGAGCCTGTGCGCCGAAAACTGGTGCCTGCTGCCGCGCACCGGACACCGGCGCTACCTGGCGGTGGATGCCAGCCCGGTACAGGACAGCGAGGGCCGCATGATCGCCGCCATTGAAACGGTGCGCGACATGACCGAGGAAAAGCAGGCCCGCCAGGCGCTGGAACAGCTGGCCACGCGCGATGCACTGACCGGCCTCGCCAACCGCCGCTGCTTCGATGAAACCCTGCACGGCGAATGGCAGCGCGCCCAGCGCCACCAGCAGCCGCTGTCGCTGCTGATGGTCGATGTCGACAACTTCAAGCAGTACAACGACGCCTACGGCCACGTGGGCGGCGACACCTGCCTGCAGCGCATTGCCACGGCGGTGGCCAGCGAGATGCGGGCCAATGACCTGGTGGCGCGCTATGGAGGCGAGGAATTCGCGGTGGTGCTGCCGAACCAGGCGCTGAAAGGCGCGGCCATTGTGGCGGAACGCATCCGCTGCCGGGTGGAAGCGCTGCAGCTGCCCAACCTCGGCACCGGGAAGCGCGTGGTCACGGTGAGTATCGGCGCGGCGACCGCGCTGCCGGCGCCGGAAAGCCTGCCGGCGCAGCTGGTGGCCACGGCCGACGCGGCGCTCTACCGCGCCAAGCACATGGGCCGCAACCGCATCAGCCTTCCGGACGATTGCACCGATCAGGTATAGAACAGCCCCACCGGCATGGTCTGTGCTACCAGCGCCACATTCTCCGGCGACTCCGAGAACGTGAGCAGCACCTCTTCCCGCGAGTGCCCGGCATGCAGGGACCCGACATGGAATGCCAGCCCATCTTCATCGGGCGTACGGTGCAGCACGTTGCGGTACAGCGTGGTGACGAAGTCGGCATCGCTCTGGTTGGCGCCGTAGCGGTCGACAAATTCCTGGCTGCGGATGAAATCGCGCGTAATCGCCTGCAGCGAGGCGCCCTGCGTCTGCACGCCGAGCCAGTAGCCCATGCCGCCGGCATCCGGCGTGCGCACGAAGGCGGCTTCATACAGGCGGTAAAGCTGGCCTGCCGCGCCATCGGTATCGAGCGCCACGCCGCCGTCGCTGAACACCAGGCGCTCCAGGTTGCTCACCACATTGCTGCCGCCATTGCTCGTGATGGCATAGCCGCCGTCCACGCGCCGGATCTCGTAGCCCGTGTGCGCGCCCGTGAACACCAGCGTATCCAGGCCGCTGCCACCATCGATCACGGGGTTGGCCGAAGCGGCGTAGAAGGTGTCGTTGGCAGCGCCGCCCAGCGTCGGCAACAAGGCCGCCACCTCGCTTGCCTGGATGCTGCGGTCGGCAAACTGCAGCACTTCAATCCCCTGCAGCAGGTCACGGCCCTCGCCCACCACCAGGATGCCGCTGGCGGAGTTCTGCAGCACGTAGGAGGCATAGGATTTGGTGAACACCACCGTATCGCGTCCGGCGCCGCCGGTGATCTGGTTATCGGCCCCGTTGCCGTAAATGGTGGACCCGCCGCTGCCCGCGATCGCGTTCTGCACGGTGACGCCGTAGGCAATCGAAATATTGTGCAGGGCCTTCGAGGTTTCGCTGAAAGCGCCCGCATTCAGGTTGATGACCGTGGCGCCGGTGCAGGCCGAGAAGTCGAAGGTGTTCACACCGCCCGCATCCCAGATGCATTGCACGGTGGACTGGCTGCTGAAGCTGTAGGTATCGTTGCCGGTGCGGTAATTCAGGTTCGCTCCGTACAGGTACTGCACCGCCTGGATGTCGTACAGCGCCGGTGTGCTGCCGTAATAGCCGGTGCGGCCGGTGCTGGCGGGCGGCGTATACGACATCTGCGTATAGTCGCCGCTGTCCTCCTCCTTTGGCAGCGAGGCTCCCGGCAGCGGGTTCCCGGTTGAATCGTAGTTGCCCGGATGTTTGAGGCCCAGCAGGTGCCCGGTTTCGTGCAGCAGCACGGATGGACCGTAGCTGCCGGGCGTGAAATTGTAGTTGGCGTTGCTCGCCGTGCTGAGGAACATGTACACATGATCCGTGCCCGGCTGCGGCAGATAGGCGTAGGCGCTGCTGCCGTCGTCACGCTGGTCGTTAGTCCCGAACTGCAGCCTGCCGCCGCCCGGCACTTCCGTGAAGGTGACGTTGGCGACCGAGGTCCAGCTGGCGAGCGCCGCACGGACTGCTTCCTGCTGCGCCGCCGTCATCGGCTGGAAGCCTTTGGCGTCGTCCGCGCTGAAGTCGCCCGCGGGGCGCTGCAGGAAGCTGAACGTCAGGGAAATGGGCTGGTGCGCAGAGGTATTCCAGCTGCTGTAAACCAGGGAGTCGATGGAATTGATGCCGGTGCTAAGACTCATGATGCTTCGGTGCCGAGATGACTTGGCTCATGGTAGCACGGGCGCAGCGGGAATCGTGAGTTCGGAGCTCTCTTTTGCGCTGGTCAGCGCAATCAGGGTTTCGGTACGCAACACGCCGGGAAGCGGCTTCAGTTGTTCCATCATCCACTGTTGCAGCGCCGCCGTGTCGCGCACCCGCACTTTCACCAGCCAGCTATGGGGGCCGGTGATGTGGTGCGCCTCCTGCACCTCCGGCAGCGCCGTCACGCGCTGCACGAAGGCCGCTTCATCGGCGCGGGGTTCCAGGTCGACAAAAATAAATGCACATATGCCAAGCCCCACGCGCAGCGGATCGATCACGGCGCGGTTGGCCGCCACCACGCCGGAAGCGTTCAGGCGCCGCACCCGGTCGCTCACGGCGGACACGGACAGGCCGATCTCCTGGCCGATATCGGCGGCGGAGCGGCGGTTATCGCTTTGTATGATGCCTAATATTTGCAGGTCGATAGCGTCCATGCGCGAAGTTTGCCTTCATTCGAAAGGATTGGCTACCTTTTTTGTTTTCGGCGCGGGCAGCGCTGCGGGCAGGGTCTCGCTTTCCAGCTGCGCCAGCACGGCGCCCAGCAGCTCGTGCAGCGCGCGGGCGCGCGCCAGGCCCTGCTGGTCGCGCGTGAGATCCACGGCGCCGTGCAGGCTCACGCGGTCCACCCGGTTTTCGATGGCGAGCGAGCCGATGTTGAGCACATCGGCCTCGTTGGCGTAGGGGGTAAAACTGTTCTTGCCCATATCAGCCTTTCCGTTTGCCTGCTTTCATTTTCGGCAGGCGCAGCATGACTTCCTTCTGCGCCGCCGGCAAGGACGGTAACAGGTTGATGCCGATCCTGCTTTCCAGTTGCGCAATGCTCAGCACTTCGGGTTTCGCGTCGCCTGCATTGGCCACGAACCAGGCGGCGCCGGCGCGCTGGCGCGGGCTGTACACCACCTTGTACAGGTGGGTGGGCACGAGCACATTGCCCACTTTCTGCAGCTCGCTGCCGATGAAGGCGGGGCCGGTCAGCACATACAGGGCGCCTTCCTTCTTCGCCATCTTGCGCACGGCCTGCTCGATGGATGACCACAGGTGGCGGTTATTGTCCGAATCCTGGGGCACCATATTCGCCAGCGAGAAGCTTTGCTGCTGGCTCTCGCGGTCCGGCATGTCGCCGTTCGGCGCCATATGTCCGCGGTCGAAACCGCTGCGCGCATAGTCGGCCAGTTCGGCGCGCTGCTGGCGCGGCAGGCGCGGCTCCGGGTGGAAGCTGTTCTCGCGCGACAGGCCGCTGGCGGCCGCCAGGTTGTGCGCGGTGAGGTGCTCGGCCGACCAGAGCGGCGTGCGCGTGACGCCGGAATGCATGATGCCGAACACCTTGTAGCACAGCTCCTGCGTCGATTTCGCCAGGCGCTCGTTGCGGATCTCGGGCGCGCGGCCTTCCACATAATGCTGCGGACAGCTGGCGAAGGCCAGGCCGCTCGCCGCCAGCAAGGCAGCGCCGATCAATTGCTGAAGCATGATTCCTGCATCAAAAACGAAGTGCCCGCATTCTAACCGGCCTTCAGTCCTTGCAACAGCTGTTCGGCATGGCGCCGCAGTACCTGCCGCAGTTCCGTCGGCTGCCGCACCTCGAATCCGAACGGCAGGCCGGCGAGCTGGCGCGCCAGCCATTCCAGTTCGTCCGACTGGTTATGCAGCACGATGCCGTCCGGCGTCTGCTCGAAAAGCCCCATGTATTCGCGCAGCTGGGCCTGCGCTTCGGCCAGCGTGGTTTTCAGCAGCACGGTGGCCGCGAACTTGCGCGGCAGCGCCGCAATCGTATGGCGCAGGTGGGCCAGCGCATCGAAGTCCTGCGGCCGTTCGAAGGCCTGCAGCAGCGGCTGCACCTGCTGCACGCGGTCCAGCCGGAAAGTGCGCATGGCATTGCGCAGGTGGCAGTGGCCGACCGCATACCAGAAGCCGAGGTACCAGGCCAGGCCATAGGTGTCGAAGGCGCGCTCGCTGACATCGTCCGGGCTGCGGCCACGGTAGCGCAGCCGCACGCGCTGGCGCACCTGGGCCGCCGCGCTGAGGGCCGCCAGCGCCGCATTGTCCGGCGCCGCGGCGCTGCGCTGCAGGTCGAGGCTCACCGTGGCGTCGATGGCGCCGACGCGGCGTTTCAGGCCGTCCGGCATGATGCGTTCCAGCTTGGCCTGGGCGCTCGCGACGGCGGGCGCGGCATCCGCCAGGCCCAGGCTGCGTGCCGCCAGCAGGCCGACCGAAAGGGCCAGCGCTTCGTCGTCGGTAAACATCATGGGCGGCAGCTTGAAGCCCGGCATCAGCGCATAGCCGCCGTGCCGGCCACGCTCGGCCGTGATCGGAATGCCCAGGCTGTCCAGCGTCACGATATAGCGGCGCAGCGTGCGCTGGTCCACTTCCAGCCTGCGCGCCATGTCGGCGCCGCTCATGCGGCCATGGGTCTGCAGCAGTTCAAGCACGGCGAGGACGCGGGTGGTGGGATGGTACATGCGCCAACGATAGCAGAAATCAGGGCGAAATATGCCCTGTATTGCATTTATGCTCCGCTCACACAACACGCAAGGAGCATCGCATGGACCACCTCTGGCTGTATTTCGTCGTCGTTTTCGGCATCATCGCCCTGCCCGGCCTGGACATGGCCTACGTGATGGGCAATGCCATGCTGGGCGGACGCCGCGCGGGATTCGCGGCCGTGGCGGGCATCGTGGCGGGCGGCTTCTGCCACCTGCTGATGGGCGCACTGGGCGTCGCCATCATCCTGCAATGGTGGCCGGCGCTGTTCAAGGTGATCCTGGTGGCGGGCGCGCTGTATATCGCGTGGATGGGGGTGACGCTGATGCGCAGCAGCGCCATTTTCCAGCCGGAGCATGGCAGCAGCGTGCTGGCGCCGCAGGTGATCTTCCGCCGCGCGATGCTTACCAGCCTGCTGAATCCCAAGGCCTATGTGTTCATGCTGGCGATCTTTCCGCAGTTCCTGCGCGCGGGGGCCGGGCCGCTATGGCTGCAGTCCGGCGTACTGGGCGCCATCACGGCGGCTACCCAGACCGCCGTTTATGGCGCGCTGGCGCTGGCGGCGGCGCAGGCCACGCACTGGTTCGGGCGCAATCCGGCTGCGGCAGCGCTGACCTCGCGCATCCTGGGCGCCCTGCTGCTGCTCACGGCAGCACTTGGGCTGCTGCAGGCAACGCGCTGAATCAGTGCATGCGGTCCAGCGCCTGCAGCACTCCCTTGCGGTTCTTGTGCGAGGTTTCGTAGCGGCGCACCTTGCTGCGCTGGGCCGCCGTGAGCTCGGCCACGGCGCTGCGCACTTCCTGCACCGTGAGCTTCTCGTAGTTCCGGATTGGCACGCTGGTGTCGGCGCCTGAGGCCTCGCCTGCTTTGGCTGCCGGCTTGCGGGACGGCGCGGCGGATTTGGCGGCGGTGGACTTCTTCGCCGCGGACTTCTTCGCGGCAGTTTTCCTGGCGGCCGGCTTTGCTGCGGCCTTCTTCGCCGCGGGCTTTTTCGCCGCGGTTTTCCTTGCGGCCGCTTTTTTTGCCGCAGGCTTCTTCGCAGCCGCTTTTTTCGCCGGCGCCGCGTCCTGCGTCTCACCGGCTTCCTTGCGTTGCTTGTTCACGATGCGCGCGGCGACTTCTTCTTCACGGCCTTTGTAGCGGCCTTCCTTTTCGAACTTCGCTTCGATTTCCTTGTATTCGCGTTCGCGTTTCGGGCTGGCTCCTCGTGGCATGATGGCCTCCTGTGAAAGAAAGCCCCATGCTACTCAAGGAAGCCCTTGCGTGGCGCACGCCTATCAGAACTGCTCCACCCAGCCCGCGAGCTCCGACGGCGACAGCGCCGCTTCCGCCTTCACCAGGCGCGCCTGCACGCCGCCATCCACCTTCGCCAGCTGCAGCGTGAAGCCGCGTTTGCCCAGCCACAGCAAGCCCGCCAGCCATGCCGCATGCTGCGCCGAGACCGGCGTTTGCGCCGCCGTTTCCAGGTATTCGGCCAGCGCCGCATCGTCCGGGAACAGGATGCCGTCGCCGTTCGCCTGCACGCCGTCGCCGAAGCCTGGAGCCAGCGCCGCCAGCGCCTGTGCCATCTCGCCGCCGTCCAGGCGCTGCTCCAGCTGCGCAAGCCGGGCGCGCACCTCGCGGCCGAAAGCCGCGCTGCGGAAAGCCTCCGCGCTGATCAGGTCAGCGTGGTCCATCATCAGCCAATCCGGTTCCGGCGGCGTCATGCCGACGCACAGCGCGCCGGACAGGTAGGCTTCCACCGGCACCACCGGCATCTCGCCGCCGATGCTGGCCGACAGGGTGTACACGGTGCCGATGCGGTGCGCCACGGTCTGGCGCTGGCGCACCAGCAGCTTTTCGCGCAGCAGCTGCGAATGCTCCTTGCGCAGCCGCGCCAGTTCCAGCGCCTGCTTGATCTCCATGCGCAGCGCCGCGATATCCCATGGTTTCTGGATATAGCGGTGGATCTGCCCCTGGTTCACGGCTTCCACCGTATGTTCGAGTTCCGAATAGGCCGTGGTCAGGATGCGTACGATGTGCGGATAGCGGTCCCACGCATAGAACAGGAGCTCATTGCCGTAGGCGCCGGGCATGCGCTGGTCGGACACCAGCACGGCGATGGAATCGGACTGCTCATCCAGGATGCGTTTGCCCTCCTCCACCGATTCGGCGGTGATCACGGGAGCCATGGAACCCAATGCGCGCTGGAAGTACTTGAGGGCCGTCGCCTCGTCGTCCACATAAAGAATGGCCGGGACTGGCCTGCTGGCTTCGGTCATGCTGGTTCCTTTTCTGATGCCGGGAAATTCAAAGTAATGGTCGTTGGCTGGCCCTCGCCCGACTGTACGCGCAGGTGGCCTCCGAAGGACTGCATCACGCGGTTACAGAATATCAGGCCCCAGCCGCTGCCCCCGTTCTGGCCATGCATGGTGACGGGGTCGAGCAGCAGCCGGTTGAGGATGGCGGGCGGGATGCCCGGCCCGTTGTCCTCGATGGCGATATGGGGCCGCCCTTCGGTGGACACCACAAAGCGGATCGCGGGCTGCGGGTGCCCCTCCAGCGCGCGCAGCGCATTGCTGAGCACCGAGGACAGCACCAGCGCCACGCAGTTGGGTGAAATGCGCACCGTGAAATCGCCCCGCACGTCGAGCGCAATGCCTGCGCGCTGCTGCGGCGTCAGCGGGTAGCTGTTCAGGATGCTGCCGATCAGCTGCTGCGCGCTGCCGCCCGTCAGCTGGGCCGGCGGCACCACGCAGGCCCGCTTCACCGAGTCCACGAAGGAGGACAGCACGGCCAGGCAGTAGCGCGCATTGTCGCTCATATGGGCTGCGGCGTTGCCGATTTCCGCCTTCAGCGGCAGCGCATGTTCCTTCTCCGGGCCGTTCACACGGCGCTGGATGCTGCGCGCGAAATTGGCGATGGTGGACAGCGGCGTATTCAGCTCATGCGCCAGGAAGGCCACGGTTTCCTCGATGGCCAGCAGGCTGTGGCGGCGCGCGGCGCGCTCGCGCGCGTTGTCGCTGGCCAGGCGCAGGGCGCTGCGCAGCACCTCCACGTCGACCGGCTTTTCCAGGATGCGGAAGATATCGCCGCCGTTCACCGTCTCCAGCAGCACATCCTTGTCGGCAAAGGCGGTTACGAGGATGCGCACCAGGTGCGGATATTCCTGCTCCACCTGGCGCAGCAGCTCGCCGCCCACGCGGCCCGGCATGCGGTAGTCCGTCACCAATACCTCGATGCCGGAATCGGGGCGGCGCAGGATCTCCAGCGCCTCGTTGACGCCGGGCGCGGTCAGCACCTCGTAATCGGCTTCGATGGCGCGCACAAAATACTTGCAGGCCATCTCCTCATCGTCCACATACAGGACGGTCGCCACTTTCTTCTGATCGGTTTCAGCCATTCAACGCTCCCCGCCCGCCGCGCGCGGCAGGTCGAAACTGAATCTGGTGAACTCGTCCGCCACACTCTCCACCGCCAGCAGGCCGCCATGGCGCTGCACCACGCTATAACAGATACTCAGTCCCAGGCCCAGGCCCTGTCCCACTTCGCGCGTGGTGAAGAAGGGTTCGAACACCCGGCCCAGGTTTTCCGGCGCAATGCCCGGCCCGTTATCCTGCACCATCACGCGCAGGCGCTCGCCGTCGATGGCGGCCCGCACCGTGATCTGCGGCTTGCGCTCCGCGGTGCGGCGCAGCGCCATCGCCGCATTGCTCAGCAGGTTGATCAGCACGCCGATAATCGCCGCTTCGTCGCCGCGCACCAGGGTATCGCCCGGCAGTTCGCGCCGCACCTCGATGCCCTTGATTTCATGCCCCACCAGGCGCACCGCCGCGTCCAGCGCGCGCTCGAACAGGAACTGGGTATTGTCGTAGTCCGCGCCTTTTTTGCGGTAGGCGAAAGTCTTCAGGTCGGACACGATGTACTGCACCCGCTGCATGCCCTGGCGCGCATCGGCCAGGCATTCCATCAGCGTGGGACTGCTCTTCGCCACCGGCTCCTCGCTGGCCAGCTCGATCGCCATCAGGCAGAAGTTGACCGGATTGTTCACTTCGTGCAGCAGGCCGGCGGCCAGCGTGCCCAGCGCCGCCATTTTCTCCTGCTGCAGCATCTGGCCCTTGATATCGGCCAGGCTGCGGTTGGTCAGCTCCAGCTGCGCATTCTTCTGCGCCAGCTCGTCCTTCAGTGCGAACAGCTGGCGCCGTCCACGCTCGTTATAGAAGGTGTAGACCGTGCTGCCCAGCACCGAGAACAGGATGATGGTGGAGTGGAACAGGAACTGGCTGCGGTCCACGATGCCCTCCGGCCGCAGCGCGCAGGCCAGGTAGTACAGCAGCATGGTCAGCAGGCCGAAGCTCAGCGTGTACTTGTACCCGACCGGGAACAGCGTGCCCACCGCATAGGTGGTGAGGATAATGCCGGCATAGAACAGCGAACTCTCGCCCTGCGTGGCCCAGATCATCCACGCGATCATCAGCTGCGGGAAGGTCAGCCAGACAAAGGTCACGGCGCCCACATGGCGCTTGCCGAACGGCGTGTACAGCAGGGCCAGCGCAGCCAGGATGGCCACGCTGGTGCCCACGCGCACCAGCGCGAAACGCATCATCTCCTGCGGATACATCGCATAGTCGAGCACAATCCCCAGCAGCACCAGCACGATGACCGTGACGGCGCAGGCCCTGCTCGACAGCAGGTGGTAGCCGCTCAGTTCCTCTTCATAACTGGCGCGCGGCAGGCTGGCTATTTGTTCCATGCGGATTGACGATGGTTTCGGCGAACACGTTGACGCCGGTGGAATCGGTGAAGAGGTGGGTCGCGCCGCGGCGTTCCGGCAGGATGGCTTCCATGCGCGCCTCGTCGCGGTAGATCAGGTACCACTCCAGGATGTGCTCCATGCTGAAGCGCTCCGGATTGCTGCTGTGGACATTCGTGACCATCAGGCTGCCGCCCGCGCGGCTGCGCGAAGCAAAGTAGTTATTCAGCTTGATGCAGACCTTGTCCGACAGGTAGTCGAACAGGCCGGCGCAGTAGACGGCGTCGAACTCGCCCTGCCCCGCGCTGCTGGCTTCCACCCGCTTCTTCAGCAGCTGGTGCACCGAATCGTGGGTGAACTCGATGGTCACGGCGCTGCCCACCGCGCGCTGGATGCCGTCCAGGGTATTGCGGGTCCACTCCAGCGTTTCGGCGCTGAAGTCCACCAGCATGAACTGCAGCAGTTCCGGATTCGGGTAGCGCTGCAGGAAGCGCTGGATCTCCTGCGCCGGGCCGCAGCCCACGTTCAGCACGCGGAACGGCCGTCCGGCCTCGCGCGCCTGGTCGGCCAGGCGGCACAGGTAGTCCACCAGGATATCGATGCGGTTGCGGTGCGCCGCCGCCACGGCAGTCTGCAGGAAGGCCGTGTTCACGATCTGGAAATAGGTGCTCGGTCCTTCGCGCGGATCGCTGAGGATCTGGTTCACCATCTGGTAGTCGCCCGCATAGCCGAGCGGCTTGGTGAAGGTGCGGAACACGAACGGCGCGCGCAGGATCAAGGGGTGCAGCGCGGCCTGGGCGAAGGCGCGGTGGGCCGCCGCCGTCTCTTCCTCGACCAGCGACGCCTGGTGGTTGATCTCGTCGAAAAAGTCCTTGGTCTTCTTCATCAGCGGCATGGCCAGCTGCTGGAAATACTCCATCGGCAGGCGCTTGCCTTCGCGCGGCAGCGATGCCGACAGGTCCACCTGTTCCAGCCAGCGCGAGGCATCGGCCAGGAAAGCGCGGGTTTCATTGACCACGATCTGGTAGTCGCGGCGGATGCGGAAACGCTCGCTCCAGCCGTTGACGAAGTCCTGCGCCTTCTCGCCGATGGCGCCCGGCGCCAGCACCTCATCGGCCAGCTCGCGCCATTCGTCGGTCAGGCTGACGGACACCATGGCCGTCAGCCCGGTGTTCACCATGCTGATGACCACCGCCTTGCCCATGTAAACGCTGGTAGTGCCGATGCGTACGGTCAGTTCGCTTAATACTTCGCTGACCTGGACAATCGAATAGGGATTATAGACTTCCATGACCAGCGATTGACGCTGGAGATTGACGATGGTGCCGCGTACGGCCTCGCCCTGTGTATTTATAAAACTGACGACCGGATCGATTTGCGTTTGTAGGGGCACGTGAAATCTCTTATTAGCCGCGATATAGCCGCGTTAAATCACTGCTGCATCGATATTCGTCCGAGTGTACTAGAGAGTCGCACTCCCTGCAACGAAGCGCCCGTCGATAGGAAAATTGCCCTGAGTGTATGTTCCATGCAATTCGCATAATAAAACTGCTCGATTTGCCGGAATGCCGCTGCTACACTGCTCGACGCAGGCGGAGACCCTGACCTATTAAATAGACAAAACAACCAATAATGAATATCTCGAATATCAAGATCGGCCACCGTTTAACTATTGCATTCAGCCTCAGCGCACTGATGCTGGCTGCCGTCGTCATTCTCGGCGCCGGCGCGCTGCGCCATGTGGGGCAGGAAGTGCGGCTCGCCGTCGATGACCGCTACCAGAAAATCGATGTGCTCAGCCACATGAAGGACGCCCTGAACCTCCAGGCCCGCGCACTGCAGGACGCGCTGATGATGCGCGAGCCGGCCGCGGTGCGCAACGACCTGGCACAGGTCGAGGAAACCAGCAAACGCATCGATGCCGGCCTGGAGAAGCTGGACAAGACCATCGCCAACGCCGAAGCGCGCAAGCTGCTGGCAGGCGTGAAGGCGGCGCGCCAGCGCTATGCCGCAGCCCGCAAGGAACTTGCGGCGCAATTGGGCGCAAACGATTTCGATAGCGCCACGGCCCAGATCTACACGGAAGTGAATCCGGCTCAGAATGCCTATTTTGAAGCGCTGGACAGCCTGATCGCGGTGCAGGTGAAACTGATGCGGGAGGCAGGCGCCAGCGCCACCGGCGCGGTGGACAAGGCCGTGATGGCGATGATCGTGCTGGGCGTGGTGGGCGGCCTGCTCAGCATCGCCACGGCCGTCTTCATCACGCGCAGCATCGTGGGCCCGGTGGAGCACGCGGTCAAGGTGGCGCGCACCGTGGCAAATGGCGACCTGGATTCCCATATCGAGGTGCGCTCGACCGACGAAATCGGCCAGCTCTCGGAAGCCCTGCACGATATGAATGAAAGCCTGCGCAAGATCGTGCGCGAAGTGCGCTCCGGCACTGAAAGCATGACCACCGCTTCCAGCGAGATCGCGGCGGGCAACCTGGACCTGTCCTCACGCACCGAACAGCAGGCCGGCTCGCTGGAGGAAACCGCCTCCTCGATGGAAGAACTCACCTCCACCGTCAAGCAGAATGCGGACAATGCGCGCCAGGCCAACCAGCTGGCCACCGCTGCCTCCGACGTGGCGGGCAAAGGCGGCGCCGTAGTGGCCCAGGTGGTGGAGACCATGGCCTCCATTAACGCCTCCTCGCGCAAGATCGTGGACATCATCACGGTCATCGACGGCATCGCCTTCCAGACCAATATCCTGGCCCTGAATGCAGCCGTGGAAGCGGCGCGCGCCGGGGAACAGGGCCGCGGCTTCGCCGTGGTGGCGGGCGAGGTGCGCAACCTGGCGCAGCGCTCGGCCGCCGCCGCCAAGGAGATCAAGACCCTGATCGGCGACTCGGTGGAAAAGGTGGGCGCCGGCGCGCGGCTGGTCGATGAGGCCGGGGCCACGATGGAGGAAATCGTGGCCAGCGTGAAGCGGGTGAACGACATCATGGCCGATATCTCGGCCGCCAGCCAGGAACAGCTGAGCGGTATCGAACAGGTGAACCAGGCCATCACCCAGATGGACGAGGCCACCCAGCAGAATGCGGCGCTGGTGGAACAGGCCTCTGCGGCAGCGGCCACCATGCAGGACCAGGCGCACCGCCTGCATGAGACCGTGGGCGTGTTCACCCTGACCGAGCGCGATGTGCAGGCGGCGCCGCGCAGCAAACGGCGTGGGTTCGCCACCGTACAGACCTCCCGGCGGCAGCATGAGACGCTGGCTCTCGACATGGGAGACAGCGATGACGCAGATACGAAAGGGCCAGGCGCCCGCGCGGCCTGAGCGCGCCGAGTTCCACCTCAAGTTCCAGCACAACTTCGCCGACCCGCGTTTCGACGCGGTCCGCGCCGAGCTGGCGAAGGTGGAAGACATCGCCTGGCAGAATTTCCAGGATAGCCGCAAGGCCCCCGTCACGCGCAAGGCCGGTCCCGGCTTTGCCGATCCCGCCTACGATCTCTCGGTTGAATGGCAGGTGGCCAGCGAGCGCCTGAAAGCGGCCGAGCGGCGCCAGAAGGATCCCGCCTCGCCTTCGCGCGTGCTGCTGGTGTGCGGCGCCTCGCGCAACGACGGCACCTGTCCCGGCGAGATGTCGAAGAGCTTCCGCATGCTGCAGTGGCTGAAGACCACGCTGGAAACGGAGGGCATGACGCCCGATGTGCTGGACCTGAGCCAGCTCACTTCCGGCTACGACCAGCATATCCACCCCTGCAAGGGCTGCGTCTCCACCGCCATGCCGCTGTGTCACTGGCCCTGCAGCTGCTACCCCAACCACAGCCTGAACCAGGTCAACGACTGGATGAACGGCATCTACGAACAGTGGGTATCAGCCCATGCCATCATCATCGTTACGCCCGTGTACTGGTACCAGGCGCCCTCGCCGCTCAAGCTGATGATAGACCGGCTGGTATGCGCCGATGGCGGCAACCCCGACCCCACCAGCACCCACGGCAAGAATGTGGAAGAAGCCAAGGCGCTGGAGCTGAAGGGCTGGGATTATCCCAAGCACCTGGCCGGCCGCGCCTATGGCCTGGTGGTGCACGGCGATGTGGCGGGCGTCGAAAGCCTGCGCCGCAACCTGTCGGACTGGCTGGAATGGATGGGACTGACCGGCGCGGGCATGCAGTCGGCGCTGGACCGCTATGTGGGCTATTACGAATCCTATGCCGAAAGCCACGATACGCTGGACCGCGACACGGCTTTCCAGGAAGAGGTGCGCAATGTGGGCCGCGCCGTGGCGCAGGCCGTGCGCGAGCTGCGCGCCGGGCGCCTGAGCAAGCCGGATGCGGGCCTCAGGCCCGCGCGCCCGAAGTAAGGCCGCCCTTCAGCACCCGTTCGAATTCATCCACGATGCGCTCGGTGCGCTGCTGCTGCGTTTGCCCGCCATGGCGGCCGGCGAAGGCGCGCGCGCTGTTGCGGTAGGAAGGGTCGTCCAGCAGCCGGCGCAGCAGCGAACGCCAGTTGGGCGCCGCGCCGAAGCGGGCCCCATTGATGCCTGCGCCAAAGGCTTCCACCCGGCGCGCCATCAGGAACTGCTCCAGCTGCATGGGCATCAGCAGCACCGGCACGCCGGCCAGCAGCGCCTGCACCAGCGTCGCTTCGCCGCCATGGCTGACGCACAGGTCGGCTTCGGCCATGGCCGCATCCAGCGACACCGGACGTGCCGAATAGTGGATCAGCGGCGACACGACCGGCGGCGCCTTGCCCGATGCAATCTCGGGCTGGTAGCACACCACGCGGCAGCCTTCGTCGGCCAACGCCTGCAGCACGCCGGGATGGCCCTCGTGCTCATGCTTGAGATAGGCGAAGACCTTTGGGCCGCTGCCCGCCGGCCACTCGGGCGGCACGCCGGTCTGCGCCAGGAAGTTGGGGCCGAACCAGCTGGCCGACTGCGGCGGCCTGCCGTAATGGTCCAGCTCCGGCCAGGTGCACAGCAGCGCGTGGTCGCCCAGCAGCAGGCTGGCGGCGTTCGGCAGTAGCGGCGCGGACAGTCGGGCCAGCACGGCATTGGCCGTCTTCAGCACATGCGATTCCGCCATGGCCAGCCTTTGCGGCGCAATCTGCTCCCACTCGCGCAGGCTGGGCAGGGGCTGGCCGGCGGGCGGACTGTAAAAGCCGATGCCGACGCTGGCACTGGGCAGGCCCATGCTGCGCGCAGCCAGCAAGGCGGTCGGCGCGTAGTCGCCTATCACCAGGTCCACGCGCAGGGCCTTGAAGGCGGAGCGCCACGCCTGCACCTGGCCAGCCAGGGGCTGGGCTTCGAGGTAGCCGGCCGGAATCAGGATCTCGGCCAGGCTGGCCTGGGTGGGCGGCATGCCCGCCGTGCGGTGCAGCCAGACCGGCGCCTGCAGCTTCGGTACATCCATATCGGCCAGCACGCGGTGCGTATGCGCCACGTCGCGCAGGCTCATGCTGACTTCGTGGCCGCGTGCCAGCAAGGCATGCGCCAGGACCTTCAGCCTGCCTGCATGTCCCAGCCCGCCGCCGAGCTCCCACGCCAGATGAATGTGTGCCATGAGAAAGAGTGTATCCTGCCTCGCCGCCGATTCCAAGCAATGCTTCCCGCCCCGTTCAGCCCTCCTTCAGCAGCGCGATGAAACGGCGGCCGGCCGGTCCCGGCGGCGCGTCGTTGCGCGACAGCGCATACATGGAAAAGGCGGCGCCCTCGTTGGGACTGGCTTCCAGTTCGATGCTCACCAGGCTGCCGGCCGCCAGGTCGTCCTGCACCATATGCAGCGGCATATGGCCCCAGCCCAGGCCCGCCTTGAGGAAGGCGTGCTTGGCGCCGAGGTCGGCCAGGCGCCAGCCGCTGGCCGCCAGCACGCCGAAATCGCGGCCCTGGGTCAGGCTGGAACGGTCGGTGAGGATCAGCTGGATATGGCGCATGGCCTCGGCGCGCGCCACCGGCGGCGGCAGCTGCGCCAGCGGGTGGCCGGGCGCGGCCACCGTGACGGCCGGCACGTGCAGCAGGTAGTCGGTGCTGCAGCCCGGCGGCACTTCGGGGAAGGAGCCAATCACCGACAGCCTGCAGCGCCCGTTCAGCAGCGGCTGCACCACGGCGCCCATCGCTTCCACATACAGGCGCAGCGGAATGGAGGGGAATTCGCGGTGGAAAGCCTGCACGGCGGCTGTCAGGCGTTCGATGGGGAACATCACGTCCACCGCCACCGAGAGCTCGGCTTCCATGCCTTCGGCCAGGGTGCGCGCCCTGGCCTTGAAGCTGTCCATGCTGTCGGCCGCCTGCCGCGCATTGGCCAGCAGCGCCCGGCCGGCCTCGGTCAGCTGCGGGTAGCGCCCGCTGCGGTCGAACAGGGGGAATCCCACCTGCTGCTCCAGGTTGGCCAGCGTGGCGCTGACCACGGACTGGGCGCGGCGCAGCTTGCGCCCCGCAGCGGAAAAACTGCCTTCTTCGGCCGCCGCGATGAAGGTGCGCAGCTGGTCCATGGACATGGCATCGAGCATCTATCGTTCCTTTCGATGGTTTCCATCGAAATATATAGGCTCCCGAGATACATGTCGAGGCACTACGATAGCTCCATCAGATCCCAACAAGGAGCACAGCATGAACGCACGCCGCATCATCCACCGCCACGCCGGCCACCAGCGCGGCTGGATCAAGCGCCTGGCCAGCCCGAACGACATCGGCCAGATGATCAAGCCCTTCGTCTTCCTCGACGATTTCGATATCGTCGGCAACGGCGAACTACGTTCCAGCCTCCATCCGCATTCAGGCATCGCCACGGTGACTGTGCTGCGCGAGGGCACGATGGACTATCTCGATCCCAGCGGAGCGCAAGGCCGGCTCGACGCCGGCGGGGTGGAATGGATGCAGGCCGGCGCCGGCATGTGGCACGGCGGCGGCGCCGCCAAAGGCGTGCGGGCGCGCGGCTTCCAGCTCTGGATCGCACTGCCCGCCGAGGACGAACTGGGCGCAACGCACAGCCAGTACCTGCCGCCTTCGGCCATCGAAACGGCCGGCCCGGCGCGCGTGATTCTCGGCAGCCATGAAGGCGCACGCAGCGCCATCAGCACCCGCGCTTCCATCAACTACCTGCACGTGGTGCTGAAGGACGGCGAACAGTGGCGCTACCAGCCGCCTGCCGGGCATACCGTGGCCTGGCTCGCGGTGGCGCAGGGATCGCTGGCCGCCGGCCGCACGCAGATCGCGAACGAAATCGCGGTCTTCGAGCCGGGCGAACAGGCGCTGGAATTCACGGCCGTGGGCGATACGGACTTCGTCATCGGCTCCGCCGTGCCGCATCCGCACGAGCTGGTATTGGGCTATTACTCGGTGCACACCAGCGCCGCGGCGCTGGAAAAAGGCGAAGCGCAGATCCAGGCGGTCCGTCCGCGTCAAAATATCTGAAACTTTTAGTCATAGGAGAGCATCATGAACAACACCAATAAGTTCCTGCCCCTGATTGGCCGCATCCTGCTGGCTGCCATCTTCCTCATGTCCGGCCTCGGCAAGCTGGCCGACCCGGCTGCCGCCATGGGCTATATCGCTTCCATCGGCCTGCCGCTGCCGGGCGTGGCGCTGGCCGGCGCCATCGCGGTGGAGGTGGGCGGCGGCCTGCTGATCGCCATTGGCCTCTACAGCCGCATCACGGCGCTGGCCATGGCAGCCTTCAGCATCGCCACCGCACTGCTGTTCCACAACGCGCTGGGCGACCAGAACCAGATGATCCACTTCATGAAGAACATCTCGATCGCGGGCGGATTCCTGCAGATCGCGGCCTTCGGCGCGGGCGCCTTCAGCCTCGACGCGCGCCGTCCGGCGGCCCGGCTTGCAACCGCCGGTTAAGATGGGCTTCCTCTTGTAAGAGAGGGATTACAAGGCTACGGGAAGCGGGCCGCTACTCAGCCCGGAGGCGAACTCGCATACTCGTTATACGGATGACAACGCTTTTAGCGTCAATCAATATAACGAGCCCTTTATGCACACCGCCTACGCCACGCTTCCCCAGTCCGAAACCGCCATGCCGGAGGACGGCGCCAAGCCGGTCTACCTGGCCTTGTCGAACTCTGACAATTGCGAGCTTGCCGCCCGCTTCCTCGACCAGCAACTCGCGCTGGCCCAGGCCATGCCCTGCGAATTGCCGTCTGCGGTAAACGAGATCGCAGACTGGATCACCCGCCACACGGATACCGTCGGCGCCCAGTACAAGGAGTACCTTGCCGACCGCAAGGCTGGCGCGCCGCGCCGCTACTTCGCCAGCAAATCCCAGGCCCTGTACTTCCTCAAGAGCGTTGCGCCCACCAAGCTGGTGGACGGCGCCTGGCTGTACGGCGTGCTGGAACGCTGGGACGACGCCGACTTCCTGCCCCTGATCCGCATCTACCTCGAAGAACTGGGCAACGGGGTGCCGGACAAGAACCACGTCCTCATTTACAAGAAGCTGCTGGCCGTGCATGGCTGCGACCAGTGGCAGGACCTGGGCGAGCGCCACTTCGTACAGGGCGCCATCCAGCTTGCCCTGGCCCAGAACGCAGAAAGCTACCTGCCCGAGCTGATCGGCTACAACCTCGGCTACGAACAGCTGCCGCTGCACCTGCTGATCACCTCCTACGAGCTGAATGAGCTGGGCATCGATCCCTACTACTTCACGCTGCACGTCACCGTGGACAATGCCGCCACCGGCCATGCCCAGACCGCGCTGCAAGGCCTGCTGCAGATCATGCCGCGCGTGGGCGACGACGCCGCCTTCCTGCGCCGCGTGGCCAACGGCTTCCGCCTGAACGACCTGGGCATGGGCACGGTGGAGGCGATCCGCTCCTTCGACCTGGAAAAGGAAACCGTCGCCATGCTGGCGGCGAAGAGCGTGGTCGGCAAGAACATGCATTCGGACTACTGCCGCGTGGGCGGGCGCACCGTCAACGACTGGCTGTCCGACCCCGCACAGATTCCGGAGTTCCTGTCGCGCCTTGAACAGCAGGGCTGGATCAGGCGCGGCGAAGCGGCTGAGAACAGCCGTTTCTGGAAGCTGATCCAGGGCGAGCGCGCCGAAATGTTCGGCGTGTTCAGTCCCTATGAACAGCAGCTGCTGGCCGACTGGATCGCGACGCCGCGCGATGGCGAGGAGGCGCCCGCCGCACCGCGCGCACTCACCCACCGCGCCCTGCAGCGCAGCATCGATACGCTGGGCCAGGACGCCGTGCCGTCCCAGCGCAGCAGCGCGCCGCGGGGCCTGATCCGCTACCGCTTCCCGGCCGACGAACACGCCTGGGAAACCATAGGCTGCGAGCTGCGGCTGCTGGAGGCGCAGCTGGCGGCTTCGTCCAGCAAGGACGAGGCGATGGCCATCCTGCTGCGCCTGATGTCGCCCGCCATGCACCATACCTCGGCCGGCCTGATGGCGACGCGTATCTTCAGCCGCCTGGTGAACTGAACCCGATCCACCCTTTTTTGCAGCGAGCCAGAGATGAGCATCCTGAGCGGCAATGCCGGCCGGCAGTTCCTGTTGCATGCGCCGTTCAGTTTCAGTCCGCAGGCATGCGCGCTGCTGGAACTGGGACGGGCCCTGCGCGACAGCGGCTATTCCTTCACCACCGTCACGCCCGCCACCCATGCCAGGGTGCGGGCCCGTTGCGAGCGCGTCTGGGCGCGCGACCTGTGCGACATCTTCGGCTGGAGCCGGCCGTTCCAGGCCGACGCTCTGTCACCGCGCCTGCTCAAGCTGATGATGGAAGCTGGCATCGCCCAGCCCCACCGCGACGGCTGGCGCGCCACCCTGCGCGCCTCCTCGCTGGGCGGCCAGCTGTATTTCCATTCGGCCTATCCCACCAGCGATGCGGACGCCGTGTTCTTCGGCCCGGACACCTACCGCTTCGCGCGCGCCCTGCGCGCGGAGCTGGACCTGATGGATGTGCGCGGCCAGCAGGTGCGGCGCGCGGCCGATATCGGCGCGGGCAGCGGCGCGGGCGCGGTCGAAGTGGCGCTGCGCTATCTGCAGGCCGAGGTGCTGGCGCTGGATATCAACGACCAGGCCCTGCAGCTGTGCGAGGTGAACGCCGCGCTGGCGCAGCTGGGCAATATCCGCACCCGGCACAGCGACCTGCTGCAGGATACGGCAGGCGATTTCGACCTCTTGGTATCGAACCCGCCCTATCTGCTGGACGCCGGCGAGCGCCGCTACCGCCACGGCGGCGGCGAACTGGGCGCGGGGCTCTCGCTGCGGCTGCTGGAGCAATCGATAACGCGGCTGGCGCCCGGCGGTTCGCTGCTGCTCTACACCGGCGTGGCCATCGTGGGGGGCCAGGACCCATTCCTGCAGCGCGCCGGCCAGATGCTGAAGCGCGCCGGCCTGCGCTGGACCTATGAAGAGATCGACCCGGACGTGTTCGGCGAAGAGCTGGAAGAACCGGCCTACCGCGCCGCGGACCGCATCGCCGCCGTCTGGCTGAAAGCCACAAGACCACAACATTGAAGTAACGGGAGAAGCATGACTCAGCAAGAACTGAAGCCTGTCGTCGTGGTGCACGGCGGCGCCGGCGGCAGCCGTGCCGACGACGATGGCTGCGTGCACGCGGCGCGCCGCGGCATGTCGGAAATGAACAGGGGCGCGCTGGCGGCCGCCACTGCCGCCGTGGTGGCGCTGGAGGACGACGGCCGCTACAACGCAGGCAGCGGCTCGGTGCTCTGCCTCGACGGCGCCACCATCGAAATGGACGCGGCGGTGATGGATTCCAACGGAAAACTGGGCGCGGTGGCCTGCATCCAGCGCGTGCGCAATCCGGTCCTGGTGGCGCGGGCCGTGGCGGACACGCCGCACTGGCTGCTGGCGGGCGACGGAGCGGAACGCTTTGCGCGCATCGCGGGCATTCCGCCGTACTACCACGCAAGCGAGCGTGCGCGGCGCAAGCACGATGAGCTGCTGCGCAAGCTGGCCGGTGCGCAGGCCGCCCTGCCCGGCGTGGCCAATGCTGCCTTCAGCCATTACTGGAACTACGCGGCGCCGCCGCAGTTCGCAACCGAGGACGGCTGCGACACCGTGGGCGCCGTGGCGCGCGACGGCGCAGGCAACTTCGCGGCAGCCTGCTCTACCGGCGGCTCCGCGCCCTCGCTGCTGGGCCGCGTGGGCGACACGCCCATCATCGGCAGCGGCTTCTATGCGGGCAAGCTGGGCGCGGTGGCGGTGACGGGCATCGGCGAGCATATCGTGCGCCGCCTGCTGGCGCATACGGTCTACCAGTGGCTGGCCGAAGGCATGCCGATGGAAGAAGCGCTGGAGGCAGGCATCGCCCTGTTCCCGCGCGAGATCGACGTCGGCATCATCGCCGTCAACCGCAAGGAAAGCGGTGCGCGCAGCAACAAGGATATGCCGCGTGCGGAGGTGTCTGCGTGAACGAAGAGGCCATCGACCGCAGCCAGCACGGCCACCTGGTGATTATCGGCGGCCATGAGGACCGCGAGAACAGCAAGGAAATCCTGAGCCGTTTCGTGGAACTGTGCGGCGGCGCGGGCAGCCGCATCGCCGTCATCACGGCCGCTTCGCGCGTGCCGGACGAGATGTGGCACCGCTATTCCACCGTGTTCGGCGAGCTTGGCGTGGACGGCATGCTGCGTGTGGACGTGCCCGAGCGCGCCACCGCCAATGACGCGGAACTGGCGGCAAAGGTAAGGGAATGCGACGGCATCTTCATGACCGGCGGCGACCAGAAGCGGCTGCTGGCCATGATCGGCGGCACGCTGCTGGATGAAGCCATGCACGCCGCACTGAAGAACCGCGGCGCCTGCATCGGCGGCACCAGCGCCGGCGCCTCGGCCATGTGCGGCCACATGCTGGCCGAAGGCAAGGCCGACCTGCTGCCGGAAAAAGGCTCGGTGAGCCTGGGCGCAGGCCTCGGCTTCGTGCAGCGCGTGGTGATCGACCAGCACTTCTCGGAACGCCACCGGCTGGCCCGCCTGCTCACCATTGTGGCGCAGAACCCCTACCTGCAAGGCATTGGCATTGATGAAAACACGGCGCTGGTGGTGGAGCGCGGCGTCGGCATCGAAGTGATCGGCGGCGGCACCGTGACCATTGTGGACGGCCGCAACCTGATCTCGAACGTGGCCGACATCCCGGGC
Source organism: Pseudoduganella rhizocola (assembly GCF_045984285.3). NCBI lineage: Bacteria > Pseudomonadati > Pseudomonadota > Betaproteobacteria > Burkholderiales > Oxalobacteraceae > Pseudoduganella > Pseudoduganella rhizocola. The sequence goes on from NZ_JBJQIK030000003.1 coordinate 488,505, forward strand.
GGCGCCACGCCGGAGCTGATCGATGTGCGCCTGCATCTGCTTCCTGCCGGCAGCAGCTATGCGCTGCCGGAAGAAATCAACCACCCGCACCAGCTGCCGCCGCAGTCGACCCGCAACGCCCCGGAAGCGCTGACCGACTTCCTGCGCAACGTCACCAAAAGGAATCCCGTTTCATGAAAATCATCGAACAGCGCGTGCTGCGCGGACCCAACCTGTATGCAACGCGCTCCTGCCTGCTGACCATCATCGACCTGCAGGACCTGGGCGGCGTCTACTCCAGCGAGCTGGATGGCTTTGCGGAGCGCCTGCTGGCGCTGCTGCCCAGCCTGATGTCGCACCGCTGCTCGCCCGGCCACCATGGCGGTTTCGCCGAGCGCCTGCGCGACGGCACCTATATGGGCCATATCGTGGAGCACGTGGCGCTGGAACTGCAATGCCTGGCGGGCAGCAAGGCCGGCTTCGGCCGCACCCGCCGCGTGCGCGGCCAGCCCGGCGTCTACCGCGTGGTATGCGCCTACCGCCTTGAGCCGGTGGGCATCGAAGCCTTCGACATCGCGATGGCACTGGTCGATGCGCTGGCCCACGGCGGCGGCTTCGATCTGGAAGCGCCGCTGGCTGCCTTGCGCCGCACGGCGGAGCGCCACGCCATCGGCCCCAGCACCGCCGCCATCCTGGCCGCGGCACGGCGCCGCGGCATTCCGTACTTCCGCCTCGGCGATACCGGCAACCTGTTCCAGCTGGGCTGGGGCAGCAGCCAGAAACGCCTGCAGGCCACCATGACGGGCGACGCCTCCAATATCGCCTGCCGCATCGCCAGCGACAAGCAGCTCACCAAGGAGCTGCTGAAGGAAGCAGGCCTGCCGGTGCCGGGCGGCACGGTGGTAACGAGCGCCGAAGAGGCTTTGCGCGCGGCGCGCCGCCTGCGCGGCATTGTTACCGTGAAGCCGCTGGATGCCAACCAGGGCAAGGGCGTCACCACGCGCTGCTGCACGCCGGAAGAGGTGCAGGAGGCCTGGGAGCAGGCCCGCAAGCATAGCCGCAGCGTGATCGTGGAGCGCTTTATCGAAGGCCAGGATTACCGCGTGCTGGTGACTGGCAACCGCGTGGCCGCGGCCGCGCTGCGCCGCCCCGCCGCCGTCACCGGCGACGGCATGCGCACGGTGCGCGAGCTGGTGGAGATCGAGAACCGCAACCCTGCGCGCGGCAAGGGCCACGGCAATATCCTGAGCGAGATCGTGCTCGACGCCCAGGCCGACGCCGAACTGCGCAAGCAGGGCCTGGACTCCGGCAGCATTCCGGCTGCCGGCCGGCGCGTGACGCTGCGCAGCAATGCCAACCTCTCCACCGGCGGCACGGCGGAGGATGTAACGGACCTGCTGCCGGAAGAAACGCGCGACATCTGCGTGCGCGCCGCGCGCAAGATCGGCCTCGATGTCGCCGGCATCGACCTGGTCTGCGCCGACATCGCACAGCCGCTGGAAGCCCAGCAAGGCGCCATCATCGAAGTGAACGCCGCGCCCGGCATCCGCATGCACCAGTACCCCGGCGCCGGCGAGCCGCGCGATGCCGGCGACGCCATCGTGCAGGCCATGTACGGCGACGACAATGGCCGCATTCCCGTCATCGCCATCACGGGCACCAACGGCAAGACCACGACCACCCTGATGACGGCCCATTGCGTGCGCCAGGCTGGCTTCCGCACCGGCGCCACCACAACGGAAGGGATCTACATCGACGGCAAGCGCATTGTGAAGGGCGACTGCAGCGGCTACTGGTCGGCCCGCACCGTGCTGACCGCGCCGGAAGTCGATTTCGCCGTGCTGGAAACGGCGCGCGGCGGCATCCTGAAGCGCGGCCTGGCCTTCGACCGCTGCGATGTGGCCGTGGTGCTGAATATCGCACCCGACCACCTCGGCCTGGACGGCGTTGACACCCTGCGCGACCTGGCCAGGGTGAAAGGCGTGGTGGCACGCGCCGCCGCGCGCTGCGCGGTGCTGAATGCCGATGACCCGAACTGCGTGCGCATGGCGGGCACCCTGAAGGACGACGTGGAAGTGCTGTACTTCTCGATGGACCCGGAGAATCCCGTGCTGCTGCGCCACCTGGACCGGGAAGGCCGCGCGGCCTACCTGCAGGACGGCATGCTGGTGATTGCCGACGGCACCCGCCACCACGCCCTGCTGCGCGCGCGCGACATGCCCTCCACCCTGGGCGGCCACGCACGCTACAACATCGCCAACGGCCTGGCCAGCGCGGCCGCGCTGATGGCGGCCGGCTTCGGCAACGAGTACATCGCGGCCGGCCTGGCCAGCTTCGTCTCGGATGGCCGCAGCAATCCGCTGCGCAGCAATGTATTCGACGTGAACGGCATCACCGTCGTAGTGGACTACGCCCATAATCCGGCCGCCTATGCCGCGCTGGCCGAAATGGCGCAGAGCCTCACGCACCAGCGCGTCGTGGGGGTGATCACCACGCCGGGCGACCGGCGCGACCAGGACATGCGCGAAGTGGGCCGCACCTGCGCCGTGGGCTTCGATGAAGTCGTGATCTACGAATCGCAGAACCGGGGCCGCGCAACCGGCGAATCGGCGCAGATGATGCTCGATGGCGCCATGGCCAGCGGCGCCTTGCGTGAAGCCATCCATGCGCGGCTCAATGGCCGCGAAGCCTTCCGCTTCGGCCTGAGCCTGTGCAAGCCGGGCGATGTGATGGTGTTCGCCTGCGGCTCGTCGCTCAGCGAAGTGGTGGAAGCCCTGCGCGAGACGGACCCCGCCAGTGCGCAGCGCATTGCGGCCCAGGCGGCGCTGCCCCTGCCTTCATCCAGCCCGGCCCGGGTTCACGCCTGAGCGGAGCGCGGCAAGGCGGCCAGCGCCGCCTCCAGCGTCTCGCGCGACAGGGGCTTGGTGATGTGGCGGTCGAAGCCTGCATTCAGCGCGCGCTGGCGGTCGGCATCGGTGCCGTAGCCGGTCAGGGCCACCAGCTGCAGCTGCCGGGTCGCCGGGTCGGCGCGCAGCGTGCGCGCCACCTCATAGCCATCCATGCCCGGCAGCCCGATGTCGATGAAGGCCAGCTGCGGCAGCCAGCTGCGCGCCAGTGCGATGCCGGCCAGCCCGTCTTCGGCGCGGCGCACCTCGCAGCCGTGCAGTTCCAGCAGCATGCACATCATCTCGCGCGCATCGGCATTGTCTTCCACCAGCAGCACCCGCGGCGCACCGGGCCGCACATCCGCCGCGCCGGCGGCGGGCGGCGCACCGGCGGATCCCTCCGCGCCTGCCGCAAGCGGCAGCGTGATGCGCACGGTGGCGCCCTCGCCCTCCCCGGCGCTGCTGATATCGATGGTCCCCTCATGCATTTCCACCAGGCGGCGCACCAGCGTGAGGCCGATGCCCAGCCCGCCCTGGGTGCGCTGCAGGTTCTGCCGCCCCTGCACGAACACATTGAACACCTGCGGCAGCAGCTCTGCAGAGATGCCGCTGCCGTGGTCGCGCACCTGCAGCTCGGCGCGCCCCGCCTCCACGCCGACGGCCACTTCAATATCGCCGCCCGTCGGGCTGTACTTGATGGCGTTATCCAGCACATTGTCGATGATCTGCGCCAGCCGGGTGGGGTCCGCATGCACCGGCGCCGGCGCAAGGCGGACGCTGATGGCGCAGCCATTCAGCCGGCCTCCCTGCTGCAGCGTCTCCACGCACTGGCGGGCCACTTCGGCGAGGTCGATGCGCTGGCGGTTCAGGGCCAGCTTGCCCATCAGGGCGCGGTTTACCTCCAGCAGGTCGTCCACCAGCAGGCGCAGGTGCGTGGTCTGGCGCTGCAGCACCGCGTGCACCCGTTCGCGCGCCTCCGGCGTCCCCCGCTCCAGCACCGCCACCGCGCTGGCGATGGCGCTCAGGGGATTGCGCAGCTCATGGCCCAGCATGGCCAGGAATTCGTCCTTCGCCGCGTTCTGCTGCTCCGCATGCGCGCGCGCCGTCCTTTCCAGGCGCAGGGCTTCATTGCGCTCCTGTTCGGCGGCGGCGCGCGACTGCATCTCCTCCGCCAGCCGCTGCGCCGCGTCGCGCAAAGCCATGTTCAGGGCTTCCATTTCGCTGATGGGCGATACCGGCAGCTGCACTTCGGCCGCCTTGCCCGAGCCCAGCGCCACCGCCGCCGCCGAGGCGCGGCCGACAAAGCGCAGCAGCCGCCGTCCCGCGCTGATCGCCAGTGCCAGGGCGGACGCAATGGCGATCGTCAGCCCGGCCAGCGCCACCCACACGCCGCGCCACACGGCCTGGTCGACCTCCGTCACCGGGGCGCTGACGATGACGGTCCAGCGCGATTCCGGCAGCCGTACAAAGTAGTCGTAGCTCTCGATGCCGTCGGCGGTGGTATGGCGGAAGGCGCCGCTGTCGCCGGCCTTGATGGCATCCGCCACCACGGCCTGCGAGCGGCGCCCGACGAACTTCTCGGAGCCGTGGCTGCGCACGATGATGGTGTTGTTCTGGTCGAGGATGCCCACCCGCCAGTCCGCGGGAATGGCGCGGTCAGCGAACACGCGGGCGAAGTATGAGGGCGAATACGCCTGCGACATCACGTGCGGCGACCCGTCGCCGAGATGGAAAGGATGTTCCACCGCGACCAGGGTGTTCTTGAGCGCGGGCCCCCATTTCACGCCGCTGATCACGTCCGCGCCGTCCGCAATGGCCCGTTTCAGCACGTCGACGTCCGGCCGCACCAGCGTCCCGGCGCCGTAAGGCAGGCGCGTATTGATGCGCTGCGCGCCGTTGCGGTCATACAGGATGATCCAGGCGTCGTCGCCCGCATTGGCGCCTTTCGCCTCCGCATAGAAGCGCTCCATGTCGCCGCTCTCCAGCGCATGGGAATTCGCCAGCACGCGCAGCACCGATTTGGCGCGCTTGAGTTCCGCCTCCACCACCAGCGCCGAGGAACGCGCGCTCTCTTCCACCCGGCTGAGTGCGGCCTTGCGCTGGGCATTCAGGAGCAGGTCGAAGGCCACCGACGAAAAAATGGCCACCGGCGTCACGATCGAGAAGGCCAGCAGCAGGTAATGGGTGCGAAGTTTCATTACGGACATTTTATCCGAGCTGCTTGACACTGGCGCACAGCACGATACACTGTGCGCTTCTTCCGGAGCACCCACCCCAAATGACCATCTGAGCTTCCTTCCGCACATGACCGCAACGGTTCCGCCGCTGCGCCGACTTTGCCTGCCAGGGAGTTCTTATGCCTGTTTCCATTGCATTGCGCCATGCGGCGCTGCGCCTGCCATCCGGCCGGCTGCTGTTCGAAGACCTCGATTTCACCTTCCATCACGGCCTGACCGGCCTTGTCGGCGCCAATGGCGCGGGCAAGAGCATGCTGGCGCGGGTGCTGGCCGGCGAGATCATGCCCACTTCCGGCGCCATCCAGCGCCAGGGCAGCGTGCTGCGGGTAGCGCAGGAGCTCAACCCCGGGCCGCAGGACACCGTCGCGGCCCTCGCCGGCCTTGCCCCGCTGTTCGCAGCACTGGCGCGCGTGGAGAGCGGCGCCATGGACGACGGCGACCTCGAACTGCTGGACGGGCACTGGGCGCTGCCCGCCGCCTTCGTCCAGGCCCTGCGCGAGGCGGGACTGCCCGCGCTCGGTACGGACAGCCCGGCGGCGGCGCTGAGCGGCGGCGAACGCATGCGCGTTGCGCTGGCGGGCGCCTTCCTGTCCGGCGCCGATATGCTGATTCTGGATGAACCGAGCAACCACCTCGATGACGGCGGGCGCACCTGGCTGGCGGAGAACCTGCGCCGGTGGCCCGGCGCCGCCATCGTCGTCAGCCACGACCGCACGCTGCTGGAGCAGGTGGAGCGCATCGTGGAGCTGGACGCGCAAGGCCTGCACGCCTACGGCGGCAATTACAGCCTGTACCGCGCGCAGCGCGATGCGGAACAGGCCGGTGCGCTGGCTGCGCTGGAACATGCGCGCAAGGAGCGTGATGCCGGCCTGCGCGAGCTGCGCCGCCAGCACGATGCGCAACTGGCGCGCGCCAGCCGCGGCGCCAAAGCGGGCAAGGAAGCCAATATGCCGAAGATCGCGCTCGGCATGCTGCGCAACCGCGCCGAGGGCTTCGCCGGGCGCGACGCTGCGCGGCGCGAGGCAGCCCGCGGGCAGCTCGGCGACGCCGTGCGCAGCGCCGCCGCCCGCGTGGCGCAGGAGCAGCCGCGCGCGCTGATGATGCCGGAAACGGCCGTGCCGGCCGGCCGCCGCGTGTTCGAACTGGATGCCGCCGTGCCGCCGTGGCCGCCGAACGCAGCGGCGCTGGACCTGGTGCTGGCCGGCCCGGTGCGGCTGGCCATCAGCGGCCCCAATGGCTGCGGCAAGTCCACGCTGCTGCGCATGCTGGCCGGGGAACTGGCGCCGCGTTCCGGCAGCTGTCGCTGCGGCCTGCCTTACGCCTGGCTGGACCAGCACGCGAGCGCCCTGCTGCCGCCCGGCCGCACGGTGCTGGAGCGCCTGCGGGAACTGGACAGCCCCTCGCCGGAGGGCGTGCTGCGCAGCCGCCTCGCCCTGCTCGGCCTCACGGCGGACCAGGTGCAGACGCCGGCCGAAGCGCTCAGCGGCGGGGAACGGCTGAAGGCGGCGCTGGCCTGCGCGCTGTGGCGTGCCCAGGCCGCGCAACTGCTGCTGCTCGATGAGCCGACCAACCATCTCGACCTGGCTTCGACCGAGGCGCTGGAACAGGCGCTGGCCGATTATCCCGGCGCCATGGCCGTGGTCTCGCATGACCCGCGCTTCCTTGCGGCGCTGTCGCCTACCCACACCCTGCAATGGACCGGCGCCCGCTGGCAGCTGGAGGAATGCTGATGGTATGCTGTGCCATCGACAAGGAGGGAGGCCAGGGTGACGATCGCTGAAAAACTGTTCAGGCTCAGGGAAAGCGGCAGCGACGTGCGCACGGAGCTGATCGCGGGCGCCACCACCTTCCTCACCATGGCTTACATCATCTTCGTCAACCCCACCATCCTGGCCGATGCGGGCATGCCGAAGGAAGCGGTATTCGTGGCCACCTGCATTGCCGCGGCATTGGGCAGCGCCATCATGGGCCTGTACGCCAACTACCCCATCGGCATGGCGCCCGGCATGGGGCTGAACGCCTACTTCGCCTATGCCGTGGTGCTGGGCATGGGGGTGCCCTGGCAGACGGCGCTCGGCGCGGTCTTCATCTCCGGCTGCCTGTTCGTGCTGGTGAGCGTGTTCGGGCTGCGCGAGATGATCGTCAACGGCATACCGCCCTCGCTGCGCACGGCGATCACGGCAGGCCTGGGGCTGTTCCTCGCCCTGATCGCGCTGAAGAGCGCAGGCATCGTGACGGCCAGCCCGGCCACCATGGTAACGGTCGGCGACCTGCACAAACCGGCCGCGCTGATGGCCATTGCCGGTTTCCTGCTGATCGTCACCCTCGACCGCCTGAAAGTACGGGGCGCCATCCTGGTCGGGATCGCCGCCATTACGGTGCTCAGCTTCTTTTTCGGCGGCAACCGCTTCAACGGCGTGTTCTCGGCGCCGCCCTCGCTCGCGCCCACCTTCCTGCAGCTGGACATTCCGGGCGCGCTCGGCGCGGGCATCCTGAATGTGGTGCTGGTGTTCTTCCTGGTGGAACTGTTCGATGCCACCGGCACGCTGATGGGCGTGGCCAGCCGCGCCGGCCTGCTCACGGGCGGCAAGATGGCAAGGCTGAACAAGGCCCTGCTGGCGGACAGCGGCGCCATCGTCGCCGGCTCGGTACTCGGCACCTCGAGCACCACGGCCTATGTGGAAAGCGCCGCGGGCGTGCAGGCCGGCGGGCGCACCGGCCTGACGGCGCTGGTGGTGGCCCTGCTTTTCCTGTCCTGCCTCTTCATCGCACCGCTGGCCGCGGCGGTGCCCGCCTACGCCACGGCCCCTGCCCTGCTGTTTGTGGCCTGCCTGATGCTGCGCGATCTGGGCGATATCGAGTGGAACGACACCACGGAAAGCATCCCTGCAGCAGTCACCGCGCTGCTGATTCCCTTCACCTATTCCATCGCGCACGGCATTGCCTTCGGCTTCATCACCTATGCCGCGCTCAAACTGCTGACCGGCCAATGGCGCATGGTGAAGCCCATTGTGTGGATCATTGCCGCCGCGTTCGTATTCAAGTACGTCTATATCGGCGTTTAGGACTTCGGACGGCAGGCATACACGGCGTCGGCAGCAGCCGCGCGCCTTTGCAGGACCACTCCTACAAAAAGTCACCGTGTTTACACTGCGCCCATTCATGCGCGCCCCTTTGCCCGGAACATAAACCGCCAGTTACATACTGTTCAGCCAGAGAGCAGTTTCTTTCAGCGCGGAATTGAAAAACCGGCAAAGCGCTAATTGATAGGATTTCCATTCGCGTCAATCCCGGCGCAATGAAATGTCTATCATGCACACACTCGACCTGGTCAAGCCTGACGGCCGCAACATCACGCTGTACAGCCGGAATCCGATTTCGGCCATTGCGAGTGCGCCCAGCCCTTTTGCCGACCCGCTCGGCGCCAATCCGCACCTGCGCTGGCACCCGCTGCGCGGCGAATGGGTCACCTATGCCGCCTTCCGCCAGAACCGCACCTTCCTGCCGCCGCCGGAATACAATCCGCTGGCCGTCACGCGCGATGAAGCGGCGCCCACCGAGATGCCGCCGGGCGATTATGAAGTGGCGGTGTTCGACAACCGCTTTCCTTCGCTGTCGCTGGCCTCGCACGATCCGCCGCAACTGCATGTGCCGACAGCCGCCGCCGCAGGCCATTGCGAAGTGGTGGTGTTTACGCAGGATCCGAAAGCATCGCTGGCGGGCCTGGACCTGCCCCGCATCGAACTGCTGCTGAAGGTATGGGCCGACCGCACCGCACGCGTGCAGGGCCGCGGCGGCATCCAGTACGTGCTGCCTTTCGAGAACCGTGGCGCGGAAGTGGGCGTCACGCTGCACCATCCGCACGGCCAGATCTACTCCTATCCCTTCGTGCCGCCGGTGCCGGCGCGCATGCTGTCACAGGAAGCGGCCTATTACGAACAGCACCAGCGCAATATGCTGTGCGACATGGTGCGCGATGAAATCGAGAGCGGTGCACGCCTGCTGTACCGGGGCGAGCATGCCGTGGCCTTCGTGCCGGTGTGTGCGCGCTACCCCTATGAAGTGTGGGTGATGCCGAGCGCGCCCTGCCCCAGCTTTACCGCCCTGAGCGACGCGCAGCGCAGCGACCTCGCGCGCGCCCTCAAGACCGTGCTGCTGAAGTACGAAGGCCTGTGGCAGCGCCCCTTCCCCTACCTGATGGCCTGGTACCAGGCGCCCACCGACGGCAAGGAACATCCGGAAACGCAGCTGCACGCGCAGTTCTATCCGCCCTACCGCACGAAAGAACGCCTGAAATACCTGGCCGGCACCGAACTTGGCGCAGGCATGTTCGCGATGGACGTGCTGCCCGAGGAGAAAGCCGCCGAGCTGCAGGCGGTGCAAGTGACGCTGGAGGAGCAATGAAATCGCCCAACGACTTCTTCGGCTCCGCGCCCGAAGTCCATACCTGGGCGCCGGGCCGCGTCAACCTGCTGGGCGAGCACACCGACTACAACGACGGCTATATGCTGCCCATCGCCACGCCGCAGCGCACCGACGTGATGGCGGACCGCAGCGGCGACGGCCGCTTCCATATCTATTCGTCCACCCTGGATGAAACGGTGGAATTCGACGCCGACGAGCCGGCGCCGCCAGGCTTTGCGCGCTATATGGAGGGCTGCATCCGCCTGCTGCAGCAGCGCGGCGTGCAGATCCCGCCGCTGAAGATGTATGTGCGCTCCAACCTGGCGCTGGGCAGCGGCCTGTCCAGCAGCGCGGCGCTGGAAGTGGCCACGCTGCGCGCCCTGCGCACCATGCTGAAAGCAGAACTGGACGGCGTCACGCTGGCGCAGATTGCGCAGCAGGCCGAGATCCAGTACGCGGGCGTGAACTGCGGGATCATGGACCAGATGGCATCCAGCCTGGCCGACACCCAGCACATGCTCTTCCTCGACGCCCGTACGCTGGACGCGCGCCTGCTGCCGCTGCCCGCCGGTGCGGAAATCATCGTGATCGATTCCGGCGTGCCGCGCAAGCTGGCCGCCAGCAAATACAACGAGCGCCGCGCCGAATGCGAGGCGGCAGCCGGCATGCTGGGCGTGCAGGCGCTGCGCGATGTGGCGCGCCTGGCCGACGTGGAAAAGCTTCCCTCGCCGATCCGCGAGCGGGCCCGCCACGTGGTGAGCGAGAACCTGCGCGTACTGGAAGCGGCCGACGGCGGCAGCGCGGTCAGCGCGGAACGCTTCGGTGAGCTCATGAACGAATCGCACGCCAGCCTGCGCGACGACTACCAGGTATCGATTCCCGAACTCGATGAACTGACCGAAGTGCTGCGCAAGCAGCCCGGCGTGTTCGGGGCGCGCCTGACGGGCGCCGGCTTCGGCGGCGCCTGCGTAGCGCTGTGCAAGGCCGGCAGCGCCGCCGGCACCGGCGAGATGGTGGTGAACCGATTCAACGCAGCGGGGGGACAGGCCCGCCTGCTGATACCAGCTCCACAACAATGAGGAAAGAATGAGCGACTTCGAGTATCCCCGCCCGCAACTGGTCCGCGACAACTGGCAATGCCTGAACGGCAGCTGGCAGTTCGCGTTTGACGACGAGCGGCGCTACGCCCGTCCGGAAGACCCGATCGACTGGACGCACGACATCAACGTGCCCTTCGCGCCGGAATGCGCCATGAGCGGCATCGGCGATACCGGCTTCCACACGGTGGTGTGGTACCGCCTCGAATTCGACATGGCCCAGCGCGGCAAGCGCACCATCCTGCACTTCGGCGCAGTGGACTACTCCTGCAAGGTGTGGGTCAACGACCGCCTGGTGACAACGCACGAGGGCGGCCACACCTCCTTCAACGCCGACATCACGGATGCGCTGCGAGAAGGCGCGCGCCAGGTCATCACCCTGCGCGTGGAAGACGATCCGGCAGACCTGAACAAGCCGCGCGGCAAGCAGGACTGGCAGCTGGAGCCGCATTCGATCTGGTATCCGCGCACTACCGGCATCTGGCAGACCGTATGGGTGGAACAGGTGCCGGATACCTATCTCAAATCGATCCGATGGACGCCTTATTTCGACGGCTTCGAGATCGGCTGCGAGATCCAGGCCGCGGGCCAGCGGCGCGACGGCCTGAGCGTGGAAGTCAAGCTGTGGCACGGCGACACCCTGCTGGCCGACGACGACTACAAGCTGATGGGCCAGGAGGCGAACCGCAAGATTGCGATCACCGACCCCGGCATCGACGACTCGCGCAATGAGCTGCTGTGGAGCCCCGAACGCCCCACCCTGCTGGACGCCGAGCTGACCCTGCGCTGCGAGGGCGTGGTGCTGGAAACCATCCGCTCCTACACGGCGCTGCGTTCGGTTGCCATCAACCGCGACCGCTTCATGCTGAATGGAAGGCCTTATCCGCTGCGCCTGGTGCTCGACCAGGGCTATTGGCCGGATAGCCTGATGACGGCGCCCAACGACGCCGCGCTGAAGCGCGACGTGGAACTGGCCAAGGCCATGGGCTTCAACGGCGTGCGCAAGCACCAGAAAATCGAGGATCCGCGCTACCTGTACTGGGCCGACAAACTGGGCCTGCTGGTATGGGAGGAGATGCCTTCGGCCTATGCCTTCAGCCCGCGCTCGATGACGCGCCTGATCAAGGAATGGCAGGAAGCCATCGACCGCGACTACAGCCATCCCTGCATCATCGTCTGGGTGCCGTTCAACGAATCCTGGGGCGTGCCGAACCTGACGTCGATGCAGGCGCACCGCAATGCCGTGGAAGCGCTCTATCACATGACCCGGATGATGGATTCCACCCGGCCCGTGATCGGCAACGACGGCTGGGAGGCCTCGGCCACGGACATCCTCGGCATTCACGATTACGACAGCGACCCGCAGCGCATCAAGCAGCGCTACGAGGTCAACGACGAGGTGCGCACGCTGTTCGACCAGCGCCGCCCCGGCGGCAGGATCCTGACACTGGACGGCTTCCCGCACCGCGGCCAGCCGATTGTATTGACCGAATTTGGCGGTATCGCCTACGACACCAAAGCGCCCGAGACACGTACCTGGGGTTACTCGCGCGCGAACAACGCGGAGAGCTTCTTCAAGCACTACCGCGAGCTGCTGGAGGTAGTCAACGCCACGCAGATGTTCAGCGGCTTCTGCTACACGCAGTTTGCCGACACTTACCAGGAAGCGAATGGGCTGCTGAATGCAGACCGTTCACCGAAGATTCCGATTGAGCAGATCAGTTCTGCAACGCGGAGTGTGCAACTCGTTGTACCCGATCCGCCGGAACAAGTTTAGCGCCCGCAAAGGCGCGTACGAGCATCACCCACAACTAACGACCCATTGGGGCAAAGGGAGAAATCATGTCGACCATTATCGTATTCAGTCATCTGCGCTGGGACTTCGTCTTCCAACGGCCACAACATCTGTTGACCCGCCTGGCACAGAATTACAAGATCGTTTTTGTGGAAGAGCCCATCCATCACGAGGGCGAAAGTTTCATGAAAACGTCGCAACCGGCAGCCAACGTCACGGTCTGCCAGCCGCATACGCCTTCCCAGGCGATCGGATTCCATGACGACCAGATTCCGCTGCTGCAGCCGCTGGTGGCGAAGCTGGTGACGGACAAGGAAGACCCGATCGTGTGGTTCTACACGCCGATGGCGCTGCCACTGCTGTCGCAGCTGCATCCCGGCCTGGTGATCTACGATTGCATGGACGAGCTGTCCGCCTTCAAGAACCCGCCGCGCCAGCTGCTGCAGCGTGAAACCGCGCTGCTGAACATCGCCGACCTGGTCTTCACCGGCGGCCCGAGCCTGTATGAAGCCAAGCGCACCCGCCACAGCAACGCGCACTGCTTCCCGAGCAGCGTGGATGCGAAGCACTTCGCGCAGGCACTGCAGCGCAGCGACAGCCATCCGGCGCAGGAACATATTCCCCATCCGCGCCTGGGCTTCTACGGCGTGATCGATGAACGCTTCGATACAGGCCTGCTGGGCAAGATCGCCGATGCGCATCCGGAATGGCAGCTGGTGATGGTGGGCCCGGTCGTGAAAATCGATCCGGCCGAACTGCCGCAGCGCAGCAATATCCACTACCTCGGCCAGCGCGGCTATGAGGACCTGCCGAAGTTCCTGGCCGGCTGGGACGTGTGCCTGATGCCTTTCGCCCTGAACGAAGCCACCAGATTCATCAGCCCCACCAAGGTGCTGGAGTACATGGCGGCCGAACAGCCGGTGGTCAGCACCGCCATCCGCGACGTGGAGCAGCCTTACGGCAGCATCGTCGCCATCGGCCACACGGACGAGGAATTCATCACCGCCTGCGAGGCGGCACTGAAACAGACCCCGGCGCAGACCACCGAAATGGCGGACAAGATGCGCGCCGTGATCGCCAGCACCTCCTGGGACAAGACGGCGGAACGCATGCGCGGCCTGATTGAAAGCACTACGCCTGCCCGCAAGGTAAGCCGCCTCACCACCCCGGAAGATGCCGCCGTTCAGTCGCCGTCGAATGTGAACGCACTGCCGACTGCGCAGAAATACAGCGCCGTGATCGTGGGCGCCGGTCCCACAGGCCTTTCCGCCGCCTACCACCTCGGCGCGGACACGCTGCTGCTGGAGAAAAATTCCGCCGTCGGCGGCTGGTGCCGGTCCATCGACGACAAGGGCTTTACCTTCGACTATGCGGGCCACATCATGTTCTCCAACGACCCGTATGTGCTGAAGCTGTACGACGTCCTGCTGGGCGACAACCAGCACTGGCAGATGCGCGAAGCCTGGGTCTATAGCAAGAACGTGTACACGCGCTATCCCTTCCAGGGTGCCCTGTATGGCCTGCCGCCAGCGGTGATCAAGGAGTGCGTGCTGGGTGCCATCGAAGCGCGCTACGGCAGCGATGAGGAAGCCACCTGCGAAGCGGGATCGGTGGACGACTGCTGCGCCGACGGCACCGTGGATGCGGCCAATGCCAGCGCGGTAGCGAAGAAAGGCGAGCCGAAAAACTTCGAGGAGTTCATCTACAAGGTATGGGGCAAAGGCATTGCGAAACACTTCGCCATCCCCTACAACAAGAAGATCTGGACAGTGCCGCTGACCGACATGGAAACCTCCTGGCTGGGCGGCCGCGTGCCGCTGCCGGACCTGGGCCAGATCATCGAAGGCGCGCTGGAACCGGTGGCCAAGCCCATGGGCCCGAACGCGCGCTTCGGTTATCCGCTGCGCGGCGGCTTCCAGGCCCTGATGAACGGCTTCCTGCCCCATATCAAGGGCAAGATCGAGCTGGACGCCTCGGTGGCGCAGGTGCTGCCGCGCGAGCACGTGATCGCGCTGGCCGACGGCCGCCGCTTCCGCTACGACCAGCTGGTATCGACCATGCCGCTGCCGGAGCTGGTGAAGATCATCGGCAAGGAAGCCCCGCCGGAAGTGCAGGAAGCGGCGCGCGGCCTCACGCACATCTCGATCCGCAACGTGAACATCGGCATCAAGCGCACCAACGTGACCGAGAAACACTGGATCTACTATCCGGAGGACAGCATCTTCCACCGCATCTTCGTGCAGGGCAATGCTTCGCCGGAGTGCAATCCGCCGGGCGGCTTCGGCTTCACCTGCGAGATTTCGTACTCGCCGTGGAAACCGCTGCCCGTGGATGGCGACGACCTGATCGCGCGCTGCATCCAGGACTGCATCAAGGTCGGCTTCATGAATCCGGACGACGAGGTGCTGACCGCGAACCAGGCCGACATGCCGTATGCCTACGTGCTGTACGACCATAACCGGGCGAAGAACGTGGAGACGGTGCGCGCATGGCTGCTGCAGCATGACATCATCCTGGCCGGCCGCTACAGCGAGTGGGAGTACTACAACTCCGACCATGCCTTCCTGGCCGGTAAGAAAGCTGCGGAAACCGTGCAGGCCCGCCTGCCGCAGGCGAGCGCCACGCCGGCCATCAAGGCCGACGCCTAAGGCATGAAGCGCCAGGGCAAGGCGTTATGAATCGCCGTCGCTGCAATGGCCGCCTGGCCGGTGGCGACGGCAATCTGGTTCAGGCCCACCACCACGTCCCCGACTGCATACAGGCCGGGGACGCTGGTGCGCTGGTGATCATCCACCACCAGCTTTTCGCAATCCCCTGTCTTCGCGCCAAGCTGCGCGGCCAGCCCTGAGCGGGCATTCTCGCCCAGCATGGGATAGAACACGTCGAAACGGTGGTCTTCGCCGTCCTCCGTGTGCAGCACCGGCTCCATGGCATTGGTCAGCGTAACGCCCTTCAGCGGCGAAGCGATATAGCACACGCCCGCGATCTCGAGCTTCCTGGATTCTTCCGGCGACAGCGGCACATCCGGCTCGCGCTCGAACAGGGTGACGTCGCGTGAGAAAGTGCGCATGAAAAGCGCGTGGCCAGTGCGGTTGTGCGGCTGCGAGGCCACCGCCACGCGCTTGCCGCTGATATCGTAGCCGTCGCATACGGGACAAAGGCGCAGCGCCCCGCTGGCCACGGCCTCGTGCCAGCCCTCGACTGGCAAGCCTTCGTCCGCCACGCCGCTGGCAAGCAGCACGGCGGGCGCCAGGATGTCGGCATCGCCGCAGCGGGCGATGAAGATATCGCCTTCCCTGCGCAGCTCCGTTACCTCGCCTTCACGCACCGCGCCGCCATAGCATTCCAGCTGCGCGCGCAGATTGCCCAGCAGTTCCCGTCCGGGCACGCCGCCGGGGAATCCGGGATAGTTATGGCTGATGGGGATGAGCGACAGGCGGCTGTTGCCCTTGTCGACCAGGATGATATCGCGCCGGAAACGGCGCAGGTAGACAGCGGCGGCCAGTCCTCCCGGCCCGCCACCGATGATCAGTACTTCGCAGCGCTCGCTCACCTGTTCAGCGACTTCTTGTAGTCTTCGTCGGACATGGTGCTGGTGCTGCTGGTATTGCCACTGCTGCTGGTGCCGCTCATCGTGCCGATGCTGCCGCTGGAACCGATGCCGGTGTTATTGCCCACGCCAACCGTGCCGTTGATGCCGGACGTGGTGCTGGTAGCGCCCGCGCCATACACGCTGGAAGTGCCGAGCGGCGAAGTCACGCCGGGCGTGCCGACCGCACCGCTGGTGGTGTTGGGCACGGGCGGTATCACGGTACCTGGCACATTGTTCAGCGGCGGAATGGCCGTGGCCTGCGTGGTGCTGCCCGGAGGGATGACGGTGGTCGGCACGCGCTGGCTACCCAGCGGTACCGGCTGCACCGGCTGCGAACCCATCACGCTGACGCTGGACCCCGTGTTCACCTGCCCGTTGCGCGCCGTGTCGAGCTGGGTCTGCGCCGAAGCTGCGGCGCTGGCGGCCAGCAGCGATGCAATCAGGATCGTTTTCATGATCTGCTCCTCGATGGTTCGAACGATGCCTTATTGTTGCACCGACTGCCGCAGAGCCAAGTAGGAGCAGGCCGCGTTCTCAGGTCGGAGTCCTGCCGGTCTCGCGTATCTTCAGGATGCCGATGACATTACACAAGCGCATACGGCATAGCTGCAGCGCATCGTCTTCTTCCGCACTGACATTCAGATGCACGTCGATGCCATGCCGGCCCGGCTCCATGCGCAGGGTCCGCAGCGCCAGGCCGCCGCGCCGCACAATGGCCAGCACGGCTTCCAGGGCGGCAGTGGCGGCATCCGGTTCCACCCGCAGGCGGTATGTTCTCTGATAGGTCTCCATGAGTAAAACTATATGCCCGGCGCGCTGGAATAGGCATCTTAGTTTTCTGTAGAATAAAACAGTTTGGAGAATATTCTTCTATCGAAGGCACAATTTATGGAACAAATCGATGAAATCGACCGCCGCATCCTCAGGGAACTGCGCCGCGACGGGCGCCTGAGCAATACCAAGCTGGCCGAAAAGGTCGGCCTGTCCACCACGCCGTGCTGGAACCGGGTGCGGGCGCTGGAAGACAAGGGCGTGATCGAAGGCTATACCGCCCTCCTCAACCAGCAGGCAATGGGTTTGCCGGACACCGTGATCATCGAAGTCACGCTGGAACGCCATGACGAAGACATGCTGGAGAAATTCGGCGAAGCGCTGGCCGAGCTGCCGGAAGTGCTGGAAGCCTATCTGCTGACCGGCGAATACGACTACCTGATCAAGGTTGCCGTCGCCGGCACCGCGGGCTACGAAGAGTTCCTGCGCCGTAAGCTCTACAAGCTTCCCGGCCTGCGCCACAGCCGCTCAACCTTCGTGCTGCGCTGCATGAAGCGTTCGCACTCGGTGGCGCCTTAGCTTAGGCCGCCATGCGGCGGCACTCTTCCGCGCAGCGGCGGCAGGCCGCCGCGCAATCCTGGCAATGTTGGGCCGAATGCTTGCCGCACTCCTCGGCGCAGCGTTCGCAGGCCTGCGCGCAGACCGCGCACAGTGCTTGCGCCAGGCTGCTGCCGCGCGCCATGAAGCCCGCAGCTGCGCGGCACAGCTGGGCGCAGTCGATATCGAAGGCGATACAGTCGGCCATCATCTTGGGATCGTCCTCGCGCAGGCAGGAAGCGGCGCAGTAGTCGCAGGCGTCCGCGCAGGCGTTGCAGGCATCAATGCATGACTGGTCCATTTTCGTCTCCTCTCAAAAAGACGATAATAGGCCCGCAGGCCGCGCGGCGGCGCACGCACCGGCTCATGCCTCGGCTCATGCGCCGGCGTGGATAGCGGCCTGCCGCTTGCGCGGCGCCCGGCGTGGCGTGGTTTTGGCGGCGGCCGGCGCGGCTGCCAGCCGCTGCTGCAGCAATGCCAGCACGGCCGCTTCTTCCGGATGCAATTCATGCAGCTCTTCCACCAGCTCCTGTTCCGCGCGCACGCGCAGGCCTTCCAGCTCGGCGCCATCCATATAGGCTTCCAGCACGGCCGGGTGCACATAGCATTTGCGGCAGACGGAAGGCGTATTGCCGAGCTTTTTCGCCACCGTTTCGATGGCGCGCACCACATTCTTCTTGGCCTGCGTCTCCGAATCGAATTTCTCGAACTCCTGCAGCGCCAGCGCCGCCAGCACGGTGCCGGACCAGGTGCGGAAATCCTTGGCCGTGTAGTCTTCGCCGCTGATGGTGCGCAGGTAGTCGTTGACGTCGGACGAATCCACGCTGTGCTGGCCGCCCTCGTCGTCGAGGTACTGGAACAGCTCCTGCCCCGGCAGTTCGCGTGAGCGCTGGATGATACGGGCCAGGCGCCGGTCCGCCACCTTCACCGAGTGATAGACACCGCTCTTGCCGCGAAAACGGAATTCCACTTCGCTGCCGTCGATGCGCACATGGCGGTTGCGCAAGGTGCTAAGGCCGAAGGAATGGTTGTCACGCGCATACTCTTCGTTCCCGATGCGCATCATCGTCACCTGCAGCAGGTAGACAATGGTGGCCAGCACCTTCTCGCGCGGCAGGCCGGGACGCCGCAGGTCCGCATCCACCTGTTTGCGGATCTGAGGCAGCGCCTTGCCGAAGGCGATCATGCGTTCGTACTTCACCTCGTCGCGCACTGTGCGCCAGCGCGGGTGGTAGCGGTACTGCTTGCGCCTGCGCGCATCGCGGCCGGTGGCCTGCACATGGCCGTTGGGCTGGGGGCAGATCCACACATCGGTCCAGGCAGGCGGAATCGCCAGCGATTTGATACGGCCCAGCGTGGCCTCGTCGCGCACGGGGGCGCCATCCGCATCCACATAGCGGAAGCCGTCCTTGTGGGCGATACGCGCGATGCCGCGCTTCGCATCGTTCACGTAGCGCAGCCCCGCCGCTTTCGCGGCGGCGGGGGCATCGGCAGAAATGTCGGTCTCCATGGCTGCACTGTGCACGCGAATTGCATTGCGTTCCGTGCGCTGGTCAACATGGCAATGTAACGCGCCCTTCACGATGCTGGGGTACAATGCTGGCTCCACCGTATCAAAAGCGGCCGGCCGCAATGCGCCGCGACATGCCAATGAAATATCACTCCCTGCTCGCGCTGGCCTTCGCCGCGCACGGCAGCGTCTTCGCTGCCGACCCGCCGCCGGAGCCCGGCACCTGGTCCACCGCCGCCGAACTTGGCGCCATTACTACCTCCGGCAACACTGTCGGCACCTCCGTCACCGGCAAGATCGATGCCCGCCAGGAGCTCGAGGACTGGAGCAATGAATACATCCTGTCCGGCTTCTTCAAGGAAGACGAAACGCGGATCGATGGCGAGAAAGAAGTGGTGCGTTCGGCCGAACGCTTCGAGGCCTCCGCCAAGGCTGCATACAAAGTGCTCGGCACGGACAAGAAGCTCTACGTGGTCGGCTCGCACGTGAACGACAAGTTCGGCGTGTTCAAGCGCTATTCCTCGCTCTCCGTCGGTCACGGCAAGCGCTACACCCAGGGCAAGGACAAGACGCTGGACGTGGAACTGGGTCCGGGCTATTTCTCCGGCGTGCGCCCCACCGGCGAGTCCGAGAACGGCATGACCATCCGCGGCGCTGCGGCGCTGCGCTGGCGCCTCAGCCCATCGGCCCTGTTCTCGCAGAGCGTGGTGATGGAACGCGGCACGTCGAACCTGCACTCGGTGGCGGAAACGGCGCTCAGCACCAAGATCAACGGCACCATGCAGATGAAGGCCGCCTTCAGCGCGCGTAACGATACCAATGTGCCTGAAGACAAGCGCAACACCGATACCCAGACCTCGCTGACGCTGGTGTATTCCTTCTAAACGCAGGCCCCGGCCACGAGCAGCGCCAGGCTGCTCCAGGCCACGCCTGCAATCGCCAGCGCACCGGCGCCCAGCCCGGCGAAAGCGCGCAGCGAACGCCTGCCGCGCGCCCTGCGGCAATCCTGCGCGAACCAGGCCAGCACCGCAGCCAGCGCGGCTGCGCTCACGCCGGCCTGCACCCACCATTCCGGCGCCCCGCCCTCGCCATGCCCGCACCGTGCCGCCGCGTACAGGTAGCAGAAGGTGAAATGCCCAGCCCATACCAGCAGCGGCCCGCAGGCGCGCATCACAATCGGGAACAATCCTTCATGGCGGTCCATGTTCACCCCATCAGCTTCGGCATCAGGTAAATCACGGCGATCGCCGCCGCGCCCTGGATGCTGGTGTAGTGCCAGATCAGCGCGCCGCAGTCGAGCGCCGCGCGGCTGCCCGGCGTGAGCTTGTGCGCCAGCGAACGCGCGACGATCCATGGACCGATGAAGGCCAGCAGCAGCAGGTGCAGGCCCTGGTAAGAATTCATCGCCGCGATGGCCGCGCCCCATGCGCTGGCTGTCGGCGCCAGGCCTGCCAGCGACCACAGGCTGTATGTGTCGGCCGCAAAGGCGCCCGCCATGCAAAGCAAGGCGCCTGCCAACAGCCAGCGCAGGCCGCGTTGCGGGCGGCCTTCCGTCAGTGGATGGCGCCGCGCCAGCCACACCATGGTCGAACTGGCCGCCATCAAGGCCAGTGACAGCAGCGGCCAGCGTGCCTCGGGCAGCGCCGCACCCGGCGGCGGGCAGATCTCCAGCCGCATCGATACGTGGATATACGCGAACGCAAAGGCCGCGAAGACGGAGGCATCGACGACCAGCATGATCACCGTGGCCCACCAGTTATGGCTCGCCGGCCCGCTGGCGCCCACCGGCAGGCTCACATCGTCCGCCACTTGCGCCGTTTGCCGGGGCGGCGGACGGTCCTGCCCCCACAGCCAGGCCAGCAGCGCAACGATGGCCAGCGCGCCGAAGGCCCAGGCCAGCGCGGTCTGCTGGATGGTCAGCAGCAGGAAGAAGCCCGCGGTCCCCACGGCCGACAGGAAAGGCCACCAGCTGTCGGCCGGCAGCACCAGCAGGTAGCGCGGCGTGGCGCTGACCGGGCTGGTGACAATGGTTTCGCGCAGCCCGGTAGCGCTGCCGGGCAGCCAGTGCGCCCCCTCTTCCACTTCCTGCGGCAGCGAAGGCCGGTCCCAGATGGGTTCCTGCGAATCGATTTGCGGAATGCTGCGCACCGCGTAGCAGTCGGATGGCAGCCATTCCAGCGTGCTGGCCTGCCATGGATTGCCATGTTCGCGCTGCTTCCTGCGCAAGGTGCGCCAGGCATCGGCCGCAAACAGCAGCACGCCGGCGGCGAACACGAAGGCGCCGATGGTGGACAGCATGTTGAGGCCGTCCCAGCCCAGCCCCGGCGCATAGGTGTAGACCCGGCGCGGCATGCCGAGCAGGCCGGTGATATGCATGGGGAAGAAGGCCAGGTTGAAGCCGCCGAACATCAGGCCGAAGATCCAGCGCGCCAGCCGTTCGGACATGGCATGCCCGTTCACCAGCGGCAGCCAGTAATACATGGCGGCGAACACGGGGAACACCATGCCTCCGATCAGCACATAGTGGAAATGCGCCACCACGAAGTAGGTGTCGTGCACCTGCCAGTCGAAGGGCACCACGGCGACCATCACGCCGGTCAGCCCGCCCAGCACGAAGATGAACATGAAGCCCAGCAGGAACAGCGCCGGGCCGTTCAGCGCCACCTTGCCCCGCCACAGCGTGGCGATCCATGCAAACACCTGGATCGCGGTCGGCACCGCAACGGCCATGCTGGCGGCCGACACGAAGCTCATTTCCAGCACGCCCAGGCCGGCCGTGAACATATGGTGCGCCCACAGCGCAAAGCTGAAGAAGCCCACGCCCACCAGCGCCACGATCACCGCGCGGCGGCCCGCCAGCGGCGTGCGCGCGATGGTGGGAATCATGGTCGAGACCATGCCCGCCGCCGGCAGGAAGATGATATAAACCTCGGGATGGCCGAAGAACCAGAACAGGTGCTGCCACAGCACCGGGTCGCCGCCCCGCTCCGCAATGAAGAAGGGCCAGTCGAATGCGCGTTCCATCTCCAGCAGCGCCGTGCCGGCGATGACGGCCGGGAAGGCAAACACGATCATCACCGCCACCACCAGCATGGACCAGGCATACACCGGCATCTTCGACAGCGACATGCCGGGCGCGCGCGTAAACAGGATACCGACGATCAGCTCGATCGCGCCCGCGATGGCCGAGATCTCGATGAAGCCTATGCCCAGCAGCCAGAAATCCGCATTCAGGCCCGGCGAATATGTCTTGCCGGTGAGTGGCGGGTACATGAACCAGCCGCCGTCCGGCGCCAGACCCACGAACAGGGAGCAGAAGAAGCCGATGCCGCCGATCGCATAGGCCCAGAACGCATAGGCGGACAGGCGCGGGAACGGCAGGTCGCGTGCGCCCAGCATGCCGGGCAGCAGATAGACGGCAATCGCCTCCACCACCGGGATCGCGAACAGGAACATCATCACCGTGCCGTGCATGGTGAAAATCTGGTTGTAGGCCGCCGCGCTGAACATGCCGTTCTCCGGCACCGCCAGCTGCAGCCGGATCAGCAGTCCAAGCACACCCGCCAGCACGAAGAACAGCAGCGCCGTGCCAATATACAGCAGCCCTACCTTGGTGTTGTTTACCGCAGTGAAGATGCGCCAGCCCTTCGGCGTGCGCCACACGCGCTCCAGTTCTTCCAGCTCGCCGGCCGGGCGCGGCGTACTGCTCGGCAGCCCGGCCCTCATTTGAGCGACTCCAGCCAGGCCGCCAGCGCGCGCAGCGTTTCGCCATCCATCCGGCCGGCGCCGGGCATGCGCGCACCGTGCTTGATGGCCTGCGGGTCGGCGATCCAGCCCGCCAGCGCCGCATGGTCGGTGCGCAGCGTGCCGGCCGCGATGTGCATGCGGCTGCCCACATGCGTGAGGTCCGGCCCCAGCGCCGCGCCGCTGCCAAGGCCACGGACCGTGTGGCAGGCATTGCAGCGCTGCGCGAGGTAGGCGTCGCGGCCCCGCTGCAGCATGGCGTTTGCGGGCGGCAGTGCATCGCGCGCCTGCGCCGCCAGCCAGGCATCGAATTCGGCCTGCGGCATGGCGACAACGTGCAAGGCCATGCGCGCATGCTGCTCGCCGCAGTATTCGGCGCACTGGCCGCGGTACACGCCCGGCCTGTCGGCACGGATCGCCAGGCCGTGGATGCGGCCCGGCACCATATCCACCTTGCCGCCCAGCTGCGGCACCCAGAAGGCATGGATCACGTCGGTGGTGCTCAGGCCGAGATAGACGGCACGGCCGACCGGAATGCGCAGCTCGTTGGCCGACACGATATCGGGTCCGCCTGCGGGGTTCGGATAGCGCAGTTCCCACCACCACATCTTGCCGATGACGGACACCGGCAAGGCGCCGTGCGAACCCTGCGTGCCGAATTGCGCCGTGCGCCAGGTGCTGTAAGCCAGCAGCAGCGTGAGCACGGCAACCGGGAACAGCAGGCCGCCGCCCACGATCCAGGCCCGGGTGCGCACGGAGCGCGGCTGGTGGCGCAGGCTGCGCCACAGCAGCCACATTATCCCGGCGAAGATGAGCGTGCCGCCAATGAAGAGCACCCATCCCAGATGCGCGATGACGGCTGCATCCGGCGCTGCGGGATCAAGAACCGATTGCAGGCCCGGCGTCATCGCAGCGTGTAAAGGTAGGCGGCCATATGGCGCGCATCGGCGGCGGATACGCCCATGTTCGGCATCATGGTGCCGGGATGAACCGACGGCGGATCGACGATCCAGCGCACCAGTGGTTCCGGGTAGTTTGGCAGGTGCCCGGCGATATAGCTCTGGCGCCCGAAGGTCGCCAGCGATGGCGCCACCGTGCTGCGCGCGCCTTCCACGCCCGGAATCGCATGGCAGCTGCCGCACTGGTACTGCGCCAGCAGCTTGCGGCCCCGGTCCACGTCCCCGCCCTGCACTTTCACGGGCTGCTGTTCACCCGTGTCGCAGGCCGTCAGCACGACCAGTCCCAGCACCACGAACGTGGCGCCGCGCCAGAGCCAGCGATGTCCAATCGTGTCGCGCACGCACTGTTCCTGCACAAAATGAAGGAATCCATATAATACAAGAAAGACATTGTGATCATTTTTTCAACTGTGCGCAGCGCGTCCTCTATGGCATCGAACCGAATCCGCTTTGCGATGAAGGCTGTTGTGGGTGCGCTGGCCGTGCTGGGCGTGGCCGCGGGCGCGCTGGGACTGGCCGTGCTGTATGGCGGCTGGTACAACGTGGGCGCCACCAGACAGCACTTCCAGCTGGTGCACAGCGTGCTGGAAAAAGGCATGCATGAATCGGTGCGCTTCCACGCGCGGGACGTCACCGTGCCGCCGCTCGATGCGGGCCACGTGCGGCACGGTGCAGCACTGTACGCCACCCATTGCGTGAAGTGCCATGGCGCGCCCGGCACCGCGCAGGACCTGATCGGCATGAGCATGCAGCCGGTGCCCGGCCCACTGGTGGACGCGGCGCGGCGCTGGAACGAAGCCGAGATGTACTGGATTACGCGGCACGGCATCAAGATGAGCGGCATGCCTGCCTGGGAATTTCACCTGGGCGAACAGGAGCTGTGGTCGCTGGTGGCCTTCCTGCGCGAGCTGCCGAAGCTGACGCCGCAGGCCTATCGCGCGGCCACTGCGGGCGCCACAGCCGCGAGCCGGCCGGCGGAAGGCGGCAGCATCAGCGGCGGGCCAGGCACCCGCGCGGCCGCCAACACGGGCGAGGCCGGGCGTGGCGTAACACTGCTTGGCGATGCCTCGGCCACGCCGGCCGGCACGCCCGGCGGCGGCGCCATCGATGCGGAACGCGGCCGGGTCGCGCTGACGCAATACGCCTGCCAGGCCTGCCACATGATCCCCGGCGTTACCGGTCCCGAAACCTATGTGGGCCCGCCGCTCGGCCGCATCGCCGAGCGCAAATTCCTCGCCGGCCGCCTGCCCAACAGCGCCGCCAACCTCGCCCGCTGGATCCGCGCGCCGCAGGAGATCGATCCCGGTACGGCGATGCCGCAGCTGGGCGTCAACGAGCGCGATGCCAAGGATATGGCAGCCTACCTGATGGATCCGCGCTGAGCACACCCGTGCGTCACGCCTTTGTCGGATCGGCCATGATTGTGGCATGAACGACAATATCGAGAAAAAGCCCGAAGAAAAACGCTTCATGCGCCGCGTCGCGCTGGTGGACGGCATCGCCATCCTCGCCATTCTCGCGCTGGCCGCCATCTGGTACGCCTACGATGCGCTGCTGCTGGTGTTCGCCTGCATCCTGTTCGCCGTGCTGCTGTATGAGCTGAGCACCCTGCTGCAGAAGCGCATCCGCCTGCGGCGGCAATGGTGCCTGGCGATTGTGGTGGCCCTGCTGCTGGCCGTGTTTGGCCTCGGCGGCTGGCTCGCCGCGCCGCAGATCGGTGAACAGGCCGACAAGCTGGCCCAGGCCGTGCCCGAAGCGATCAAGCGCCTGCATGCGGCAGTGGAAGGCCAGCCCCTGCTCAAGCGCCTGATGACGGGCATGCCCTCGCCGGAACAGATGCAGAAGCAGATCGCGCAGCTGGTGCCGAATGCGGGCCTGTTCTTTTCGGGGCTGCTGGGCGCCCTGGGCAATGTGGTCATCATCCTGTTCGTCGGCATCTACTTCGCCGCGCAGCCCATGCTGTATATCGAAGGCTTTGTGACGCTGGTGCCGGTCCGCCACCGGCCCCGCGCGCGCGAAGTGATGGACGAAATCGGCCGCACGCTGGCGCGCTGGCTGCTGGGCAAGGCGGCATCGATGGTGGTGGTGGGCGTGGCGTCGGCGGTGGGACTGAGCCTGCTCGGCATTCCGCTGGCGATGATACTGGGCCTGATTGCCGGCCTGCTCGACTTCATCCCCTACCTCGGCCCCATCATGGCGGGCGTGCCGGCACTGCTGATTGCCTTCTCCGACAGCCCGGAGAAAGCGATGTATGTGGTGGCGCTGTTCGGCGCCATCCAGCTGCTGGAAGGCTACCTGCTGTCGCCGCTGATCGAAAAGCGCACCGTGTCGCTGCCGCCCGCGCTGACGATTGTGATGCAGCTGCTGTTCGGCGCCCTGTTCGGCATGGCGGGCGTGGCGCTGGCGACGCCGCTGACGGCCGTGCTGGCGGTGCTGGTGTCCATGCTGTATGTGCAGGACGTGCTGGGCGATCCCGTGCGCACGCCCTCGCAGCGCAAGGATTAGCTGTCCAGCTGCTTCTGCGTCTGGTACAGGCGGGCATAGATGCCGCCCTGTGCCAGCAGCGCTTCGTGCGTGCCCAGTTCGGCAATGGCGCCGCTGTTCATCACCACGATGCGGTGCGCGTTTTCAATGGTGGACAGGCGGTGCGCGATAACCACCGTGGTGCGGCCTTTCATCAGGCGCTCCAGCGCCGCCTGCACCTGGCGTTCCGATTCCGTATCGAGCGCGCTGGTGGCCTCATCCAGGATCAGGATCGGCGCGTCCTTGTACAGCGCGCGCGCAATCGCGAGGCGCTGCCGCTGGCCGCCGGACAGGCGCAGGCCGTTCTCGCCCACCTCGGTCTGGTAGCCCTGCGGCTGGCGTTCGATGAATTCATGCGCATATGCGGCGCGTGCCGCGGCCTCCACGCGCTGCTGGTCCGGCGCCGGGTCGCCATACGCGATGTTGGCGGCCAGCGTATCGTTGAACAGCACCACGTCCTGGCTCACCAGCGCGATCTGGCTGCGCAGTTCATCCAGCCGGTATTCACGCAGGTCCACACCGTCCAGCAGGATGCGGCCGCTGCTCACGTCGTAGAAGCGCGGCAGCAGGCTGGCCAGCGTGGTCTTGCCGCTGCCGGAGCCGCCCACCAGGGCCACTGTTTCACCGGCAGCGATGTCGAGCGACACATTGCGCAAGGCCGGCGCCGCATCGGCGTCCTGCACATCGTAGCGGAAGCCCACGCCATCCAGCTGGATGCGGCCTTCGGCGCGCTGCAGCGTGCGGGTGCCGGTATCGGCCTCGATCGGCGCATCGATCAGGCCGAACACGGACTTGGCCGCCGCCAGGCCGCGCTGCAGGGGCTCATTGATCTTGGTGAGGTTCTTGATCGGCCCCTGCATCGACATCAGGCAGGTAATGAAGGCCACAAAGGCGCCCGGCGACAGCGCGCCGGCGCGCGAGCGGATCAGCGCGAAATAGATCACGGCCGACAGCGTGGCGCCCACCAGCATCATGATCATGCCGGAGTTCATGGCCGCTGTGGACGCATGCTTGACCGCCAGCTGGCGGTTCAGCTTCACCACTTCGTCGAAGCGTTTCTGTTCATAGCGCTGGCCGCCGAAGATCTTCACCACCCGCTGGCCGCCGATGCTCTCGTCCAGCACCCGCGTCAGTTCCCCCATCGCATGCTGTGCGCCTTCGCTGAGGCGGCGCATGCGGCGCCCCGCGAAGATCACCACGGAAGACACTAGCGGCAGCAAGGCCATGCAGAACACGGCCAGCTGCCAGTCGATGACGAACAGCGAAATCAGGTAACCCGCCGTGGCCACCGAATCGCGCACCGCTACGTTCAGCACATTCAGGCCGGCCTGCGCCACCTGGTTGGCATCGAAGGTCACGCGCGACAGCGTGGTGCCGGTGGAGGACTGGTCGAAGTAATTGTTGGGCAGGCGCAGGATGCGGGCAAACATCTGCTCGCGCAGGTTGGCCTGCACGCGGTTGCTGAGCCAGGAGGAACCGTAGTCGCCCGAGAAGCTGCTCACCATGCGCAGCAGCGCCAGCGCCATGATGATGGCGGGAATGGCCCACAGCACGCCATCGCCCGCATGCACCGGCAGCAGGCGGTCCACCCAGCCCGCCAGCGTGGCCAGCATGCCGCTCGGCGGCGCTTGGTGCGTGCCGACCTGGCTGCCGATCGCGTCCACAACGTTCTGCAGCTGGCGGATCAGCATCACATCGGTCAGCGCGGCAACGGCCACCGCACACAGCGTTGCCAGCAGAGCGCCCTTGTAAGGGAAAAATTCCTTGAGCAGTCGGAAGTACAGTTGGCGGCTTTGCACGGGCTCTGAGAATGGTCGGGAAAGGCAGCATTGTACCTGCCTTCCGAGGCCGGGCGAAAAAATTGGCAAGGGCGGCTGCGATGCACAAATTTAACAATTGATGAGAATCGGCAAGCCGCTCGAACTGGCTGCCCGGATAGGAAAATTTCCTGCTAAAAATTTCCGTAAGTCATTGATCTATAAGCTTTCCTATAGGCACGTTGCACAAATAACACGATTAATAAAAATATGAGGAAACTCAACAGTGCGTTAGTTCCGCGACAACATTTCGGGCATATACTCAGCTTGCAATTTGTTACATCTTGCCCTCCCTCCACTAGCCAAACGAAAGCGAACCAATGAAAACGTTCCTCTCACTCTTTGCAAGCGCGGCGCTGACGATCTCAGCCAGCGCCTATGCAGATACGCCGCCCTCCTCGCTCAGCGAAGGCTTCGATGACATTGCCAGCCTGAGCGACTGGACGCTCTACAACGCCGACCCGGCCGGAAATGCCTGGTTCCAGGGCAATACCGGCATCTTCAACGCGGCTTCGGGGGCGGCCGACTCGTATATCGCGGCCAACTACCTGTCAGCCAGCCTCAGCAGCACGGTGGTCGACAACTGGCTGATTACGCCGGAATTCACGGTCAGCGGCCCCACCCAGCTCCGCTTCTTCACCCGCAACTCGGCCGAGCAAGGCTTCAACGACACGCTGGAAGTGCTGTTCGGCAGCGGCGGCGGCACCAATGTCAGCGGCTTCACCACCACCCTGCTTACCGTGGGCGGCGGCGCCACCTATCCGGGCGGCTGGACCGAATACATTGCCAACATCAATGGCAGCGGCACCGGCCGTTTCGCCTTCCACTACACGGGTTCCGTGGATAACGCCTCCTATATCGGCATCGACAGCGTGAGTGTGAACGCCGTGCCTGAGCCATCGAGCTGGCTGATGCTGGGCGCCGGCCTGGCCGGCCTGGCCCTGCTGCGCCGCAAAGGCCGCCGCGCGGCTGGCGCAGGCATCGCCCTCGCCGCAATGGGCATGTCGCAAGGCGCCATGGCAGTGGAACCGCCGCAGAACGGCGTGGTGGTCGTGCGCGATGCCGAAACTGGCAAGCTGCGCGCCCCGACCTCGGAGGAATTCAAGCGCCTGGTGCCGGTGAAAGCACCGCAGACCGATGCCAAAACCGGCATGGTGCCCAAGACGCCCGAGGTGAAACTGAAGGCCAACGGCGTGCGCTATATGGACGTGCAGGACAAGGCCGTCTTCACCGTCGTCCAGCGCAAGGCGGACGGCACCCTGGCAGAAGAATGCGTGATCGGCGAACAAGCCGCAGCAGCCGCCATGACCCGCAACGCAGCCAAGGAGGCACGCTATGAAGCGCAATAACATCATGCTGAAACGCGGCGCCGCCGCGCTGGCCCTGGCCTTCGGCAGCGCGCTGGCCCATGCGGCCACGATCCAGATCGTGAACCTGAACGCCCCCGGCGTCGGCTTCAACGACACCACCCCGGCAGCGCCGGTAGGCGGCAACACCGGCACCACGCTGGGTGAACAGCGCCTCATCGCCTTCACCCATGCCGCCAATATCTGGGGCGCCAAGCTGCAAAGCGCCGTGCCGATCCGCGTGGGCGCCAGCTTCGAGCCGCGTCCCTGCACCGCCACCGGCGCCGTGCTGGGCTCGGCCGGCGCAGTCGAAATCTTCTACGACTTCGATGGCGCACCGCTGGCCGGCACCTGGTATTCAGGCGCACTGGCCGCCAAACTGGCCGGCGAGGACGTGACGGACCAGAACCACATCCGCGCCCGCTTCAATTCCGAGCTCGGCAAGCCGGGCTGCCTGGAAGGCTCCACCTTCTACCTCGGCCTGGACGGCAATGAAGGCACGGACATCGACTTCGTGGCCACCCTGCTGCACGAAATGGGTCATGGCCTCGGCTTCCAGACCTTCACCGACGGCGAAACCGGCGAGTACATCGACGCCGGCGGCGGCGACCCCGGCCACCCATCCGTGTGGGACCACTTCCTGACCGACAACAGGCTGAGCAAGACCTGGGTGCAAAGCACGGAGGCCGAGCGCGCGGCATCCTCGATCAGCATCGATGGCCTGTCGTGGGGCGGTCCGCTGGTGACGGCGGACGCACCATCGGTGCTGGACAAACTGGGCCTGGTGACGATCGGCGGCCCGGCAGCGGGCGCGGTGGCCGGCAACAAGCCTTACGGCGACGCCAGCTTCGGCAAACCGGTCGGCCATCCGGTAGTGACGGGACAGGTGATGCCCGTGGTCGACCAGGCCAGCGGCACCGGCCTGGCCTGCACCCCGCTCAGCGCAGCCAATGCGCGCGCCGTCAACGGCAATATCGCCCTGGTGGACCGCGGCACCTGCAGCTTCGTGATCAAGGCTGCGAATGTGCAGGCCGCAGGCGCCATCGGCATGATCGTGGCCGACAACGCTCCCGGCTCGCCGGCCGGCATGAGCGGTGACGACCCGAACGTGACGATTACGTCGGTGCGTATCAGCCAGGCCGACGGCGTGGCGCTGAAGCAGGTACTGGCCAAGCGTTCGCGCACCGCGTCCGGCGTCACGGCCACCTTCGGCCTCGACCCCACGCGCCTGGCGGGCACGGACAACATCGGCCGCGTGCTGATGTACACGCCGAATCCGTACGAGCCGGGCTCCTCGGTGTCGCACTACTCGACGTCGACCCGCCGCAACCAGCTGATGGAACCAGCGATCAACGACGACCTGACGCATGAGGTCGAAGCGCCGATCGACCTCACGCTGCCGCTGCTGAAAGATATCGGCTGGTAAGCCGGTTCAGGGCTGTGCTGGCAACTGCGCCAGCGCAGCCCGCAGCGCCCCGTGCGCCATGGCGATTTCGGGCGCATCCTGCAGCAGCGCGTTATAGCGCTTGCGAAAATCCTCATCGATGGCCGGACGCGGGCCCACCAGCATTTCAAACGCAGTGCGGATGCAGGCTGCCGTTTCGGCGTCGACCGGCGCTTCCTCATCCAGCCGTTCATCCACTTCCACCATCAGGCCGGACAGCTTTTGCAGCCACGCGAAATGCGGATGGTTCGTTACCAGCTGCAGATGTTCCAGCACGCCGCTCACGGCGCCGAAATACTGGGTTTCCACGTCCAGCATCGCCTTGTGCAGGCGGCGCGTGGTCTTCGTCAAGTTAACAAGGCTGGCCCTGAGTGCGGCTTGATCTGCCATACAGCTTTCTCCGATTGCTAAGTGGGCGCCCATCATAGCGCTTCGTTCCCATCCCTGCAGAGAATCCCGATCCGTTCCCCGGATTCCGCATCCCAAGCCGCGGAATACGCATTCCGTCCGCATCATTCTTGTGCCCGTTTTTCGGTTCGCCTACATTCCTCGTTTACTCAATGAAGGAGAATGCACGATGGTGAAATGGGTGAAATGGGGCCTGATTGCGGCGTTTCCATTGGCGGCACAGGCACAGACCGTGCTGACATCGCTGGACCGCGATATGGCAGGCCCGCGCTCGCAGGTCCTGGTGCTGGGCACCATGCACCTGAGCAGCATGCCGGCCAGCTTCAATCCTGCCGCACTGGACGGCGTCATCGGCAAGCTGGCGGCATTCAAGCCCGACATCATCACCATCGAAGCCGAATCCGGCGAAGAATGCGACCTCGCCCTGCGCCACGCCGCCAAGTATGGCGCCAACTACTGCAAGCGGCCTGAAGCCGCGCAGGCAGCCACCGGACTGGACCTGGCGGCCGCCCTGGCCGAATCCGACAAAACGCTCAAAAGCTGGCCCGCGCAGCCCACCCCCGCGCAACGCCGCCGCCTCGCGGCCGTATTCCTCGCCGCAAACGACCGCGCCTCGGCCTATGTGCAATGGCTGCAGCTGCCGGAAGCCGAGCGCCGTCCCGGCGACAGCCTTGACGCAGGGCTGACCGAACAGCTCGCGCAGATCGGCAAACGCAACAACGAGAACTACCAGATCGCCGCCCGTCTCGCGGCGCGCCTGGGCCTGCAGCGCGTATACCCTGTTGACAATCACACCGGCGACCGCATCGATGTGCCAGATATCAAAGCCTTCGTGAAATCCATCGAAGCGGCATGGGCCGCAGGTGGTAGCGACATGAGCGCGCGCCAGAAAGGCGAAGAAAATATGCGGCAAGCGGACGACCTGCTGCCGCTATACCGCTACCTGAACGAGCCCGCGGGACTCAAGATCTACGCGGAAGCCAATGTGCTGCCGCAGATGCGCGCCAAGTCAGCGGAAGGCTACCCGCAGATCTGGGTCGCCGGCTGGGAGATCCGCAACCTGCGCATGGTGGCCAACATCCGCGAAACCTTCCGCGAACGCCCCGGCGCCCGGGTGCTCTCCATTGTGGGCGTCTCCCACAAACCGTGGTTCGACGAATGGCTTGGCCAGCTACAGGGCGTGGAAATCGTCGACGTCGCGAAGGTGCTCTACTGATTCAGCGGTCCGCTTCCACCCCAAGCGGACGCATAATTAACCAGCTGTTCAGCCGCTTACTGACATGGCCTGGGATCGTCTTCGACAGGTAACGGCTATCGCTAGCTCAAATATCTAAGCCGATCCGCCTAACCAACTCGTCGAGAAGGACGTTTCCGTCTCCGACATCCCACGCACCGAGAAGGCCGCATAACGATTCCTTCTTCCATACATCTTCGCCTGTGAATGAGTAGCTATGAAACTTTGCGCGAACATTCGTCAACGTCAAAACATCACCTACCTCTTTACGCAGTTCAAAAATATAGTCACTGAGGGTAGCAAGATTATAAGTAGGCCAGTCATTAATTGCTGAGGCGAGCGCTTCGGCAATTCGGCGTACGGAAAATGACTTTGACTCGTCATCTGCAATCTCTTCGAGCTGGCTAAAAGTAGTCATTGTTGAAGCACCTGGTCAGCGTACCTGTCCGTATAACTCGCGGACGAATTGATCGTATTTGTGAGTCGGCGAAGTCTCGGATCCCGCGCGGCTTGTCCTGCCCAACCTTCTGCAGCGTCTCAGCTTTTCTTTGACGCGAGAAGTCCTCAGTACTCGTCATCTTCGTTCATGGTTGTTTGACGTTCACAGGATTGAGTTGAATCAGTCGGGGGCGGAGGTACGTTTCTGGCCGAAAGCAGCTGATCACATCCAAACTTGGCCAGTAGGCGCCTCAATGGAAGCATTAATAGCTGCCTGGCTGACCTTAGGAGTTGATTCAGCTTTGGCGTTGGATATGCGCCTATTCACATCATCAATCCAGAGTCCCACATTCCAGTGGAACTTGCGAAGTGGCAGAGGGAAAAAATCGATGTACCGTCCAAAGGGTGAACCTTGAAAGAGGGCAATCCTTACATAGTCCCGTCCCTCTTCGCCATCTTGAACGCTGAGCTGATCAATTTCTGTCAGCACAACACTGACGTTGGTTTCGCCCAGTTGAAGGCGGAGATTGATGCCCTCATCGTAAACTTCGAGGAGCCATTCCTCTTCGAGCGCTCGGACTATATAGGAGACGACTAACATTGCGAGGCCAGCGCCGACCAACATGCCAACTTTATTGGTAGACCATATTGCTGACATCAAAAGTGATAAGCCCGCCAGTCTAAGGGCATTCCAACGCCAGCGTATGGCTTTTGAGGAGGGATTATCCGAAACTTTCATATCCACATAGTATCAAAACGAAACGGCGTGACTGTCTGCTTCCGGCTGCATCAACGTCTGCCCTTGGACGGTTGTTGCGTTTCCAAAGCGGCCCCCCTCAAGTTTTCCACGCACTGATGCCGTTGAGCTATACCGGAGGGAGAATGATTCGATGAGTGCATTAACCAACGATAAAAGGTTCTGTGTAGGGTGTTCGATACGACTCTCCGGAAACATCCTCGCCATTTTTATACACGTACCAGTTGCCCCAACTCTGATGAGGGTGAATTTGTAGGTAATCATCCGCAAGTTCCATATGAATCGGTAAAGTAACGTCGCCTTTGTAAACAAATACCCGCACTTCATCACTTGGCGCCAACACAATTTCTTGAGGGGCTAGTTCAAGTGAAAGTGTGATCGGCCTCGACAGTTTATTTACAAAGTGGAAGATCGGAACAAAATCACGCGGCAGGTTGGTTGGATATATCATATTCTCAAGTGGTATACGGACATCCAATAGTATCGAAATTGGCCAATGAACTGGTAACTTCTGGCTGATGGCAGCCTGTCAAACGAAGCGCGTTCCGTTTTCCAATCAGCGCTACTTACTCTTGGGGGAATACTCTATAAATAATCTGCAGACAGATTCCTTAAAATGACAGTAAAGGCTGGCCGTTTGATTCGATTTTCGAAGTTTGAACATTGCGTCTCCGAGAAAGCTTTCTGGCTTCCAGCCACGGGCGACGAATGCGGCGCGCAGCCTCGGGCGAGCGGACTCAGGGACAGGGCATCGTAGTTGATGATCATCTGCGATTTAAAAGGGACGACCTTATTTACCGAGGTGCATACCTTAGGATCGAAAGGGACTTGAGCATCTGCGGAAACGCTCTCCAAAGTCACCCTCATGGTGGGGATGGAATTGACTTGGGCCATTGCGGGCGGGAGGAATATAACCCCGAGTAGAGCTACCGCAGCAGCTTGGTGCCACTTGTGTGTTCGATTGTTCCTCAAGTTTCGCCTCTGTTACTTGGGCATCGGTTTGAATGTTACGTTTATAGCCACACGTTGTCACGCCCAACCCTACACCTATTACCGGCGCTTGCTTCCGGCCTTGAATTCGGCCACGGGCCAGACCACAAAGCCCGCATCCCACAAGCCGTTCAGGATGCCCTTGCAGCCGCCCTGCTCCTGCTTCACATCGCGCACATGCCGCGCATCGGCCACCACAAAGTGCGTACGGCCGTCGCGCAGTCCGGTCAGGAGGCGCAGCCAGCGCGCGTTGCGCGGGCAGATGTCGGCGGCGTTCAGTGCGGCCTGCGCGGCGGCTCCGCCTTTGAACTCGCCGTCGACCAGCGCCGTGAAGCCTTCGGCCGCGCCGGGTGCAGCTTCGTTGCCGGCCAGCGGCGCCAGTGTGATGCGGCCCTTGCCCATGCTGCAGTAGCGCATGCCCGGCACGGCTGCCGGTTCGAGATCGGCCACCCGCATCTGCGGCCGGCGTTCACGCAAGCTGAAAGCGACAGCGCCTTCAGGCGCTGCAATGCGTTCGGCAGGACAGGCGGGATAGGAATCGGGCGGCGGACCACCGGCGCCTTCGTAATGCAGCACGTCAGCCTGCTCGAAGGCAGGCAGCACCACCTGATCGAAATAGCTGTCGTATTCCAGCGGCAGGCCGTAGGAGGTCGCCGCGAGGATGTAGATGTGCACGCCGGGGTCGTTGGGGCGAACCGCCTCCCAAAGACGCGGCGCAGGTGCAGCGGCAAGGCTGGCAGTGCTGGCGGCGGCTAGCAGGAGGAAAGTTAGTTTCTGCATGCCATTGATTCTAGCGCTTCTGCCTACGCAAAAATACGCAAAAACTAACTTCTTGCAAGCAAATCGTAACAGAGTGTTGCGAAGGCAATTCTCTTCGGCAACTTTTCCGCCAAAGTCCTTGCGGCGGGGATACACTTGCAGCGAAGCCATGCAACCTGAACAGACCACCATTTGTCCCGACGTTTCGCGCCTGCGGCGCGCGCTGCTGCTCGGCCTGTGCCTGGCCGGAACCGTCCGGCCTGCGGTGGCGGCCGGAGAGCTGCTGACCGTGCTGTTCCCGGATATCGGCGAGCCCTACCGCAAGGTCTTCAACGAAATTGTGCAGGGCATTGAAGAATATCCGGGGGTGCGGGTACAGGCGATTGCCGTTGGCAGCGGCACGGATCTCGGCGAGCTGCAGGCGTCCCTGAAGCGCAGCGGCGCACGCGCCGTCATTGCGCTGGGCCGCCAGGGACTGAAGGCGGCCGGCGGCCTCGATCCCGGCATCGTCGTGGCGGGCGGCATCGCCAGCGCACCAGATACGGAACGCTGGCGCGGCATCAGCCTCGCCCCCGATCCCGCCCTGCTATTTGCCCAGTTGCGCACGCTGGTGCCGGGTGTGCGCCGCGTGTTCGCCGTCTTCAATCCGCAGCAGAGCGCCGCCGTGATGCGGCTGGCGCGCGAAGCGGCGCGCAGCCAGGGCCTGGAACTGAACGGGCTGGAAGCCGCCGACCTGGCCTCCGCCGTGCGCCGCTACGAAAGCGCGTTCGCCGGCGCCGATGGCCGGCGCGATGCGGTCTGGCTGCCGCAGGACAGCGTTGCCGCAGATGAAAGCACGGTGCTGCCGCTGGTGCTGCGCGAATCCTGGGAACGCGGCGTGCCGCTGTTCTCGAGCAGCATGCTGCACGTGAAGAAGGGAGTGCTGTTCGCCCTGTATCCGAACAATGTGGGACTCGGCCGCGACCTGGCTGCGCTGGCGCTCGGCCCTGAGCCGCGCACGCCCGGCCTGGTCCCGCTGCGCGCGGTGCGCCTGGCCTTTAATATCAGAACGGCAAGCCACATCGGGCTGCGTGTCGATGCTGAGCAACAACGTTCTTTCAGCGCAGTCTTCCCATAGAGCGGAAATGGCTCAAATATCTTTCTTAGAGGCTAACTCTGCGCATATACTTGCAGTAGTTAGCAAGGCAGCATCGGAAAAGATTTATGATCAAGAACACAAGTTTCAGCGGCGTGCTGCGCCGGGCAGCTGCCGTGACGGCTGCCTTGGCCGCGCTGTGCTCCCCGGCATTCGCAGCATCTGCCGTGCCCTCCCACGTCGACATGCCGGCGGTGTACAGCGACCAGCGCCTGACGGTGGCTTCGATGTTCACGTTTATCGATTCCGGTGTAGACGAACTGCCGATGCGCTTCGATGTGCGCCCGATTACCCTGGCCCAGCTGGAAGACCAGCTGCGCCGTCCCGATGTGCAGGCTTCCATCGGCAAGGGCACCATCGCCGTGCTGTATCCGAATGTGGAGATGCCCTTTCGCGCTTCCTTTATCAGCATGATCCAGGGCATTGAGGAACGCACCCGCCTCGCGGTGCGCAGCTACCCGGTGGATGCGAAGGTGGATGCGGCGGAACTGAACGCCACGCTGAAGCAGAACGGCACCAAGGTCGTGATTGCGCTGGGCCGCCAGGGCCTGAACGCGACGGCGGGCCTGGACCGCGAAATCTCGGTGCTCGTGGGCGGCGTGCTGCTGCTGTCGGACGCGGAAAACGTAGCCGGCATCAGCCTCACGCCGGATCCGGCGCTGCTGTTCGCACGCCTGCATGCGCTGCTGCCCGAGCTGAAGCGCGTCATCGTTGTCTACAACCCGAAGAACAGCGAATGGCTGATCAAGCTGGCGCGCGAAGCGGCGCGCGCCCAAGGCCTGGAACTGGCGGCCTATGTGGCCGGCGACATGGCGCGCGCCGCGCAGCTCTATCCCACGCTGATTGCGGGCGCGGACGGCCGCCGCGATGCCGTCTGGCTGCCGCATGACAGCACCACCGTCGAAGAGAGCACCATCCTGCCGCTGGTGCTGCGGGAAACCTGGAACAGCGGCGTGCCCCTGTTCTCCAGCAACGTGCTGCATGTGAAGAAAGGTGCGCTGTTTGCCATGGTGCCGAACAATGTGGAGATGGGCCGCACGCTGGCCAATTCCGCCCTGACCCTGATGGCCGAGCCGCGCAAGCGCGGCAACAGCGGCCTGGCGCCATCGCGCACGCTGCAGACCGCGATCAACCTGCGCACGGCCAACCACGTCGGCCTGCAAATCGGCTACCAGCAGCAGCGTAGCTTCGATTTCGTGTTCCCGCAGCCTTGAGCGCCATGCTGAGCCACTACCTGCGCCGCACTGGCTTCGGCCGCCAGCTGACGGTCATCGTCTCGGTCGCGATCATCGTGCTGGCCCTGTTCTCCTCGCTGGTCAACTCCTGGCAGGCCAGCGACCGCATGCGCGACTACTTCATCGGCCAGGGCCAGCGCATCGCGGACAACTTCGCCAAACAGAGCACGCTGGCGCTGCTGTTCCACTCGCCGGAGAATGCGCGCGATGTGGTGAGCAGCACCCTTTCCTTCCCGGACGTGACGGGCGTGCAGATCACGGACGCCAAGCACAATGTGCTGCTGTCGCAGGCGCATGACGGCGCCTGGCAGCTCAAGCCGCGCACCGACAGCTCGCCTGCGCGCCCCACGCTGATCGGCGAAAACAGCGACGCCTGGCTGTTCGGCGCGCCCGTGTTCAGCGGCCAGTCGGAAAGCTCGCCCTTTGAAATGCAGGAACGCCACGCGCAGCTGCTGGGCTATGTGCATGTGCAGGTTGGCAAGGGCACGCTGAACCGCCTTACCTGGTCGCTCATGCTGGGCAACCTGGCCATTACGCTGTCCTTCGCCGTGGTATTGCTGCTGCTGGTGCGCTACCTCACGCGCCGCATGACGCATCCGCTGCAGGCCCTGTCGAACCTGATGCGCCGCGCGCGCGGCGGCGAATCGCGGCTGCGCGCCGAGGCCACCGGCCCGCTGGAGCTGATCGACATGGCGCATGCCTTCAACCAGATGATGAACGTGCTGGAACAGCGCGAGGCGGAGCTCAAGGAGTCGCGCGATGCGGCGGTGAACATGGCGCAGGTGAAGGCGCAGTTTGCCGCCACCGTCAGCCACGAAGTGCGCACGCCGCTGAACGGCGTGGTCGGCATGCTGGACATGCTGAAGGAAACCCAGCTCAATACGCGCCAGAAGGAATTCGTGGACGTAGCCTGGAACGCCTCGCGCACGCTGATCGAGCTGATTAACAATATCCTCGACTTCTCCAAGATGGAAGCGGGCAAGCTGGCCTTGCAGGAAGCCGACTTCGACCTGCGCAAGCTGATGGGCGAAGTGGTGGAGCTGGTGGCCCGTCCGGCCCAGATGAAGGGCGTGGCGATCGGCTTCGGCCTCGGCCCTGAAGTGCCGGAAGGCGTGCGCAGCGACGCGCTGCGCCTGCGCCAGATCCTGATCAACCTGCTGGGCAATGCGGTGAAATTCACCGAGCGCGGCGAAGTGTCGATGCAGGTGAATGCCCTCAATGAACCCGATGGCAGCCTGCGCCTGCGCTTCGAAGTGCGCGATACCGGCATCGGCATGAGCCCGCAGGTGCAGCAGCACCTGTTCGAATCCTATGTGCAGCCAGATCCTTCGACCACGCGCCGCTTCGGCGGCACCGGCCTGGGCCTGGCCATCTGCAAGCAGCTGGTGTCGCTGCTGGGCGGCGAAATCAGCGTCAAGAGCGCGGCCGGCGAAGGCACCACCTTCATCTTCACCATTGCCTGCCGCGCCGCCGAGGTGCAGCCGCAGGCGGTGGCGGCGCCGGCCCTGCCGGCGCCCGCAAGCGCGGGCGGCACGCAGCAGTTCCGCGTGCTGGTGGCCGAAGACAACCGCACCAACCAGATGGTGGCCGCCGGCATGCTGTCGATGAACGGCTGCGTATGCGAGTTCGCCTCCAACGGCATCGAAGCCGTGCACGCCGCCCAGCATGGCCGCTTCGACCTGATCCTGATGGACTGCAGCATGCCGGAGATGGACGGCTACGAAGCCACCGCCCATATCCGCGCACTGGAAGAGGCGCTGGGCCGCCGCACGCCGGTGGTGGCGATGACCGCCAACACCCAGCACGGCGACGCCGAGAAATGCCTGGCCGCCGGCATGGACGATTACCTGGCCAAACCGATTACCCTGGTCGAACTGCGCCAGAAGCTGGAACGCTGGCTGCCCCATGGCGGCACGCTGGTCAAGGCGCCGCCGGCCGCGGCGCCGGAAAGCGAGGAGCGCGAATCCGATCCGCAGGCCGTGATCGACCGCGTGGTGTTCGACAAGCTGCGCGAGATCCTCGGCCCCGCCCTGCCCCATGCGGTCACGCCCTTCCTGGAAGATTCGCCCATCTATTTCGCCGAACTGGCGCAAGCCGTGCAGGCCGGCGACACCGAAACCGCGCGCGCCCGCGCCCATGCGCTGAAAGGCGCGGCGGGCAACCTCGGCGCCAACCTGCTGTCCGCCCTGGCGCAGCAGGCCGAGCAGCTTGCCATCGAGCGCCAGGTGGCGCTCATCGGCCCGCTGCTGCCCAACCTGCGCGCGGCCTGCCTCGATGTGGAAGCCTTCCTGCGCATGGAAGTGGACGCGGTGGAGCCGGATGCCGAACTGCCGCGCGCCGAACAGGCGCACGTGCTGATCGTGGACGACGACCGCAGCACGCGCAGCACGCTGCGCCACACGCTGCAGCGCGACGGCTTCAAGGTGGAGGAAGCGGCCGACGGCGCCGAAGCGCTGGCCATGCTGAAACGCTGCCAGCCGGACGTGATCCTGATGGATGCCGTGATGCCGGTGATGGACGGCTTCGCTGCCTGCGCGCGCCTGCAGGAACTGCCGGGCGGCGCCGCGATCCCGGTGCTGATGATTACCGCCCTGCAGGACAATACCTCGGTGGAGCGCGCCTTCGCCGCCGGCGCCAGCGACTACATTCCGAAGCCGATCCACTATGCCGTGCTGTCGCAGCGCGTGCGCCGCATCATCGAAGCCAACCGCGCCGAGAAGCGCATCCGCCACCTGGCCTACAACGACCTGCTGACCGGCCTGCCGAACCGCACCCTGTTCTTCGAGCTGCTGGGCCAGGGCATCGAGCATGCGCAGGGCACCGGCAACCAGCTGGCCGTGCTGTTCATGGACCTGGACCGCTTCAAGTACGTCAACGACAACCTGGGCCACGACGTGGGCGACCGCCTGCTGGTGGCCGTGGCGCAGCGCGTGCGCAGCAGCGTGCGCAACGTGGATGCCGTGGCCCGCCTCGGCGGCGACGAATTCACCGTGGTGCTGGGCGACCTCGACGGCCCGGCCGCCGCCGCTGCCGCGGCCCACAATATCTGCCACGCGCTAGCCGCGCCCTTCGTGATCGACGGCCACGACATCTTCGTTACCAGCAGCGTGGGCATCGCCATGTATCCACACGACGGCGTGGACGTGGCCACCCTGGTCAAGCACGCCGACAGCGCCATGTACCGCGCCAAGCGCACCAATACCGGCTTCAAGTTTTACGAAGCGTCGATGGAATCCTCGATCTCCGAGCACGTGCGCATGGAGAGCGACCTGCGGCGCGCGCTGGAAACCGGCCAGCTGGAAGTGTTCTACCAGCCGCAGGCCACGCTGGACAACGGCCGCATCGTGGCCATGGAAGCGCTGGTGCGCTGGCGCCATCCGACGCGCGGCATGGTGCCGCCGGCCGAGTTCATTCCGCTGGCCGAGGAAACAGGCCTCATCAACCCGCTCGGCGACTGGGTGCTGCGCACCGCCTGCGCCCAGCTGAACGAATGGATCATGAGCGGCATGCCGGCGCTGCGCGTGGCCGTCAACCTCTCGGTGCGCCAGCTGCTGCAGAAGGATTTTGCCGAGAACGTGCGCAATGTGCTGGCCGAAACCGGCCTGGCGCCCAACCTGCTGGAACTGGAGATCACCGAAAGCACGCTGATGGAAAACGCGGAGGACACGCTGCACGTGCTGCACAGCCTGCACAACCTCGGCGTGCGCCTGTCGATCGACGATTTCGGCACCGGCTATTCCTCGCTGTCCTACCTGAAGCGCTTCCCGGTCGACATCATCAAGATCGACCGTTCCTTCGTGCGCGACGTGCCGCAGGACGCGGACGATGCCGCCATCATCACCGCCATCATCGCGCTGGCGCACAGCCTGCGCCTGGAAGTGGTGGCCGAAGGCGTGGAAACCCTGGCCCAGCTGCACTTCCTGCAGGCCCGCCGCTGCGACCTGTTCCAGGGCTACCACCTCAGTCCCGCCGTCCCCGCCGAACTGTTCGAGAAGCTGGTGCGCGGCAGCGAACCCCTGCCCCTGCGCGCCTGAACTGCGCTGTTGCCTCGCCGCAACACTATCAAAATGCCAGCAGCGCTCTCCCCTTGCGGGAGCGGCGCTGTAGGATCATTCTTACAAATTATTACCAAAACTGCGTGAGAATCGGATAGAATTCCGCACTGCAACATTTTGCTCTTAAACAACTGAGTTTCCCAAGTAGCCACGCCCAGCCCACGCGCGGCCTCACTTTCCAAGGATTTCGCATGTTTGATAACACTGCGCACGAGCAGGCTTTGCTCGTGCAAGACAGCATTTTGACCGCAGCGCCGCAAGCCGCACATTTCGACATGGCCGACCTCACCGTGGCCTATCTCGAGCAACTGGGCATTGACTATGTGTTCGGCATTCCGGGCGGCGCCATCGAACCGCTGTATAACGCCATCGCGCGCAACCAGCGCCGCGGCGGCAACCTGAGCCACATCGTGGCGCGCCACGAAGCCGGCGCCGCCTTCATGGCCGACGGCTATGCCCGCGAGACCGGCAAGATCGGCGTCTGCGTCGCCACTTCCGGCCCCGGCGCCACCAACCTGATCACCGCGGTGGCCACCTCCTACGGCAATGACGTGCCGCTGCTGGTCATCACCGGCCAGCCCGCGCTGCCTTCCTTCGGCAAGCATGGCCTGCAGGAATCGGCCTGCACCGGCATCGACGTGATGGGCATGTTCCGCCACTGCACGCGCTACAACTCCCTGGTGTCGCACGCCATGCAGCTGGAGTGGAAGCTGATCAGCGCCCTGCAGCACGCCATGCGCGCGCCGCGCGGCCCGGCCCACCTGAGCGTGCCGGTCGACGTGTTCCGCAGCACGAGCGCACAGCAGCAGCCTTCCTACGACCTCACCGGCCTGCTGCTGCCGACCGCGCTGGTGGACGAACGCGCGATCGACAAGCTGCGCACCATCATGGACGGCAGCCGCAAGGTGGCCATCCTGATCGGCGGCGCCTGCGGCGATTCCATCCACTCCATCCTGCAGTTCGCGGCCCTGAAAGGCGCCGTCTTCGTCACGACCCCGGACGGCAAGGGCCTGGTCAGCCCGCAGCACCCGCTGTACCGCGGCGTGTTCGGTTTCGGCGGCCACGCCAGCGCCGAACTGGCGCTGCGCGCCGAGGACGTGGACACCATCCTGGCCGTCGGCTGCAGCATGGGCGAGTGGAATACCGGCGGCTGGAACGCCAGCCTGCTGAACGAACGCCTGGTGCATATCGACGAATCGGAAGAACACCTGGCGCGCACGCCGATGGCGCGCCACCACCTGCGCGGCAACCTGAACGCCATCTTCAGCCGCCTGGTCGAGCGCACGCATGAAGTGCAGCTGGCCACGCCGGTGCCGGTGGAACGCCGCAGCGCCGGGCGCACGCTCGATGACGTCGAGTGGAACCCCGACACTATGCTGGATGCACCGGAAGCCTTCCTCAGCGAGGAAACGCCGATCAAGCCGCAGCGCCTGATGCATGACCTGAGCCGCCTGTTCCCGCCCAGCA
Organism: Pseudoduganella rhizocola; assembly: GCF_045984285.3. Taxonomy (NCBI): domain Bacteria; kingdom Pseudomonadati; phylum Pseudomonadota; class Betaproteobacteria; order Burkholderiales; family Oxalobacteraceae; genus Pseudoduganella; species Pseudoduganella rhizocola. The sequence goes on from NZ_JBJQIK030000003.1 coordinate 531,683, forward strand.
CCCGCTTCTTCGCGGACGCCGGCAACAGCGTGGCCTGGGCCGCGCATTACCTGCAGCCGCAGGACCGCCGCCTCGGCGAACGCCGCCTGGGCAGCGCCCGCCAGCGCGGCCTCGGCCAGCGCCAGAGCGCAGGCGGCTGGCTGCGCCTGACCAGCCACTTCGCCCCGATGGGCTGGGCCATCGGCGCCGCCGTCGGCACCGCTGCCGCCAATCCGGACGCGCCGGTGGTCTGCATCACCGGCGACGGCTCCATGCTGATGAGCGGCCAGGAACTGTCCGTGGCCGTGGCCGAACAGCTGTGCGTGGTCTTCGTGGTGCTGAACGACCGCGCCCTGGGCATGGTCAAGCACGGTCAGCGCCTCGGCGGCGGCGAGCAGATCGGTTATGCCCTGCCGCCGACCGATTTCGCCATGCTGGCACGCGCCCTCGGCGGCCGCGCCCACACCATCCACTCGCCCGAAGACATGGACGCGCTGGACATCAAGGCCATCTGCAACTACCCGGGCCCCACCCTGCTCGATATCCATATCGATCCGGAAGAAGTGCCGCCGATGGCCAGCCGCCTGCGCGTGCTGCTGGACGACGGAGCCTGAGCATGTCCGGCGCCCCCGCCCCGTCGCCGCGCGACCTGATTCACACCGCCATCTGGAACGAAGTGGCGGAGCTGGACAATCCCTTCGCGGCCCACACCGCCATGTGCCGCGGCTACGACGTGTTCGGCGCCATGCTGGGCCGCGCGCGCTGGGTGGAGATGCTGTGGCTCCTGCTGCGCCCCGAGCTGCCGCCGCGCGCCGCGCTGGACACGCTGGAGGCGCTGGCCGTGGCGCTGGCCAATCCCGGTCCGCGCGATCCCTCCGTGCACGCCGCCATGTGCGGCGCGGTGGGCGGCTCCACCGCTGCCGCATCGCTGATCGCGGCGCTGTCGGTCGGCGCCGGCCGCGTGGGCGGTGCGCGCGAAGTGCATGACGCCATGAGCATGTGGCAGCAATGCGGCCCGGACCTGCAGGCCTGGCCTGGCTGGGCTGCGCCCGCGCCGGATGCCGCCATCGAAGTCTGGCCGGAACGCGCCCACGTGCCGGGCTGCGACCCGCACGGCGTATCGACGCCGCTGCCGGTGCGCCAGCTGCTGGCCGCCGCCGTGCAGATTGGCGGCGGCGAACGCACGGCCTGGCTGCTGGCGCATCTGGACAGCGCGCAGCAGGCGCTTGGCCTGCCCCTCGCCATTTCCGGCGCCGCGGCAGCCATTTTCTGCGACCTGGGATTCACGCCGCAGGAAGGCGAAATGCTCTACCTGCTGCTGCGCCTTCCCGGCGCGGCGGCGCACGCGCTGGAGCAAAGCGCGGGCGGCTTCAAGCAGTTTCCTTTCTACCCGGTCGAGCTGCAGGAGGCCGCATGAACGGCCCGCAACTGCTGCAGCAGCATGCCGGCAAGCTGGCGACCACGGTCGGCGCCTGCTATCCCGGCAGCCATGCCATCTTCCGCGGCCAGGACCTGCACCGCGACCTGCAGTCCCTGGACTGGGTGGACCTCTATGTATACGGCATTACCGGCCGCCGCCTGAGCGCCGCCCAAATCGAGCTGCTGCACGCCATCTGGGTCAACACCAGCTATCCCGATGCGCGCCTGTGGAATAACCGGGTGGCGGCGCTGGCCGGCACCACGCGCAGCAGCGCCAACCTCGGCGTGGTGGCAGGCCTGGCCCTGTCCGAAGCCCAGGTCTATGGGGGCCTGGCGGGCATGCGCGCCATCAGCTTCCTGCAGATGGCCGTGCGCCGCGTGGCCGCCGGCGAAGATTTCGAACAGCTGGTGCTGGCAGAAGCCCGCGCCCGCCGTATTTACGGCTACGGCCGGCCGATCAATTCGACCGACGAACGCATTCCCGTGGTGCTGGGCATCGCCAGGAGGCTCGGCCTGGATGGCGGCGAACACCTGCGCATCGCCTTCGACACCGAAAAAGTGTTGTTGCCGCACTACTCCCAGTTACGCATGAATTATGCGGCCCTGCATGCCGCGCTGATCGCCGACATGGGGCTGTCGGCACGTGAATACCAGCTGCTGCGCATCCCGACCTTCATGGCTGGCATGCCGCCCTGCCAGGTCGAGGCGGCAGGCAAGCCGCCCGGCGCCATCTTCCCGACCCCGGTTTCGGGCGTCGCCTACGCGGGCATGGCGCCGCGCCCCTGGCCGGAGGCAGCCGCTGAAAAGTGATTTTCTGTGCATTTTTGCAAAACCTCACGTTACAATGAGGCAAGCTTTATACGCAGGAGAGTCCATTTGAAGTCGTCGCATATTCTCAGGCTGTGCATCGCAGCCGCCTTTGCGGTACCGGCCATTGCCCACGCGGGCCCGCAGCCGGTCACGGAAGAAGAAGAACTGAGCCTTGTTTATGGCGATAACGACAGTGTGAGTATTGCGACCGGCAGCAGCATGACGCTGCGCCGCGCGCCGGGCATTGCCACCGTCATCACCGCCGCCGACATCGCCGCCATGGGCGCGACGGACCTGGACCAGGTGCTGGAAACGGTGGCCGGCCTGCACGTCAACCGCAGCGCCAACAACTACACCCCGCTGTATGTGGTGCGCGGCATCGTGAGCCAGTTCACGCCGCAGCTGCTGGTGCTGCAGAACGGCGTGCCGATCACCACGGCCTTCGTCGGCACCAAGGGCAATCTGTGGGGCGGCTATCCGATCGAGCACATCGCCCGCATCGAAGTGATGCGCGGCCCCGGCTCCGCCCTCTACGGCTCGGATGCCTTCTCCGGCGTCATCAACATCATTACCAAGGGCCCGGCCGACACGCCGGGCACCGAGTTCGGCGCGCGCGCCGGTTCCTTCGGCACGCGTGACGGCTGGGTGCAGCATGGCGGCATGATAGGCCCGGTCGATGTGGCGGCCTATATCCGCACCGGCACCAGCGACGGCTTCCGCAGCATCATCGATGCCGACGCCCAGACCCGCAACGACACCCTGCTCAAAACCCGCGCCAGCCTGGCGCCGGGACCGGTGAATGTGGGCTACGACGCGGTCGACGCCAACCTGGAACTGGCCTACGGCAAATGGCGCGCGCGCGCTGGCTACAAGCTGCGCGACAAGCTCGGTACCGGCGCCGGCATTGCCTCGGCGCTGGACCCGGTGGGCAAGCAGCGCAGCGAGCGCATCACGGCAGGCCTGTCCTGGACCGACCCGCAGCTGGCCAGGGACCTGGGCGTGGGCTTCGCCATCAATTCGCAGGAATACAAGCAGGAGATTCCGGTCGACTTCGTGCTGCTGCCGCCGGGCGCCACGCTGCCGACCGGCACCTTCCCGAACGGCATGATCGGCGGCCCGGACGCGTGGGAACGCATCCTGCGCCTGTCCGCCTATGCGGACTACAGCGGCATTGAAGGCCACCACCTGCGCATCGGCATCGGCCACGACGACCTGGACCTGTACCGCACCCACGAAAGCCGCAACTTCAACTACGCGCCGAACGGCACGCCGATTCCGCTGCCCACCGTGGTGGACTTCGTGGAGACCGATCCCTTCATCCGTCCGCAGCGCCGCAAGGTCGACTACATCTACCTGCAGGATGAATGGCGCCTGGCCAAGGACTGGAACCTGACCGCAGGCGTGCGCCACGACCACTATTCGGACTTCGGCGACACCACCAATCCGCGGTTGGCGCTGGTATGGGATGCGAGCTTCGATATCACGGCCAAGCTGCTGTATGGCCGCGCCTTCCGCGCACCGTCCTTCAACGAAAGCTATGGCATCACCAACCCGGTCGCGCTGGGCAACCCGAACCTGAAGCCGGAAAAGAACAGCACACTGGAGGCGGCCATTTCCTGGCAGCCGGTGGCCGATGCGCAGGTCAACGTGACCCTGTTCCGCTACGACATGACGGACATCATCCGTACCGTACCGAATGCGGTTCCGAACACGGGGGCCACCTATGCCAATACCGGCGACCAGACCGGCCACGGCGTGGAAATCGAAGGTAACTGGAGCGTGGCGCGCAACCTGCGCCTGGTGGGCAACTACGCCTGGCAGCGCTCGACGGACAAGACCTCGGGCCGCGATGCGGGCTATGCGCCGCACCACCACATGAACGGCCGGGCCGACTGGCAGTTCAGCAGCAGCTTCGTCGCCAGCGCCCAGCTGAACTGGGTGGGCGAACGGGCGCGCGCAGCGGGCGACGCGCGTGCCCCGCTGGACGGCTACAGGACGGTGGACCTGACGCTGTCCACCCGGCGCGGCAAGCACAACTGGAACTTCTCGGCCTCGGTGCGCAACCTGTTCAACGCCGACGTGCGCGAACCGAGCCTGGGCCCGGGCCTGTCCATCCCGCACGACCTGCCGCAAGCGCCGCGCGCCTTCTGGGTGCAGGCGATCTACACCCTCTGAGCGCCGGCGCGGGCCGAGCTCCGCCGGTACTCGGCGGGGCTCTTTCCCGTCACTTCGCGGAAGGCCTGGGCGAAGCGGCTCGCGCTCGCGAAGCCGTTTGCATAGGCGATGCAGGCAACCGTCTCCCGGCCTGCCGCCAGCTGCTCGGCCGCCCTTACCACCCGTACACGCTGCAGGAACTGCACCCAGCCGATGCCCATCTCCTCGGCGAAGCGCCGGTTCAATGTGCGCGGCGCGGCACCGGAAGCCGCCGCCACGTCCGCAAAGGCCAGCGCTTCCGCATGGTGCGCCAGCGTGTAGCTGACAGCCCGTTGCAGTTCGGGCGTTGCGCAGCGCGGGAACCAGAGCGGTTCCGGGCTGGCCGCCGCCTGGCGCGCCACCTGGGCCAGCGCGGGAAAGAAGACCGCGGCATCGGGATCCTGGGCGGCCGCCTCGCTGTCCCAGCGTGCGGCATGGTGCACCATCTCGCGCAACAGCGGCGTCACCGGAAACACGGTGCAGTTGCCGGGGGCGGGCCCCAGGCCGGATGCGAACAGCACGGACGCCGAAGTCGCAGGTCCGCTGGTCCAGACCCGCACGCCGTGCCCGGGCGCGATCAGGGCTGCCCGGTGCGGCGCGAGGAGCCAGCTGCGCTGCGCCTCTTCCAGATGAAACACGCCTGCGGAAGCATACAGAAGATAGGCCTGCGCAAAACGGCGCTCGCCGGTATCGAAGGGCTGGTCGAACTGCTTGTGGAAGGCGTGCGAGTACATGGCCGGCGCTACGCCCCGATCTGGCGCAGCAGCGTGGCCGTATCGAGCAGCGCCCAGTGCTCCACCATGCGCCCCTCGCGGAAGCGGAAGCTGCGGTACTGCTGCACATCGATCAGCGCGCCGCGCGCTTCGTGCTCGCGGAACGTTCCGGTGTGGGTGGCGCTGACGCGCAGGCGCATGAGCACCAGTTCATCGCCGGTCACGATATGCTCGACGGCGTGGCGGGATGCCGAGAACGCGGCACAGAAGGTGTGCACCATGCGTGCATGGCCGGCCGCGGTTCCGGGCAGGTAGGCGTGATCGACGAACGCGGGATCCGTAAAACGGAAAACAGCGTCCGGCGTCCGCTGTTCCCACACCTCTTCGACAAAGCGCAAAGCGAGATCGCGATGGTCCATTTCTGCTATCCTCCTTAAAAGAGGATAGTATGAAAAACACGGAAGCGGCCGTATATCAGCAGCACGCCATTTCCCGTCCTTTTCGCGCCAGGGTCAGTCCCAGGTGAAGACCACTTCGCGTTTGCCGAGCGGCGGAACCGAAATATTTTTGGTCTTGTTGCCGGCATCCGACCGCACATTGATGCGGTAAGTCCCCTGCGGCAGCTTTACGTACAGCAGCGGCCCCGCGCCATCGATATCGAAGACAATGTCGCCGCCCTTGTCGAGCACCGTGGCGCCGACATTGGCACGGTATTCGCCGTTCTTGTTGGCAAAGGTGATCAGCACGTTGTAATTGCCGGCCAGCGCCTTGACCGCCTTCTGCTGTTCTTCGCCGATCCCGCCCGTCGCGAAATCGATGCTGCCCTTGGTGCCGGTCAGGAATTCATCGGCCGTCGGCGTCTGTGCAAAAGATGGTGCGGCCGCCGCCAATGCAAGCAGCAGGCCGGCGGTAGTAAGAGCAAACTTCATCTTCCCTCCTCATCGGTTGTCATGCCGCCAATTGTAGCGCAAGCACCCCAATGGGAGCACGTCAGGCGGCAGCCTGCCACGGCCGCCTGAACATGGCGCTCATGGACTGAGGCGGCAGCGGCTTGGCGAACAGGTAGCCCTGGGCCTCGTCGCAGCCTTGCTTCTGCAGGAAAGCGCGCGCGGCTTCCGTCTCCACGCCTTCCGCCACCACGCGGTATCCCAGCTCGTGCGACAGCCTGATCATGGCCGATACCAGCGCACGTTTGCGCTCGTCGCCGTCCATGGTGCGCACGAAGCTCTGGTCGATCTTCACCGCGTGTGCGGGAATCGTCTGAAGATAGGACAGGCTGCTGTAGCCGGTACCGAAATCGTCGATGGCAATGCGCACGCCTGCCTGCTTCAGTGCACGCAGGCAGGCGTGGGAAACGCCCTCCTTGTCCATCGCGGCGCTTTCAGTGACCTCCAGTTCCAGCCAGTGCGCCGGAACCTGGTGCCGCACCAGCAGTTCCTTCACCATGCCCGCGAAGCCCGGCTCCTGCAGGTTGGGCGCCGCGATATTGACGGACATGCCCAGCACCATGCCCGCCGCGCGCCATTCCGCCAGCTGGCGCAGCGCGGTATCCAGCACCCATGCGGTAATCGGCCCGGCCATCGAGGTCTGCTCCACAATCGGCATGAATTCGGCCGGCGACACCTCGCCCAGCCTTGGATGGGTCCAGCGCAGCAGCGCTTCCACGCTGACGCATTGCCCGGTGAGCAGCTCCATGCGCGGCTGGTAAACGAGGCGCAGCTGGCCAACTTCCTCCAGCGCGCGGCCGAACTCGTTCAGCAGCGTGAAGCGGCGCCGGTAAGCGGCGTCCTGCGCCGACGAATAAACGCCGATGTCCTGCCCGCAGTGGTAAGCGTCCAGCATGGCGCTGTGGGAAGTGCGCAGCACGTCGGGCGCGGCCGTTTCACCCAGGATGAATGGCGCGATGCCAATGGCGGGCGTGGTGACGAAGCGGGAGCTGGACCAGCCGTCGCGGCGCATCAGCCAGGGCTTCAGCAGCTCCGCGCAGCTGGCGGCGGACATGCCCTCCGGCGCCACGAAGACAAACTGGGTGGTCGCCACATGATAGAGCGTGGTACCGGCGCCCAGGCAGGCCTGCAGGGCACGCACCGCTTCGCCCACCATGCCGTCAAGGTAGGAAGCCCCCATCACGCGCGCGGCATTGCCCAGCTGCTCCGCGCTGGCGAGGTTGACCAGCACTGCGCAGCGGCGCTCGCCGGCTGCGAATTCGTGGGCCATATCGGCCAGATCTTCAAAGAACTGCGTGCGGTTCGGCAGGCCGCTGACAGGATCGCGCCGTCCCACCGCGTGCCGCAGCTCGATCTGCGCCATCACCATTGCCGCCATATCGGCCAGCCCTGCCTCTTCTTCAGGCGTGATCTGGCGCGGCTCGGTGCCCAGTACGCACATGGCGCCGAGGCAGTGGCCGTCGCGGGTGGTCAGCGGAGCGCCCGCATAGAAGCGCACGCCGCTTGCCGCCAGCGGGCTGCCGCTGAAGTCGGGATCGGCCTGGAGATCTGGCAGCACCAGCAAGCGCGCACTGCCTGCAACGGTGGCGCACGGCGCCTGCATGCGCGGAATCGACCAATGGTCTATTCCCACGCGGGATTTGAACCACTGGCGGTCGGTGTCCGTCAGCGAGACGGCGGCAATCGGCAGATTGAACAGGCGCGCCGCCATGCGGGTGATGCGGTCGAAGGCTTCGCTTGGTGGCGTATCGAGGAGATTCAGTTTGCGCAGCGCGTCGATGCGCGCGGCTTCGCAGGTATCGGCCATAAGGTTTCCTGATGTTGCATTGATGTCTCGATGCAAAGATTGGGCATCAGGAGATGGGCGGCAGCGCGGGATGGGGCGCTACGGAATCATTCTACCTGAACTATGGCCGCCCGCTCTGGCAGATTACCAATCGGGCCGATAGCGGGCCGCTATCGGGCGGGCGGCAGTTCTATGGCATTGGGGCAGGAAGCGGCGCTGCGCCAGCATTCCAGGTTGAACAGGGTGGTATCGGCGATCTCGCGCAGCGCTTCCTGCGTGAAGAAACCCTGGTGGCCAGTGACCAGCACATTCGGGAAAGTCATCAGGCGCTGCAGCACGTCGTCCTCAATAATCTCGGAAGAATGGTCATGGAAGAAGAATTCGCTTTCCTGCTCATAAACGTCGATGGCAAGCGCGCCCAGGTGCCGGCTCTTGAGGGCCGCAATGACGGCCGGCGTGTCCACCAGGCCTCCGCGCGAGGTGTTCACCAGCATGGCGCCCGGCTTCATCTGCGCCAGCGCCTGCGCATCCAGCATATGCCAGGTGGCGTCGGTGAGCGGGCAATGCAGGCTCACGATGTCCGATTCTGCCAGCAGTTTCGGCAGCGCCACCGCTTCGCCCAGTGCCGCGAACGCGGCGGACGGCATGGGATCGTAAGCGATCACGCGGCAGCCGAAACCGCGCAGGATGCGCGCCGTGGCCAGCCCGATCTTGCCGGTGCCGACAATGCCGGCCGTCTTCCCGTGCAGCGTGCTGCCCAGCAGGCCTTCCAGCGAGAAGTTCCCTTCCCTTACCCGCGCATAGGCACGATGCGTGTGCCGGTTCAGCGTCAGGATCATCGCCAGCGCGTGTTCCGCCACGGCCTCCGGAGAGTACGCAGGCACGCGCGCCACGAAAAGGCCGTGCTTCGCCGCAGCCGCCGCGTCCAGCTGGTTGTAGCCCGCGCAGCGCAGCAGTACCGCACGCACGCCCTGTGCCGCCAGCACATCCAGCGTTGGCGCATCCAGCCTGTCGTTGACGAACACGCAGACGGCGTCCGCGCCATCGGCCAGCACCGCCGTTTCGGGCACGAGGCGGGCTTCGTGGCACACCAGGTCCACCTGCATGCCGGAAGCCGCGAGGGCCTCCGAGAACGAACGGCGGTCGTAAGGCTGTGCGCTGAACATGGCGAGTTTCATGCGGCGATTGTAGGGGATGTGCGCCCGGAGTGGCGCAAGAATATTTTTTCAGGGATTTTGATCTGCATCAAAAAGTGCTGATGACGCAGCGCAAACAGACTACTAAAGTAACCGTGGAAGTTCCACATTGAGGAGGCTTTATGATCAAGACCATCGTGGTGCATATCGACGACAGCCCATCCCAGCACAGCCGCCTGCACGCCGCGGCGGTACTGGCGGAGGAATGGGATGCGCGCCTGGTCGCCAGCGCCGCCACCGGTTTGGCGCCGCGCGACTACAACTACATGGACGGCGCCCTTACCGGTCCCTTGCCGCTGGTGCGTTACGACGAGCTGCGCGAAGCGGCGCGGCAGCGGCTGGAGCGCGGCCTGGCGCAAGCGCGCCGGCTTGGCGCCGGGCAGATCGAAGCGCGGCTGACGGAGGACAGCCCGGAGAACGCGCTCATCCTGCAGGCGCGCTATGCCGACCTGGTGATCACGAGCCAGTTGCCCGCCGCCGGCGAGCGCGCCCGCCTCGTGACCATGCTGCCCGAATACGTTGCCCTGAACAGCCCGCGCCCGGTGCTCGTGGTGCCGGACACCTACGACGGCCAGCCGGTGGGCGGCACCGTGATCGTGGGCTGGGACGGCAGCATGGAAGCGACACGCGCACTGACGGCGGCCCTGCCCATCCTGCAGCGCGCCTCCAGCGTGCTGCTCGCGCTGTTCAATCCGGATACCACGAGCGGCCTGCATGGCGAACAGCCCGGCGCCGATATGGCGCTTTACCTGGCGCGCCACGGCATACGGGTCGAAGTATTCAGCCAGCGTACCGAAGCTCCCATCGGCCAGGCGCTGCTCGGGCTGGCCCGCGACACGGAAGCTGGCCTGATCGTGGCGGGCTGCTACGGCCATAGCCGCTACCGCGAATGGCTGCTGGGCGGCGTGACGTATTCGCTGCTGTCCCACGCCCAGATTCCCGTGCTGTTTGCCCATTGAAAGGACTGTCATGAGCTACAAGACCATCCTGGTCCATGCCGACCGGACGCCCGCCGCGGAAGCGCGCATACGGCTGGCCGCCCGCCTCGCCAATGCGCAGGACGCGCATCTGGTTGGCATCGCCCTCACCGGCGTCTCGCGCTTCGTTCTGCCGGAAAGCATAGCGCTGGGCGGTCCGGCCATTGCGGAGCAATATGCGGAGATGCACCGCGAAGCGCGGGCGGCACTGGAGCATTTCGACGGCATTGCGCGCGCCGAGGGCGTCGCCTCATTCGAGCAGTGCCTGGCGAACGACGATCTGGACGGCGGCATGGCGCTGCGCGCACGCTACAGCGATATCGTCATCGTGGGCCAGACCGACCGCAGTCTTGCGGTGCCCGGTTCGCGCTACGACCTGCCCGAATATGTGCTGATGAACGCGCCGCGGCCAGTGCTCGTCACGCCTTACGCGGGCTGCCCGGACCAGCTGGGAGGCCACGCCCTGCTGGCGTGGGACGCCAGCCAGGAAGCGACCCGCGCCGCCACCCTGGCCCTGCCGCTGCTGAAGGCCGCAAGCCGGGTCACGATCGTGGTGTTCAACGGCCACCGCGACCAGGAACGCTTCGGCGAACGCCCCGGCGCCGATATCGCGCTCTATCTGGCGCGCCATGGCGTCGATGCGGAGGTGCTCGGCCAGCCCCTGAATATCGATGTCGGCAACGGCCTGCTGTCGCTGGCGGCCGACATCGGCGCCGGACTGCTGGTCATGGGCGGCTACGGCCATTCCCGCTACCGCGAACTGCTGCTGGGCGGCGCCACCGCCACCGTGCTGCAGACGATGACGATTCCCGTGCTGATGGCGCACTAGGCTATTTGACGCGCTGCTTTTCGAGCTTGCGCGCGAGGGTGCGGCGGTGCATGCCGAGGCGGCGCGCCGCTTCGGAAATATTGAACTCGGTTTCGGCCAGCACCGCGTGGATATGCTCCCACTCCAGCGTTTTGACGGAGGTGGTTCGGTTCGTCACTTCCACCTCGGAAGCGCCCGCGACGTGGCCGAAGGCGGCTTCGATATCGTCCGTGTTCGAAGGCTTGGCCAGGTACTGCACGGCGCCCAGCTTCACCGCCTCCACCGCCGTGTTGATGCTGGCGTAGCCGGTCAGCACCACGATCAGCATGTCCGGATCGTGCTGGTGCAGCATCTGCACGCAGGCCAGGCCGGAGGCATTGCCCTTCAGCTTCAGGTCCACCACCGCATAGCCGGGGCTGTGCTGCGCCAGCAGCGCCGTGGCTTCGTCCAGCGTGGCGGCCAGCAGCACCGTGTATTCGCGCCGTTCGAAAGAACGGCTCAGCGTGCGCGCGAAGGCCTCATCGTCCTCGATGATGAGCAGTACCCGCTCCTCGCTCATGCGCCCTCCTCTTCCAGTTTGATTGCCGACAGCGGCAGGGTAATCATCACTTCCGCCCCGCCTTCATTGCGGTTGCGCGCCGACACGGCGCCGCCCAGCTTGCGCGCCACATTCACCGACAGGAACAACCCCAGCCCGCCGCCCGGCTTGCCCTTGCTGGACTGGTAAGGCTTGCCGAAATCCTCCAGCATCGGTTCCGGGAAGCCGGGACCGGCATCGGTAATGCGCAAGGTCACGTTGCCGTCGTCGCGCGTGGCCTCCATGCCCAGCCAGTTGGGCGAAGCTTCCAGCGCATTATCCAGCACATTGCAGATCATCTGTTTGAGGGCGGAATCGAACACCACCGGGCTGTCCTGCCGGATGCGGTTCTCGTAGCTGAAGGATTTCACGGGCCGGCTGTCGCGCCACTCGTCCACCAGCTCGTCGAGGAAGGTATTGATGGTGGTCTTCACGGAGGACTCGCCGCGCGCCTCGCCGGCCGACAGCAGGATGCCGCTGACGATGGTCTTGCAGCGCTTGAGCTGCGTTTCCATCTCGCCGATCTCCTCCAGCAGTTCCGGATTGCCTTTGAACTCCTTCATGCGCCGCCAGTCGCCGAGGATGACGGACAGCGTCGCCAGCGGCGTGCCCAGTTCATGCGCCGCGCCGGAGGCCAGCAGGCCCATACGCACCACATGCTCCTCCTCCACCGCGCGCTGGCGCATGGTGGCCAGCTCCGCGTCGCCGGTCCGCACATTGTGCGAGATGCGGCTGATGAAGATCACCAGCAGCGCGGCGATCAGCATGAAGCAGATCAGCACACCTTGCACATACAGGCTTTCGATGCCGCGCTCGTAGTCGATGGGCAGCGGCAGCGGCTTGGAGATGAAGGCCAGGCCCGCGAGGCAGGCCGACGTCACCAGCACGATGACCCAGGTCGACCATGCTTTCAGCAGCACGGCGCCGAGGATGACCTGCAGCAGGTAGAGGAAGGCGAAGGGATTGCTGGCGCCCCCGCTCAGGTAGAGCTGGGCCGTAAGGCTGCCCACGTCCACCAGCAGGGCCAGGAAGATCTCGCCATTCGAGACCGTGCGGCTTTCATGCCAGCGCAGGTGGCTGGCGATATTGAAGGCGATCAGGCAGGCCAGCACCTCGAGCATGTTCACCAGCGGCAGCTGGATGTCGAAGCCCAGGATGGCGGCGGCAATCGTCGTGATCTGGCCGATCACGGCGATCCAGCGCAGCTCGATGAGCTGCATCATGTTCTTGTGCCCGGCGGCTTCCTGCACCACGGCCGGGCCGCTTGCGGGCTGCTTCATCTTGTCACTCAGGTCGATTATCCCCGTCATTCCTTTTCCCTGTCGTTCGGCGCAGCCAGAACCAGGCGCCGGCCGTCATTGCGGCCAATGCATACCAGGTCAGAGCATAGCCCAGATGGTTATTATGGAATGATATTACGGTAAGGCCGCCCACCGGCTTGCCCGGTGCATCGGCAGGCTCCTGGCCTGCCCTGGCGTCGATGAAGAAAGGCGCAACGTGCTGCAGGCCGCGCGCAGCCGCCAGCCCCTGTACATCGCGCGAATACCAGCGGTCGTTGGCGGGATCGTTCTTGCGCAGGAAGCCGCCGCCCGGTTCCGGCATGCGCAGCAGGCCGGTCAGCATGAGCGGCGGCCCGGCGTGCGCGCAGGCATCCGCTGCGGCGCGCGGCGCCGGTTCAGGCGCCGGCCCCACCGGCACGAAGCCGCGGTTCACGAACACGATGCCATCCGCCGTGCACATGGGCGTCAGCAGCCAGAAGCCGGCGCCCAGCTCGGTCACGGCCTGCACGCGCGCAGTCTGCGCGTACAGGAAGCTGCCCCGCAGCGACACATGGCGGTATTCGTCGGAAGCGGCGGATACCGCTCCCCATCGACCGCGCGGCGGCGCCGGCACGGCCGGGGCATCGACGCGCGCCTCCACGCGGGCGATCAGCGCCTGCTTCCACTGCAGGCGCTTGACCTGCCAGGTGCCCAGTGCGGCGAACACGCAGAACAGGAGCAGTGCCAGGCCCGCAAAGAAAAACCGCGCCGCCGCGGTGGGCGGACGGCGCGGTTCTGCGGGCGCTGTTGACACGTTCAGCGCGTCCGGCATCAGTTCATGCCGGACATCTGGTGCGACGATCCGGGCATCGGCGCTGGCATCATGTTCTTGTTCATGTGGTACATGACCCACAGCGAACCGGAAAGCGTAATCACGAGGATGACGACGGTGAAGATCAGGGCCAGCATATTCCAGCCGCCTTCCGCTTTCGCGTTCATGTGCAGGAAGTAGATCATGTGCACAACGATCTGCACGGCAGCGAAGCCCAGGATCACAAAGGCCGTGGTCTGGCTGTCCATGCTGCGGTTCATCACCAGCCAGAACGGAATCGCCGTCAGGATCACGGACAGGATGAAGCCGATCACATAGCTTTTCACGCTGCCGTGGTCATGGCCATCGCCGTGGCCATGGTGATCATCGTGGTGGTCGTGGTGTGCGCTCATGGCAGGACTCCCATCAGGTAGACAAAGGTGAAGACGCCGATCCAGACCACGTCCAGGAAGTGCCAGAACATCGACAGGCAGCTCAGGCGGCGGATATTCTCCGGCGTCAGGCCGTGTTTACCGACCTGGAACAGCAGCGTCACCAGCCACACGATGCCGAAGGTCACGTGCAGGCCGTGGGTGCCCACCAGGGCGAAGAAGGCGGTCAGGAAGCCGCTGCGCTGCGGGCCGTAGCCTTCATGGATCAGGTGCGAGAACTCGTACAGCTCCAGGAACAGGAAGGCCGCGCCCAGCAGGCCGGTGAGCACCAGCCAGCCGATCGCCGCGCGCTGCTTCTTCGCATAGGCGGACAGCATGCCGAAGCCGTAGGTGATCGAGGACAGCAGCAGGAAGGCCGTATTCAGGGCCACCAGCGGCAGGTCGAACAGCTCGGCGCCCGAAGGCGCGCCGGCGAAGTTGCGGCCCAGGACCGCATAGGTGGCGAACAGACAGGCGAAGATCAGGCAATCGCTCATCAGGTAGATCCAGAAGCCCAGCAGCGTGCCGTTCTCCGGATGGTGCTCGCGCACGTAGTAGCGCGAGCTCAGGTCAGTAGTTGCAGTCATCTCAGGCATGGGCTTCCAGCAGTTTGGTGCGCTTCTCTTCCACGGCGGTCACTTCGTCGGCCGGGATGTAGTAGTCGCGCTTGTAGTTGAACGTATGGATGATGATCGCGGCCATCATCGCCACGAAGGCGGCGCCGGTCAGCAGCCACATATGCCAGATGATGGCGAAGCCCAGCACCGCGCTGATGGCGGCGATGATGAAGCCCGCGCCGGTGTTCTTCGGCATGTGGATCGCCACGAAATCGCGCAGCGGACGCTGGTAGCCGTTCTTCTTCATGTCGGCCCAGGTGTCGTTGTCGTGCACCATCGGCGTGAAGGCGAAGTTGTAGTCCGGCGGCGGCGAGGAAGTGGACCATTCCAGCGTGCGGCCGCCCCATGGGTCGCCCGTCACGTCCAGGTTCTTCTTGCGGTCGCGCACTGACACATAGAACTGCATCAGCATGGCGCCGATACCGGCAGCTACCGTCAGCGCGCCCACCAGGGCGATCTGCTGCCAGATCCACAGGTTCGGGTCTTCGAAGTGGTTCATGCGGCGGGTAACGCCCATGAAGCCCATCACGTACAGCGGCATGAAGGCGAGGTAGAAACCGACCACCCAGCACCAGAAGCTGATCTTGCCCCAGAAGACGTTCAGCTTGTAGCCGAAAGCCTTCGGCCACCAGTAGTTGATGCCGGCGAACAGGCCGAACAGCACGCCGCCGATGATCACGTTGTGGAAGTGGGCGATCAGGAACAGGCTGTTGTGCAGCACGAAGTCGGCCGGAGGCACGGCCAGCATCACGCCGGTCATACCGCCGATCACGAAGGTCACCATGAAGGCGACGGTCCACATCATCGGCAGCTCGTAGCGGATGCGGCCGTGGTACATGGTGAACAGCCAGTTGAAGATCTTGGCGCCGGTCGGGATCGAGATGATCATCGTGGTGATGCCGAAGAAGGAGTTCACGCTCGCGCCCGAGCCCATCGTGAAGAAGTGGTGCAGCCACACGAGGTAGGACAGGATGGTGATCACCATCGTTGCATACACCATGGAGGTGTAGCCGAACAGGCGCTTGCTGGAGAAAGTGGACACCACTTCCGAGAAGATGCCGAATACCGGCAGGATCAGGATGTAGACCTCGGGGTGGCCCCAGATCCAGATCAGGTTCACGTACATCATGGCGTTGCCGCCCAGGTCGTTCGTGAAGAAGTTGGTGTGGAACAGGCGGTCCAGGCCGAGCATGCCCAGCACGGCGGTCAGCACCGGGAAGGCGGCCACGATCAGGATGTTGGTGCACAGTGCGGTCCAGGTGAAGACCGGCATCTTCATCAGGTCCATGCCCGGCGCACGCATCTTGACGATGGTGACGATCAGGTTGATCCCTGACAGCAGCGTCCCTACCCCCGCTATCTGCAATGACCAGATGTAGTAGTCCACCCCCACGTCCGGACTCGCGAGAATGCCGGAGAGCGGCGGATACGCCAGCCAGCCGGTGCGCGCGAATTCGCCAACGAACAGCGAAGCCATGACCAGCACGGCGCCCATGGTCGTCATCCAGAAGGAGAAGTTGTTCAGGAAGGGGAAAGCCACGTCGCGCGCGCCGATCTGCAGCGGCACCACGTAGTTCATGAAGCCCGTCACCAGCGGCATCGCCACGAAGAAGATCATGATCACGCCGTGGGCGGTGAAGATCTGGTCGTAGTGGTGCGGCGGCAGGAAGCCGGCCGAATCGCCGAAGGCGATCGACTGCTGCAGGCGCATCATCAGCGCATCGGCGAAGCCGCGCAGCAGCATGACCAGGCCGAGGATCATGTACATGATGCCGATCTTCTTGTGGTCGATGGAGCAGATCCAGTCGCGCCACAGGGTGCCCCACAGCTTGAACTTGGTGATTGCGCCCAGCACCGCCACACCACCCAGCATCACGGCGACGAAGGTGTAGATCAGGATCGGCTCATGGAATGGAATCGCGTGCCAGCCCAGGCGGCCGAGCAGCAGACTCGTAGAGGTTTCGATTGGCTCGTGCATATTACTTCTTCATTGAAATGGTTGGCTGCGCAGCGCCCTTGGCCTGTTCGGCCGGGGTCACGCACACTTCGGCTTCCAGCTTGGCCATATTGGTCTCGCCGGCCTTCGCCTGCTGCGCCTTGGCCGCAGCGTCGATCTGCACGCGCTGCATATCGTGGTGCATCTGTTCGCTCATGCAGACCGTGCCCGGCGTGACGCAGCGGTTCACGATGGCGTCGTACAGGTCGTGGTCCACGTCCGCATAGCGGCGCACCGGTTCGCGCTCGCTCGGCTTTTCCAGCTGCAGGTAGGCCGCGCGGGTCAGCGCGCCGCCGCCGGCCTTGGTCTTGGCCACATAGGCGTCGAAGTCTTCCTGGGTCACGCCGTGGTACTTGAAGCGCATGCCGGAGAAGCCCGCGCCGCTGTAGTTGGTGGACAGGCCGTCATACACGCCGACCTTGTTCATCACCGCGTTCAGCTGGGTTTCCATGCCCGGCATCGCGTAGATCATGCCGGCCAGCGAAGGAATATAGAAAGCGTTCATCACGGTCGACGCCGAGATCTTGAACTTGAGCGGGCGGTCGATCGGCGTCACCAGTTCGTTCACGGTCGCGATGCCCTGCTCCGGATAGATGAACAGCCACTTCCAGTCCAGCGCCACCACTTCCACGACCATGGGCTGGGTGCCGGCCGCGATGGTGCGCTTCTCGTCGATGCGCTGCAGCGGGCGGTAAGGATCCAGCAGGTGGGTGCTGATCCAGGTGATCGCGCCCAGCACGATAATCAGCAGCAGTGGCACGCCCCAGATCACCAGTTCCAGCTTGGTGGAGTGGTCCCAGTCCGGGCTGTACTTGGCTTGCGTATTGCCTTTGCGATAACGGTAAGCGAAGAGCAGCGTGAGGACGATGACGGGAACAACGATCAGCAGCATCAGCAGCGTGGCAACGATGACAAGATCGGCCTGCTGGCGGGCGACGTCGCCGGACGGATTCAGCACCACTGTATTACATCCAGCCAGGAGCAACAGGGGCAGAAGCAACAGTCCGCGGCAATGTTTCATATATTTCATGCGGTAAGTGCGCTACAGAGTGTGGAGATCATGCTACTGTACTGGGACGGGCAGCTTTCCGGAATTGGACACTTTGTCCCACATGTCCCCTTCCAGCCGCGAGACCCGTGCAATAACGACTTATCAGAGATTTAAGAGAGACAGAAACATGGCCACGACGACTACCTACGGCGGCGAAACGAACGCCGATTATCAGCCAAGTCCAACGAGCCAGGGCGCACGCAACGTGAATGCCCGCGATGGCCACATCGCCCCCGGCGAAATTGCGGTCGGTGTGGTGATTGGGCGTACTTCCGAATACTTCGATTTCTTTGTATATGCCATAGCATCGGTGCTGGTGTTCCCTTCTGTCTTCTTCCCTTTTGAAGACCGGCTGGAAGGCACGCTGTGGTCCTTTGCCATTTTTGCCCTGGCCTTCATCGCCCGCCCCTTCGGGACAATCGCCCTGATGGCGGTGCAGAAGCGCTTCGGGCGCGAAGCCAAACTCACCATCGCCCTCTTCCTGCTCGGCAGCTCCACGGTCGGCATGGCCTTCCTGCCCACCTATTCGGACCTGGGCGCGGTGTCCATCGTGCTGCTTGCGCTGCTGCGCATCGGGCAAGGCGTGGCGCTGGGCGGCTCCTGGGACGGCCTGCCTTCGCTGCTGGCGCTGAACGCGCCGGAGAACAAGCGCGGCTGGTACGCGATGCTGGGCCAGCTTGGTGCGCCGCTCGGCTTCATCGTGGCGGCCGGCCTGTTCGCCTATATGCTGGAGGCGCTGTCCGGCCTGGACTTCCTCGACTGGGGCTGGCGCTATCCCTTCTTCGTGGCCTTCGCCATCAACGTGGTGGCGCTGTTCGCGCGCCTGCGCCTGGTCTCCACGCCCGAGTATTCGCGCCTGCTGGATGAGCGCGAACTGGAGCCGACCAATGTAGTGGAGCTCTCGCGCAACCAGGGCCGCAACGTCATCATCGGCGCGCTGGCCGCGCTGGCCAGCTATGCGCTGTTCCACCTGGTGACGGTGTTCCCGCTGTCGTGGATCACGCTGTATTCCACGCGCTCGATTGAAGACTTCCTGCTGCTGGAAATGGTGGGCGCGGCACTGGCGGCGGGCGCCATCGTGCTGTCCGGCCTGATCGCCGACCGCTTCGGCCGCCGCCGTACGCTAGGCACGCTGGCCACGCTGATCGCCATCTTCAGCGGCTTCGTGCCCATGCTGATGGAAGGCGGCGAAACGGGGCAGGACCTGTTCATCATCGTCGGCTTCTGCCTGCTCGGCCTGTCCTATGGCCAGGCCGCAGGCGCGGTGACGGCGAACTTCCAGGCCAAGTACCGCTACACCGGTGCGGCCCTGACCTCGGACCTGGCATGGCTGGTGGGCGCGGCCTTCGCACCGCTGGTGGCGCTGGGGCTGTCGGCGCACTTCGGCCTGGCGTATGTGAGCCTCTACCTGCTGTCCGGCGCAGTCGGTTCGCTGGCGGCACTGAGCCTGAACCGCGCGCTCGAAATCCGCAACTGACCTGTCATTCCCGCGCAGGTGGACCGCCGCCTGCGCGGGAACGACAGCTATAACCCTTTGCGTGCCGCAGCCAGGAGCTCTGCCGACAATCCGGCATCCTCCACGGCCCGCGCCAGAATCACCGCGCCAACCATCATCGCCGCGCGGCGCAGCACCTCTTCGCGCGGCGCCACTGCCTCGCCCCTGCTCAGCGTTTCCTTCAGATAGGCCGTAAGTTCGGGCCGCACGGCCGGTTCGCGCGCCGCATCCCCAGCCAATGCCGCCAGGAGGCAGCCCTCGCCCGGCTGGTCGCGGTGTTCGGCGCTCAGGTAGGCATCGGCCCAGGCCGCGCGGCCCTCCGGCGTGGCGCTGGCGGCGGCCTGCTCCGCCAGCTTCTGCTCCGCCGCATGCGCGAAGCACTCGGCAATCAGCGCTTCCTTCGAGGCGAAGTGATTGTAGAACGGCCCGTGCGTGAGCCCGGTCGCCTTCATGATCTCGCTCACGCTGACGCCGAAGCCGCGCTCGCGGAACAGGCGTGCCGCCGCGTCGAGGATTTTCTGGTGCTTGGCTGCCGTCTCGGCTGCTGGATAGCGCATCGCTATCGCCTCCTTCGAAAAAATGTCGTTGACAACAAACATTATATCCATCATGCTTCAGCTATCCAAGCATGATAATCATCATGTTTAAAACCTCAAAGGAGAACACCATGAGCAAATCGACCCAGGGCACTGCAGTTGTAACGGGCGCCTCCGCCGGCCTCGGCCGCGTTTATGCCGACCGCCTCGCCCGCCGCGGCTACGACTTGATCCTGATTGCGCGGCGCGGCGACCGCCTGGCGGAAATCGCCGCCGGCATCCAGGCGCAATACGGCGTGAACGTCAGCACCATCGCCGCCGACCTGGGCAAAGAGGCCGACCTGGAAAGCGTGGCGTCCCGGCTGGAAGCGGACGACAGCATCACGCTGCTGGTCAACAATGCGGGCGTGTCCACGGTAGCGCCGATCGGCGGCACCACGCGCGCGCAGTTCGATGCCATGAACGACGTCAACGTGAACGGCATGGCCCGCCTGACGTATGCCGTGCTGCCGAAATTCATTGCGCGCAATGCCGGCACCCTGGTCAACATCGGCTCCATCCTCGGCTTCGCCCACCTGCCGGGCGCCACCATCTATAGCGGCACCAAGGGTTATGTGAACCATTTCACGCGCGGGCTGCAGAACGAAGTCGCCGGCACCAAGGTACGCGTGCAGCTGGTTGCGCCGTCTGCCACCGCCACCGATATCTGGGAACTGTCCGGCGTGCCGCTGGAGAACCTGAACCAGGAAGCGGTGATGTCGGCCGAAGACTGCGTGGACGCCGCGCTGGCCGGCCTCGACCTCGGCGAAACCGTGACCCTGCCTTCGGTGGAAGACGCCACGCTGTGGAAGCAGTTCGAAGAACTGAGCGGCAAACTGTTCGCCGCCGCCCAGAACCGCCGCCCCGCCACCCGCTACGCCTGAGCCCGTGGCTGGCTGAGGTTTGCGGAATCGGCTGACAGCAGCCTGCGCCGCCTTCCTACGCGGCGCGGCTGTTGCAGCGGCTAAGATGGTCTCACTAGCCCAAAGCCACAGGAGAGCATCCATGTTTTCTCTGAATAAACTGAGTCCGTCGATTACGGACATGATCCGCTTCGACCATTCCCATGTACTGGTCACTTTCCACCAGTACACCGCTACCTCGCGCCCCAAAGTGAAAAAGGCGCTGGCCGAAACCATCTGCACCGCGCTGGAAATCCATGCCACGCTGGAAGAGGAAGTGTTCTACCCGGTCATCCGCAACCTGAACGGCCAGGAACCCACCATCCAGAAGTCGGTGCCCGAGCATAACGAGATGCGCCGCATTATCGCCGAGCTGCGCGCCGCCGATCCCACCACGCGCCGCCATGATGAGCTGATGAACGAGCTGATGCGCGACGTGATGCACCACGTAGCCGATGAGGAAACCGTGCTGCTGCCTGAAGCGGAGCGCATGCTGGGCAAGGACAAGCTCGATGAGCTGGGCGCCGAAATGACCCGCCGCCGCATGCAGCTGGTGGCGCCGAAGGCCGGTTCCATCGCGAAGAACACGGCGGTCGGCTTCTCCGGCAGCACCACGGCCATCGTGGCCGGACTGGCCGGCGCCGTGGTGGCGGCCAAGCTATTTTCGCGCCGCCACGCGAACGCCCGTCACGCCTGACGCGGCAGGGCCAGTTCGAGCGTGGTGCCGGCGGCGCCCGAACTGACGCTGAGCTTGCCACCCATGAGCTGGGCCAGGCGCCAGGCGATCGTCAGCCCCAGGCCGAAGCCGCTCGTATGCCGGGTGGACGACTCGTCGAAGTGGGCGAACTTGTCGAACAGGGCTTCCTGTTCCGCGTCGCCCAGCTCAAATCCGCCGGAACGCACGGCAAAATGCACCATCGCCGGCGTTTGCCATGCTTCGAGGCTGATTTCGGTGCGGGCGCCGGTGGCAATCGCGTAGCGCAACAGCAAATCCAGCACGCGCTCCAGCTTGGAAGGATCGCAGGCCAGGGCCTGCGGCAGCGAAAGGTCGGGACGGCTGTGCAGCACGGTGTCGCGCCGCGCCGCCTCGCGCCGGTGCCTTTCCTCCAGCTGCCCCAGCAGCGCCACGGGGTTCAGCGTCCCCGGCTGCAAGGCCACCCGCCCTGCTTCCAGCGAATTCAGTTCCACCACTTCATTGATCTGGCTGAGCAGGTAGGCGCCGGACTCGCGGATCGCATGCACGAATTCAGCCTGGTGTGTATGCGGCGCCACGTCCTGCGCCAGCAGCTCCGAAAAACCGAGAATGCCATTCAGCGGCGTGCGCAGCTCGTGCGAGATCACGCTGAGGAAACGGCCCTTCGATTCGGCCGCCGCCCGTGCCGCTTGCCGGGCCGCCTCGCGCTGCATCCAGACCGCCTGCGGCACCATGGCGGCCAGTGCCAGCAGCGCCGCCGATACCGCCCAGCCATAGAGCGCCAGCCCGTACAGCGCCAGCACGATGGCCGCACCGCCCGCGGCTAGCAGGCCCAGGACCCAGCGCGAACCGCCTACCGCGGCGTGGGCGGCAGGCAGGTGCATATGGTGGAGGTTCAGCGGGCTCATACGTCCACTATATCAGCAAAAATCATGAAATCAATAAATTTCTCAAATATGCCAATTTCGATAATTCATAGGCAAAACTTGTCGAAACTGCAGCGCGCTGCTATCGTTCGGGCATGGAAGCACATAGCGCCGTCCCCCATCTGCGGGAAATCCTGATCTTTCTCCTGATGGCTGGGGTGCTCGTGCCCCTGCTGCAGCGCTTCCGCATCAACCAGGTGCTGGGCTTCCTCGCCGCCGGCCTTGCCGTGGGGCCGAACGGGCTCGCGCTGTGGGCGGAGCACTGGCCCTGGCTGGCGGAAATCACGATCGGCAGCCGCGACAGCGTGGCGGCGATCGGCGAGCTCGGGATTCTCTTCCTTATGTTCATGATCGGCCTCGAACTGTCGCCGGGCCGCCTGTGGTCCTGGCGCCGCTGGGTATTCGGGGCCGGCCTGGCGCAGATCGGGCTCACTGCCGCGGCGCTGGGCGGCATTGCCTGGCTGTTCGGCAACCGCGTCGAAACCGCCCTGGTACTGGGCATTACGCTGGCGCTCTCCTCCACCGCCATCGTGATGCAGCTGCTGATCAGCCGCCACGAGCTGGGCACGGCCCTCGGCAAAGCCAGCTTCTCCATCCTCATGCTGCAGGACCTGGCCGTGGTGCCGCTGCTGATCCTGATGCCGCTGCTGGCAAGCAGCGGCGGCGGTGGCGGCATCCTGGCGGCAGTCGGCATCGCCATGCTGAAGGCCGTGGCCACCATCCTCGTGCTCTACCTGATCGGGCGCCGCCTGGTGCGGCCCCTGTATGCGCGCCTGGCCTCGCACCGGCATCCGGAAAGCTTCCTTGCCCTGACCCTGCTGCTGACGCTGGGCGTGGCCGGCACCACGGCGGTGGCCGGCCTGTCGATGGCGCTGGGCGCCATGCTGGCTGGCCTGCTGCTGGCCGATACCGAGTACCGTTACGAGGTGGAAGTCATCATCGAGCCGTTCAAGGGCCTGCTGATGGGACTGTTCTTCATGTCCGTCGGCATGCAGGTGGACCTGCGCGAGATTGCGCGCAATCCGCTCTGGCTGCCG
This sequence comes from Pseudoduganella rhizocola, assembly GCF_045984285.3. NCBI lineage: Bacteria > Pseudomonadati > Pseudomonadota > Betaproteobacteria > Burkholderiales > Oxalobacteraceae > Pseudoduganella > Pseudoduganella rhizocola. Next base: position 554,882 of record NZ_JBJQIK030000003.1, read on the forward strand.
CTCTCGGTGTTCGGGCTGCTGGCCATCAAGGCCGCCGTCATCACGCTGATCCTGCACGCCGGCCGCATGAGCTGGGGCCGCGCCGTAGAAGGCGGCCTGCTGCTGGGCCAGGGCAGCGAATTCGCCTTCATCGTGATCGGCTATGCGGTCGCCACCGGCGTGCTGGAATCGGCCCTGAGCCAGTTCATGGTAACGGTGGTCAGCCTCAGCATGTTCGTCTCGCCCGCCGCCGCCAAGGCCGGCCAGCTGTTCTCGCAATGGCGCGATGCGCGCGCCGGCGACAGCGCCGATGCGGTGCCGCCGGAAGGCCTGGCCGGCCACGTGGTGATTGCCGGTTTCGGCCGCGTCGGCCAGCTGGTGGGCAAGGTGCTGGGTGCGCAAAACATTCGCTTCGTGGCGCTGGAGCGCGACTACCAGCTGGTGGCGGCGCTCGGCAAATCCGGTGCGCCGGTCTATTCAGGCGACGCCTCGATGCCGGAACTGCTGGCACGCGTGAATGCGCACCAGGCGGCCGCCGTGGTGCTCACGATGGACGATCCCACCTCCGCCCTGCATGCAGCGCACCGCATCCGCCAGCTCTGCCCCGGCGTGCCGCTGTTTGCGCGGGCGCGGGACCCCAAACATGCGCTGATGCTGAAGAACGCGGGCGCCAGCCAGGTGATTCCGGAAACGCTGGAAACCGGCCTGCAGCTGACGGCCTTCGTGCTGGAGGCTTCCGGCATTGCCGAAAGCGCCGCCCAGGACCTGATCGAGGAGCAGCGCGACCAGCTGATTGCCGTGCTGGACGAGCGCGCGCCCTAATCGCGCCCGTCGGCGTAGTAGCGGCAGGCTGCCGTCTTGCGCGCGGCGCCGGCGCAGACGGCGCGTCTGCACTCCACGGCGCCCGGCACGCCGGGACGCGGACAGCGCGCAAAGACCGTACTGTAATGCCGTTCCAGTTCCACGTCGTAGCCGGGCGCACGCGCACGCCGGCTACGGCTGCCCTCTTCCTGCGCCGCCGGCGCGCGTGCCCCGCCCGCCGCGCCGGCGCCGCTGCTGCCGGCCGTGTCGAAGCCCCCCTGTGCTTCGGCGCCGCCCCGGCCATCGACCGGCTCCGCACCGCCGCTCACACGCAAGGCGCCGCCAGGCTGCGCCGTATCCCCGGCGGCCCTGCTGCTGCCGCTGGTCTCCGCGGCCAGGTCGGCATCGCCGCCGATCCAGTCGCCTTGAGGCTGGGGAGCAGGCGGCGCCGCCGGCGGCACAGGGCGCACGGCAGCAGCCGGCGTGCGTGGGGCCACGGCCGGCGGAACGCCGTGCGCCACCGAGCGCCCCAGTTGCTCGATGGCCTTGCTGGTCATGATATGTTCGGCCACCACATAGCCGCCGCCCGCCAGCAGCACGGCCAGCAGCAGGCCGATGAACCACAGCAAGCGCGGCGAGACGCGCACCGGTTCCCCGACGGCGTCTTCTTCTACTGGGTCGTGTTGGATTTCCATTCCCGAAACATACTGCGTTACGGGAATTCGTGGCGCGGGCTTAGTGGGTCTGCACCGCGTCCGGGAAGATGGCGCGGGCCGCGAAATAGCAGGCGCCCGCAATGCGTTCCAGGCCGGCGCGGTCCACCACCTGCACCACGCCGCGGCGGCACTGGATCAGGCCGTCGGCCTGCAGCTTGCCGGCGGCGGCCGTGATGCTTTCGCGGCGCACGCCCAGCAGGTTGGCGATCAGTTCCTGCGTCACTTTCAATTGCGTGGTCGGCGAGCGGTCCAGGCGCTCCAGCAGCCAGCGCGACAGGCGCTGCTCGATGCTGGCGTGGCGGCTGCTCACCACGTTCTGCGCCAGCTGCGCAAACAGGGAGCTGGTATAGCGCATCAGCTGGTGCGCCAGCACGCCGCCTTCGCTGAACATTTCGCGCAAGGTCTCGGTACGGAGGCGGTAGCCATAACCGGCCGACTGCACCACGGCCGTATTGCTGGCGCGCTCACCGCGGTACATGGTCACGCCCACCACACCCTCGTGGCCCACCATGGCGATTTCGGTGGTGGCGCCTTCCTCGGTCACATACTGCAGCGACACGATGGCATTGGTCGGGAAATACGTGTACTCGATCTTGTCGCCCAGGTTGTACAGGCATTTGCCAACCGGCAGGGACACCATCTCCAGGTCGAGGAAAAGGCGTTCCAGGTCTTCCCGTGGCAGCGCGCGCAGCAGGTCGTTCTGCTGGGCGCCGATGATGCTGACGGCCGGCGACGCAGCGCGCGGCGTACGCAGCATGGAGGCTGGGACGGAAGGCTTGGCGGTTTCGAATTCGGTTTTGTACATGCTGTTCACCTTGGCAATGAATTGTTCTTTTGTTAGCGTTACTTTATTGCGTCGGCTTGCACAGCAGTATCGGAATACCGGTTTCCGTTATGTAGTACAGGAACATAGCGCCATGTAATCTCTGTCCTACGTGAACTGGCGCACATATAAAGATGGGCAGATCGGGGAAAATGGAACTTCCTGAGGGCAAGCGGGTCCCTCAAATACTGAGCCGAGTCTGACCGATGAACGAATTCGCACAAGTTTCCTACGCCCTGCAACGCCAGAAAGCCGCCGTCGAGCGCACGCTCGCTGCCAGCTCGCCGGAGGAAACCACGGTGGCCCTGCGCTGGGCCGATGCCTGGCACCGCCTGGTTCAGGCGCGCCTGGACCGGGCCGAACTCGCTCACCGCCAGCATCAGCCCAGCCGCTATTTCGATTACAAGCGCAACCGCCTGCTGCACTGATCCCCTGCTACAGGCATAAATCCTCATCGGCGGCGAACAGCGCCGCCAGCCAGTCGGCAAAGGCGCTCAGGCGCGGCGCGGCCATCCTCCCCTGCGGATACAGCAGCGAGACGGGCATGCTGGTCGGCCTCACGCCGGGCAGCACCTCCTGCAGCCGGCCGCTTTCCAGCCATGGGCGGGCCTGGTAGCGTCCCAGCTGCGCCAGCCCCAGTCCCTGCAGCGCGCAGCACAGGTTCGCATCGGCGTCGTTGACGGCAACCGGCCCGTTCACCGCCACCTTGATGCTGCCGCGCGGCGTTTCCAGTTCCCAGTCGAAGGCGCGGCCGGTGCGGCCCGAGAAATGCACTACGCCGCAGTGCCCGGCCAGTTCCTCCGCCCTGCGCGGCAGGCCGTATTGCGCGATATAGGAAGGCGCGGCGCAGATCATGAAGCGCATGGTGCCGAGCTGGCGCCCCACCAGCGCCGAATCCTGCAGCGCTCCCACCCGCACCGCGCAGTCTATGCCTTCCTGTGTCAGGTCCACCAGCTTGTCGCTGACGCTGATGGTGAGCTCCACTTCCGGATACGCGGCGCGGAACTCGCCGATGCGCGGCAGGATCACATTGCGTCCCAGCGCGCCCGGCAGGTCCACGCGCAGCCGCCCTTTCGGCTTGCGCGCGTCCGGCCCGCGGAAGGACAGTTCGGCCGTATCGATGGCGGCCAGGATATCGAGGCAATGCTGGTAGTACTGGGCGCCGTCCGGCGTGAGCGACAGGCGGCGCGTGGTGCGCTGCAGCAGGCGGGCGCCGAGATAGGCCTCCAGATTTTTCAGCGTGGCCGTCAGCGCGGCGCGCGGCAGGTTCAGGGTCTCGGCCGCCTTGGTGAAGCTGTTGGCCTCCACGATGCGCACGAAGGTCTGCATGGCCTTCACTTTGTCCATGATTGTTCACATTAAATGAAAAGTATAGGCGCATTATGCACTGATTATCTTTATATCGCTTTTTCCTAGAATGGCCTTCATCCCACTCATTCGAGGAAAAACATCATGAAAAACGATATCTCACGCGGCATGGTGCTGCTGCTGGCGGTGGCCGCAGGCCTGATTGTCGCCAACCTGTATTACGCACAGACGCTGGCCGGCCCGATCGCGGCCGCCACCGGCCTTTCCGAACAGGCCGCGGGCCTGGTGGTCACGCTGACGCAGGTCGGCTACACGCTTGGCCTGCTGTTCGTGGTGCCGCTGGGCGACCTGCTGGAAAACCGCCGCCTCGTCACCGGCGGCCTGCTGCTCACCGCACTGGCGCTCGGCGCCGCCGCCTTCGCCACCAGCGCCTGGCAGTTCCTCGCGGCGGCACTCGCCATCGGCCTCGGTTCGGTGGTGGCGCAGGTGCTGGTGCCATTCGCGGCCCATCTGTCGCACGAATCCACGCGCGGCCACACGGTAGGCAAGGTGGTGAGCGGCCTGCTGCTGGGGATCATGCTGGCCCGCCCGCTTGCCAGCCTGGTTGCCGATGCCAGCAGCTGGCATGTGGTGTTCGGCGGCGCGGCCGTCCTGATCCTGCTGCTGGCCCTCGTGCTGCGCAAAGCCCTGCCGCAGCGCGTGCCCGGTTCGCCCCTGCCTTACCCCAGGCTGATTGCCTCGCTGTGGCAGCTGTTCGCCGCCACGCCGCTGCTGCGCCGCCGAGCGGCCTACCATGCGGGCCTGTTCGGCGCCTTCAGCCTGTTCTGGACCGTGACGCCGCTGATGCTGGCCGGTCCGCAGTTCGCCCTGTCGCAAACCGGCATTGCCATCTTCGCGCTGGTGGGCATGGCAGGGGCCGTCGCTTCCCCCGTCGCGGGCAAGCTGGCCGACCGTGGCCATACGCTGCCCGCCACCGCGGCCGCGCTGCTGCTCGGCGTGCTCGGGTTCGCGCTGCCGCTGCTGGCGCCGGGCTCGCGCGGCATTGCGCTCGCCGTGCTGGTGCTGGCCTCCATCATCCTGGACATGGGCGTGGCCGCCAACCTGGTGCTGGGCCAGCGCGCCATCTTCAGCCTCGGCGCCGAGGTGCGCAGCCGGTTGAACGGCCTGTATTTCGCCCTGTTTTTTGCCGGCGGCGCCCTGGGCTCCGCGCTGGGCGGCTGGGTCTTTGCCCGCTTCGGCTGGCAGGCCGCGCTGCTGGCCGGCATGGCATTTCCGGCAACAGCGTTGTTATATTGGTTCACCGAGTGGCTCGGCGCGGGCCGCAACTTTACGATACAAAGCGGCAGGGCCAATTCCTGATCAAACTGCCATCGGGCTGTGCTAGTATTCGGCAGCCCATGGCGATGCTCATCATAAATGTAGCCATTTCCAGGGCTCGTTATCCCTGGACCAAATGGAGACATAGTGAGTATTTTCAGAACAAAAAACCTGGATGACATGCTGGCGGCAGGACGCGCGCCCGGAGGCCTCAAAAAGGTGCTCGGCCCGTTCGACCTGATCCTGATGGGTATCGGCGCCATCGTCGGCACCGGCATCTTCGTACTGACCGGGACCGGCGCCCTGACCGCCGGTCCTGCCCTGACCATTTCCTTTATCGTTGCGGCCTGCGCCTGCGGCTTTGCCGCCCTGTGCTACGCCGAATTCGCCTCCAGCGTTCCGGTCGCCGGTTCCATCTATACCTACAGCTATGCCACCCTCGGCGAGCTGGTGGCGTGGATGATCGGCTGGGACCTGATGCTGGAATACGGCCTCGCCACCTCCGCCGTGTCGGTGGGCTGGTCCGGCTACTTCCAGTCGCTGCTGTCCGGTTTCGGCATCGCGCTGCCCAGCGTGCTGACCGCCGCGCCGGGCGCGGTGCCGGGCGTGACCACATATTTCAACCTGCCTGCCCTGATCATCATGCTGGTGCTGACGGCCATGCTGTCCTGGGGCGTGCGCGAATCGGCGCGCGTCAACAACATCATGGTGGCGATCAAGGTCGGCGTGGTGCTGCTGTTCATCGTCGTCGGCGCGCGCCATGTGCAGCCGGCCAACTGGCAGCCTTTCATGCCCTTCGGCGTGGGCGGCATGATGAGCGCTGCGGCGCTGGTGTTCTTCGCCTTCATCGGCTTCGACGCTGTCACCTCGGCGGCGGAAGAAGTCAAACGTCCAGAGCGCGACCTGCCGATCGGCATTATCGGCTCGCTGGCTGCCTGCACCGTGCTGTACGTGCTGGTATCGGCCATCATGACCGGCATCGTGCCCTTCCAGAAATTCCTCGGCATCGACCATCCGGTGTCCCTGGCCCTGCAATACGCGGGCGAAAACTGGGTGGCGGGCTTCGTCGACCTGGGCGCCATCCTCGGCATGACCACCGTGATCCTGGTGATGACCTACGGCCAGACCCGCATCATCTTCGCCATGTCGCGCGACGGCCTGCTGCCGAAGAAGCTGTCCACCGTGCACCCGAAATACGGCACGCCCTTCTTCGCCACCTGGGTGGTCGGCATCGCCTTCGGCCTGATCGCTGCGCTGGTGCCGCTGAACGTGCTGACGGAGCTGATCAATATCGGCACCCTGGCCGCCTTCACGCTGGTCTCCGTGGCCGTGGTCATCCTGCGCAAGAAGCGTCCGGACCTGCCGCGCGCCTTCCGCTGCCCGGGCGTGCCCGTGATCCCGGCGCTGGCTGTCATCTTCTGCGTCGTGCTGATGACTTACCTGCACTGGCTGACCTGGGTGGCTTTCGGTATCTGGCTGCTGATCGGTCTGGTGGTATATTTTGCCTATGCACGCCACCATTCGGTACTGAACCAGAAGGGCTGATGGTTTCCGCGGGTCCCCTGCGGGGGATCCGCCGTCTGGCCTGACAACGGTATGACAGGCACTGTCGCTTATGCTAACCGGGCGCTACGAACCCTCGCTGGTTTTCATCTCGATCGCTGTCGCGATCTTCGCTTCCTACACGGCGCTCAGCCTGGCTGGCCGCGTCAAGCAATCCCACGGCATGTCCTCCTGGGCATGGACGATTGGCGGCGCCGCCGCCATGGGCAGCGGCATCTGGGCCATGCACTTCATCGGCATGCTGGCCTTCCGCCTGCCCATACCGCTGGGCTATGACCTCACGATTACCCTGCTGTCCCTGCTGCTCCCCATCATTGTTTCCGGCCTCGCCCTGCAGCAGATGCAGAGCCCGCGCCTGGAGCTGAAACGCTTCGCTTCCGCTTCGGTGCTGATGGGCGTGGGCATCGCCACCATGCATTACACCGGCATGGCGGCCATGCAGATGTCGCCCGCGATCCAGTACGATCCGCTGCTGTTTGCCGCCTCCATCCTGATCGCCATTGCCGCTTCGGCCGGCGCCATCTGGATCGGCTACCGCCTGCGCGAAACCACGCCGCATGCCGCGCTGGCGCAAGGCGCAGCCGCCGTGCTGATGGGCTTTGCCATCGTCGGCATGCATTACACCGGCATGGCGGCGGCCAGCTTCCCGGACGGCAGCATCTGCCTGGCGGCGAAAGCGGGCATGAGCCGGCACAGCCTCGCCATGCTGGTGACGTTGGCCACGGTGGCCGTGCTCACCGTGGCGCTGCTGGTGTCGGTCTACGACGCGCGGCTCGAAGCGCGCGGCCGCGTGCTGGAAGCGTCCATTGCCACGGCCGAGGAACGCCGGGCCCAGTATCTGCACGAGCTGGAAGCGCGGGTGGAGGCGGAACGCCTGAGCCACCTGAAGGATGAGTTCCTGGCCACCGTGTCGCACGAACTGCGCACGCCCCTGAACGCCATCCTCGGCTGGTCCCAGCTGCTGCTGCACCAGTCGGGCCAGGACCGCGAGACGCTGCGCAAGGCCGTGCTCACCATCGAACGCAATGCGCGCGCGCAGGCGCAGCTGATCGACGACCTGCTCGACATGAGCAAGATTATCTCGGGCAAGGTACGGCTGACCATGAAGCCCTGCTGGCCTGGCGATTTCATCGCCGCCGCCATCGAAACCGTGCGTCCGGCCGCCATGGCCAAACGCATCCACCTCGACATCCAGCTCGATACGCATGCGGGACCGGTGCTGTGCGACGCCAGCCGCATGCAGCAGGTGATGTGGAACCTGCTGTCGAACGCCGTCAAGTTCACGGAGCCGGGCGGTACGGTCGCCGTGCAGCTGGAGCATGCGCAGCGCGGCGTGCGCATTGCGGTGCGCGATACCGGCATCGGCATCAAGACCGACTTCCTGCCCCATGTGTTCGAACGTTTCCGCCAGGCCGACGCATCCACCACGCGCCGCCACGGCGGCCTTGGCCTCGGGCTGGCGATTGCGCGCCAGCTGGTGGAGCTGCAGGCAGGCGCCATCGCCGTGGACAGCGCGGGCGAAGGCCGCGGCACCACTTTCAGCATTGTGCTGCCGGAACAGGCGCCGCTGCCCGACTGGAACGTGAACCGCGGCATGCCGCAGGAAGCGCGGCAGGAAGCCATGCAGGTAGTGAACCTGGCCGGCGCCACCATCCTCGTGCTGGATGACGAAATCGATTCGCTGGAGCTGGTGCGCGAGATCATGGCCCAGACCGGCGCTACCGTCATCACGGCCCACAAACCGCTGGAGGCGCTGGAACTGCTGCGGCAGCGCGGGCCGCAGCTGCTGATCTCCGACATCGGCATGCCGGACATGGACGGCTTCGAACTGATTCGCCGCGTGCGTGCACTGGAAGGCGGCGTGCGCGGCACGCCCGCGATCGCCCTCTCCGCCTTCGCCCGCCGCGAAGACCGCAGCCGCGCGCTGGAAAACGGCTTTACCGACTACCTCGTCAAACCGGTAACGCCCGCCCTGCTGCTGCAAACCGTGGCCCAGGTGCTGCGCAAGAGCGCCGCCCACGCTCCCCCATTTGTGGGGTAGCAGCATCGCAGCGGCGGCGCCACCATCGGTTTTTCAACACAACAGGAAGCTACCAGTATGCCGCCAGCACCCCGGCCCCAACTCTTTGGCGGCAACCTCGCCTTCATCGCAGGCTTTATCGACACTGTGGGCTTCATTGCCCTGTTCGGCCTGTTCACGGCCCACGTGACGGGCAACTTCGTGCTGATCGGCGCCACCCTGTCCGACTTTTCGCGCGCGCCGGTGCTGCTCAAATTCCTCGCCTTCCCGGCCTTCATCGCGGGCATCGTGCTGCTGCGGATCGCCATCCTCAAAACCAGGCTGCCCGAAGGCGGCGCCCTGCGCCTGGCGCTGGCGCTGGAAGCGCTGCTGATGGCGGGCTTCATGGTCTGCGGCGTGCTCGCCACGCCGGTCGGCGACAGCGTCAGCGGCATGGCGATGGCGGCCGGCCTGCTCGGCACCGCCGCCATGGGCGCGCACAGCGCCGCCAGCAAGCTCCTGCTGCCGCAGCTCGCGCCCACTTCCATGATGACGGGGAATGTGACCCAGTTCGCACTCGATTCCACCGACATCCTGCTCGGCCACGCCGACGCCGAAACGCGCACCCGCTGCACCAAGTTCCTGTGGCCCCTGGCCGCCTTTGCGCTGGGCTGCACGGCGGGCGCCTTCGGCTATATGTGGTTCGGCTTCTGGTGCATCCTGCTGCCGCTGGCGCAACTGGTTTTCCTGTGGGCCGCCAGCCGTCCGGCCTGAGAAAGCGTCTGCTACACTCGCAGCATGCTGACCATCCGCCGCACCACCGAAGAAGACTGGGCCTCGCTGAAAGCAGTCCGCCTCGCCGCCCTGCGCGACGCGCCGGACGCTTTCGGCCTGAGCTACGCCACCGCTGCCGCCTGGACCGAAGCCGACTGGCGCGAACGCGCCGCCTGCCGCCGCGCCGAATACGCGCTGGCCTTCGATGGCACGCAAGTGGTGGGCATGGCCGGCGGCCTCGCGGGGGCCGGCGGCGAATATGAACTGATCGGCATGTGGGTCGATCCCGCCTGCCGCGGCACAAGCGCCGCGGCACGCCTGGTCGACGCCATCAAGCGCTATGCCAGCGCCGCCGGCCACCGGCGGGTGGTCCTCGCCGTCGCTCCGGCGAATGCGCGCGCGGCAGCCTTTTACCGGCGCCAGGGCTTTAGCTGGCTGCCCGAACGCTATCCGCTCGACAGCAATCCGGACATCGAACTGCAAAAAATGTCCTGCGCCTTATGAAACGGCGCGGCAGTAGCGGCTGATGTAGTCCTTGTGCTGCGGCAGCCGGCGGGCCAGCGATTCCACGCCGTGGCGGATGCTGTCGAGGAAGTGGCGCAGTTCGGCGTCGCCCATCAGGTCGGCGATCTGGTGGTAGCGCTCGGGCACAATGCCCTGCCCCAGCATCACCTGGATCCATGAATTCTCCACAAACAGCTCGTTCGGCACGCGGAACACGCGCGCCGTTTCGCGGAAGTGCTGGATGCGGTGGCGCAGCGAAGCAGGCAGCTCCAGCGCGCTGGCGTCGCGCCAGAACTGGCTGTCGCGCCGGTTCGTCACGTTGTAGTGCAGGATGATGAAGTCGCGGATATGCGCGATCTCCTGCGAGGCCTGCTGGTTGTATTCGTCGATATCGGTCTGGCAGATGCCCTGGCTGGGAAACATCTGCAGCAGGCGGATCAGGTTGCGCTGGATAAGGTGGATGCTGGTCGATTCGATCGGCTCCAGGAAGCCGCTGGACAGGCCGATGGCGACGCAGTTGCCGCGCCAGCTCTGGCGCCGCTGGCCGGGCTTGAAGCGGATCGGGCGCGGCTGCATCAGCGGTTCGCCCGCCAGGTTGGACATCAGCGTGCGCTGCGCTTCCTCGTCGTCCATATAGCGGCTGGAATACACCAGCCCATTGCCTACGCGGCTTTGCAGCGGAATGCGCCACTGCCAGCCGCCATGGTGCGCAATCGCGCGCGTATAGGGCGGCACGGCGCCGGTGGATTCGGTCTGCACCGCCAGCGCGCTGTCGCAGAACAGCCAGTGCGACCAGTCCTCGTACTCCACGCCCAGCGTTTGCCCCAGCAGCAGGCTGCGGAAGCCGGAACAGTCGATGAACAGGTCGCCTTCGATGCGGGCGCCATGATCCAGCGTGAGCGCCATGATCTGCCCGCCGGCCGCGGCCACGTCAACGATCTTGCCCTCGATCCGCTTTACGCCCAGCGCCTCGCTGAACTTGCGCAGGTAGCGAGCATAGCGGCCCGCGTCCAGGTGATAGGCGTAGTTCATGCCGTCGTCCGGCAGGTGCGCAAAGCGGTCCAGCTGCGCCGCCTTCAGCTCACGGCAATAGTCGCCATAGTCGGCGGCCAGTCCGCGCGCCCTGCCCTTGAGCCAGAAGTGCTGGAAGCCCGCCGTCCAGTGGTCGGTGCCGGTGCTGCCGAAGGAATGGATGTAATGTTCGCCCACATTGCGCCAGTTCTCGAAGCTGATGCCGAGCTTGAAGGTGGCGCTGGTGGCGGCCATGAACTCGGCCTCGTTCAGCTCCAGCAGCTTGTGGAAGGTGAGCATGCTGGGAATGGTGGCCTCGCCCACGCCCACGGTGCCGATCTCCTCGGACTCCACCAGCGTGATATCGAGAATCCTGCCCATCGTTTTCGACAGGGCCGCGGCGGCCATCCAGCCGGCCGTGCCGCCGCCTGCGATCACGACGCGGCGTACCGGAGCCTGGTTTGCTTGCATGGGCTTTTCCTTAGCGGTTGATGCGGTTGAGGATCTGGCTGCGCAGGGTGCGCGCCATGGTGTCGTCCAGCGGCGCCAGCACACGGCGCGCGGCCGCCGGCATATGGGCTGCCTCGCTGCCGTCGGCGTCGAACACATAGTGCAGGAAGATGTCGCGCCAGGCGGCGCGCTGCGCGGGCGGCAGGTCGCGCACCGTCAGCAGCGCCAGCATCAGCGCATTGGTCGGCGTGTCCATATACGACGGCGACTGCCGCCACCAGTAGTTAACCAGGATGTTGAAGGGATCGAGCGCCTCCACATGGTGCCACCACATGCTGGGGATGAAGATGGCGTCGCCCGGCCCCAGTTCCGCCGTCAGCGCATGCTTCTGCGCTTCGGCAAAGCGCGGGAAGCGCTGCAGGTCCGGCTTGTGCAGGTCGACCATGCTGATGGGCTGTCCGGCCGGCGTGAAGTCAAGCGGGCCGATATACAGATTGTCGAGCTGGTTCGGCGGGAACAGCGTGAAGCGGCGGCGCCCTGCCGCCACCACCGCAATATTGTCCGGCAGGTCGTAATGGGGTGCGATGCGCGTGCGGTTGCCCAGCCAGATGCTCACATAGGGTTGCCGCGCCCCCAGGCCCAGGTCGTTCTCGCTGCGCAGGCCGGGCAGGCAGGCGTCGATCTCGGTTGAGCCCACATAGATTGCGGGCGGCTGCGCGTCGGCGCGGCGTGCGTCCAGTTCTTCCAGCACGCTGGCGAGGCTGGTGCGCACCGAATCGAAATTGAAACCGCTCAGGTCTTCGTTGTAGAAGAAGCGCCCGCCAATCTCCGGCCGCCCCAGCAGCGCAATCACCTGATCGCCGCGGTAGTAGCGGCGCAGGTAATCGCTGGCGCAGCGCTGCGAGGCCAGGCCGGCTTTCACCAGCGGCCAGCGCGCGGCCAGGCCGCGCAGCACCACCGGCTCGTTGGACGTGAGCAGCGCGTCATCCAGGTCGCCGGGCGCAAGGCCGGCCAGTTGGCGGATGGGTTCAGCCATTGGCGTTGACGGCGCGCTGCTTGCGGTCGATGAGATCGCGGAAGTTCGACATCGAGGCCAGCACCATATAGATCGACAGCAGGTGGCCTTCGCGGTTCAGGCTTTCCAGCGCGGCGCCGGGCAGCTTGTACAGTTTGTCCTCATTGATGGTGTGGAAGCCGTACAGGCGGTTCTGCGATCCGTCTTCCAGCTCGATATCGGCCACGAAGGACTCCAGCAGATCGTGCTCGCGCAGTGCCGCGATGAAGTCCGGCACGTCCTGCAGGCCTTCATGGATGGACTTCAGCATGGAAGTCACGCGCTCCATGTAAGGCGTCACGCCGCCGTAGGCCAGGAACAGCGCCTCGCCCTCGTCGCGGCTCAGGCGCGGGTTATCGAGGTCGATGTGGACATTCAGCTCTTCGCCGTTGCGGCCGATCAGGAAAGGCAGGCGCTCGATGGCCAGCGGCACATAGTTCACCTCCCAGCCCTGCGGCCCGAGGAACAGGTTCTCCCCTTCCTGGAAGCCGAGCAGCGCCACCGGCTCGTAGTTGCTGTCGGCAAGCTTGTGGAACACGATGGGGTAATGCGCCTGGATGTCGCGGAATTCGGCCGGATAGGTGGCGCAGGTCATCACATTGTCGCCGTAGCGCGCGGCGCGCGTGGTGACGACGCGCAGCGCCTGGTGATCGACATTGTTGAGCATTACGATATTGGTCATGTGGGGCCCGATGGAAGGTTTTAAGGAAGCCGGGCAGCGTCAGCGCCGCACCAGGCCACGATGTTTGATATGTTCGATCAGATCGCGGTTGGCTGGCAAGCCCGCGAGCATTTTCCGCGTCAGTTCCTGCGCCTCGGCGAAGCTGGCATCGGCCAGCGCCGGCCGGTCGGAGCGGCGGCGGCCCTCGCCGTAATCGGTTTCGAAGCCCATGCCGTACAGGACGTACTGGTAGCTGGCCGATGGGAACACCTCTTCGATGCGCGGAAAATCATGGCGCGATGGCGGCTGGTGGCGCCACAGCGCCAGCAATTCCTGCAGCCGCGCGGGAATGGTGGCGGCGCCGCGGTTGTCCTGCCAGTAGGCGCCGTCGCTGCGCCGGCTCAGCACATAGTGCAGCTTCAGGAAGTCCACCACGCGCTCCCAGCGATAGCGGAAAGCCTCGTTGAAGCGCCCGGCCACGGTATCCATCGTGGCGCGGCCGGCAGGCAGCGTGTCGGCCAGCATGGCCGCCGACAGCTCCACCATGGCCAGCGCCGATGCCTCCAGCGGTTCCAGGAAACCCGCCGCCTGCCCCACCGCCACGCAGTTGCGGTGCCAGAAACGCTCACGGTAGCCAGGCTGGAAGCTCAGCTTGCGCGGGCTGGGCAGGTCCTGCGGGCCGCCGGTGGCGCGCGCATAGGCGTGCAGCGCCTGCTCGGCCTGCGCGTCGCTGCCATGCGCGCTGGAATACACATAGCCGATGCCGCGCCGGGTCGGCAGGCCGATATCCCAGATCCAGCCGTGCGCCTGCGCGGTGGACAGGGTGCACGAGGCGATTGGGCTGCCCTGTTCCGGATAGGCCAGCTGCAGCGCCATCGCGCTGTCGTTGAACAGGATATGCTTCTGCGGCAGCAGCGGCACGCCGTAGTGCTGGCCCAGCAGCAGCGACTGCGAACCGGTGCAGTCGATGAACAGGCCGGCCTCGATGGCGCCATGCTGGCGCGTCTGCAGCGCCGCGATGTCGCCATTTTCATGGGAGCTTACGGCCGTGATGTGGTCGCTGATGTGGCGTACGCCGAGATGGTCCGTGCAATGCCGGCGCAGGAAGGCGCCGAACTTGCCCGCGTCCAGGTGGTAGCCGTAGTTCGAGACGGCCGCGTATTCGGGCGTTGCGAACTGCTTGGGTGCGCGGCCGTGCAGGCACAGCTCCGGCTGGAAACTCACGAGCTGGGCAAAAGGCTGCTCCGGCCGCAGCTGCCGCCAGCGCGCGGCCAGGTTGGTCTCGCCGTAGCCCTGGGGCAGCACAAAGGGATGAAAATAATGGTCGCCGGCGCTGCCGTCGACCCATCGGTTGAAGCGCGACCCCTGTTTGAAAGAGGCGTCGCATTCGCGCACAAAATCGGTTTCGGATACGCCGATGCGGGCCAGCGTTTCGCGCATGCTGGGCCAGGTGCCCTCGCCCACGCCGATCGGCGCCACATCGGGCGATTCGAGCAGGGTCACGCGCACGCGGGCGCCAGCCCCCGCCGCGTGTTCGGCCGCAATAACGCCGGCCGTCAGCCAGCCGGCAGAACCGCCGCCGGCGATGACGATGTGTTGCAGTGCTTGCATTGCTGGTTCCGGCATTGAAAAAAGCAGGCCGCCAGGCGGCGGACCTGCCAAAGTGCCGGGTCGGCACCCCCTGCCTTCCCGGACACGGAGAGGGTCAGAACTTGTAGCGTGCCGACAGCATGTAGCGGGGGCCGGACTGCGCGATGCTGAGCACCATCTGCTCGGTGCGTCCGTGAACCCGCTTCAGCTGGTCGGTGAGGTTGATCGCCTCCAGCTGGAAACTCAGGTTCTTGTCCCAGGCATAGCCAATGCTCAGGTCCAGCTGGCCATACGCTTCAACATACTGCGGGTTCGGGCCGGCCAGGTCGGTGGTATCGGCGAGGAACTTGTCGCGCCAGTTGTAAGCTGCGCGAATGCTCCACTTGTCGTTCTCGAAGATACCCACCAGGTTGGCCGAGTTGCCCAAACCGACCAGCGCGAACTGGTTGGCGGTGCTGGTGTTGTTGAAGTTCAGGCCGGACTTCACCCAGGTGTAGTTGGCATTCAGGCCAAAGCCGCTATCGCCGAACATATGCTGCCAGTTCAGTTCCGCGCCGTGCAGCTTGTCGGATTTCGCATTGACGTAGCTGGTGGTCTGGAAGTTGATCACCGGGTCGAAGGACTGGCCCGTGATCACACCCGTGATCTCGCCTTTTTCATTGTCCGGTCCGCGCACCACGCCAGGCTGGCCATTGAAGTTCTTGAAGATGTAGTTACGGATACAGGCGGTGTCGGTAACGATACAGCCTGCAGCCAGTGCCGCATTCCAGTACTTGCCGCCCACCGGCGTGTGCAGGCCCGGTTCCGGAATGCTCGTGACCGACTGCCCTGCGAAGTTGCTCAGCTTCTTGTGGAACAGGCCGAGCGAGACCACGCTGCGCTGGTTGTAATACCATTCGGCCGACAGGTCCAGGTTCTTGGACTTGACCGGTTTCAGGTCCGGGTTGCCCATGGATGCCGTATCGCCGTTGACCGTAGCGGTTGGGCCCACGGTGCGGCCGCCCTGGATCTGGTCATAGCGCGGACGGCCGATGGTTTCGCCATAGCTGGCGCGCACCTTGAAGTCCGAACGCAGGTCGGCATCCCAGTCGATACTCGGCAGCACATGGGTATAGGAACCCGGCAGCGAGGTGAAGGCACGGTCGCCGAAGGTCACTGGCAGTTCGTTCTGCGATACCCAGCGGATCTCGGTCGGCGTTGCAGCCAGGGCGGTGGACAGCACATCGGTCTTCTCGAAGCGCAGGCCGATACCGGTGTGCATCGGGATCGCGGTCTCCCATTCCGTTGTCAGCTGCACATACGCCGACTTGGATTTTTCCTTGGTCCGGCGGTCGTATTCCGGATTCGCCAGGCTGGGCATGTAGAGCGCCGGCTTGCCCGTTGCATCGGAAGCCACCTGGCGCATTGCCGCGAAGTTGAAGATGTGGATCTGGTTGAACAGGGCCGGATCGTCCACGCCGTCCATCTTGCCGAAGTACTTGCGCAGGTCATCCGCATGGAACAGCGATTGCGGATAGTCCGAGGCCTTGGAAGCGCCGCCCCAGGTATCGCTCTGCACCTGCTGGTAGACCGAGCGGTTCTTCACATTGGTGAGCGACAGGCCGAAGTTCAGGTTCGAACGTTCCATCGCCTTCCAGCTGGCGCCCACCTGCACCTGGTCGATCTCCATCTTCTGGATACCGTCCTGGAACCAGGAGCCGGATACCTGCATCGGCGCATTGATGAAGTCCGCGCCCTGGATGCTCAGCACCGGCATCTCATGCTCGAAGTTGACGCGCGTGTTGCCGCGGCTGAAGCTCACGGTGGCCAGGTTGTTGACGGTACCGAACGGGCTGTCCGACTTGGATTCGGCAGTGGAATGGTGCGCGTCGAAAGTCAGTTTCAGCGCCGGGCTGGGCTTCCACACGGTGTTGAAGCCCACCGAGTTGTTGGCCGACTTGGTGGCGTAGTCGCCGCCGTTGATCGCGATATCCTGCGCGGTCACGTTCTCCTGGTAGAAGATCGGCGAGGCTACCGGCCCCTTGGTCCAGGAGCTCACCGACGGACCCATATTGAACCAGGCGCTCAGTTCGTGCGACTTGGTCTGGATCTTGTTCTCGGAGTAGGTGTAGTCCAGCGTGGTGATCAGCTCCTTGCTGGGCTTGAACTGCAGCGTCAGCTGGCCGTTGGTGCGCTGGCGCTGCGAACCGCGCATATAGTAGGAGATGTTCTGCGGCACCGCATAGATGTCGGTGCCGCTCGGACGGTTGGTGATGTCGCTGTAACCCGGCTGGCCTGCCTGCGGAATGCTGCCCCAGTTGTTTTCATCCGCGCGGAACGGGCCGCGCCAGCCGTTGGTGATGCTGGCCGTATTCACGCCCAGGTTGCGGCGCTGGTGGCTGGCGCTGATCGAGATGCCGAACTTGCCGTCGCCGAAGGTATTGCTGTAGATGCCGGAGATTTCCGGCGTCACCGAGCTGGAAGCCTTGTCCTCATCGGGCAGGTGCTTGTTCGAGGTGTCGTACACCGCTTTCACGCCCACGCTCGCATGCAGGCCCGGATTGTCGAACGGCCGGCCCGTCATGATGTTGACGGTGGCGCCGATACCGCCCGGCGGCGTGTCGGCGCGGCTGCTCTTGTACACCTGGATCTGCGAGATGGCGTCCGAGGCCAGGTTGGCGAAGTCGAAGGCGCGGCCGTTGAAATCGCCGTGCCCCGAGGTCGGCATCTGGCGGCCGTTCAGCAGGATCATGTTCAGGTCGGGGCCGACGCCGCGCACGGTGACTTTGGCGCCCTCGCCGTTGGTGCGGTCGATCGACACGCCGGAGATACGCTGGATCGACTCGGCCAGGTTGGTATCGGGGAACTTGCCGATGTCGTCGGCCACGATGCCGTCGACGATACCGTCCGAGTTGCGTTTCAGGTTCAGCGTCGACTGCATACTGGCGCGGATACCCGTCACCACCACTTTGGCCGGTTCTTCCCCTGCCGCCGTCATCGCCGCATCCTGCGCATGGGCCGGAACGAAGGTGGCGCAAGCGCTGGCCACGGCCAGGCTGATCAGCTTCGGCCGGACCATGGGACGGCGTGAAAAGGTTTTCATAGATAGATGTGACACATTGTCTCCTTGTTATATCTGGACTAATCCGCTTCGTGAGTGAGCGGAGGTACGACAACAATTGGTGCTTACTGCTGGAGCGGTGCTGGGACGGCTGCGGCGTGGTAACGCCGAGATACTGCACTTCCGCCACGGCATGGTGCGCCGCCCGGAAGCTGATACGAATTAGTGCAACCAAATGACAAATTCATAAGGCAAGCTCAGAATAAAAGATATTTCCCCCATTCGTCAATCGATCGAACAAACTCTGTTGCACCATCTTCGCGCAGTGTTGCGAGAAAGAGTCAAAATGGTGATCAGACGCACCAGAATGGCTTCGTGTATGATCGCGCATACTCTTATTTCAGAGGAAAGGCCCTCATGATCGTCGCTGGCGACCAGCAGCTGCTCAAGCAAATCAACCGCATGGCCCTGGTGCGCCAGCTGTGCAGCGAGCCGGGACTGTCGCGGGCGGCGCTGGCCGAAACCGTGGGCCTGACCAAATCCACGGTCAGCCTGCTGGTGCGCGAGCTGATGGATGAAGGCTGGCTCACCGAGACCGAACTGCGCGCCACCGGCGCCCTGGGCCGGCGCGCCACCCCGCTGCAGCTGGACGGCAGCCGCCTGGCGCTGCTGGGCGCCGACCTCGGCATCGACACGGCGCGCATCGTCGCCACCAACCTGCTTGGCGAAGTGCTGGAAGAACGCGTGCTGCCCTACCAGGATGGTGCGGACGCCACCGCCTGCATCGCCGCCGTAGGCGAGGTGCTGGTTGAGCTGAGCCGCGCCGGCGGCGCGCTGGCGGGCCGCACCATGCTGGGCGCCGGCATCGGCCTGCACGGCGTGGTGGACGACGCGACCGGCGTGCTGCACTACGCGCCCCACCTGGGCTGGCGCAATGTGGACGTGGGCAGCCAGCTGCGCGCCCAGTTCGACGGCACGCCGCTGGCCGGCCTGCCGCTGTTTATCCAGAACGAAGCCAATGTGGCGGCGCTGGCCGAACTCGAATTCGCCGGCCAGTCCGGCGCCGACCCGCTGATCTACCTGAGCATAGGCTATGGCGTGGGCGCCGGCATTATCGTCAACGGCCGCCTGATGACCGGGCAGTTCGGCTTCGCCGGCGAGGTGGGCCACACCATCCTGCAACAGGGCGGCCCGCCCTGCTCCTGCGGCCGGCGCGGCTGCGCCGACGCGCTGATCGGCCTGCAGGCCCTGGTGGATGAAGTGTATGGCAAGGCCGGCGTGAGCCCGGCGCAGGCCGACCGCCTGTTCGAACAATCGGCCGCCGGCGAGGCCACTGCCGCCAGGGCGGTGGAAGCCGCGGGCCGCAACCTGGGCGTGCTGCTCAATAATCTGTGGGTCGCTTTCGACCCTATGTGCATCGTGCTGGGCGGCGCCGCGCTGCGGCTGGGCGGGCGCCTGATCGAACCGGCGCGCCGCGTGCTGGACGACTACGCCAGCGCCACCCTGCTGCCCGCCCCCGCCATCCGCACCCCGCACTTCGGCCTCAACGCCATCGCCATCGGCGGCTGCGCCATCGTGCGCCACTACCTGATGCGCCCCTTCGTCGCCCAGGAAACAGCCCGCCGCAGCCCGGCAAAGTCCAGCGCCCTGGCAGCCGAACTGGCCACCAGCTCCTGGGCCTGGAGCTGAGCACCTCGTGGTGGGGGCGGTATTTTCAGCCCCCGTACTAATTCGGTCTAATCGCCGCTACTTGATACTAAAACGCTCTGAAATGGGCAGGCAGAAATCTAAAACGTTCCAGAATTCGCGGCCGCAAATCTAATCGGATCCAAATTTCAGGACCGAAAGTCTAAAGCACACGATATTCTCGTACCGTTACGCAAGGTTTAGGCTGGTTTCGGCGGCATTACATGGTCTTCCGCTCGATACGGCGGTCCGGGATCAGCCAGACCAGCGCCACGATCACATACATGGCGAAACCCGCCCAGGCATGCACGATGGACAGCGCCACGCCCACCGCATACAGGCCCAGCGACATCCATCCCTTGCGGTCGCGCCCGACCGCTTCGGCCAGCGCCTCGTTGCCATGGCGATGCTTCACCAGGGAACTCACCAGGAGGTGGAAGGCCACCGCGCACATGAAGAGGTTCACGCCGTAGGCGCACACCGGCAGCGTCGCAAAGTGGTTCTCGCCCATCCATCCGGTAACAAAGGGAATCAGCGACAGCCAGAACAGCAGGTGCAGGTTGGCCCACAGCACGCGGCCGGATACCTCCCGCGCAGCGTGGAACAGGTGATGGTGATTGTTCCAGTAGATGCCGACATAGATGAAGCTCAGCACATAGCTGATGAACACCGGCGCCAGCGGCAGCAGCGCGTCCAGCGTCGTCCCGTGCGGCACCTTCAATTCCAGCACCATGATGGTGATAATGATGGCGATCACGCCATCGCTGAATGCTTCAATCCGTCCTTTGCCCACGTTTTCCCCTTGTTTGAATGACAGCGCATTCTACAAGGTTGGCCCCCGCCTGCTAAGGGCGAGGCTGCGGCAGCGCCGGCGGCACCACGATATTGTCGTTCAGGCGCAGGAACTTGAAGCCGGCCAGCTGCTGCACCGGCTTGCCTTCCGCCGCCTGCTGCGCTTCGCGCGCGGCCACCCGCGCCATGAAGGCGTCGAAGGTTTCCTCGCGCACCTGCGGCGCGGCCGAGTTCAGGAAGTTGCGGCTGCCGTCCGGCGCCGTCACCACCAGGCCCACATGCGAGGCCCAGTATTCGCCGTTGCGGGTCGAGATCACGTTCACGAAATCGCCGTCGTTCAGCTGGGCCAGCACTTCCTTCACATGCTCCTTCGGCACATAGGCTTCATCGCTCTTCGTTACCGGGAAGCTGGCTTCGGTATGGTGGCGCGTGCGCAGGAAGCGGCTGCGGTCCACCGTCAGCGGATAGCTCGCCACGTTCGCGCCCGCCAGCTGCGCGCTGATGTCCGTTACCAGCCAGCGGTTATTGATATTCCAGTCCTGTTCCGTGTAGTGATTGCGCGTCGCCACGCCGATCACGCCGTCTTTGTAGCGAATTCGCTGCAACATCCAGAAAAATTCTTCCCAGTTGCGCGACAGTGCCATCGCATAAGTATGTTCCGAAAATACAACACAATCGCTGTGCGTCAGGCTGAACATGGGCAGCTCGTCGTGGATCTGGAAGGGGAATTCGCCGAGCAGGTTCAGCACATAAGGCTGGCCGATGTTCTTGCGGCCGATGGCGGCAATGCGCTTGCGCAGGTCCGGCTCATTGGTCTGCATGTGGTTTATATACCGGCCTGCTTCCTGCGGCGTCATCTGGTAGAGCGGCTTCTGCAGGATCTGCTCAATGGTGAGGGGCTGGGGCGCGGGAGGCGGCACGCTCGCGCAGCCGGCGATCAGGACAGAAAACAGGACAGGCAGCAGGCGCATTGCAGAGCTCTCTCATAGAGGGGAAACACTTAAGCTAGCGCGTTTTCGCGCAATCGGCGAATGATTCTTTTTTATCATCCCATAACTTTAAGTTTCCTATTCCGGGCAGTTATGAGGACGCAAATATTAGTCATTATGCAGGCGTGAATTTCTCGCCAATACTTTTTCAACCGGTATTAAATCGGTCTTGCAAAATAACACCGTGGAGAGCAAATGAGCATGTACGAGAAGAAGCCGCTGGTGATAGCGGTCTCGCTGGCGATGATGTCGCTGGCAGCGCAGAACGCCCTGGCCCAGCAGGCCCCGGCAGAAGCTGACGCAGCAACGCAGGTGGTGGAAGTGACGGGTATCCGCGCCTCCATGGCCAAGTCGCTGAACGTCAAGCGTAACAGTTCGGCTAACGTCGAGGTCATCACGGCCGAAGACGTGGGCAAGATGCCGGACAAGAACCTGGCCGACTCGCTGCAGCGCCTGGCTGGTGTGGCGGTGCGTACCGACTACGACGAGGCCGAAAAGGTCGCGCTGCGTGGTACCAATCCGGACCACACCCTGATCACCTTCAACGGCCACAGCGTCTCCGGCGGCGACTGGTACCTCTCCGACCAGCTGTCGAGCAGCCGCTCCACCAGCCTGTCCCTCATGCCATCGAGCGTGCTGAACCAGGCTATCGTGTACAAGACCTCGCAGGCCAATATTTCCGATGGCGGCCTGGCCGGCACCATCAACGTCACCACGCGCAAGCCGCTGGCGCAAAAAGAGCGCCTGTCGGGCGTGGTCAACCTGGGCACGGTCTATGCCGACCTGCCGGGCAAGGCCACCCATGACGTCAACGCCTCCGTCAACTGGAAGAACGAAGCCAATACCTTCGGCATCATCATGCAGGCCTTTGCCGAGAAGCGCATGGTGCGCCGCGATTCCGTATCGCGCTTCGCCTACCCGCCGAACAGCGGCTGGGACGTGATCAATACCGCGACCATGAAGGGCATCACCGACGAGTCGCTGGCCGGCACCGGCCTGAAGGCGTCCGACCTGAACGGCGTGCGTATTCCCGGCTCCATGAGCATGGAATACGTGCAGGGCGAGCGTGACCGCAAGGGCGGCATGTTCTCGGCCCAGTTCAAGCCGAACAGCGACCTCGACATGACCGTGACCGGCTTCCACTCCACCATGAAGGCGCCGAACTACGGCCGCCTGAATGCGGGCGCCATCATCAGCATGCTGCAGGGTAAGCAGAGCGGCCAGGGCCCGTATGCAGGCGCCCCGACCTCGGTCAACGGCAAGCAGGTGTTTGCGCAGATTAAGAACCCGGTCATCGTCACCGAAAAAACCCTGTTCGGCGACACGCTGCGCGTGCTGAAGAGCGCCGATATCGTGTACCCGGACGGCACCCCGCCCCAGTACATCGGCGAAACCGAAGGCGCCTACCGCGACGGCGCGTTGGCCAAGAGCTCTTTCCTCGACCTGGACACCAAATACCGCGTCAACCAGGACCTGACCGTCAAGGCCCTGCTGTCGACCACGCGCGGCGAAGGCAAGACCGGGCTTGACCAGGGCCTCACCTATACCCGCTTCGGCACCGGCGTATCGTACGCACTGGGCGACGTGCGCGACGCGCCGATGGTCAAGTACTATGGCACCGGCCCCAACGTGTACAAGCCGCAGGGCGCGGACGGCACCGGCTTCGTGCTGACCGGCCGCAATGCCTCCAGCGTGCGCACCCTGGACCGCGAAAGCAGCCTGAATCTGGACGCCGAATACCGCCTTGACAACGGCATCTTCCAGTCCCTGGAAAGCGGCGTGCGCTTCTCGGAACACAAGCGCTCGATGGTGCGCCGTTTCCCGCAGCTGCGCTATGCAGCCTTGGCGCCCAATGCGCCGACCAGCGGCTTCATGCCCTATCCATCGGACTTCGGCGATGGCCTGGACGGCCCGGCGGGCTGGGATAACCAGAGCTGGACCATGACCCCGGAAGCGCTGAAAGCGTATTTCGCCGCCAACCGCGTGGAAACCAGCTCGGACTGGGAACGCCGCGCCGGCCTGGAAATCGACATGCGCGAGCGCCAGAGCGCCGGCTACGTCATGGCCAACCTGGAAGCGGACCGCCTGTCGGGCAACGTAGGCCTGCGCTTCGTGCGCACCCAGGTCGATGCCATGATTCCCTACCCGATTCCAGCCGGCCTGTGCACCCGCTCGCGCCCCGGCGAACCTATCGTTCCATGCCCCGGCTTCCCGGACGCCATCACCTGGGTGGGCGAAGGTACAGGTTCCTTCCAGGACGTAGTGTTCAATCCGAAAGCCGGCAGCTTCTTCTACAAGAAGGAGAACAAGCATTCCTACACCAATGTGCTGCCTAGCCTGAACCTGCGCTACGAGCTGCAGCCGGACATGATCACCCGCCTCGGCCTGAGCCGCACCATGGGCCGCCAGAACTACAACCTGTTCGCGGTCGGCTACAGCGGTGCAACCTGCGGCGAAGCCGGCTGCACCATCATCGGCCCGAACCCGAACATGGCGCCGCAGACGGCGAACAATGTGGACCTGGCCTGGAACTGGTACTTCGCACCGCGCTCGCAAGTCGGCGTGAACGTGTACTACTCGAAGATCAAGGGTTATCCGAAGACTGGTATCGCAGGCGCCGCAACGATCGAGTACATCGACCCGCGCGACAACCAGCTGAAGAACTTCTCGGTGCTGACCGCATCGCAGCAAGGCGCACGTGTCAGCGGTATCGAGCTGTCGTATGAGCAGCCGTTCGGCACCACTGGCTTCGGCTTCACTTCCAACGTGAGCCGCGCCAAGACCAAGGTGGATGACGGCCTGCCGATGACGGGCGCCTCCGAATGGGCGGGCAACCTGGGTGGCTACTTCGAAAACGACAAGCTGTCGGCCCGCCTGGTGGCGAACTACCGCAGCGAGTACGTGAACGCCACCACCGCGCCAACGCCGAACGCAGCGAGCCAGGGCAAGGCAGTCATCAACGGCGTGACCATGCCGGTTGCACCGACGATGGCCGCTCCGGTCACGACGCTGGCCTTCAACGCCAGCTACAACCTGACCGCAAACCTGATTCTGTCCTTCGATGCGACCAACCTGACCAACGTCAAGCGCGCCTACTATCGCTACAGCGAGGAAGAGCAGCAGAAACTGGACGTCAGCGGCCGCCAGTACTACCTGAACCTGAAGTACAAGTTCTAAGTTCCCTGTAGTACCTGTCCGGACGCGAGTCCGGACTGCCGGACCGGCCTTCCCCCCTCCCCCTTGGCCGGCCCGGCGCCTCCCTCCCTCGTTCAGAGCCCGAATACCAGTGAGCGGTGCGCCGCCACACCCGCCATGGCGCCTGCCGCCGCCGCAAACACCGCATTGCCGAACAGCGTGGCCGCATCGCCTGCCGCGAATACGCCTGGCACGGAAGTCTGCTTCATCTCGTCCACCTTGATCACGGCCCCCAGCGGCCCTTCCTCCATCGCGCAGCCCAGCTGGCTCACGATCGGCGTCGTCATGCGCAGCTGCGGTGCGACGAACAGGCCGGCCAGCGCAATCACGCGGCCATCCGCCAGCCGCACGCCCTCCAGCGCAGGCGCTGCGCCCAGCAGCTCTATTACCGGCGAACGTTCAACCTGCACGCCGCGCGCCGCGAACTGCTCCAGCTGCGCCGCATCCGGCTCGAATTCGCCCTGCGTGAAGTAGGTCGTGGGGCCCCAGTCCGGCACCATCATGGCCTGGTGCGCGGAAGCGGGTGTGCTGGCCAGCACGCCGAACGGTCCCGGCGCCAGCTCATAACCGTGGCAATAGGGGCAATGCACCACCGACCTGCCCCAGCGCTCGCGCAGGCCCGGCAGGCATTGCAGCTCGTCGCGGATGCCGGTGGCGAGAATCAGGCGCGCGCCGCGCTCGATCCGGCCGTCGCCGATGGTGACGCTGAAGCCGCCCTCTACCTGCTCCGCAGCCAGCGCCAGTGCATTCACGATGCTTACCGTCGGATACTGCGCCAGCTGGGCCAGTCCTTCCTGCTGCAGCTGCTGCGGCGCCTTGCCGTCATGGCCGAAAAAGCCGTGCGCCGACTGCGCAAAGCGGTTGCGCGTGGCCGCGCTGTCCACCAGCAGCACCTTGCGGCGCGCCCTCCCCAGCTGCAGCGCCGCCGACACACCGGCAAAACTGCCGCCGATCACAATCACATCGAACATATTCCCTCCCGCACAAGACACATTTGAAGTTACATGATAAGCCCACAAACCAACTCATGCAACTTATAATGTGACAAACCTGTGCCAGAGAGAGAGAGACCATGCGCGCCGACAACCGCCTTTCCCGCATGCTGCATGTGCTGATCCATATGCAGCAGACCAGCGACCCGATGACGTCCGAAGCGATTGCCGAGGTGCTGCAGACCAATCCCGTGGTCGTGCGCCGCACCATGGCCGGGCTGCGCGACCACGGCTACGTGACGTCGCTGAAAGGCCACGGAGGCGGCTGGACGCTGGCCCAGCCGCTCAGCCGCATCACCCTGCTCGACGTCTACAACGCGCTGGAGCAGCCGGCCATCTTCGCCTTCGGCTGGGGCGAGGACCACGACAACTGCCTGGTTGAACGTGCAGTCAACCAGCAGCTGGCGCAATCGCTGAGCGACGCGCAGGCGCGGCTGCTCAAGGATTTCGGCAAGGTCACGCTGCAGTCCATTCTCGACAGCGTGAAGCAAGGCAGCTCAGCAGGCGTAAGGCTTCCAGCCGGGCGTCGCTGATTTCCGCCGCTGGGTATACTGGCTCCATCAGCCAAGGATCGAGAAGGAGGGAGTATGGATACCACGTGGATCATTACCGCCAACGCCAGCCGTGTCCGAATCTTTTCGGAAAATGGCGGCGGCCGCCTGCAGGAAGTGAAGGACATGGTGGACGACCGTGTGCGTATGCGCGCCATGGAAACCCAGACCGACCAGCCGGTCGATCCCAAAGCCGCATCCGGCAGCATCAACAATACCGGCGGCGCCCTGCCCGGCAGCACCTACCAGCCCGCCAAAACGCCGGTCCAGCATGAAACGGAGATCTTCGCGCGCGAAGTCTGCATGGAGCTGCAGCAGGCTTATAACCAGCAGCGTTTCAAGGTTTCAAGGAACTGGTGCTGAGCGCCTCGCCTGAATTCCTCGGCGTGTTGCGCAAGCAGCTCAGCCAGCAGCTGCAGCAGGCCATAGTGTTCGAGCTGAACAAGGACTACACGCAGTTGCCGCCGGACCAGCTCCAGGCGCAGATCCAGACGCAACGCGCGCAGCATTGAGCTGTACGGCGCAGCAGGGGCTGCGCCTTTGCAGTGGGCGATGCTATACTCGCCACCCATGCAACTGTCGATCAACCAGCTCCGCCTGAATGCCAGGACCCGAAGCCCCGCGCTTCGCGCCCTGCTCTGGCTATGCACGATCGCGTTTGCCATCCAGCTGCTGGCTGCAGCCACGCACCGCCATGACATTGCCGAACGCTTGCACGATTGCGTCAGCTGCCATCTCAGCGCGCAGCTGCACACCGGCGTGCCGCCGGCTTTGCCCGCACTGCCGGCGCCGCTGCTGCAGCTCAGCCATGCAGTCCAGCACTTCACTGCAGCGCCCTTCTTCGCCGCCCCGAGCTACCTGATTCCACCGCGCCAGGCGCCGCCGCGCCACCTCTTCTTCAGCCACTAAGCCGCCTGCCTCGCCGCAGGTAGCGCCACTGTTACCAGCGGCGCCTGCCCTCGCGGCATGCGCCGCCGCTACGCATTGTCCTGCTGATGCCATCACCAACACGCCTGCGTGCATTGCACGCGGGGCTGCTGGCGTGCGCGCTGCTGTTCGCCTCCCATATCGGCTGGCAGCACCGCATCGCCCACCAGCCCGGGCATCCCTTCGCCGCGGCGAAGTACGCCCATTCCTGCGCGGCCTTCGATGCCGCAACGCTTGCCGACCAGCTGCCCGCTGCGCCGCGGCTTTGCCACGCCCGGCCGGAACGGCTGCGTCCGGGCGTTTTCCTGCTGCCCCTGTCCTGGTTCGCGCCGTTCACGCGCCGCTATTCGCCGCGCGCGCCGCCTGCCGCGCGCCGCCCGCAACGCAACCGACCAATTCAGGACAAACACCATGAACATTACACAGTATTCCATTACCTCAGCCCTGCTGGCACTGGCCGGCGCGCCGCTGCACGCCCAGACGGCGGACGCCGTTCCGGCCATTGAAGTCGTCGGCCGCAACAGCGCCGGCTCCTACCACACCAGCGAAGCCGCCGGCGCCAAGTCCGGCCTCGCCCTGCGCGAACTGCCGATGGCGGTGCGCGTCATGTCGCGCCAGTCCATCGACGACCTGGGCGCGCTGCGCCTTGACGATGTGCTGGATTTTGCCGGCGGCGTGTCGCGCCAGAACAGCTTCGGCGGGCTGTGGGACAACATCGCCATCCGCGGCCTGGCCGGGGACATGAACAACGGCATGGCCCTGCTGCGCAACGGCTTCTCCTCCAACCGTGGCTTCAACGCGCCGCGCGATACCGCCAACATTGAACGCATCGAATTCCTCAAGGGGCCGGCCGCCGCGCTGTATGGCGCCAGCGAGCCCGGAGGCACCATCAATATCGTCACCAAGCAGCCGCTATGGCGGGCGGCGCACGCGCTGGAAGCCTACGGCGGCACAGACCAGTTCCGCCGCGTGGCGCTCGACAGCACCGGGCCGCTGGGCAGCACACTGGCCTACCGGCTCAATGCGGCGCTGGAACATCGCGGCAGCTTCCGCGATTTCATCAGCACCGAAAGGCAGCTGCTGGCGCCTGCGCTGAGCTGGCGCATCGGCGACGGCACCCAGTTGCACTACCGCGGCGAGATCGTGCACCACAGCGCGCCGATGGACCGGGGTGTCCTGGCCATCGGGGCCAGCCTGGGCGCCGTGCCGCGCGAACGCTTCCTCGGCGAACCGGCAGATGGCGACATCGAGGTGCGCAACCAGGACCACCAGCTGGAACTGCTGCATGAGCTGAACGCCGGGTGGTCGGCCCGCCTGGCATTTGCGGGCAAGCACGGCACCATGCGGGGATTCTCCACCGAAGCCCAGCCGGCGCTGCAGGCGGACCAGCGCACGATGCAGCGCCAGCGCCGCTACCGCGACTACCGCTCGGACGATGCCGCGCTGCAGGCGGAGCTGAACGGCCAGTTCGTCACGGGGCCGCTGCAGCACGAGCTGCTGGCAGGCGTGGAAGCCTACCGCTTCGATTTCGACCAGCGCATGCTGCGCGCCAATCCCAACGGCGCGGTGCCTTACGCCATCGACGTGCTGGCGCCCGTCTACGGCCAGCCGCAGCCCGTTCCGCTGCCGAACACGGACACGCAGGAAGACCAGGAGAACCGGGCTTTCTACCTGCAGGATTCGGTGCGCTGGGGCGAGCGCTGGCGCCTGCTGGCGGGCCTGCGTGTCGACCGCTTCGAACAGTCCATGTTCAACCGCCGCTCCGGCGCCGTTACACGGCAGTCGCCGCACAGCGCCTCGCCACGGCTCGGCATCAGCTACCTGCTGTCGCCGCAATGGACGCTGTTCGCCAACGGCGGCCGCTCCTTCCGACCGAACGCGGGCGCCGACGCGCAATCGCGCAGCTTCGCGCCGGAACGCGGCCGGGCGGCGGAGCTGGGAGCAAAGTGGGAAGCGCTGTCGCGCGACAGCGGGGCCACGCTGGCTGTCTACGATATCCGCAAGACCAATGCGCTGACGGCCGATCCGGCGAATCCCGGCTTTTCCATCGCTGCGGGTGAAGTGCGCAGCCGGGGCCTCGATGCGGACTTTACGGGCCGCATAGCACAGCACTGGCGCGCCAATGCCAGCTTGTCCCATATCGATGCCGAGGTCAGGGCCGACAACACGCTCGCCGCAGGCTCCCGCCTGCTCAACGTGCCGCGCCTGAACGGCAGCCTGCTGTTGATGTACGAAGGCTTCAGCGGCACCCTGGGCCGCGCATCGCTGGGTGGCGGCATCAGCTACAGCGCCAGCCGTCCTGGCGAAGCGCGCACGGCGGCGCAGGTGAAAGCCGGGCTGCCCGAATTCAGCCTGCCCGCCTACACCGTGGCAAGGCTGACTGCCGCCTGGCATATCAGCCCGCGCCTGCGGCTCTCGCTCGATATCGACAACCTCTTCGACCGCAATTATTACGCCAGCTCCTGGCAGCGCACCTGGGTCAGCCCGGGCGCGGCCCGCAGCGTTTCGGTCGGCCTTCAAACCCGGCTCTGAAAGGAAACCAACATGACATCCATTATCGACATCCGCGGCCTGGACGTCAGCTACGGCCCGGCCCAGGTACTGCACGGCCTCACGCTGAATGTGCGCGCGGGCGAAATCTACGCCCTCCTCGGCGGCAACGGCGCCGGAAAATCCACCACCATCAATGCCCTGCTGGGTTTCATCCGCCCCGACGCGGGCAGCGTCACCGTGGCCGGCATCAGCGTGGCGGATGATCCGCTCGCGGCGCGCGCCCGCCTTGCCTATGTCCCGGAGAACGTGGCGCTGTACGAACACCTCAGCGCATGGGAAAACCTGAGCTACCTGCTGCACCTGGCAGGCAGCGACCACAGCGAGCCCACCATCGCACGGGCGCTCGCCAAGGTCGGCCTCGCGCACGAGGCCTGGCACCGCAAACTGGGCGGCTATTCGAAGGGCATGCGCCAGAAAGCGGCCATCGCACTGGCGCTGGCGCGCGCCGTCCCGCTGCTGCTGCTCGACGAACCCACCAGCGGCCTCGATCCGCAGGCCACGGTGGAATTCAATAGCCTGATCGCAGGCTTGCGCGGCCAGGTCACGGTGCTGATGGTGACGCACGACCTGATGGGCGCTGCCGAAGTGGCCGACCATATCGGCTTCCTGGAGCACGGCCACATCGCGCACCAGCTCAGCGCCCATGGGCCGGAACGCTTCGACGTCCAGGCCCTGTACCAGCGCTATGTCGGCACGCGGAGGGCGGCATGATGGCCTCCCGCCCCGCACAGGTATGGCGTATTGCGCGGGAGGAGTGGCGCGCCATGGCGCGCAGCCGCGTGGCCCTCGTCGCCGGCCTGCTGCTGCTGGTACTTACCTTCACGGCAAGCCTGGTCAGCTACGAGCACGTCAATGCCGTCAGCCGCGAACGCGCGGCGCTACAGCACGAGGCCGATGAGCAGTGGAACAGCCAGCCGGACCGCCATCCGCACCGGGTGGTGCACTACGGCCACTACATCTTCCGCTCGCTGTCGCCGCTGGCGTTCTTCGATCTTGGCGTCACGCCGTTTACCGGGCACGCCCTCTTCCTCGAAGGCCACCGCCAGAACAGCGCCAACTTCAGCGATGCCGGGCAGTCTTCGGTGCTGCTGCGCTTCGGCCAGCTCACGCCGGCCTTCGTGCTGCAGACCGTCGCGCCGCTGCTGCTGGTCTTCCTCGCCTTCGGCAGCATTGCGAGGGAGCGCGAACGGGGCCAGCTGCGGCTGGTGATGGCACAGGGCGTGAGTGGCGGCACGCTGCTGGCGGGCAAACTGCTCGGCCATGCCGCCGCTGCCGCCGCATTGGCCAGTCCCGCGCTCGCTGCACTGTGCATTGTGGCGGCGGCGTATCCGGACGCGCGCTGGCAGGCGCTGTGGATGCTGGCGGGCTACCTTGCTTATCTGCTGGTCTGGAGCGGCGCCGCCGTCCTGGTATCGGCCAGCCTGGCGCGCGCACGCGACGCGCTGGTGGCGCTGATTGCGCTGTGGATGTTCGCCGCCGTAGTGCTGCCGCGCGCGGTGCCGGAATTCGCCGGCCGCACGCTGCCCCGCGAAACACGCATCGAGTCCGAAGCCGCCATCGCCGCGGAACTGAAAAACCTCGGCGACAGCCATAACCCGGACGACCCGCACTTCCGCAAGTTCCGCGAACGCACGCTGGCGGCATATGGCGTGAGCCGCGTGGAAGACCTGCCGGTGAACTACGGCGGCCTGGTGATCGCCGAAGGAGAACGCCTCACCAGTGAGCTGTTCCAGCGCCATATGCGCGCCGACTACGCCATCCAGGCACGGCAGGCGGAGCTGCTGCGCGGCGCCGCGCTGGCCAGCCCGCTGATCGCGCTGCAGGAGCTGTCCGCCGCCATGGCGGGCACCGACCGTGCCAGCCATGAGCGTTTCCTGCTGGACGGCGAGGCCTACCGCTACCGCTTTGTACAGGCGCTGAACCGCCTGCATGCAGAGAAGGTGCGCTACCAGGACGACCGCGACCAGCGCATCGACGCGAGCAACTGGCGTGCCCTGCCCCGCTTCAGCGCGCCGGCGCAGCCGCTGGACCAGAGCGTCGCCACCCATGCCCTGCCCGCCTTCGGCATCTTTGCCCTGTGGCTGGCCGTGCTGGGCGCCGCAGCCGCCTGGACCGCCCACCGCCTTGAAAGGAAAGTACAATGAAAATGGTTCTGTTTGAACTCCGCCTGGCGCTGCAATCGCGCCTCGCGCTGGCGGCGCTGGCGCTGCTGGCACTGCTGGTCGTCCTCGCGTCACTCAACGGCCTGCAGGCTATCGCGGCGGAGGAAAGCGCCATGCAGCGCATCGCCTCGGTGCATGCGACGGAAGCCGCCGCCGTCGCGGAACACTACCGGGATGGCGGCGATGCCGGCTATGCCGCCTACCAGACGCCGCACCTGACCGGCAATCCTGCCGGCCCGCTCGCCTTCGCGGCCATCGGCCAGCGCGACGTGCAGCCCTTTGCGCTGCGCATACGCCTGCTCGGCCTGCACTCGCAGCTCTACGAGTCGGAAAACATCAACCCGCAGCTGGCCGCTGCCGGGCGCTTCGATGCCGCCTTCGTACTGGTCTATCTCGCTCCCTTGTTCATCATCATGCTCACCCACGACCTGGTAACGGCGGAGCGCGAGTCGGGCCGCCTGCGCCTGCTGGCCGCGCTGCCGCTGGCGCCGGCCGCGCCATGGCGGCTGCGGCTCGGACTGCGTTTCGGCCTGCTGCTGGCCGCAACCCTGCTTCCGCTCGGGGGCTTCGCGCTCTTTGCGCGTGGCAGCGCGGCAGGCATCGCCTTGCTGCTGGCCGGCGTGGCGCTCTACCTCGCCTTCTGGTTTGGCCTCAGCACCTGGATTGCGGCCAAGGTGCGCAGCAGCGCCGCCGGCGCCGCCGCCCTGCTGGCCTGCTATGTGCTGCTGACGCTTGTGCTGCCCGCCCTGCTGAACGCGGCCATCGTGCGCCAGATTCCAACCGCAAAAGGCGCCCAGCTCGCGCTGGCCCAGCGGCAGGAGGTGCACCAGGGCTGGGACTTGCCGAAGGAGGAAACCTTTGCGAAGTTCTTCCGCAGCCACCCGGAATGGCGTGGCACGCCGCCGGTAACGGGCCGCTTCCACTGGAAATGGTATTTCGCCATGCACCAGGCAGGCGACGACGCGGTGGCGCCGGCAGCCCGGGTGCTGCGCAGCGAGCAGCTGGCGCGCGCCATGTGGACCGAGCGCGCAGGCGTGCTGCTGGCGCCCGTCAACCTGCAGGTGCTGCTGCACCGGCTCGCGGGCACCGACCTGGATGCGCAGCTGGCCTACCAGGACCGTATCGCTGCCTTCCACACGCAGCTGCGCAAGTTCTACTACCCCTATATCTTCAATGAGCAGAAGTTCGGGGCAGCGGAATTCGCCGCCACGCCGGCCTACCGGCCCGCTGCGCCATCGCCGCAGCTGCCGGGCCTCGCCATCGGCGGGCTGGCGCTGCTGGCGCTACTGGCGGCCTGGCGCGGCCTGCACGCCGTGCGCGGCATCAGCGTGAACGGCTAGGCCTTCAGCCCACCATCGCAGCCCCGCGCGCAACCAGCAGCTCGCGCAGGATGCTGCGATGGCAGCGGGCTTCCTCTTCACAGTAGCAGCCGACCGAGAAATTGCTGCCATGCGACAGCCTGGCCAGCAGGTCCAGCACATGGCTGGCTTCCGGCTGCTGCATCTCCTTGCGGTAGCCCTGCACGAACTTGCGCCATTCGGCATCGGTTTGCGCCGTGCGGCCCTGCGTCATCAGTTCCGCGCTGGGCGCCAGGTTGGGCAGCCAGGTATCGTAGTAATCGCGTGTCGAGAACTCCTCCTTCGGCACGCCGCGCGGCGGGCGCCGCACGGTGCCGATGCGCACGCCCTCATCCGCCGCACGCGGGCTGCCCAGCTTCACGATCCGTATCCCCATGGTTCACCTCCTGTCGAGTATTATGCCGGTATTGAAGGATGCAGAGGCAGGCTTTGACTCAACAGGAACAGGGATTTCTCCTGACGCGGCACTGGCGCGATACCAGTGAAGGCACGGAGATTGAATTCTGGCTGGCGACGGACGCCGGCCCGCGCCAGGTGCGCCAGATGGCGCAGCCCTCGGTGGCATTCGTGCCCGCGGAACAGCGCGCGGCGGCCGATGCCCTGCTGCAGGGCGAGCGCGGCGCGGAACTGCGCGAACTGGCCCTCACCGACTTCCAGCACCGTCCCGTGCTCGGCCTCTATTGCAGGAATTACCGCCACCTGCTCAAGCTGGAAAAGAAGTTCAAACAGCACGGCCTCGATATCTACGAAGCCGACGTGCGGCCGCCGGAACGCTACCTGATGGAGCGCTTCATCACCGCCCCGGTCAGCTTCGACCCGTCCTTGCCGGACAGCCCGCTGAAGCCTGCGGCCAGCTACCGCCCTCGCTTGCGCCTGGCCTCCATCGACATCGAAACCACCTCGCATGGCGAGCTGTATTCCATCGCCATCGAAGGCTGCGGCCAGCGCCAGGTGTATATGCTGGGCGAGCCGAATGCCGACGGCAGCGCCGTGGACTTCGCGCTCGACTACGTGGAATCGCGCCCGCAGATGCTGGAACGCCTCAACGAGTGGATGGCGCGGCACGATCCGGACGCCATCATCGGCTGGAACCTGGTGCAGTTCGACCTGCATATGTTGCAGCGCCATTCGGAACGCTACAAGGTGCCGCTGCGCTTCGGCCGCGACGGCAGCACCATGGAATGGCGTGAACACGGCGGCAGGCAGCAGCACTTCTTTGCCGCGATCGCGGGCCGCCTGGTCATCGACGGCATCGAGGCCCTGCGCTCGGCCACCTGGAGCTTCCCTTCCTTCAGCCTCGAATCCGTGTCGCAGGCCCTGCTCGGCGAGGGCAAGTCCATTGACAATCCCTACGACCGCATGGCGGAAATCGACCGCCTGTTCGCCGAGGACAAGCCCGCGCTGGCGCGCTACAACCTCAAGGACTGCGAGCTGGTGACGCGCATCTTCGAGAAGACCCAGCTGCTGGACTTCCTGCTGGAGCGCGCCAGCGTGACCGGCCTGGCGGCCGACCGCAGCGGCGGTTCGGTGGCCGCCTTCGAACATCTCTATATGCCGCTGATGCACCGGCGCGGCTTCGTGGCGCCGAACCTGGGCGATATCGCGGGCGAGAACAGCCCCGGCGGCTTTGTGATGGACTCGCGCTCCGGCCTCTACGACTCGGTGCTCGTGCTGGACTATAAAAGCCTGTACCCGTCCATCATCCGCACTTTCCTGATCGACCCGGTCGGCCTGGTGGAGGGACTGCGCAACCCTGATCAAGACACCGTTCCCGGTTTCCGCGGCGCGCGCTTCTCGCGCGAGCGCCACTGCCTGCCCGGCATCGTGGAGCAGGTCTGGCAGGGCCGCGAGGCGGCCAAGCGCGACGCGAACAAGCCGCTGTCGCAGGCGCTGAAGATCATCATGAACGCCTTCTACGGCGTGCTGGGCTCCAGCGGCTGCCGTTTCTTCGATCCGCGCCTGGCCTCCTCCATCACCATGCGCGGCCACGAAATCATGCACCGCACGCGTGAACTGATCGAGGAACAGGGCTATGCCGTGATTTACGGCGATACCGATTCCACCTTCGTCTGGCTCAAGCGCCCGCATGCGCCGGAAGAAGCGGACCGCATCGGCCGCGATCTTGTCGCCCGTGTCAACGCATGGTGGCGCGAACATCTGCAGGACGAATACGAGCTGGCCAGCGCGCTGGAACTGCAGTACGAAACCCACTACCGCCGCTTCCTGATGCCCACCATCCGCGGTTCGGAAGAAGGCAGCAAGAAGCGCTACGCCGGCATGGTGGTGGCGGCGGACGGCGCGGAAAACATGGTGTTCAAGGGGCTTGAGACGGTGCGCACCGACTGGACGCCGCTGGCCCAGGAGTTCCAGCAGGAGCTGTACCGGCGCGTGTTCAAGGGTGAACCCTACAAGGACTATGTGCGCGACTACGCGATCCGCATGCTGCGCGGCGAAATGGACGAGCTGCTGGTCTACCGCAAGCGCCTGCGCCGCACGCTGGACGACTACGAGCGCAATGTGCCGCCCCATGTGCGCGCCGCGCGCCTGGCCGATGAATTCAACGAACGCCAGGGCCGCCCGCTGCAATACCAGAGCGGCGGCTGGATACGCTACCTGATGACGACGGCCGGCCCGGAACCGCTGGAGACGCGCCGCTCGCCGATCGACTACGAACATTACCTGGCCAAACAGCTGCAGCCGATCGCCGACGCCATCCTGCCCTTTGTGGGGGACAGCTTCAGCATGCTTACCAGCCGCCAGGGCACGCTGTTCTGAACAGGTTCCCAATTTTTCTTGCTCGTGCGATAATAATAAGAATGATTCGCATTATCGCTATCACTTAGCGCATAGTGCGGCTTACCCAGCCAGCCGACCATCGCACGCAAGGAAAAGAATGAAAGCCAGCAGTTCGCCTATCAAGAGCAGTAAACATCCCCTGAATTCCCGCCCGGCCGTCGCCGCCGCCCTCGCCACCCTGGCCATGCCGATGGCCGTGCATGCCCAGAGCACCGAAGTGAAGATGCCCGAGGTGACGATCACCGGCCAGGCCAGCAGCGACTTCCTCGTCAAGAAATCGGCCAGCGACAAGTTCACCATGCCGCTGCTGGACACGCCGAAGGCTGTTACCGTCGTTTCCGCCGAAGTGATTTCGCAGACCGGCGCCGTGTCCCTGACGGATGCGCTGCGCACCGTGCCGGGCATTACCATCGGCGCCGCGGAAGGCGGCAATCCGGTGGGCGACAATCTCTTCATCCGCGGCTACAACGCCCAGACCGACACCTATATCGACGGCATCCGCGATTCCGGTTCGCAGTCGCGCGAGATCTTCGCGCTGGAACAGATCGAAGTCGTCAAAGGACCGAATTCCGCCTACGGCGGCCGCTCCTCCGCCGGCGGCGGTGTGAACCTCGTCAGCAAAACCGCCAAGGCCGACAACTTCAGCAACGCCTCCGTGGGCCTGGGGTCCGCCAAATACAAGCGCGTGACCGCCGACATCAACCGCACCGTTGGCGACAATGCCGCCGTGCGCCTGAACCTCATGGGCCACGACGCCGATGTCGCAGGCCGCGACGTGGTGGGCGGCCACCGCTGGGGCGTGGCGCCGACTGTTACCTTCGGCCTCGCCTCGCCAACCACCGTTACGCTGGGCTACTACCACCTGGAATCGAACGAGATTCCGGATACCGGCCTGCCCTTCAACAACCCGATCACCACGGGCGCCAATGTCAGCAAGAACGGCAACGGCACGCCGGTCAATGTACCGCGCGAGACCTTCTACGGCCTGGCGAACCGCGATTTCCGCGATACCGAAGCCGATATCGGCACCATCGACATCAAGCACGTATTCGCGAACGGCCTCGCCTTCCGCAACGTCACGCGCTACGGCAGCACCAGCCAGGATTATGTGTGGACCCAGCCCGACGATTCGAAAGGCAATGTGGTCCTGTACGGCACCGTGTGGCGCCGCACGAATACGCGCGTGGTGCAGACCGATTCCCTGGCCAATGCCAGCAGCCTGACCGGCAGCTTCAGCACCGGCGCCGTGAAGCACAGCTTCACCACCGGCGTGGAAATCAGCCGCGAAGATACGGACCGCGGCAGCTACCTGTTCACTCCCGGCACCAACAATCCGCTGACCGGCACCTTCACCTGCCCAAGCGCGGGCGCCGCGACGCTGTACAACTGCACCACCCTGCTCAATCCGAACGCGAACGATCCATGGGTCTACAGCCGCAGCCTGTCGCCGGCCCGCACCAGCGTGCGCACCAATACCCGTTCCGCCTACGCCTTCGACACCATCGAGTTCACGCCGCAATGGCTGCTGAATGTGGGCCTGCGCTGGGATGATTTCCGCACCCGCCTCGATGTGCCGGCCTATACGCTGAACGGCACCGCCACCGCGGCGCAGCACGCGGAAGTCAACACCGACTTCACCAACTACCAGGCCGGCCTGGTGTACAAGCCTTCCGCCAACAGCAGCGTGTATGTCTCCTACGGCACCTCGTCCACCCCGCCGGGCAATGACGGGGGCGACGGCCTCGATGCGCTGAGCGCTACCGTGCAGAACCTGAAGCCGCAGGACAGCAAGAACTTCGAGCTCGGCACCAAGTGGGAAGTGCTGGCACGCCGCCTGTCCCTGAGCGCCGCCCTGTTCCGCAGCGAGATGAACAACGCGCGCGTGACGGCGCCGGACGGCACCACGCAGAACGTGGGCCGCAAGACGGTGAAAGGCGTGGAGTTCGGCGTGAGCGGCAGCATCACCACGAACTGGCAGGTGTTCGGCGGATATACCTGGCTGGATGGCGTGATCGCCGACAACGGCTTCACCAACACCGGCACCACCGCCAAGCCTGTATGGACGCCGTCTCCATTCAACGGCAATGTGTTCCCGAGCACGCCGAAGAACAGCGCCTCGTTGTGGACCTCCTACAAGCTGCTGCCGGCCCTCAGCATCGGCGGCGGCATGAGCTATGTGTCCAAGGTGTACGCCAACATCAATAACAACAAGTACGCGCCGGGCTACACGCGTTTCGACGCCATGGCCAGCTATGAGCTGAGCAAGAGCATCAGCCTGCAGCTCAATGTGCAGAACCTGGGCGACAAACTGTACTTCGACAAGGTGTCCTCGCCGCACTACGCGGGCGTGGGCGCAGGCCGCAGCGCAACGCTGGCCGCCAACTTCAAATATTAAAGCCACCGCCAGCCGGCGCAACGGCGCTTCCCGCAAAAGCGGGAGCGCCGTTTTTTATTCCCGCATATTTGCAGGCTCATATTAATCCTGAATATCCGATATGGTTGAATAAAATTTCCATGCAGCAATTTCGCGTGCTAAGTTTTAAATACTTCAACTCCTTACCGGAACAGGAGGAAATATGGGCAAACATTATCCCGCGCGGAAATCCGGACTGGTGCTTGGCGGCGGCGCACCCAACTCGCCATTGATTGCGGGCGCGCTTGCCGCATTCCTGGACCAGGAAATTGAATTCGACGTCATTTCAGCCTCCGGCGCAGGGGTGCTGATGGGCCTGCTTTATGCGGCGCCCCGCGACAGCGCCCCGCGCGACGCCCTGCGGCGCTGGGCCGAGGCCGGCGTGAGCGACAGCATCTACAAGCTGCTGCCGGTGAACTACAAGATCTTCCAGAAACCCGGCCAGCAGGCGGACAGCTTCCGCGACGTATTCTCCTTCGCGAACCCGCCCGGGCCGTGGGGCGACTGGATGAAGCTGGCGATGTCGGCCATGTCGCCCTCGAACCTGTCCATGAAAAGCCTGGGACTGTGCGCCCACCATCCCTACCTGGAACAGGCCATCGATTTCGGCGCAATATCCGGCATTAAACCGGATTTTTATATTAATGCATACAATATAAATAAAAAGCGCATGCATATCTGGAATAAGCATGAAATCGGACCGGAGCAGGTACGCGCGGCATTATCCTTCCCTTTTCTATACGCGCCCACCGAAATAAACGGCGACGATTATATCGAGGGCGCCGCCCTGGATACGCTGAATTTCGATCCTTTTATCGAAGGCAAAGGCGAGCACGCAGATGCGGATACCCTGGTTATTCTCGACATCCTCGGCGACGAACGCCTGATCCGGAAGCCGCGCAACCTGTACGACGCCTGGGTAGGCTCCATCATTACGCCGCTGGTCAAGATCTCGAAGGCCGAACAGCGCCTGTTCGAGCTGGAACACAACGCCGGCGGCCGCCGCAAGCTGCTCAAGCTCGACCTGCTCGGCGCGATTCCGGAGCAGCACTGGCCCTTCACCATGGACTGGTCCAGCTCCAATATGCAATTGCTGTTCGACGTGGGCTACAAGGCCGCCACGCGCTTCTGCCGCCAGCACGGCGACCAGCTGCGGCGCAGCGAGGCAACCTCGCTCGCCGCGTAATATCAACATCATCCTGAAGAGCCCCATCATGAACATCACCAGGCAACTCATCCTCACACTCGGCATCGCCCTGATGGCGCTGACAGGCCTCGGCGCCGGCGGCGCCTGGCAGCTGAACCGCGCGCAGGAGCGCTTCGACACGGTGCAAAGCCGCATCATCCCCAGCATCCAGGGCCTGAACGCGGCCAAGGGCTACCTGGCCGACGCGCGCCTTGCGGGCTACCGCCTCTCCGTGTTCTCCAACCTGGACGACAAGAGCGCCCTCGACAAGGCCATCGCCACCGCCAACGAAAAGTTCAATGAAGTGGTCGATCAATACGCCCGCGAACGCGTGTACGATGACACCGACCGCAAGATGCTGGAAGCCGACAAGGCCGCCATGGAAGCCTACCGCGCGGCGCTGAAGCCCTTCCTCGCCGCCTCGCACGCAGGCGATATGGACGGCGTGCGCGCCACCCTGCTCGCGGGCACGCCGCTTGCGCTGACCGCGGCCGGCGTCAAGAAAAGCCTGGACGACCACATTGCCTACAACAGCAAGCTGGTGGAAAACGTGAAAGCCGAAAGCGACGCCGCCTATGCCTTCGCGCTGCGCAGCATGCTGGCCGTGCTGGCGGCCGTGGTGCTGCTGACGTCCGTGCTGGCCTGGCACATCTACCGCACCATCAGCGGCGGCCTTGGCAAGATCCAGGGCACGCTGGAGACCGTGAGCGCATCGCTCGACCTGTCGCGGACCATGCCGGTGCAGCGCATGGACGAAGTGGGCCATACCGCCACCGCCTTCAACAAGCTGCTGGAGCGCATGGTTGAAGTGATCGGCACCGTGCGCATGTCGGCCGACTCGGTCAGCGTGGCAGCGAAGCAGATCGCGGCCGGCAACAGCGACCTGTCCTCGCGCACCGAACAGCAGGCCTCGTCGCTGGAGGAAACCGCATCGAGCCTGGAAGAACTGACAGCGGCCGTGAAACAGAATACGGACAATGCACGCCAGGCCAACGGCCTTGCGCACGCCGCATCGGACGTGGCCGTGAAAGGCGGCGCCGTGGTGTCTGAAGTGGTGAACACCATGGGTTCGATCAACGATTCCGCGCGCAAGATTGTGGACATTATCGGCGTCATCGACGGCATCGCCTTCCAGACCAATATCCTGGCGCTGAATGCCGCGGTGGAGGCAGCGCG
Organism: Pseudoduganella rhizocola; assembly: GCF_045984285.3. NCBI lineage: Bacteria > Pseudomonadati > Pseudomonadota > Betaproteobacteria > Burkholderiales > Oxalobacteraceae > Pseudoduganella > Pseudoduganella rhizocola. The sequence goes on from NZ_JBJQIK030000003.1 coordinate 595,248, forward strand.
CGCCGGTGAACAGGGCCGCGGCTTCGCCGTGGTGGCCAGCGAAGTGCGCAACCTCGCGCAGCGCAGCGCGGCGGCGGCCAAGGAAATCAAGAGCCTGATCGGCGACTCCGTGGACAAGGTGAATGCAGGCAGCGCCCTGGTGGACCAGGCCGGGGCCACGATGGAGGAAATCGTCACCAGCATCCGGCGCGTGACGGACATCATGAGCGAGATCGCCAGCGCAAGCGAGGAACAGAGCGCCGGCATCGAGCAGGTGAACCAGGCGATTGCCGAGATGGACCAGGTCACGCAGCAGAATGCCGCGCTGGTGGAAGAAGCGGCGGCGGCGGCCGAATCGCTGCAGGACCGTGCCGCCGACCTGGTAAGCGCCGTCAGCGCGTTCACGCTGCGCGAAGGCGTAGCCACCGTCTCCACGCTGCAGCCACGCAGCCGCGCCCAGCGCGGGGACGAGCCGCCGCAGCGCCACCTGCGCCTCGCGCGGGCCTGAGCAAAAACGAGGGCGGCTTCTACTTGAAAGCGGCGGATGTGCCTATAATTCAGGCACACCGTTTTCCGCCGGAAGCCTGCCTTGTTGACGCCTCGCCTACTTTGCCTGATTGCCATCGGCCTCGCCGCGCCGGCAGCCCACGCCTCCGGCGCGGCGCAGCTGGTAAAGATGATCAATAGCTATCGCACCGCCCCGGGCAACTGCGGCGGCGGCAGCTTCACGGCGCAGGCGCCCTTCGCCTCGCCGGCGCAGCTAGATGCCGTGCGCATCGGGGCCGGAACCTTTGTCGACCTGGCGCTGGAGCGTGCAGGCTATCCCGCAGCGCGGGCCGATGTTCTCACCGTCACCGATGCGGTGGATGCGGACAGTGTGATGGCGGTGATGCGCGAGCGCTACTGCCGCCACCTGCGCAGCGCCGATTTTTCCGCCGTCGGCGTGCAGCGCAACGGCGATGAATGGACCATCCTGTTCGTGCAGCCGGCGCCGCCCCGCGTATTGCCGGAACTGGACGAAGCCGGGCAAGCCGTGCTGGCGGCCGTGAATGCTGCGCGCGCCGAGCCGCGTACCTGCGGCGACCGGCAGTTTCCGCCGGCGGGCCCGGTGGCCTGGAACCCGGCGCTCGGCAGTGCAGCGCTGGCGCACAGCCGCAATATGGCCGAGCTGCGCTATTTCAGCCATGTGGAGAAGAACGGCAGCACCGTGACCGACCGCGCCCTGCGCGCGGGCTACCGCTTCCAGCGCGTCGGCGAGAATATCGCATCGGGCCAGGACACGCCGGCCGAAGCCGTGCGGGACTGGCTGGAAAGTCCCGGCCACTGCGCCAACATCATGCAGGCCACCCACACGGAAATGGGCTCCGCCTTTGCGCTCAGCAGCACCGGACGCCTCTACTGGACTCAGGTCTTCGCCAGCCCCTTATAACTGCACAGCTTGCGGTGAAAACCGGGCGCGGCAAGCACGCGCAGAATCAGCCTGCGGTCGAAGCCTGCGTCTTCCAGCATGCGGATGGCCGGGTCGATGCCGTGCAGGCTGCAGAGGCGCAGGGCTGTATCCACCAGCTCCGCCCTGCCGCCGTCGGTGCGGCGCTCGCCCTCGAAATTCATGTTCATGTTTCACCCCGTATCGATAGCCCCAGGATACGGGACGTCCGCCGCCGGCTTGGGACGGGGACGTTTCAGCGGTAAGAGAATGTTACTTCGCCTCGCTGGACCACACCTTCATGGTCTGCACCGCCAGCAGCTTGCACTGGCCATCCACGTTCACATAGGTGCGCATGAACTGGTAGCGGTTGCTGCGCCAGGTCTTGCCATCGGCATTCCACTGGTCCACGGTGCTCAGGCCGCGCAGCACGGCAGTATCGCCCAGCACCTGGACTTTGACGTCGCTGGTGACGCGCGCTTTCGGCGCGGTTTTCTGCTTCTTCAGGCGTTCCAGCACAACAGGCTTGGTGTCGATGGCCGACGCCAGCGTATGCACCCACACGTAGTCATCGGCCAGCAGGTTCTGGAGGAAAGCCACGTCGCCGGTGCGCATCGCTTCTTCATATTGGGAGTCGCGTTCGATCAGCGCGGCGGGCGGGAGGCAGGGCGCGGCGTGGGCCGCAAAGGGAAGCACAAGGCTTGCAAGGATCGTTTTTTTCATCGCAGTAGTGTAAAACGTTTCCCTCTCCCCCGGCTGAGTGAATTTATCGACAATCTGGCCAAGGAGGCACCATGTCCATTTCCCCGCTCAGCGCTGCCGCATCCGCGCGCAACTACACCCTCTCCGAAACCACGCTCAAACCGAAGACCGCGGCCCAGGAACTCGATGAGTACGTGAAGATGACGCCCGAGCAGCGCATGCGCGCCGACCTGCTCAAGAAGCTCGGCATGACCGAAGAGGAACTGGCCGCCATGTCGCCGGAAGAGCGCCAGGCTGCCGAGGCAAAAATCGCGGAACTGACGAAGGAACTGCTGCAGCACTCGGGCGAGCGCAAAGGTTCGACCATTGATACCAGTGCCTGATGTCATAAGCAAGGCGCATAACTGCTATCTTCCCGGTGATAGTTTCATTCATTCAACTATTCACGTAACGCATGTCCGGCATGGGAAATCGCAATTGGATTTATATCTCGTGCAGTCATATGATGTCTCCATCGAGATTAATCCTGCATGAGGGGCACACCATGAACTACTCTTCGCACACGCCATACGGTATCGGCCACGCAACCACCGGCCCTTCGCCTGCCGATGTCCGCCGCTGGACCCGCGTCCTGCGCGCCCACCTGCGCCGCATCTTCGAGCACTGGGGCGAGCCCTACGTCAAAGGCCTCTTCCCTCCTTGCTGAGCTAAGCGTCGAGGGACGCCATCAGGCCATCCAGCTCGGCAGCGAGCCGGGTGCGCATGATGGACAGCATCTGCTGGGTGAAGGCCGTCAATGGCCGCCCACTCGGCATTGCGAGAATACAGCAGTACTCCAGCTTTTCGCTGAAGCGGCGCAATACCAGGCCGCGCCCCGCATAATCCATCGCCGTCACGGGATTGACCACCGCCACCCCGACGCCATTGCGCACCAGCTCACATAAGCTGATCGTATAGGGTGTTTCCACCACCGTCTGCGGCGCCACGCCGTGCTCCCGGAAAATCGCATCCAGGCGCACGCTGGCGGCATCCTCCGGATTCAATGCAAGGAAGGGATAGCGCGCCAGGTCTTTCGGCCTGAGGACCTTCTTGCGCGCCAGCGCATGCCCTTCCGGCAACGCCACAATGCCTTCATAGCGCGCAAACACCGAATGCTCCAGTCCATCAAGGCTGATTTCGTCCGCCATCAGGCCGATGTCCGCTTCGCCAGCCAGCAGGCGGCTGCGCACTTCGCGCGAGGACATGATCTGCAGCGACACCGTCACCTTGCGCGCGCCAAGATTCATTTCGCCCAGCACCCGCGGCAGGAAACCGGCGCCCAGTCCCGGCAGGCTGGCGATGCGCAGGCGGTTCACACCGAACTGGCGCAGGCTGCGCAGCCGGTGCTCGATCGCATCCATCCCCACAAAGGCCCGGTGCACTTCCGACAGCAAGGCTTGCGCCTCCTGGGTGGGTACCAGCTTTCCCCGCACGCGTTCGAACAGCGCAAGGCCCGCATGCGTTTCCAGCTTGCGCAGCGAGAGGCTGACGGCGGGCTGGGAGATATTCAGCAGGCGTGCCGCCTTGCTGGCCGAGCCGGCCGTCATCACTGCCCGGAAGATTTCGATTTCGCGTAGCATATAAGTTAAGTTTATAGCTTGAAAAGCGGCGCCGCAAGCACGCGCGCCATCCATGCTTACAATGGATGCATCGCCAATCAACGGAGCCGCCATGCCGAACGCTTTCTCCCGCCGCACCTTCCTCGGCGGCGCTGTCGCCACCATCGCTTCCCTGCCCGCCCCCGCGGCGCCACGCAGCAGCGACGAAGAATACTGGGCGGCGCTGGCGGCGCAGTACGAGGTCAGCCCGGACTACGTCAATCTGGAAAACGCCTATTACGGCATCATGGCCAAGCCGGTGATGGCCGATTTCAAGCGCAATATCGACAAGCTGAACCGCGACAGCTCCCGCTTCCTGCGGCGCGAATTCGACCGCGACGGCATGGATGCCATCCGCAGCCAGCTGGCGCGCCACCTGGGCGCGGCGGAAGACGAAATCGCGCTGACGCGCTCCGCCACCGAATCGCTGCAGAACCTGATCGTGAACTACTCTCGGCTGCGCAAGGGCGACACCATCATGTACGCAGACCTCGACTACGACGCGATGCAGTTCGCGATGGAAGACCTGGCGCAGCGCAGCGATGCGCGCGTGGTAGTGCTGCGGATTCCCGAACCGGCAACGAAGGAAGCAGTGCTCGACACCTACGACAAGGCCATGCGCGCCAATCCCGGCCTGCGCCTGCTGCTGCTCACGCACATCAGCCACCGCACCGGCCTGCTGATGCCTGTGGAAGAACTGACGCGCATGGCAAAGCAGCGCGGTGTGGACGTGATTCTCGACGTGGCGCAGTCCTGGGGCCAGATCGATTTCCGGCTGGACGGCATGCAGGCCGATTTCATCGGCGGCAACCTGCACAAGTGGATCGGCGCGCCGCTGGGCATCGGCTTCCTCTACATCCGCAAGGCGCGGCTGGCCGATATCCGCGTCCATATGGGCAATGGGCTTTATCCGGCGACCGATGTGCGCTCACGCGTCTACACGGGCACCGTGAACGCCGCCGCGCTGATGACGATTCCGGCGGCGCTGCAGCTGCATGAACAGATCGGCGCATCAGCAAAGGGCGCGCGCCTGCGCTACCTGCGCGACCATTGGGTAAGCCAGCTGCGCGGGCACGACCGCATCGAGATACTCGCCCCGGACGATGCCAGCGGCGCTGTGACCTCCTTCCGCGTCAAGGGCCAGGCCACGCCCGCCGGGAATGCGGCATTGGCGCAGCGCCTGATCGACGAATTCGGCATCTTTACGGTCGTGCGCCATGGACCGGTTGGCGGCAGCTGCGTGCGCGTTACCCCCGCATTGTTCACGCGGCCTGCGGACCTGGACAAGCTGGTGGCGGCGCTCAGGCGAATCGCCTGAGTTCCGGCTCGCTGAAGCCCGCCTTGCGGCGCGCTTCCACATTGAAGGGGCCGCGCAGCGGCGGCGCTTCATAGCGCGCGGCCAGTTCGTCGTAAGTGCTTTCCGGATCGAGGCCGAGCTGGGCGCACATATAGCCATACCAGCGGTTGCCGATTTCCACATGGCCGATCTCGTCGCGCAGGATGATATCGAGAATGGCGGCTGCCGCCTCGTCGCCGGCCTGAGCGATCTTGGCGCGCAGCGGCGGAATCGCATCCAGGCCGCGCGCCTCCAGCGTGCGCGGCACCAACGCCATGCGCGCCGTGATATCGGCGCGGGTTTTCTCCACCATCTCCCACAGGCTGTTATGCGCCGGGAAGGCGCCATACTCGTAGCCCAGCGTTTGCAGGTGCGCGGCCAGCATGCCGAAGTGATAGGCCTCCTCTTTTGCCACGCGCAGCCAGTCCGTGTAGTACGCAAGCGGCATGCCGGGAAAGCGCCAGACCGCATCGAGCGCCAGGTTCACGGCATTGAATTCGATATGCGCCAGTGCGTGAACCAGCATGGCGCGGCCCTCTACCGTCACCATGGAACGGCGCCCCACCAGCTTTGGCGCCACCAGTTCCGGGCGCGCGGGGCGGCCCGGCACCCCATCCGGCTCCGCGATCAGGACATCGCAGTCCACGGCGCAGCGGCCGGCGGCGCAGGCCTCCGCCAGCGCCGCCACGGCCCGCGTCTTTGCTTCGGGGCTGGTCTCCAGCAGGCATTGCAGGGCGCCTGCACGCAGTTCCGCGGTCATGCCGGTTCTCCCGCACGGGCCTTGAGAGCACGCGAATCCCGTGCGGGCGGCTGGCCGAACATGCGGCCATACTCGCGGGTGAACTGCGACACGCTTTCGTAGCCGACCGCAAAGGCGGCCGTGCTGGCCGTGGCGCCTTCCGACATCATCATGCGCCGCGCTTCGATCAGGCGCAGCTGCTTCTGGAACTGCAGCGGCGACAGGGATGTGACCTCGCGGAAGTAATGGCGGAAGGAGGAAGAACTCATGCCTGCAATCGACGCCAGTTCATCCACCCGCAACGGGCCTGCATAGCCCTCCCGGATCGCCGCCACGGCGCGCGTTACACGCTCGGCATGCCCGTCCGGCCAGCCGAGGCGCCGGATTGCCGCGCCATGGCGCCCGGCCAGCAGCCAGTAATGCAGTTCGCGCACCAGCTGCGTGTGCAGCACGGGCACCGCTTCCGGGCGGTCCAGCAGCCGCATGAGGCGCAGCGCGGCATCGGCCACTTCGGCATCGGTGGGCGCCGAGCGCACCGGCAGGCCATCGGCGCCGCTGCCCTCGCCCATCTGCAGCGCCAGTTCGGAGACGATGGCGAGATCCAGGTCCAGCACCAGCGACAGGTATGGCGCCGTCCTGCTGGCGCGCGTGATCTGGCTCACGGTCGGCACGTCTGCCGTAATGAGCAAGGAATCGCCGGCGTTGAATTCCAGCGTTTCGGTGCCGATGGTGACTTCCTTGGTCCCCTGCAGCACAAGGCAGACCAGGGGGCGCGAGATGGCGTGCTGCAGCCCGCTGGGAGCCAGTGAGCGAATGGTGGTAAGGCCGGGCACGGGCGTCTGCGCGATGCCGGCCTGCCCGGCATGCTGGTCCAGGTAGCGGCTGACGGCAGTGAGCAAAGGATTGAGCATGGCCGCATCCTACCGCATTGGCGGCCATGCCGGGAAGTCGATTTGGCAGATCAGGCAAGAAAAGGGGCAGTTCCGGCAAGACCTGGACAGGCCTGAAAACCTACCATGACAACTCCAGATAACCACACAGGAGTTCAACATGAGCAAGATCGCAATCGTCACCGGCGGCAGCCGCGGCCTCGGTAAAAACACGGCACTGAACATCGCCCGCGCGGGCGGCGACGTCATCGTCACCTACCACAGCCGCCGCGAGGAAGCGGAAGCCGTGGTCGCGGAGATTGCCGCGATGGGGCGCAAGGCGGCGGCCCTGCAGCTCGACACCGGCGACACCGCGGCTTTCAAGCCCTTCGCGGCTGAGCTGAAAGGCCTGCTGCAGCAGCACTGGCAGCGCGCCAGCTTCGACCACCTGGTCAACAATGCCGGGCATGGCGACTACGCGCTGATCGAGGACACCACGGAAGCGCAGTTCGATAGCCTGGTGAATGTGCACTTCAAGGGCGTGTACTTCCTCACGCAGGCGCTGCTGCCGCTGCTGGCGGACGGCGGCCGCATCGTGAACATATCGAGTGGGCTGACGCGGGTATCGTATCCCGGCTATGGCGCCTACGCGGCGGCGAAGGCGGCGGTGGAAGTGCTGTCGGTGTACATGGCGAAGGAGCTGGGCGCGCGCGGCATTGCGGTCAACACCGTTGCGCCGGGCGCCATCGAAACGGACTTCGGCGGCGGCGCCGTACGCGACAACCCGGACCTGAACCGTGCTTTCGCCGCCATGACGGCATTGGGCCGCGTCGGCGTCCCCGACGACATCGGCCCCATGATCGCCAGCCTGCTCTCCGACAGCAACCGCTGGATCAACGCCCAGCGCATCGAAGTCTCCGGCGGCCAGGCCATCTGACCTACTGCCCAGCCCGCCGGATGGCCGTCCCGTCCACCTTGGGGTCAGGCACCAAGGTGGACACGGCCCCACGCGTAGAGCGCGAGATAGCGATGAGCTTGTGTCCACTTTGGTGCCTGACCCCAGGGTGGACAGGAGCTCAGCCGTGGCTGTAGCGCTGGATGGAGCGCAGGGTCGGTTCGAGGGCGAACAGGCGGGCGGCGAACTGTTCGGCGTGCACTTCCTGCTTCGCTTCCTCGGCCGCGTACAGGGCCTGCAGCAAGGCGGGAATGCGCTCGGGAATGGCGAGGCTGTCCGCGTGCTCTTCGATCAGGCTGATCGCTTCGCTGTAACGCTCCTCGCAACGTAGTTGTGCTGCTTTCTTGATCAACTCCATGACGCCTCCGTCTGAATATTGAGCACCCATCATAACGCATAATTGCCGTACGGCAATGATTTTTCAATCGTGCGGCGGCTGGTGTAGAAATTGGTTGACATCGCGAAAAATTGCTATATCCTTCACTAAACCGATACACTAAATCGTTACAGTGACGTGTTCGGATGACAAGACCGCCCTTTCTGTACTTTCCGGGGCGGCGCCTGCTCGCATTTCCCGGTTCTGGATCACTGATGTTGCTTTACTTTTTTCGCACTTTTACTGTAACGTTACAGTAAATCGTTACAGCATAAAGCCAGCTCTACAGATAAAAAATAATGGAGACAGATATGGCAGTTGTTTACGGAAGGCCCGGCCCCGCGCCGCTTCGACTTACCCCGATTGCCGCCGCCCTGGCGGTGGCAATGTTTGGCGGCAGCGCCCAGGCGCAGCAGGCGGCCCCGGTGCAGCCCGCGGCCGATGAGCCGCTGAAACTGGAAGCCGTGGTGGTGTCCGCCAACCGGCGCATCGAGAAGCTGGAAGATGTGCCGATGTCCATCTCGGTGCTGACCGAGGAAACGCTGAACCGCAATAATGTGCGCGAGTTCGTCGATATTGTGAACCTCGCCCCCGCCCTGTCGGTGTCGGTCGGCACCCAGGTCGGCACCAACAGCATCAATATGCGCGGCATCGGCACCACCTCGAACAATATCGGCATCGAGGGCGACGTGGCCATCATCGTGGACGACCTGCCCTACTCCCAGCCGCAGCAGGCCTTCAAGGACCTGGCCGACGTGCAGCGCGTGGAAGTGCTGAAAGGCCCGCAGAGCACCATGTTCGGCAAGAGCGCCATTGCAGGCGCAGTGGTCGTCACCAGCAAGCCGATCGGCAGCGGCCCATTGAGCGGCAAGGTAAGCCTGTTCCGCACCAGCGACCAGGAATACCGCGCCAGCGCCGCCGTCAGCGGCCGCGTGTCGGATGATGTGGGCGTGCGCGTGTTCGCATCGAAGACCAACTTCCCCGGCATGCTGTATAACCTGACGAACGACTCGCGCCAGAACGGCTCGGGCGGCCGCACCTTCAACGCCAAGGTGCAGTGGCAGGTCACGCCGGACCTGGATGTGCAGCTGAACGGCCACTACGACCATTCGCTGTCTACCGGGAATACCGCCGCCATCACCTCCATCGATCCGGGCGTGGGCTACCTGTACAACAAGAACTACACTGCCCTGTCCAACACGGCCGTCCTGCGCGGCATCAACATCACGCCCTTCAACCGCACCATCCGCAACGACTCGCCGACCGGCCTGGAATCGACGGACCGCAGCCTGGGCCTGCGCATCAACTACCTGTTCCCGGACAATACGGCACTGGCGGGCCACTCGCTGACCTCCATCTCCTCGGTGGACAAGAACAAGTCGAACGACTTCCGCGACAACGACAATATCGACCTGATCTCCACCTTCTACCAGGTGAACCACAGCGGCAAGCCTTCCGGCATCGCCGAGCCGCCCATGATCAACGGCACGCTGGACAGCAAGACCTCCACCCAGGAGCTGCGCCTGACTTCACCCGATGCCGGCGCTGTGCGCTACCTGGTCGGCCTGTGGCTGGCCCGCACCAGCCATGACCGCACCTACCTGCGCGGCAACCAGTTCGTGAAAGAGACCAACTACACGAACTATGAAACCAGTTCCTCCGCACTGAACCGCTCGATCTACGCCAACGGCAGCTGGGACTTCGCGCCGCGCCACACCCTGACCGCGGGCATGCGCGCGAACCGCGAGTCGAACGACTACATGTTCCACACCATCGACAGCCTCTCATCGTCGGCCCCGAACAATGTGCACACCGGCGAGAACCTGTACGTGGCGCCGCAGCACGACGAGAACTCCGTGACCGGCAAGCTTGGCTACTCCTTCCACTGGACGGAAGAAGTAACGGTGTACGGCACCGCCTCCACCGGCCACAAAGGCGTGGCCTACGACATGACCAGCGGCGCCAATAACGTCAACGTGTTCAAGCGCCTGCCGCTGGCATCGGAAGAAGCCACCAGCTTCGAGGCCGGCCTGAAAGCGAACCTGTGGGGTGGACGCGCCACCTTCAACGCCGCCGTATTCAACACGCGCTTCACCGATTACCAGACCTCGGCTACCGAGCGCTTCTCGGACGGCAGCCAGGCCAGCGTCTTGTACAGCATTCCTTCGATCCAGACGCGCGGCTTCGAAGCCGATGGCGCCGTGCTCGTCACGCGCAACCTGCTGCTGAACGCCAACCTCGCCTTCACCCGCGCCACCATCCGCGAGTGGACGCAAGGCCCATGCTACAGCGGCGCCACCGACTGCAAGGTGCCGAACCAGCTGGTGCCGGGCGCCTTCCTGCGTGATGCGAGCGGCGGCACCATGCCGAATGCGCCGAAGTGGAAATTCAGCGTGGGCGGCGAATATACGATCCCGCTGAGCGCCATCCCTTACACGGCCGCGATCCAGGCGCAGGCGCGCACCCAGTCGCGCGTGATGGGCGCCATCAGCCAGGACCCGAGCCTGCGCCGTCCGGGCTATGGTATCGTCGATCTCGGCGCCTCCATCAAGGACAACAAGGGCAAGTACAAGTTCACGGTCGGCGTGAAAAACGTCGGCGACAAGCACTACGCCGTTGGCAACGTGGGCTCCTTCCTCAACTTTAAACAGACTTCCGGACCGGACATCAAGTCGTACGGATGGCAGCCAGCACGCGATGCCTTCCGTTACTACACGGCCCGTCTGGACGTAACTTTCTGACGCTATCAAGGAACACATGAGCGAGCCGAAAATCCAGGACGTCGCCCGCCTCGCAGGCGTATCGACGTCCACGATCTCCAACTTCCTCAACAACAGGGCGGGACAGATGCGCCCTGACACCCAGCTCAAGATCCAGCAGGCGATCGAGCAGCTCGGCTACCGCCCGAACAATGCGGCGCGTCAGCTTAAAACGGGGGTGGCGTCGATGGTCGGCTTGCTCGTTCCCTCGCTGGCGAACCAGTTCTTCGGGTCGCTGGCCTGCGCGGTGGAAGCGGCAGCGGCAAGGCACCACTGCCATGTGATGACCTTCAGTACCTTCCGCGACCCGGACCGCGAACGGGCCGTGATGGCCGACCTGCTGGCCTATGGGGTCAAGGGCATCATCACCGGTTCGGCCCTGAGCGATACCGACCACCTGGTGGCGATGACCTCGCGTTGCCCGGTGGTGGCGTTCGACATCAAGCGCACTGACGAAGGCCACAACCGCATCGCTACCATCTCGGTGGACAATGCCGCCGCAACGGCGATGGCGGTACAGCACCTGGTTTCGCTCGGCCACAAGTCCCTTGCGCTGGTCACGCCTCCGCCCTACACGCTGAACCGGCAGGAACGTGTGCGCGGCTTCCAGCAGGCAGTGGCGGCGGCGGGCATCATCGGCGAACTGGTGATCGCCGATTCCACGGATGCGCCGAGCGATCCGCACGGTGACACCCGCCTGTTTGAACTGGGCCGCAGCGCGGCCTCGCGCATCGTCGAGGCGCGCACCAAACCGACGGCGGCAATCGCCATCAACGACATGATGGCCATCGGTATCGGCGTGGGCCTGAAGCAGCTTGGCCGGCAGATCCCGCGCGATTGCTCCCTGCTCGGCATCGACGACATTTTCTTCTCGGCGGCGCACGACCCTCCGCTCACCACCCTGCGCCAGCCGATCCAGGCCATGGCCGATGCCGCAGTCCAGCGCATTCTCGCGCCGGCCTCCGCACCCGGCGATGAACTGTTCGCGCCGGAACTGGTGGTGCGGGCGTCCACTGCGGCGCCGCCGAAATAAATCAACTCTCACTCTGGAGACAGCAGGCTTATGGAACTTATCGGAAAACGCGCCCTGGTGATGGGCGGCGCATCGGGCATCGGCAAGGCAAGCTCGCTGGCGCTTGCGAAGGAAGGTGCGGACGTGGTGCTGACTTACTGGAGCAGCAGCACGGAAGCGGAAGAAGTGGTGGCGCAGATCCGCGCCATGGGCCGCAAGGCGCAGGCCATCAAGGCCGACCTCACGGACAGCGCAGTGGCCGAACAGGTGTTCGCGGAAGCGGAACAGGCCATCGGCGACATCGACACCGTGTTCGCCAACGCCGGCGGCCTGATCCAGCGCTGCCGCGTGGTGGATATGCCGCTCGAGCTGTGGCAGCAAGGCATGAACCTGAACCTCACCAGCACCTTCCTCGTGTGCCAGGCGGCGCTCAAGCGCATGGAAGCGCGCAAGCGCGGCACCATCATCACCATGTCCTCGCTGGCGGCCTTTGACGGCGGCGGCCCGGGCTCTTCGCACTACGCCTCGGCCAAGGCAGCCGTGGCCACCTTCACCCGCGCGCTGGCTAAGGAAGTGGGACCGCTGGGCATCCGCGTCAACGGCATCGCACCGGGCCTGATCGCCACCCGCTTCCACGATACCTTCAATACCCCGGCCAACCGCCAGGCGATTGCCGACCGCACCCCGGCCAAGCGCGAAGGCGAGCCGGAAGACGTGGCAAACGTCGTGGTCTTCCTCGCGTCGGAGCGCGCCGCCTTCCTCGCCGGCGAGATCATCCAGGTCAACGGCGGCCTTGGCCTCTACTGACCCTCTTCCGGAGACATTGCATGAACCAATTCTTCACACGGCGCCGTTTCCTCGGCGCCGCGGGACTCGCTTTGCCTGCGCTGGCGCTCGGCCAGGATGCGCGCGAGGCGCTGGGCACCAAACAGGGCGCTGCCACGGCAGGCGAACATCCGCTCGCAACCATCATGAAGCAGCACCCGGCGCCGCTGCGCAAGGAACTGCAGGGCGTGCACCCGAGGGTGTTCACCACGGCCAGGGGGCTGGATGAACTGCGCGAACGTGCACGCGGCAGCCACCGCGAACTCTGGCAGGCGGCGCTGGCCAATATGGCCGCCATGAAAAACGAGCCTGCAGAATCGCCGGCGCAGACGCGCCGCGCGCAGAACGCTACCGGCATCGGCATCGTCGCTGCGGCACTGGCCTACAAGATCGAGGGCGACGCGCGCTACCTGGAAGTAGCGAAGAAGTATATGGATGCCGCTGTCAGCTACCCGGTCTGGGGCTACACCTACAGCAAGCCGGATATCGATCTCGCGGCAGGCCACCTGCTGTACGGCCTCGGCGCCGGTTACGACCTGCTGTACGACGTGCTGAGCGAAGAAGAGCGCAAGCGCTACCGCGACAAACTGGTGCGCCAGGCGCGCATCCTGGCGGCGCACTTCTCGCCAAAACCCGGCAAGTCCTACTCCTACAGCCAGAACCACTGCTTCATCCCCATCTCCGGCCTGGTGGTCACCGCCTATGCGCTGTGGGACGAAGTGCCCGAAGCTGCCAACTGGGCGGCTCTGTCGCGCGCGATCTTCACACGCGTACTGGAAGTGGCGTCACCGGACGGCTACTTCTACGAAGGCGTGGAATACTGGGTGTTTTCCATGCCGTGGATCGTGCACGCGCTGGATGCCTTCGCCCACGCCGCAGGCGACGATATGTACGACCACCCTGCCCTGCGCAAGGCCCATCTCTACATGGCACATTCCATCACGCCGAACGGCCAGGACATCTTCGATTTCGGCGATGCATTCGAAGGCCCGCTGACGCGCGCCCGCCACGGCCATGATGCGGCGCGCACCCATCCGGGCGGCAAGCTGCACTCGAACTACAACCTGCTGTACCGCTTCGCCTCGCGCTACAAGGATGCGGAAGCACAGGGCGTAGCCGCGTGGATGGCATCGCTGGGCCATATCTGCGCAGAGGAATTCTGGAACATCTTCTGGTATGACCCGAAGGTACAGGCCAAACCGATGGCGGCCATCAAACCCTACCATCACTTCGAAGACCTAGGCACGGTCTACTGGCGCAGCGACTGGACGCCGAAAGCCACGGCCTTCGCCTTCCGCGCAGGTCCGCCGGAAGGCCACCATATCACGGCCCTGATTCCGAAAATGCCGGACTGGCACCTCTCCATGGGCCACTCCCATCCGGATGCGGGCAGCTTCATCCTGTTCGGCGGCGGCAGCTACCTGAGCGGCCCGATGGGCTATGCCGGCCTGCCGAGCAGCACCCTGAGCAACACGCTGCTGATCGACGGCACCGGACAGGCCCTCGATGGCCGCGGCCACGACGCCTTCGCCGACTATCCATACGAGCGGCTGGACCGCATCCGCATGAGCAAGGTCACGCTGGGCCGCGATCATGCCGAGATCGTGGCCGACCTCACCGGCGCCTACCGCCCCGAACTGGGCGTGGAGAAGCTGGAACGCCGCTTCACCTGGGCGCGCGGCGCCTGGACCACCACGGATACGCTGCGGGCAAGCAAACCGGTGGTGATGACGGCGCAGGTGCATGGCGACAATGCGATCAAACAGGTGGGAGAACGGCGCTTCATTGTTGAAGGCCAGCCGGCGGCGCTGCAAGTCACCAGCGGCGCGGGCGCAAAGGCTATCATCGAACCCGGCATCGTCACCGCCGCCGGGCCGCCGGGCAACGTGGACAAAGGACCGAAGGAGCAGCGCGGTACCGTCCTGCGCATGTCCCTGCCTGCGGCAAAGCAGGCGGTGCTGACCACCATCATGCGTTTCTAGAAGGAGGCGGGATTGAACGATCAGCTGCAAGTACCAGACGTCATCACGGCGGGCGAAGCGATGGCCCTGCTGATCGCCCGCCAGCCGGGCGCCCTGTCGCGCGTGAGCGAATTCGAACGCGCTACGGCGGGCGCCGAACTGAATGTCGCCGTCGGCCTGCGCCGCCTGGGCTTCAACGTTGGCTATATCAGCAGCCTCGGTGCGGACAGCCTTGGCCGCAACCTGGCGGAATTCATGGAGGCCGAAGGCATAGACCGGCGCCAGTTGCGCATCGACGCGCGCTATCCCACCGGTTTCATGCTCAAGTCCAGCACCGATGACGGCAGCGATCCGGAAGTGGAATACTTCCGGCGCGGTTCCGCTGCCAGCCATATGTCGCTGGCCGACATGCCGGGCGGCGCATTCGGCGCGGCGCGGCTGTGGCACATCACCGGCATCCTGCCCGCGCTGTCCCACAGCTGCCGCGAGCTGGCCTTCGCCATGGCGGATGCGGCGCGCGCTGCGGGCCGCATCGTCACCTTCGATCCGAACCTGAGGCCGCGCCTGTGGCCTTCGCAGGACGCCATGATCGACACCATCAACGACCTGGCCAGCCGTGCGGATGTGGTCATGCCCGGCATCGCCGAAGGCCGCCTGCTCACAGGCCGTGAGGAGCCGGCCGCCATCGCCGGGTTCTACCTCGAACGTGGTGCGCGCAAAGTGGTCATCAAGCTTGGCGCGCAAGGCGCTTACTACGCGAGCGAAGCAGGCAGCGGCACGGTTTCCGGCTTCAGGGTGCCGCGCGTGGTCGATACCGTGGGCGCGGGCGACGGCTTCGCGGTCGGCGTCATCAGCGCCCTCCTGGAAGGCCTCAGCCTGCAGGACGCTGCATTGCGCGGCAACGCCGTCGGTGCGCGCGTGGTGCAGTTCCGCGGCGATTGCGAAGGACTGCCCAACCGCGCACAGCTCGAACAAGCATTGGCCGGTGAGCGCGGCTGACAGCCCCGCAGACAAAAATAACGGAGACGACAATGAAAACGATCAGCGGCCTGCGATGGCTGGTCATCACACTGGTGGCCATCGCCACCATCATCAACTACATCGACCGCTCCGCGCTCGCCGTGATGTGGCCGGGCATTGCGGAAGACCTGGGGCTGGACAAGCAGGACTATGCCAACATCATTACCGTGTTCCTGGTCGGCTATGCCATCGGCCAGTCCCTGTTCGGCAAACTGTTCGATGCGCTGGGCACGCGGGTCGCGTTTATCCTGTCCATCCTGCTGTGGTCCGTGGCAATCGCCCTGCACTTCGTGGCGCGCTCCGCCCTGTCATTCAGCCTGTTCCGCGCCCTGCTCGGCGTCGGCGAGGCCGGTAACTGGCCCGGCGCCACCAAGGCCATCGCCGAATGGTTTCCGGTCAGGGAGCGCGCTTTGGGCCAGGGCATATTCGGCGCGGGCGCATCGGTCGGCTCCATCATCGCGCCGCCACTGGTCGCGGTACTGTATGCATATGTCGGCTGGAAAACCACTTTCATCCTGATCGGCGCGCTCGGTTTCATCTGGATCGTGCCCTGGATGATCGTCTACCTCGCCGGTCCCGACCAGCACCCGTGGATCACGCAGGAAGAACGCGACTACATCCTCAGCGGCCAGCGCCGCAGTACGGAAGCAGGCCGGCCGGAATATGTGCCGACCTGGGGCCAGCTGCTGCGCCACCGCCAGAGCTGGGGCGTGATTGCCGCACGCTTCTTCATCGACCCGGTGTGGTGGCTGTTCGTGGGCTGGCTGCCGCTCTACCTGAACGAGAAGTTCCATTTCGACGTGAAGCAGATCGGCATGTTCGCCTGGGTGCCCTATGTGGGCGCCGGACTGGGCGCACTTTCCGGCGGCTGGCTGTGTGGACAGCTGCTGCAGCGTGGTATTTCCGTCAACCGCGCGCGCAAGTTGGTGATTATTTTGGGCCTCGTGCTGATGTTCCCGGCGCTGCTGTTCACCGCCGTTGCGCACACGCCGCTGCTGGCCGTCACCTCGATTGCCGTGATCCTGTTCGGTTTCCAGGCCGCCATCACGAATATCCAGACCCTTCCCAGCGATTTCTTTTCGGGGAAAACGGTCGGTTCTCTGGCCGGCATCAGCGGCACATCGGCCGTGCTGGGCGTTATTATCTGCATGCAGCTGGTGCCGGTGCTGACGGCGGGCGGTGACTACACGCCCTTCTTCGTGCTCGGAGCCGTGCTGGTGCCGCTGGTGTTCATCTCACTCTGGCTGGGCGGCACGGTAGAACAGGTTAAACCATCTTCCAAAGGACAAGAATGAAAGCACTGATCACCCGCCTGCTGCTGGCACTGAGTATCGTCAGCCTGGCCGCCTTCGCACAGACGCCCAGACAGGATCCGGGCACGCCGGCGCCGAAGCATGCCGACACCACCTTTATTCCCAAGCACGAGCGCTATCTCGCGCGCGGCAAGAGCGGCCCGATTGGCCTGCTCTTCATGGGCGACTCCATTACCGAAGGCTGGCACAGGGCGCCGCATGTGTGGGACGCCTACTATGCGAAGTACAACGCCGCCAGCTTCGGCATCAGCGGCAACCGCACGCAGAACGTGCTGTGGCAGATCCAGCACGGGGAACTGGATGGCATTGCGCCAAAGGTGGTGGTGCTGATGATCGGCACCAACAACAGCCTGGATGACAGCGCAGCGGACATTGCCGCCGCCAACCGCAAGATCGTGGCGGCGATCCGTGCCAAGCTGCCCAATACCAAGGTGCTGCTGCTTGCCATTTTCCCGCGCGGCCCGCGTCCTCCGCAGGAGGTGCCGGTCGCGAAAGCCGAAGCCGAAGCGAACAAGCGCATGGAAGTCATCGACGCCGTCAACAAGGAACTGATGCAGATGGAAGATGGCCGCAACGTGCGCTACCTGAACATCGGTAACGTCTTCCTCGGCCAGGACGGCAAAATCCCCTACTCCATCATGCCGGACCAGCTGCACCCCACCGCCGCCGGCTACCAGCTGTGGGCCGATGCGATGCAGAAGCGCCTCGACGAGATGATGCAGCCCTAAGCTTCGCCATGCCGGGCGTAGCGGCCCGGCGGCTGGCCGACGTAGCGGCTGAAAGCCGTACTGAAGGTGCTGGACGAGCTGTAGCCCACCCGTTCAGCCACCTCGGCCAGCGCAAGACCCTGCTGGCGCAGCAGCTTCTTGGCCAGCGCCATGCGCCACGCGAGCAGGTATTCCATCGGCGGCAGTCCTACCGCCTGCGTGAAGCGTTCAAAGAAACTGGACCGCGACAGCGCCGATTCCCTGGCCAGCTGTTCCACCGTCCACTGCCGCGCGGGATCGCCATGGATCTGTCGCATGGCGCTGGCAAGCCGCGCATCGGACAGGCCGCGCAGCATGCCCGGCGGCGCGCCGTTTGTGCTCCCGGCACGCAGGGCTTCAATCAGCAGCACCTCTACCAGCCTTGCCAGCACGAGGTCGCGCCCCGGCGCTTCCGCATCCGCTTCCTCCGCCACCAGCCGCACCAGCGTCGCGAGGCGCGGCGCGCCCCGTATGTGCATCATTGAGGGCAGCAGCGACACCAGCAGGGCGGCATCCGGCGAATCGAATTCGAACCAGCCGCCGAGCAGCCGCACATCCGGCGCTCCACCCTGCCGGCCATGCCGTACCTCGCCGGTTTGCCCGGCAGCCTGCTGCGCATCGATGTGCACGGGCGCCGCATCTTCATGGCCGCACATGGTGAAGCCCGGCGTGGCAGGCAGCAGCACGAAATCACCCGCCTCCAGTTGCACGGCCGGCTGCCCGTCCAGCGCGAACAGGCAGCTTCCTTCCAGCACCGCGCCGAAACTGGGCTGGCCGAAATCGCTATAGCGTACGCTCCAGCGGCCGGCGCCGCTGATGCCTTTCGACAGGACGGTGCGCGGCTGGAGCAAGGAGATGACTTCCGAGAGAGGATCCTGCATGCCGGACGATCGCAAATAAAATGTGGACGTTCTATTGTAGAACGTTCGGCCCGTAGGCGCTATCGTTGCGTCCATCCCAACCCCCACAAGGAACACCGCAATGAAAACCGTACTGATTACCGGCGCATCCTCAGGCTATGGACTCGAAACCGCCCGCCACTTCCACGCACAGGGCTGGCATGTCATCGCCACCATGCGCACGCCGCGCAAGGACGTGCTGCCCGAGTCGCCGCGCATGCAGGTGGTGGCGCTGGACGTGACCAGTGCCGGCAGTATTGCGGCCGCGCTGGCCCAATCCGGGCCAATCGACGTACTGGTGAATAATGCGGGCATCGGCCTGTTCGGCGCCAGCGAAGCCACACCGATGGCCACCATCCGCGAAGTCTTCGAAACGAACACCTTCGGCGTGATGGCCATGACGCAGGCGGTGCTGCCCGGATTCCGCGAGCGCGGCTCGGGCCTGATTGTGAACGTGACGTCCAGCGCGGTGCTCATGCCGATGCCGCTGGTGGCGCCCTACACGGCCAGCAAGACTGCAATCGAAGGCTACACGGCCTCCCTCGCGCTGGAGCTGGAAGCATTCAATATCCGCGTGAAGCTGGTACAGCCGGGCTACGGGCCGACCACTCGCTTCGCGAGCAATTCCGGGCACCGCCTGGAAGGACTGGTGACAGAGCCTTATGCGCCGCTGGCGCAGCGCATGTTCGCCTCGCTGTCGGAGATGCCCGCGTTCACGCGCGAAACCGATGTGGCGGAAACGGTATGGCAGGCGGCGAACGACGGCACCGGCCGCCTGCGCTGGCCTGCAGGAGCCGATGCCGTGGCGCTGGCCGCCCTCAGTGCGTCGTAACGGGCTTGCCGCTGTCCTGGATCGAACCGCGCCACGCGCCCGTTTCGTGGCCGCGCGCTTCGATCATTTCCTTGAAGCGCTTCAGGTTGCCGCGCGCTTCCATGCAGACGGCGCCCAGCATGTCGCCCACGGTCTCGATCGCGCCTTCCGGCGTGTAGCTCATCTCCAGCACGATGCGGGTGCGGGAAGCCGACAGCGGTTCGAAGCGCACCGCCCCGCTGTTGGGTTTCCCGGTCGTGCTGCGCCAGGCGATGCGGCGGTCGGGAATCTGCTCAACGATTTCCGCGTCCCACTCCACCGTTTTGCCGAAGACATCGGCTCTCCAGTGCAGGCGCTTATCGTCGAGCTGGCGGATTTCGTGCACGCTGTCCATGAAGGAGGGGAATTCCTCGAACTGGGTCCACTGGTCGTAGGCGGTGCGCACGGGCACATTCACCGTGATGCTTTCGCTGACAGATGAGTTTTTGCCGCCAGCCTTGTTCTGCTTGAGTTTCTTCGCAATCAGGACGCCGCCTATCGCGAGCGCCGCCAGTTTAAGTAGCCTTGCCATATTGATTCCTCCTGAACGTTGATTTCGTTGGGAGGTGTCATGCTATGCCGCCCGCACCGCCTTGCGTATCGGCGTTGCGGCAGCAGCCGTGTAGGCACTGTCCGGCCTGACCCGGCAGTACCGGCTGCATTGTCGCTTCCCTGCACAAGCATACGCGCACGCTTGACGCACATTGCCAGGGCGCGAAGAATGAGGCATACCCGTTCTTCCATGGATTCCTGATGCCCCGCCTCGCTGCAACCTTCCTGACCGTTCTGACAACTGTGGCAGCCCTGCCCGCCACGGCCGACACCGCGCTGCATGTGCGGCAAGGCCCGCTGAGCTACCGCATCATCGACCTTACGCCGGAAGATGGCATCGCTGCCGGCGTCACCTTTCTTCCCACCCTGCCGGTGCCGCCAGACCATTTGCAGGATCCGGCAGGCGCCATCGACATGATGCTGTTGCGCGGCGGCGCGTCGGAATACTACGCTGCGGCCGGCCAGGGCAAGGAAACGCTGACGATCAGGGGCGATGCCGGTGTGCAGAGCGCGGCGGAAGTCACCATCGCGCACCGCGAATCGCCATGGAGTGAAACCCTGGCGATCGATGCGCGCACCTCATATTCGGGGAATGTGGGCGGAGCCAGCATCGACGCGTCGTCGTCCCATATCTACTTCGAACTGGCGGCCAATACCGCGATCGAATTCAGCAGCGACAGCACGATACAGGCGAGTGTCAGCAGTCCCCCAGGCACGAATGAATGGATTCAGGGCGCTGCCTATCTCGCCATCGGCTCCATGCCGTATGACCCGGACAGTGTCGCGGGCGGCATGCAGTCGATCGAAGCAACGCCGTGGGCCAGGCCTTCCATCGACATCAGCGCCACCCTGACCGGCAGGTACGAAAATCATGGCGCTGCCGCGGGCTATGGCTACGCCTACCTGTCCAGTTCATTCAGGGCGTTTTCGGCAGCGCCGGTGCCTGAGCCATCGCGCTGGGCGCTTCTGGCGGCAGGCCTGGCGCTGCTTGGTACGGCCTTCAGGCGCCGCGCTTGATGGCGAACACCTTGCCGCTGCCGCCATTCCCGCAGAAGAACCGGTCGCCGCCGTCGGATTCGAGCCCCGATACGCCGACACCTTTCGGCATTTCGAGGCGCTGAATCACCTCGCCGGTTTGCGGATCGATGCGCCGCACATCGCTGTCGTCGCCCTCCCAGGTGCCGTGCCAGAGCTCACCGTCCACCCAGCTCACGCCGGTAACGAAGCGGTTGGACTCGATCGTGCGCAGCACGGCGCCGGTTTCGGGATCGATCTGGCGGATCTTGCGGTCGCGGTGCTGGCCAACCCATAGCGTTCCCTCGCCCCAGGCGAGGCCGGAGTCCGTGCCGTTGCCGGGCGCCGGAATTGAAGACAGCACGGCCCCGCTTTGCGGATCGAGCTTGAGGATGCGGTCTTCCGCAATCTGGTAGAGGTGGCGGCCATCGAAGGCCGTCCCTGCGTGGGCCGCGACCGGCAGCGAGCGAACGAGTTCGCCCCCGGCCGGGTCCATGGCGTTGATTTTGTCGCCGGATGCGAACCAGACGTTGTTGCCGTCGTAAGTGACGCCGCCAACCTGTTCGACACCGGGGAAAGGTCCGTATTCACGGAGGATCTGGGCTTTGGAAGTTTTCATGGCTTCATCCTAAGCTGCCGGCAGCGCAGCGGGGAGTAACAAAGTTGACGGGAATCCGGGCAGCGACGGTATGGTCCAGCGCCGCGCCGGTCCCCGGCCGAAGGAATGGACCTTGCCTGCCTCCGCCAGCGCATCGAGCGCGCGCTGCACCGTGCGCGGGCTGCTGTCCAGCGCGATGGCAAGCGAGGAGCTCGACCAGGCCTCGCCATCGGCAAGGAAGGCCAGCACCCCGCCATAGTATTCTTCCACGGGCGGCGCCAGCACGGCCACTTCGCCCCCGCCGTGCGGGGCCAGCGCGAAACCGTCCTTTGTTGCCTTGATATCGGCGAAGGCATGGAGCTCGCTGCGCAGGCGCCCGATTTCAACACGCAGGCGGGCGCGGTAGGACTCGTCAGCCTCCCTGCCACGGAAGGCTGCGCCAATCAGCGCGGCGCGCCTTGCATCGCCGGGCCAGGCTTCGGCCAGCATGCGGGCCAGCGTGAACAGGACCGGGCGCGTGGCGAGCGGCACCGAGGCGGCGTCCTTGCGCACCAGGTAGCGGCAGGCATCCACCACCAGCGTGCCGGATGCCAGCAGCGCTTCCACGTCTTCCAGCAGCAGCATGCGTTCCGCCCCGCGTGCGATGAGGCGGCCGGCCGGCCTGGCCAGCGCCTCGGCCACGCTTTCCACTTCCGCCATCAGTCCGGGGATTCCTGTCAGTGCCGCTGCATCCCTGGCGCGCTGCAGCGCGGCGCGCGCCACGCCCGTGTGCAGGCGGCGGATGGCGATGCCGGCCTGCGCCAGTTCGTGCGCCGCACGCAGCGGCGGCGGCAAGGAGGCGGGGTCGGCGCCTGCCAGCAGGCGCCCGGCATCGTCCAGCCGCCCGATCAGCAGCAGGCGGCGGACTTCGAGGTGGCGGGCATGCGCCGCATTCAGGCGGTCGCCATGCGCTTCGAGCGTTGCGCGGGCTGCGGCCAGCGCTTTCGGCGGCCAGGCCAGGTCGCGAGAGACCAATGCAATCTCCGCTTCGGCCACCACGCAGCGGGCGCGCGCCACCGCTTCCCTTGGGCCGAACGCGCGCGCCGCCATCTTCAGCAGCACCTTGGCGCGTTCGAAGTCGCCGAGCTGCGCCATCACGATGCCGCGCAGCGCCAGTGCAGGCGGGTCCTCGCGCAGCGCAACGCGCTTCAGGGCGCCGAGCAAGTCGCCCATGGCGAGCAGGCGCGCTGCGGCGGCGATCATCGAGTCCATGCAAATCCCGTCAAATTTGTCACTCCCATACCCCGGCCGGCTTGCGTCAGGATGTCCATGGTACGACAACAACCACCGAAAGGAGAAGCAAGATGACGAAGCACAAGACCGGAACCCGCGGCGAATGGCTGGACGCCCGCCTCAAGCTGCTGGCGGATGAAAAGGAACACACGCGGCGCGGCGATGCGCTGGCGGAACGGCGCCAGCAGCTGCCATGGGTACGCATCGACAAGGAATACCGTTTCGATACGCCGCAAGGCAGCGTCACGCTGAAAGACCTGTTCAAGGGCCGCTCGCAGCTGATGATCTATCACTTCATGTATGGCGAAGACTACACGGCCGGCTGCCCGTCCTGCTCATCGATTGCCGACAGCTTCAACGGCATCGTGGTGCACCTGGAGAACCATGACGTTGCCTTCACCGCTGTCTCGCGCGCGTCGATCGGCAAGCTGCAGGCATTCAAGGAGCGCATGGGCTGGAGCTTCGACTGGGCTTCGTCGGCGCCGGGCGACTTCAATAGCGACTTCAATGTCTATTTCACCGAGGACCAGCAGCGCGCGGGTATCGACTACAACTACCGCACCGAACCCGGGCTGCGCTCATGGGAAGACGGCGGCGGCCCTGTCGATCACCTGTCAGCCATGAGCGGCGTTGATTCGCTGGCCTATATGCGTGACCGGCCCGGCGTGAGCGCCTTCGCACTGCAGGATGGCCACGTATACCACACCTACTCCGGCTACTCGCGCGGCGTGGATGGCATCTGGGGCATGTACGCATGGCTGGACCGCGCGCCGAAAGGCCGCAACGAAGACGGCGTATGGTGGCGTCACCATGATCAGTACGGCCGGAAATAAAGGCCTGGAGGGCTGGATCGGCCTCGCCGCCGCCCCGGCCTTCGCCGCCATGGCCCTGCTCAGCCATCTCGGCGGCGGCGCAGACCTCATCTGCTCCAGCAGCCGCTTCAACGGCATGTCCACCATGTACCTGATGATGGCCTGTGTCCACCTCGCCCCCTGGCTCCGCCTCCTGCGCCGCGACAGCTAAGAACCTGACACCATGGTGCCTGACCCCATGGTGTCAGTAATTTCGGCGGCGATCTGCTGCGCGAGCAGGTGGATGTGGTAGCCGTCCACGAAGCCGTGGTGGGCTTGCACCGAGAACGGGAGCTGGATCTGGCCTGGCCCGGCGTCGCGGATCTTGCCCCAGGCGATGGAGGGAATATCGGGCGCCGCCAGCACCGCTGCAGGATGCTGGATGGACGTGAAGGCGAGCCACGGTATGCAGGTGATGTAGACCCGCTCCTTGGCTTCGCGCGGCGACATGGTGCGGTATTTTTCGTTCAGGGCTGTCATGCTCACCGCCTCGTCCCGCGCCGCCAGGCTGCGTGCGACGAACTCGCGCAAATCGTCCGACCATTCGAACTGCGCGAAATTGAGGTCGTGGTTCACATTCATCACCGTGTACGACGGCACGATGCGGTCGACCAGTATCACCTCACCTTCAAACAGCCGGTAGCGGAAGTGTTCCAGCTTGCGCACCGCGCGCAGCACGGCACATAGCAGCACGTGGAACGGCGGCAATCCCTGCGACTTGCACCACGGCCGGAAATCGGGCAAATCCAGCGGGAACGCCAGGTTCACGGCAGGACTCTCCATCCGGTCGAATAGCTCGAAACGGTCGCGCCGCTGTTCGAAATGCTGCATGCAAAACTCCTCCTGCTCATCTGCCTGAGCGATTGACTTCCGCGCATTGTATCTTCCCCGCCCTCGCCAGAAGCGCCCCCTGCCGCGTCAATTATTGCCACGGTAAGTATTCAGTAAGTCAACTTGCCCGACTATCAGTCCGCAGTCCCAAGACCCGGAGAAACAACCATGCGCTTACCTCGCAACTTCAACTCGCCTGCGCGATCCGCCATCCACACCGGAACGAGCGCCCCGCTGCCGGCGCCCGGCCTGCCTGTGGACGCGGGGTCCCGATTTCTGGACACGCATGACCCGATCCAGCCTTCCCGCCAACCGCGCTGGCCAACGTCTATGACACCCGAACTGCCATTCCTGCCATTTTCCCGTCCCACCATCGACGAGGCCACCATCGCCGGCGTCGGCGATGTGCTGCGCTCCGGCTGGATCACCAGCGGCCCAAAAGTACGCGAATTCGAGCAGCAGCTGTCCGCCTGTTTCGGCGGGCGTCCCGTGCTCACTTTTAATTCCGGCACCAGCACCATGGAAGTCGCGCTGCGCGTGGCAGGCATCGGGCTTGGCCACGAGGTCATCACCACGCCGATTTCCTGGCCGGCCACAGCGAATGTGATCCTGGCCGTGGGAGCGACGCCGGTGTTCGCCGATATCGACCCGGTCACACGCAACATCGACCTGGACCGGCTGGAGGCGGCGATCACGCCGCGTACGCGCGCGCTGATGCCGGTCCACTTGTCGGGCCTGCCGGTGGACATGGAGCGGCTGTACCAGATCGCCGCGCGCCACCGGCTACGCGTGATCGAGGACGCCGCACAGGCCTTCGGCTCGCGCTGGCGGGGCCGGCCCATCGGCGCCTTCGGCGACCTGGTGTCGTTCAGCTTCCAGGCGAATAAGAACCTGACCACCGGCGAAGGCGGCTGCCTGGTGCTGAACAACGAAGACGAGGCGGCACTTGCCGCCAGGCACCGCCTGCAGGGCGTCACCCGCAAGGGCATCGACGGCATCGATGTCGATCTCCCCGGCGGCAAGCACAATATGAGCGACATCATGGCGGCAATCGGCCTGGGCCAGCTCGCGAGCATCGAAGCCGTCACCGCGCACCGGCGCGCCTTGGCGCGCCATTACTTCGCCTGCTTCGGCGACGGCTTCGAGGCTGCCAGCGGCGCCCGGCTGCCGCTGGCCGACTTCGAGCACAGCAACTGGCACCTGTTCCAGATCATCCTGCCGGACCGGGGCAGCGGTACGCGCGCCGATTTCATGGAAGCGATGGCGCGCCGGGGCATCGGCACCGGCTTCCATTACGCGCCGATTCATTTATTCAGCCTGTACCGCGCACGCGGCTACACGGAGGGCATGTTCCCGGTGGCCGAGCGCATCGGCCGCCTGACCGTCACCTTGCCGATGTTCCACGCGATGAGCTTCGACGACGTCGAGCGCGTGGTGGCGGCCGTTGAATCAATCCTGATCCATCCGCAGGTGCCGCAATGAAACGAGATGCCATGCATGACACTCTTCACCAGCCGCTGAGCACCGGCGCCACGCCGTCCCTGTCCCCGGCGCTGCTGTGGATGCTGCTCGGCGGCTTCATCCTGCTCACGCTGGCCACGCTTGGCGTGCGCACCCTGGTGCCGCCCGACGAGGGCCGCTACGCCGAGATCGGCCGCGAGATGTTCGCCAGCGGCGACTGGATCACCACGCGCCTGAACGGCATCAAGTATTTCGAGAAGCCGCCCCTGCAAGCATGGATGAACGCGCTGACCTTCACCCTGTTCGGCCCGGGTGAATGGCAGGCGCGCTTGTGGACCGGCTTGTGCGGCATCATCGGCGTGCTCATGACCGCCTGGGCGGGGCGGCTGGTGTTCTCCCCCCGCGTCGGCCTGTATGCCGGCCTGGTGCTGGCGTCCAGCCTGTTCTGGCTGGCGGCGGGCCAGATCAATTCGCTCGACATGAGCCTGTCGGGCATGATGGCCACCTGCCTGGCCGCCATGCTGATCGCCCAGCGCGATGCCGCCACAGCCGGCCAGCGCCGCGCGTGGATGCTGCTTGCGTGGGCCGCGATGGCACTGGCGATGCTGGCCAAGGGCCTGGTCGGGGTGGTGCTGCCGGGCGCGGTGCTGGTGCTCTATGGCGCCGCCGCGCGCGACTGGCGCGTCTGGACCCGTCTTCACATGGGCAAGGGATTGCTGCTGTTCTGCGCCATCGCCGCGCCCTGGTTCATCCTGGTCGCCCAGCGCAACCCAGAACAGCCCTGGTTCTTCTTCGTCCACGAGCACTTCGACCGTTTCCTGAGCCCCGGCCACCAGCGCGAGGCGCCCTGGTACTTTTTCATCGTGCTGCTGCTGCCTGGGCTGTTGCCCTGGCTGGGCTGGCTGCCGCACGCGCTGGCGGCCGGCGCACGGCGCAGGCCGGGCCGCTTCCAGCCGCGCCTGCTGTTGCTGATCTGGTTCGCTTTCATCCTGGTGTTTTTCAGCATGTCGAGCTCGAAGCTGCCCGGCTACATCGTGCCGGTGTTCCCGGCCTTGGCGATGCTCACGGCGCTCTGCCTGGACGACGCCGGGCGCCGCCCGCACATGGCCGCCGCCGCGCTGCTGGCGGTGATCGGCGCGCTGCTGGTGGCCGCGGCGCCGGTGGCGCTGGCAACGGGCCGGGGCGGCGTTGCGCCGGAGCTCCTGCGCAGCTACCAGCCGTGGCTGATTGCCGCCGGCTGCATCCTGCTGGGCGGCGGCGGCCTGGCCTGGTTCTACGCGGCGCGCGTCCGGCGCGATCCGGCTGTATTGACGATGGCGGTGGCCGGTTTCCTCGCCACCCACCTGGTCGTCGCCGGCTTCGAGGGATACGGCAAGGAGCGCGCCGGCACCGCGCTGCTGCCCGCGATCCGGGCCGAACTGACGCCGTCCACCAGGCTGTACGCGGTCGGGCGCTACGAGCAGTCGCTGACCTTCTACCTGGGCCGCCCGGCCATCCTGGTCGAATACGTGGACGAATTCGGCTTCGGGCTGCAACAGGAGCCGCACCATGCCTTGTCCGGCCTGGACGAGTTCGTCGCCCAATGGCAGCGCGGCGGCGCCGCCGGCTTGCCTGGCCTGGCCATCGCCAGTCCGGCCATGTACGAGCTGCTGCGCCAGCGCGGCGTGCCGATGCGGCTCGTGGCGCGCGACCGGCGGCGGGTCGTGATCTCCAACCAATTGACGAAAGGACTGCCATGAGGGCGGCTGTGTTGACTGTATTACCCCGGGCGGTGTTCCGATGACGCCCGAATTGTCCATTATCATTCCGGTCTATAACGAGGAGCAGGGATTGCCCGGCCTGTTCGCGCGCCTCTACGCTGCGCTCGACGCGCTGCACACCAGCTACGAGATCGTGTTCGTCAACGACGGCAGCCGGGATGCCTCGGCCTCGCTGCTGGGCGAGCAGTTCCGCCGGCGGCCCGACGTCACCCGCGTGGTGCTATTCAATGGCAATTATGGCCAGCATATGGCGATCCTGGCCGGCTTCCAGTGCGCGCGCGGCGAGATCATTGTGACCCTCGACGCCGACCTGCAAAACCCGCCCGAGGAGATCGGAAAGCTGGTCGGCCTGGTCCGCGCGGGCCATGACTATGTGGGCTCGATCCGGCGCGTGCGCCAGGATTCGGCCTGGCGCACGCTGGCGTCGAAGGCAATGAACCGGATGCGCGAACGCATCACCAGCGTCCGCATCACCGACCAGGGAAATATGCTGCGCGCCTACAGCCGCAACGTCGTCGACCTGGTCAATCAATGCGAGGAGGTCAACACCTTCGTGCCGGCGCTGGCCTACATCTTCGCGCGCAACCCGGCCGAGGTCGTGGTCGGGCACGAGGAGCGCGCGGCCGGCGCATCGAAGTATTCCTTCTACAGCCTGGTAAGGCTCAACTTCGACCTGGTGACTGGCTTCTCGCTGGTTCCGCTGCAACTATTCTCGATGCTGGGGATGGCCCTGTCGGGCGCCTCCGGCATATTGGTGCTCGTGCTCCTGGCGCGCCGGCTGCTGCTTGGCGCCGAGGCCGAAGGCACGTTCACACTGTTTGCGCTCCTGTTCTTCATGATGGGCGTGATCCTGTTCGGCATCGGCTTGCTGGGCGAGTACATCGGCCGCATCTATCAGCAGGTGCGTGCGCGGCCACGCTATGTAGTGCAAACCATCCTCGAGGAACGGACTCCGGTGGCGCGGCTGCAGCGCGGGGCCGGGCGATGAAGGCGCGCGCCGTGGTGTTCGCCTATCACGAGGTCGGCGTGCGCTGCCTGCAGGTGCTGCTGGCCGGCGGCGTCGATGTCGCGCTGGTCCTCACCCACGACGACGATCCGGCCGAGAACATCTGGTATGGCTCGGTGCGGGCCTTGTGCCGCGAGCGTGGCATCGCTACTGCAGTTTATGCCGATCCCACCGATCCGGCCCTGCTGGCGGCCGTGCGCGCGGCGCGGCCGGATTTCCTCTTCAGCTTTTATTACCGCCACCTGCTGCCGGCGGCCGTGCTGGCCGTGGCGCCGGCCTACAACATGCACGGCTCCCTGCTGCCGGAATTCCGCGGCCGCGCGCCCATCAACTGGGCGGTGCTGCATGGCGCCGACCGCACCGGCGCCACGCTGCACGAGATGACCGTCAAGCCCGATGCGGGCGCCATCGTGGCTCAGACAGCCGTGCCCATCCTGCCCGACGACACCGCCTTCGAGGTCTTCGGCAAGGTCACTGTGGCAGCCGAACAGACCTTGTGGGGCGTGCTGCCGGCGCTGCTGGCAGGCACCGCGCCGCGCCGCTGCAACGACCTGCAGCAAGGGAGCTACTTCGGCGCGCGCACGCCGGCCGATGGCCGCATCGACTGGCACGCCGACGCGCAGACCGTCTATAACCTGCACCGCGCGGTGGCGCCGCCCTACCCTGGCGCCCACACGCGGCTGGGCGGCGTGCTACTGACGCTGGCGCGGGCGCGCCTGATGCCGGGCCGCCTGGCGTCCGGCATGGCGCCCGGCCTTGCGGTGCTCGACGGCCGGATCGTCGGCGTGTGCGGCGACGGACGCATGCTCGCCATCACCTCATTGCTGGACGGCCTGACCGAAGTATCGCCTCAACAGTTACAAACCATGCTCACCCGGAACCACCCATGAAAAAAGTCCTTATCCTCGGCGTCAACGGCTTCATCGGCCACCACCTGTCCAAGCGCATCCTCGAAACTACCGAGTGGGAAGTGTTCGGCATGGACATGCACAGCGACCGCATTACGTCCCTGCTGGAGAACCCGGCCTACAGGCCTCGCATGCACTTCTACGAGGGCGACATCACTATCAACAAGGAGTGGATCGAGTATCACGTGAAGAAGTGCGACGTGATCGTGCCGCTGGTGGCGATCGCCACGCCCTCGACCTATGTCACGCAGCCGCTGCGCGTGTTCGAGCTCGATTTCGAGGCGAACCTGCCCATCGTGCGCGCCGCCGCCCGCTACGGCAAGCACCTGGTATTCCCGTCGACCTCCGAGGTGTACGGCATGTGCCGCGACGAGGAATTCGACGCGGAGCGCTCCGAGCTGGTTTGCGGCCCGATCAACAAACCGCGCTGGATCTATTCCAACGCCAAGCAATTGATGGACCGCGTGATCTGGGGCTACGGCATGGAGGGCCTGAACTTCACGCTGTTCCGCCCATTCAACTGGATCGGCGCCGGGCTCGACTCCATCCACAGCACCAAGGAGGGCTCGTCGCGCGTGGTGACGCAGTTCTTCGGCCATATCGTGCGCGGCGAAGCGATCTCGCTGGTCGACGGCGGCGCGCAACAGCGCGCCTTCACCTACGTCGACGACGGCATCGACGCGCTGGTGCGCATCATCGCCAACGCCGGCGGCGTCGCCAGCGGAAAAATCTATAACATCGGCAATCCGGCCAACAATTATTCGATCCGCGAACTGGCCACGATGATGCTGGCCCTGGGCGCCGACTATCCCGAGTACGCGGAGGCGGCGCGCCGGGTACGCATCGTCGAGACCAGCGCCCAGGCTTACTACGGCGCCGGCTACCAGGACGTGCAGAAGCGTGTGCCGAAAATCGCCAACACCTGCGAGGACCTGGGCTGGCGGCCGGTAACGGACATGGCCACCGCGCTGCGCCATATCTTCGATGCCTACCGCGGCCAGGTGCTGCAAGCCCGCGCGCTGATCGACTGATGGACGCGACCGCCCCGCTGCTGACGCTCAAGATCGACGTCGACACCTACCGCGGCACCCGGTTTGGCGTGCGCCACCTGGTGCGCATGCTGCGCGCGCGCCAGGCCAACGCCACCTTCCTGTTCTCGCTTGGCCCGGACCATACCGGATGGGCGCTGCGGCGCGCCCTGCGGCCGGGCTTCTTCAGCAAGGTGGCGCGCACTTCGGTGATCGGCCATTACGGATGGAAGACACTGATGTACGGCACCCTGCTGCCCGGCCCCGACATCGGGGCGCGCTGCGCCGGCGAGCTGCGCGCCGTGCGCGACGCCGGCTTCGAATGCGGCATCCACACCTGGGACCACGCGCTGTGGCAGGACAACGCCGCCGCGCGCGGCGACGCCTGGACCCAGGCCCAGATGGACCAGGCGGCGCGGCGCTACGCCGCCGTGTTCGGCGTGCCGCCGCATACCCATGGCGCGGCAGGCTGGCAGATGAACGCCGCCGCCTTCGCCGCGCATGACACGGCCGGCTACCTGTACGCATCCGACGGCCGCGCCGCGCTCGATGCGCGCGGCGCGCTGTGCGATCCCGGCAGCGGCCCGCACCGGCTGCTGGCCGGCGGCCGTCTGCTGCGCTGCGTCCAGCTGCCGACCACGTTGCCGACGCTGGACGAATTGCTGGGGCGCGAGATTGACGGCCGCCTGATCACGGCCGGCAACGTGGCCGGCCATCTGCTGTCGCTCACGGCCGCCGGCCCGCGCGATCATGTCTACACGCTGCACGCGGAGCTCGAGGGCCAGAAACTGGCGCCGGTATTCGAGCGCCTGCTCGACGGCTGGCTCGCGCAAGGCTACCGCCTGGCTTCCATGGCCGACTACTACGAGAAGATCAGACACGCGCCGCTGCCCGCGCTGCCGTGGGGCTGGGGCGAGGTGCCCGGGCGCTCGGGGCGGGTGCTGATGCAGGGTGGCGTGCCATGAGCCGGGCCGCGCCTGCTGCCCCGGCGGCGTCGCTGCCGGCGCAGTTCCTTCGCTTCGCCATGGTCGGCGCCACAGGGACGGCGGTGCAGTACCTGGTGCTGTGGCTTGGCGTTGAACGCTGCGGCCAGGATGCAGCCACCGCCTCCGGCGCCGGCTATGTGCTCGGCACGCTGGTCAACTATGCATTGAATTATTTCCTGACCTTCGGCAGCGAGCAGCTGCACCGGCGCGCGGCCAGCCGCTACTTCACCGTACTGGGCCTGGGCTGGTGCCTGAATACCGCGCTGGTGTGGCTGCTGGTGCGCGAACTGCACTGGCACTACTGGAGCGCGCAGGTGCTGGCCACTGGACTGGGCCTGTTGTGGAACTTCGCCGGCAGCCGCTGGTGGGCGTTCCGCGCTGGGCCTTAGCGAACCAAATTTCCAACCGATTGAATAGGGTACCATCATGAAAATCACCATCATCGGCACCGGCTACGTTGGCCTGGTGACGGGCGCCTGCCTGGCCGAGCTGGGCAATGACGTCGTCTGCCTCGATATCGACCAGAACAAGATCGCGCTGCTCAATGGCGGCGGCATGCCGATCCATGAGCCGGGCCTGGAGGAGCTCGTCGCCCGCAACCGCGAGGCCGGCCGCCTGCGTTTTTCGAGCGACATCGCCGCCGCCGTGGCGCACGGCGACCTGCAGTTCATCGCCGTCGGCACCCCGCCCGACGAGGACGGCGCCGCAGACCTGCGCCATGTGCTGGCGGCCGCGCGCGAGATCGGCCGCCACATGCAGGGCTTCAAGGTCGTCATCGACAAGTCCACGGTGCCGGTCGGTACCGGGGAGCGCGTTGCCGCCACGATCCGCGCGCAACTGGCCGCGCGCCCGGATGGTGGCGGCGGCGCGAGCTTCTCGGTGGTGTCCAATCCCGAGTTCCTCAAGGAGGGCGCGGCAGTTGACGATTTCATGCGCCCCGACCGCATCGTCATCGGTTGCGACGACAGCAGCGAGGGCGAGCGCGCACGCGAACTGCTGCGCAAGCTCTACCGGCCGTTCAACCGCAACCGCGAGCGCACCCACTGGATGGACGTGCGCTCGGCCGAGTTTACCAAATACGCGGCCAACGCCATGCTGGCCACCCGCATCTCGTTCATGAACGAACTGGCCAACCTGGCCGACCAGGTCGGCGTGGACATCGAGGCGGTGCGCCATGGCATTGGTTCGGACCCGCGCATCGGCCACAGTTTCCTGTACGCCGGCGCTGGTTACGGCGGCTCGTGCTTCCCCAAGGACGTGCGGGCGCTGGAACGCACGGCGCGCGAGTTCGGCCAGGAACTGTTGATCATGAGCGCGGTCGAGGCCGTGAATCAGCGCCAGAAATTACTGCTGGGGCAAAAGATTGTCGAGCGCTTCGGCGGCGACCTGCGCGGCCGGCATTTTGCCGTCTGGGGCCTGGCGTTCAAGCCCGGCACCGACGACATGCGCGAGGCGCCCGCGCGCACCCTGCTGCGCCGCCTGCTCGACGCCGGCGCGACGGTTGCGGTGTATGATCCGGTCGCAATGCCTGAAGCGCGCCGTGCCCTGCCCCTGGACCTGGACCGCGAGCAAATGGAGCGGGTGCGCTTCGCCGCCAGTCCGCTCGACGCCGTGGCCGGCGCCGACGCGCTGGTTATCGTCACCGAGTGGAAGGCGTTCCGCAGCCCCGATTTCGGCAAGATCAAGACGGCCCTGCGCCAGCCGCTGGTCTTCGATGGCCGCAATCTGTTCGAGCCGGAGGCAATGGACGAGTACGGCATTGAATACCACGGCATCGGCCGCGCCTCGCAAACCGTGGCCGGCATCGCGGAGTCGCCGTGCCGCGCGGCCGCGTAGAGGCAGCGGCCCGGGCCAGAACCGGCGGGTTCAGGTATCCGGCGCTGGCCGGGTTGTCAGTCTGAACAGCAGGCCTGGCTCCATCCGCTGCGCCGCCAGGGTCCAGCCGTGCGCCCGCGCGATCTCCTGGCAGATGGCGAGGCCCAGTCCTGCGCCATGGTCGCGGCGATGCGCCCCCCGCCAGAAGCGCTCGAACATGCGCGCCACTTGTTCCGGCGCCACCCCGGGTCCATTGTCGCGCACCGTCAGCGCGTCGGCGCTGGTGGTTACGCACACCTCGCTGCCTGCAGGGGCATGCTGGATGGCGTTTTCCAGCAGGTTTTTCAGCAAGGTAAACAGTGTTGCCCGGTCGGCCCGCCATGGCGCTGCCGGACCATCGTGGCGCAGGGTCAGGCGCACATTCGCCGCCTCGGCCATCCGCCGCAGGTAGCCGACCGCCTCGGCGCCGACGTCGCGCGGATCGACCACGGCGAAAATGTAATTCTGCTCCTCACTGGTTTCAGCCAGCAGCAGCAACTGCTGCACCTGGCGCGTCATGTGCTGGATGTCGCTGAGCAGCGCATCGCGCTCCTGGCCTTTTTCCGTCTGCTCGGTTTGCGCGCGGATCAGGGCGAGCGGCGTTTTCAGCTCATGCGCGGCAGTCGCCAGGAAGCCTTGCTGGACGCGATACCCCTGTTCCAGACGCTCCAGCACGCGGTTGAAACTGTCGACCAGCGGCGCGATCTCGGCCGGCACGTCCTTGACCTGCAGCCGCGCGTGCAGCGCCCGCGGCGAGATCGCCGCAGCCGACTCCGACAGCTCGCGCAGCGGCTTGAGCGTGTAGCGCAGCGTGATGAGCGCGCAGGCGCCGAACACGAAGAGCAGGACCAGGCTGAACAGCACGATGCCGCCGCCCATGAAGGGCAGCGCAAACACCGTCTGGAACAGCTCGATGATGCGCTTGCTGGCGGCAAACTGCACATACCAGCGCTGGCCCTGATGATCGACGGCGGCCGTTCCGGCATACATCGGCACGCCGTTGAGCTCGAAGGTGAAGGGGCCGGACTGCAAACGGCGGGTTTCGGGTGTCGACGGCCATTCCGTGCCGGGCCCGGTGGCGGACGCCAGCGCGACGCGGCCATCGGCATCCAGCACCCGGTAGCCGGTCTCGTGCCTCAGGCTGTCGTACATCCAGCGATGGCTGTCTTCGCTGTCGAGGAATCCAACCGGGCGTCCGGCGCTATCGAAGAGCAAGGCCTCGCCCAGCTCCTCGGTGCGTTCCGCCACGTCCGAGCTCGGCAGGTAATCGCTTTGTGTCGTGATGAGGTAAATGGTCCCCAGCAGCAAAGCGATGCTCAGCACCACGCCGGCCACGAAGGCCAGCAAGACTTTCACGCCCAGGCTATTCAGCCACATCGGCTTCGCGTAGCGCATAGCCCAGTCCTCTCACATTGATGATTTGCTGTCGTGAACCGATGGCCAGCAGCTTGCGGCGGATCCGGTACAGGACGACGTCGAGCGCGTTGGGGGTGACGGCCTCGCTCAAGCCCCAAGCGGCCGCCTCCAGCGCGCCACGGCGCACCACCTCCGCCGGTTTGCGCACCAGCAGCAGCATGATTTGCATCTCGGCCGGCGCCAGCGTAACGCTTTCCGAGCCGCAGCAGAGCATGCCGGTCTCAGGACGCAGGCTCAGGTCGGCGTGGCCGGGCGCCAGGGTGTGGTATTCCACAGGCCGGCGCAGCAAGGCCCGCACGCGCGCCACCAGCTCGTCGATGGCGAACGGCTTGGGCAGATAGTCGTCGGCGCCGGCATCGAGCCCTTCCACGCGGTCATGCAGCGCGTCGCGCGCGGTCAGCACCAGGCAAGGCAAGCCCTGCCCGGCGGCCCGCAGGCGCCGCAGCAGGCCCAGCCCATCGCCGTCCGGCAAGCCCCGGTCGAGCACCAGCGCCTTGTAGGGCACGCGTCCGACAGCATCCCACGCCAAGTCGATGCGTTCGACGACATCGACCGCGATGCCGGCGCCGCGCAGCGCCTTGCACATCAGCCGAGCCAGGCGGTCGTGGTCTTCGAGGAGGAGAATGCGGTTCATTACAACGATGTAGGTATCCCAGGCCTGCGCGGGCTGTATTTGCCATCACTGTAAATGAGAAATTCAATTTGAGAAAGATTTTTCAGGGTAAGTATTCAGTAAGACGACCTGGGCGACGATGTGGCTTCACATTCAACATTTGGAGAAATCACATGCTGCCTCCACGCATCCTTACCCTGGCCTCCCCTTCGACACGCAAGCACGCGAGGGCCGCTGCGGCCCTCGCGCTGGGGCTGAGCGCCACCGCCGTGGCGGGCGCCGCCGCGGCCGACGAGGGGTCCTCGTGGGGACTGGGCGTCGCCGCGTTCAGCGCGCAACAGCCTTACCCCGGCAGCAGCCGGGAAAACAAAGTGCTGCCCCTTATCTCCTATGAGAACCAGTATGTGCGCGTGTTCGGTCCGGTCGCCGAATTCAAGGCATACAGCGCCGATCTCGGCGGCGGCCAGCGCCTCGACCTGCGCGTGGTCGGCAAATACGACTTTAGCGGCTATGAGCCCGGCGACGCGCCCATCCTGAATGGCATGCGCGAGCGCAAAGACAGCTTCTGGGCCGGCGGCAAGGTGACATGGCGTACCGGCCTGGTCGACGTCAGCGCCGAAGTGCTGGCCGACGTCGGCGGCAAGAGCAAGGGCCGGCGCGCCAACCTCAGCCTGGAAAAGAACTGGCGCATCGGCGAGCACTTCATGCTGACGCCGCGTGTCAGCGCCGCCTGGGTCGATAAAAAATACGTCGACTATTACTATGGCGTCGCCGCCGACGAGGTCCGCGCCGGCCGCGCGGCGTACACGGGCAATTCCGGCGTCAACGCCGAACTGGGCCTGCGCGGCGCTTACTTCATCGATGCGCACCACTCCATGTTTCTCGATCTCGGCGTGAGCAAGCTGTCCAAAAAGATCAAGGACAGCCCGCTGGTTGACCGTTCGAGCGTGAATCGTGTCGGCCTGGGATATCTGTACCGCTTCTGATGAGCCGCATCCTGCTCGTCGAAGACCACGACCGCCTCGCCCAGCTGATGTGCAAGGCGCTGGCGGCGGCCGGCATTGCGGTCGACGTCATGGACCGCATCGACACCGCCTGGACCGCCATGCGGCAACTGCCGTACCAGGCCGTCGTCCTCGACCGCGGCCTGCCGGACGGCGATGGGCTGTCGCTGCTGCAGCGCGTGCGCGGCGCCGGGCTGCACGTGCCCTGCCTGGTGCTGACCGCACGCGACGCGCTGCATGACCGCGTGGAAGGCCTGGAGGCAGGCGCCGACGACTACCTGCCCAAGCCCTTCGCCATGGACGAGATGGTCGCGCGCGTGCGGGCCCTGCTGCGCCGCCCTGTCGATGTCCGCCCGCTCGACCCCAGCCACGACGACCTGACGCTGCGCCCCGACGCGGGCCTGCTCTGCTGTGCGGAAGAATGCGTCACCCTGGCCCCGGCGGAGATGCAGATCATGCTGATGCTGGTGCACCGGCACGTCGAGGTGGTGCGCCGCAGTGCGCTGGAGGCCGCGGCGTGGGGCTTGAACGAGGCGGTCACGCCCAATGCCCTGGACGTGGCGCTGCACCGGATCCGCCGCAAACTGCTGGCCATCGGCTCACGCCAGCGGATCGTCAATGTGCGGGGACTTGGCTATGCGCTACGCGCGGCCGATTTGGCTGACTAGCTGCGCTCATGGTTTTGAGTGTTTGCGCGTCCCGCATTGTATGTTCCTGCCGACCTATCTAGAATCGCCTGAAATACTCATCGATTTCAGGACATGCGCACGTACCGCCAGGTGGCAGACAGAATCCAGCAGATCATCGCTGACGACGGTATCGCCGCCGGCGAGCGCCTGCTGCCGGAACGCGAGCTGTCGGCACGGCTGCAGGTCAGCCGCGCGTCGCTGCGCGAGGCGCTGATTGCGCTTGAATTATCCGGCGTGATCGAGGTTCGCAGCGGTTCGGGCGTCTATGTCACCGCGAGCCCGCAGGCGGCGGCCCTGCCTGACGATTCCGCGCCAGGTCCGTTTGAAGTGCTTTCCGCCCGCCGCCTGATCGAGTCGGAAGTGGCGGCGATTGCCGCGCGCATGGCCAGCGATAGCGCCATAGCCGCTCTCCTGCGCGCGCTGGAGGAGCTTGAGAAGCAGCACGACAATTTCGTCCACGCCGAACGGCTCGACCGCAACTTCCACCTCGCCATCGCCAATGCAAGCGGCAACAGCGCGCTGGCCGGTGCCGTGAGCTATTTATGGAACCAGCTCGGGCCGATCTGGCACAAGCTGAAAGAACATTACGAAACCGAGGCATTGCGCACGGAGACGACGCACGACCATCGCCGCATCTACAGCGCAATCGCCGCCCGCGATCCGGCCGCCGCAAGGCAGGCCATGCGCGATCACCTCGACCGCGTCACACGCACTTTCTCGCGTGGCTGATCAGGAACGTTTGGAAGCCCATGCTGCGTAGGTCTTCAGCGCCTTTTCCGGCCCGTTCACAAACCAGCCATAGCCCTTGCGCCGCTCCTCGCTGATTTCATCAACCGTGTCATGAATGCTGCGGTCGCGGTCCCCGAAGACGGGCTTCATGGACCTGATATCGTAGAAGCGCGCCCAGTTCCCACCCGGCAGTGCGGTGCGCTTCAGCCATGCGGCGCCCGCATGCACTGCGGCCACTACTTCCGCCGATGGATCGGGCAGCTGCATCAACAGCTGCAGCAGGCGTGCGCTCTCGTTGCTGGCCAGTGCAATCGGTTCGAAATTGCGTGCCCCCACGGCGGCCAGCGTGAGCGCATCATGCTGCTGGCACCAGCCGGTGCGCACGCCGTCCGCCACGACTTGTGTGGCGAGCACCACGCCGATAGCCCTCTCCGCAGCGTTGCGCGACTCGCCGGCCAGCGCGTCCGGCACGAAAGCATAGTCGCCCTGCCGCGCTGCCGCCTCGCGCAGCAGCTGCACCACATTGGAGAAGGCGTCGTCGTTGTAGGTAATGGCGTCGTGATAGCCGCCTTGCAGCGGGAAGATCTGGGGGAAGCCGCCGTTCGGGTACTGCGCGTTCAACAGGTAGCGCAGGCCCCGGGAGAATGCAGCGCGGTAGGCCTGTCCTTCTGCGCCGGGAAACCGGGCCTGCACGCGCGCCAGAAAGCGCAGTTCGGTGGTGGTGGCGTTGTTGTCGATGGTACCGACGAAGTTCCAGGATTCGCGGCCGCCGTCGAAGGACACGTAATGCTGGCCGCGCTGGCGCAGCGGTCCGCTTCTGTCCACGTTCTTGCCCCAGCCGCCGGCAGGCGTCTGGAAACTGAGGATATTGTCGGCGACATGACGCGCCTCCGGCGTGCCATACCACTCGGCCACCCGGTTGAGCGGCATGCCGCCCGCCCCGCCCTTGTGCGGCGGCGCATCCGGATAGGCGCCGCCTGCGCGTTCCGCCGCCAGCGCCGCCTTGTCGGCCTCCAGCAGCGTGCGCGAGCGGCCGAGGTAGGCCAGCCAGGCGGCGCGTTCCGCGCCCGCTTCGCTGGCGATGCGCGCTTCGCTGAGGGCCTGCGGCGGCGTCATGTAGCCGAGGATCGCCGCATACGGGACTGCAGGCGCCGCAGCGAACAGGAGGCAGATGGCGGCCCGGCTCATGGCACACGCACCAGCCGCACGGCCATGTAGGGACGGCCCGGCAGCGGAATACTGCGGCCGTCCTTGTCCGTAAAGTAGTAATCGCCGGCCTTTTTGATTTCGAACACGCCATCCACCGGCGTGATGGTCATGTTCCAGGTGTCGATCACCTCAGCCTTGAAGCGCATTTCGTCCTTGAGATCCGTCTTGAACAGCGATACCGGCCAGCTGGCGGGCGCCTGCTTGCCGAAGTAGCCCAGGTAGTACTGTGCATGTTTGCCTGCGAAGGGATAGTCCTGCCACTTGTCGATAGGCTCCAGTCCTTCGGGCGGGCTCTCGCTCAGTATCTTGCGGAAGAAGGCCAGGCGCTGCGGGCTCTGGCCGCGCAGGGCGCCGCCCTTGGCCAGCCATACCAGCCCGTTGGGATCCTGGTAGGTTTCGCTGTGGCCCACGTAAGTTCCCGCAATGGCCCCCTGCCAGAAGCGCAGCACCATTTCTTCCGGCGTGAGCTGGCCCCAGCGGCGCGTAAAGTTGCCTTCGTATTTCACCTCATCGTAGACCACCGGCTTGTTGTAGACGTCGCGGAACAGCACGGCGCGTTCAAAATCTTCGGTGATGGCGCCGCTTTGCACGCTGACGTGCGTGACCCATGGCTTGGTATGGTTATAGAGCACGAAGGCATTGTGGATGGAACGCAGGTGCTGGTAAGGATCGTTCGCCTGCACGGTCTGGAAGTAGCTGTCCCATTCTTCCATCGATTTCGCCTTCAGGAAGTCGAACTCGTTCGCCATCGACCACCAAACGTTACGGTAGGCCGCCAGGCGCGCGACCACGTAGCGCAGGTAGCGCTGGTTCACTTCGTCCGGCATCTGGTCGAAACCCCAGTAGTTCTTGTCATAGGGGTGGAACAGGATCAGGTCCGCCTCGATGCCGAGGTCGCGCAGCTGCGCCACACGTTGTTCCAGGTTTCGGAAGAACGCCGGATCGAAGCGGGAGAAATCCCAGCCCTTCGGCGGTTTGCCTGCGAAGGGATAGCGCGGCAGCACGTTCTTGTCGTCGTGGTTCGGAAACACGGCCATGCGCAGCTTGTTGAACGGCGATACGGCCAGCGTGCGCAGGGTCTGCTGCTGCAGCGCCTCGGTCTGGTGCGTCCACGCATAGCTGGTGGTGCCTACCTGCCAGTAGGGCGTGCCGTCCTCATAGGCGAAATGGCGCACGTTCCTCACGCGCACAGGACCGTGGTTGCCCGCGCCGGGAGCAACGGCGGTGACAGTCCCCTTCCTGCCGTTCAGCTCCGGGCGGTTGCTGCGCGTTTCATATTCCCACTCGCCCACCGTGTCCGGCATGAAGCGGATCTTGTAGCTCCCTTCGCCATCATAGAAGCCCGATAGCTGCAGGCTGCGCGGGCCGTTGCGGAAGGTGGCGGACAGCTCCACTTCCATGAATGGATTGCCG
This sequence comes from Pseudoduganella rhizocola, assembly GCF_045984285.3. Classification (NCBI taxonomy): domain Bacteria; kingdom Pseudomonadati; phylum Pseudomonadota; class Betaproteobacteria; order Burkholderiales; family Oxalobacteraceae; genus Pseudoduganella; species Pseudoduganella rhizocola. The sequence continues at coordinate 635,846 of NZ_JBJQIK030000003.1, forward strand.
CTGCTGGGGCCTTTCAGTTCGATATCGGTGCTGCCCCAGCGTTCAACCGGCGCCGCCTGCGCCAGCCCGCACAGCGCGGCGAGCAGCAGCATCAGCTTCTTCATCATGTGTTGTACTCCTTGCCGCCGATGCGCACATTGCGCAGCTTGAGATTGTGGACGTTATATGCGAACCAGGGGTCGGCAGCGCGCGGCGTGCCGAAGTCGGAATCGCTGATGCTGATATTCATCAGCGGCAGGACCGGCGTTCCGGCCGGGCCGTTGAAACTGGCCGCAACCGGCCCCAGAAGCACCATGGCCTGGTAGCAGGAGTACGCTCCCTCGGGCGTGTTGACATTGCTGACGCGGACATTCGAGATGTGCACATCCGATACCGACGGCGGCCGGGTGCGGATTGCATCGTCGTTCGGGGTGTAATCGCAATCGATGCTGACGACCGCGCCGCCGTTCGTGGAAACCAGCTTGCCGGCGAGCGGCGATCCCGGCAGCGCTTTGTGTTGCTGGCGCCGTGTCTGCACGCCATTCGGCAGCGTCACGTCGCGCACGTAGAAGTAGCGCAGGAAGCCGCCGCGGTTCATATTCGTCTTCATGCGGATGGCGGTGCCCAGCGGGTCCCGTTCCCAGAAGGCGTTGCGGAACTCGATCTTCTGCGCATACACGTGCTCGATGCCGCCTGCCATCTCGCTGCCCAGCGTCACGCCGCCATGGCCGCAGTTCATGATGCAGTTCTGGATCACCACATTGCGCGTCGGCCCGTATTGCGAATCGCGGTTCTTGCCGGACTTGATGGCGATGCAATCGTCGCCCGTGTTGAACAGGCAGCCATCCACCAGCACCGTGTCGCAGGACTCAGGATCGAAACCATCCGAGTTCGGGCCCATGCTCTCCATGCGCACCTTCGAGAAATGCACATTGCGCGAGTTCACGGGATGGTGGATCCAGAACGGCGTGTTGACGACCTGGTAGCCCTGCATCAGGACGTCCTCGCAATCGACAAACTCCACCATGCAGGGGCGCAGCGTGTGACCCAGGCCGAACACGCGGCGCTCCGGCGGCACGCCTGCCTCGGACAGGATGGGCAGGTATTTGTCGTCCGCGCGCCAGTTCTGGCGGCCGCCGATCATCTGCGGCGTGAGGCCCGGCACTGCCTCCGCGTTGTTCGGATTGTTCAGGCCCTGGTGCATCTCGCCCGGCTGCGCGCCAGCCGGATTCATGCCCCACCAGCCGGAGCCGCTGCCATCCTCGAAGGGCACGCCGGCCTGTCCATTCAGCACGCTGGTCCAGTCTGCGCCGGTAATCGCGATGTTTTTCTGGCCACGCGCATACACCATCGGCGAGAAATTCAGGCAGTCGTTACCCTGCCAGCGCGACAGCACCAGCTTGCCCTTTGCGCCGCAGTCGAAGTCGCCGTCGCGTGCGTAGTCTGTCGGGTTTGCGCTGAAGTAGACGTGCGCGCCCTTCTCCAGGTGCACATGCACGTTCGACAGCAGCGTGATCGGGCCTTTGCAATACCAGTTCCCTGCCGGGATAAGCACACTTCCGCCGCCGGCCTTGTGTGCGGCGGCGATGGCTGCGCGGATAGCGGGATAGCTGTCATGCGAGCCCGCTACGGGCGTATCGAGTTCCCCCCTGACCTTGAGTTCGACCAGGCCTTTGACCCTGGCCAGCGCGCATGGCTTCGCGCCAAAGGCCGTGATGGGAAAGTCCTTGTCCGGGAAAGCCAGGGGCTTTGCGAAACGGTCAATGATCTGCTGTGCACGCGCCCATGGGTCGGGCTGGCCGGAAGCCAGCAGCGGTAAGCCGCCTGCTGCGAGCGCTGCGCCTTTCAGCAAGGTACGGCGTTGAAGGGATATTTTCATGGTGTCGATTTGTCCTTATCGGGGTTCCAGCCTTTGCCGCCGCCAAACTGCGCAAACACACGGCTCCGGCTTGCAAACGGTTCTGCCTCGGTGGCGCTGATGACGCGGCCACCCTTGCGCGCCGAAATGTCCAGCGGCCTGCCTTCCGGGTCCATGCTGTTGAATTCGAACCAGCCGGTGCCTGCGCGCGGCACGCCGTTCCAGCCTACGGGTGCGATATGCGTATCCATACGGCTGTTGATGTAGCTGACCTTGTCCCACGCGGTCGGCACGCCGGGCCGCGCCAGGTAAATGGAGCCCGGCAGTACGGCGTTGCCTGCCGGACCAGGGCCGTGCGTGAAGCGGCTGTTCAGGAACACGAAGCCCGGATCGTGCTCGCCCACGGTGCGCGCCTGCATCACGTAGCCGCCCAGTTCCGAGCCCTTGCTGTTGCCAAGCGAGCGGATCTCACATTCCTCGAACAGCGCGGCGCGGTTGTAGCCCCAGATGAAGTCCACGGTACCTGCGACCAGGCTTTGATAGAACCATGAATAGCCCTTGACCTGGATCGTATCCTGCTCGCTGATGAAGTCTGAATGCGTGGCAACCAGCCGGCCTTCGCCGGCAAAGTTGAGCGCCTCGGCCTGACCGCCGATGGTCTTAACATTCCAGGTGGTGTTGAAGACGGTGAGCGTATCCAGCCGCAGCAGGTCCGCGTCTTCCACCAGGAACAGGGAGCGGCCGCCGGTTGCGCCGGGAGCCAGCGGCGGCTGGCCCACGCCGCTGCCCGGATTCAGGCCGTCGTTGTTCTCCTCCGCGATGATGGCGCCTTGCCGGCTTTCGCCTTTCAGCGTCACATTGTCCTTGCCGCGCAGGTAAAGCAGCTCCTCATAGCGTCCATTAGCGATGCGGATTGTTACCGGCTGCGCGCGCGGCACATTGCGCATCACGTGGTTCAGCGCGCCCTGCACCGTGCGAAAATCGGCCGGGCCGTCATCGTCCACGCTCAAGGTGTTGCCGGCCGGCGCCGCGGCGCGGGTGCGGAAGCGCCATCCGGCGGCCTTGCCGATGCCGTCGAAGCGCTTTCCGCCCAGGCTGGCGCCGCCAAACAGCTTGCCATCCACGGTGACGTAATATTCCGTGCCATAGGCCAGGCGGCTGTCGTGCAGGCGGATCGTGGCCTTGCTGCCATTCAGCTGGATCGGCTGCCACCGCACCACACGCTGCACGCCGTCGGGCGCAGCGCCGATGGCGTTGACCTCATGACCCAGATGGACCTCATCCACCAGCGCGTTGTCCGCAGCGCGCCACACGCGCACCGTGCCGCTGGCGCCGAGCTGCGGCGCGGCGTCGAAATGCAGTTGCAGCACGCTGTCGACATGCGCATCCTTCGCCCCCGGCGCTGGAGCTGCACGGCCCTGCAGCGCATAGCGCTGGCGCGATTCCACCACGGCGGGGGCCATATTCACGCTGAGCGTGAGGGCGACGTTCGGATCTTGTATGCTGGTGAGCGTGATGGCGGCTTGCCCCGCCTTGCCGGGGTTCACTGCCAGGGTGTCGCCATCGGCCTGCACGCGCACGACGGCGGGATCGGACGAGCGCGCAGTGAAGCTGCCCAAGGCAATGCCATCCCGGCTGAACGTCCGCACCGGATAGCGCTGTACTGCACCGCCGGACTGCAGGCCAAGCTGCAGTCCGCGCCGCGCCAGGCCGATGCTGACCGGCGCCACCTGCATGCTGCCGGCACGCAGGTCGTCCACTTCAAAATCCCCCTCCAGCGATAGCACGCCGACGCGCGGCGGCGGCAATCCCGGTTCTTCCATGCCGATGGTGCGCAGGCCGTTCACGTGCAGCGTGAGCAAACCGCCGTCGCGGTCCAGCCGCAGGGTATAGAAGCTGCCTGCCGGGTCCAGCTCGCGGCCTACGCGTTTCAGGTAGCGCAGCTTGCCGTCCGCCATACGGGCAACGGCCAGCACCAGGCGCTTGCTGCCCGGTGCCAGCTCCAGGCCGAAGCCCAGCCAGTTGCCTTCGTCCGCATAGCTTGCGATCACAAAGCCCTTGCCGCCCTGCTGCATGGGCCGCAGCCGCGCTTCGATGAAGTGCGCGCCGCCGCTGGCCTGCTGCGTTTCCGCCGCCGGCACCAATTGCGCGGGCCCGCCTGAACGCAGGTGGAGCAGGCGGTTCGGCGTTTCCGCCTGCTGCCGCAGCTCGGGCACGGCCCGGTCCCACGCGCCTGCGCCTTGCTCGAAATCGCGGCACCAGCCGGCGCCGCCGGGGCATGCCGCGTTCGCGGCAAAGGATGATGCTGCTGCCAGCGCGGCAGCGATGAATCTCAATCTCATATTCATGGAATGCGGATAATGCGTAAGGCCATATACGGGCGGCCAGGAAGTTTGATGCTGCGTCCCTGCTTGTCGGCAAAGGTGTAGTCGTCGCGCTTGCGGATTTCGAACACTCCATCGACCGGCGTAACCGTCATGTTCCAGGTATCGATCACCTCCGCACGGAACTTCATGCCATCCTGCAGGCCGGTCTTGAACAGCACGAAGGGCCAGGCTTCCGGCTTCTTCGTGCCAAAGTAACCCAGGTAATACTGGGCGTGCTTGCCCGCGAACGGGTGGTCCTGCCATTTGTCGATGGGCTCCAGCCCTTCGGCCGGGCTCTCGCTCAGGATCTTGCGGAAGAAGGCCAGCCTTTGCGGACTCTGGCCGTGCAGCACACCGCCCTTCGACCACCACGCTATCTCCTGCGGGTGCTGGTAGGTCTCGCTGTGCCCCACATAAGTACCCGCGATGGCGCCCTGCCAGAAGCGCAGCACCATTTCTTCCGGCGTGAGCTGCCCCCAGCGCTGCCTGAAATTGCCCTCGTACTTCACCTCGTCGTACACCACAGGCTTGTTATACACGTCGCGCAGCAGCACGGCACGCTCGAAGTCCTCGGTGAGCGCGCCGCTTTGCACGCTCACATGCGTTACCCATGGCTTGGTGTGGTTATAGAACACAAAGGCATTGTGGATGGAACGCAGGTGCTGGTAAGGATCCTGCTCCTGCACGATGCGGAAGTAGCTGTCCCACTCCTCCATCGATTTGCTCTTCACGAAATCGAACTCGTTGGCCATGGACCACCACACATTGCGGTAGGCGGAGAGCCGCGCCACCACGTAGCGCAGGTAGCGTTCGTTGGCTTCCGGCGGCATGCTGTCGAAACCCCAGGCGCCTTTATCGTAGGGATGGAACAGGATCAGGTCCGCCTCGATACCGAGGTCGCGCAGCTGGGCCACGCGCTGTTCGAGGTGGCGGAAGAAGGCAGGATTGAAACGGCTGAAGTCCCACTGTTTGGGCGGCTGGCCTTCAAAGGCGTAGAAGCGCGGTTCGTTCCTGTTGTATTCGTAGCGTTTGGGGAATATACCCATGCGCATCTTGTTGAATGGCGCCGCGGCGAGCGTGCGCAGGGTTTGCTGCTCCAGCTCCTCGGTCTGGTGCGTCCATGCGTAGCTGGTGGTGCCCACCTGCCAGTACGGCGTGCCATCCTCGTAGGCGAAGTGCCAGGTATTCTTGACCCGCACCGGCCCGTGGTTGCCTGCACCCGGTGCAACGGCGGTGATGCTGCCCTTCTTCCCGTCCAGTTCCGGACGGTTGCTGTGCGTTTCATACTCCCACACGCCCACGCTGTCAGGCATGAAGCGCAGCTTGTACTGGCCGTCGCCATCGTAGAAGCCCGGCACCTTCAGCATGCGCTGGCCCTGGCGGAAGCTTGCGGAGAGTTCTGTCTCAAGAAAAGGATTGCCGCCGGCGGGCCCTTTGAGATCGATATCGATACTGCCCCAGCGTTCGACCGTTTGCGCCTGCGCCAGCATGCACAGGGCGGCGAGCAGCATGAACAATGCTTTCTTCATCGCGTCCTCATTACAGCAGATGTGCTGCGGGCCCGTTTCCGGGCCCGCAGCTGGCTTACAAGCCGGTCAGAACTTGTATTCGACGGAGAGGCGGTACACGCGTCCCATCATATCGGCCAGGCTGGTAACGTAGCCGCCGCTGTAGATGGTGTTGGCGGTGATTGGCGGCCATTCCTCGGTGATGTTGTTCACACCCAGCGTTACGACGGTGTTCTTGAAGCCCGCGTAGCGCACGTTGAGGTTGTACTGGCTATACGCTTCCACTTCGGTCACGCTGGAACCGGCGCGTGGCGTCAGGTCCTTGAAGTGGGTGTTGTAGCGCTGCGAGAGCGTGGTTTTCCAGTCGCCGCTGGTCCAGGTCAGCGCCGCCGTGTGCTTCCAGCGCGGGTTCAGCTGCGGCATGCCTGCCAGGCCGGAGTTCGGGCCTGCACCGCCGTAGCGGCCGTCGTTGGTGATGATGCCCACGTTCGACAGCCATGCGCCGTCCTTCTCGGCCTGGAACTCGTACTTGTGGTACCAGGTGCCGTCCAGCTTCGCGTCAAAGGTGCCGACGCTGGTTTTCGGGAAGCGGTAGGTCGCCGATACGTCCGCGCCGCGGATGCGGGTCTGGCCGCGGTTCGCCTGGCTGGCCACGATGTGGTCGATGGTGCCATCGGCCTTGCGGACGAAGAACTGCGCGTACTTTTCCGGATTCTGCTGGATTTCGGCGATGGTGATCGCACCCAGCACGTCACGCAGCTTCAGGCCCCAGTAGTCGACGGTGATCGACAGGTCTTTCAGCGGCTCCAGGCCGAAACCGAAGGAGAAACCGCGCGACTTCTCGGGCTTCAGGAAGGAGTTGTTCGGCGACTTGGTCCAGTAGGTGGTTTCCACGTTACACACCTGGTCCGCGGTGTAGCCCGGCGACGGGGTGCCGGTGGCCGGGACGGTTGGCTGCGAGCTGCGGCACAGGACCGGGTCATCCATCACCTGCGTACGCACTTCCGGCGTCGGGTTCTGGATGTCCATGATGGACGGCGCACGGAAGCCGGTGGACACCGAGCCGCGCAGCAGCAACTGTTTGGTCGGCGTCCAGCGCGCTGCCAGCGCCGGGTTGACGGTCGTGGTTTTCAGGTCGTCGAAATGGTCGGCGCGTACCGAACCGTTCATCACGAAGCTGTCGGTGAATGGCGCATCCAGCTCCATCACCAGCGAGGAAATCTGGCGCTTCAGCTTCTTCGCCACGCCCTGCGGGGTTTCACCCACCAGGTCGGACTGCACCACGTTGCCCGACTTATCGATGTTATAGCTGCCGTCGGCCTTCTTCAGCACATAATCCAGCGGTGCATTGAAGGTGCGGGCCGAGTCTTCGCGCAGTTCGCCGGACAGTGCCAGCGTCAGGTCGCCGCCGCCCAGCTGCCAGATCGGGCGCGACACGGTAGCGTCCACGCTCTTGTTGAAGGCCTTGTTCAGGCGGTAGGTATAGTCTTCCGCCTGGATGCTGCGCAGGTATTCGGCGCCCGCTGCGTCCTGCAGGCCGAACGGATTCAGGATGCCCTTGTCGAAGCCTTCCTGCGCCTTCGAATACAGGATGTAGCCTTCGCCCACGCGGGTATCGCGCTTGGACTGGCCGTAGTTCAGGCCCACGCGGTAGTCCCAGCCCATCACCTCGCCCTCGGCCGACAGCACGATGCGGTTATTGGTCTGTTCGTCGTTGCGGTAAGCCGGGCCCAGTTCGGCAGGACCCCACTGGAAGTAAATGGTGCGGTTGTTCATGTTCAGCGGGCTGACCGTACCTGGCGTCTTGGTCGAATCGATGAACATGGCGGGGCTGTTGGCGCCCGTGTTGCTGCCCACCACCTGCACGGCCGGCGTGATGCCATTGCCCGGATAGTATTTGCTGCTCGGCGACAGCGAGTAGGTTGTGAACGGCTGGGTAGCGCCAGGCACCTGCATGCCGCGGTACTTCTCGACGGTGAAATTGGCGTGCAGGATTTCCAGGTCGATCTTGTGGCCGCCGGACAGGTTCATGCTGGCGCGGCCGCTCACCGTGGTGATCTTGCTGCCATCGGTAACAGCGTTCCAGTACAGTGGATTACGGAAGCAGCCCGGCGCATACACGGGCGGTGTGGCCAGGCTGTTGTTACCCAGCGTTGGCGAAGCGTATGGCGACGCGCAGCCGCTGGCGAAGGCCGGATTGTAGTTCGAGTTCGCGTTGCGGGCAAAACCGAAGTTCGCGATCGGCGAAGGATTGCGCGCGTCCGGCGTAATGCCCAGGCCCAGGGTGCGCAGGGTGGCCGGGTCGTGCTGGTCCGGACGGTCCTGCTGGAACAGCGCGCCCTTTTCCTGGTGGTCCACCGCGATATAGGCATTCCAGCCTTGTTCGCGCAGGTCGCCCCAGCCCACGATGGCGCCAATCGATTTGGTGCGGCCGTCGCCGCTCATCTCCGGCGTGGCGTATTCGGCCTTGACCGAGGCGCCCTTGTAACCGCGCTTGGTCCAGTAATTCTGCACGCCGCCGATGGCGTCCGCGCCGTAGATGGATGCCGCGCCGCCGTTCAGGGTTTCAACCCGGTCCAGCGCCATGCGCGGAATCACGTTGACGGAGATGTACTGGTCCTGCAGCGGCTCGTTGGCGAGCCGGCGGCCGTTCAGCAGCGACAGGGTACGCATCGGGCCCAGGCCACGCAGGTTGGTGACGGGACCGGCAGCGCCGGAGTTGGTGCCGAGGGACAGCGACTGCGGCTGCTCCAGCACGAAGTCTTTCAGTTCGGTGTGGCCGCGCGCTTCAAGTTCCGTTGCCTTCACGGTCATCAGTGGGATCGCGCCTTCATCCGCCACGCGGCGGATCAGCGAGCCAGTCACCACCACGGCCTGCACTGGTTCGGCCTTGGTTTCGGTCTGCCGGGCGTGTACCTGCCCAGACATTTGCAGCACGGCGGCAGCAACAGCGGATGCCAGCGCCACACGGCGTAATTCGGGTTTACGTGCAGAACTCATGTGTCTCCTCCTGTTTTTTGATCGAATTGGCTCGATCACTTATTTTCACTGGTACAACCAGATACTAAACTGGCCAGACCAATTGAACAAGAAAAAACACCATGAAACGCAAAGTGGCCAGACCAGATTGCGCTGTTCGTTGCGCATTTGCCACTACCTCATGGTTACCCAGCGCTGCCACGCCGCCTCCTGCCGGCCGCAACGCACCGTAACTGCCAAGCTCAGGCACTATACCGCCAAGTGCGGCGCCCGTCACGGCCACTCTGGTGCCATAACCAGGCCGCGCCTGCCATACTCAATGGTTTTGCCCCTGTCCCATAAATGCTTTTCTGCACCTTCCAGCGCCAGATCGTCCTGCTACACTGGGTTCAGCCCGGGCCGGCTGCGCGGCTCACCTGAACCAGGAGACATCATGCGTGCTGCCCCGACGGATACCCTGCGCATCGGCCTGCTGCTTTATCCCGGCTGCATGCCGGCTGGCCTGTTTGCCTTCGCCGACCTGCTGACCTCGGCAAACGCCCGGGCCGGCCGCGCCGTTTTCCGCACCGAGTTCGTTGCACTCGAAGCCGGGCCGGTCAGCTGTGCCCACGGCCATCCGCTGCACGCCAGCGCCGCGCTCGGCCGCGCCGAGCTCGATGCCGTACTGGTGCCGCCGTGCTGGACCGACTCGCTGCAGGAACTGGAACAGGTGGTGGACGGGCGCCAGGACGTGGTCAACGGACTCAGCCAGCTCGGCAACGAGGTCATGCTGCTCAGCTACTGCGTGGGCGTGTGCCTGGTGGCGGCCACCGGCCGCCTCAAGGGCCAGCCCGCCACTACCTCGTGGTGGCTGGCGGACATGCTGCGCAAGCGCCATCCGAATGTGATCTGGAATATCGAGCTCAGCGTGATCGCCAACCGGCGCAATGCCACCGCCGCAGCTGCCTTCGCCTTCCAGCTGCTGGCCAAGGAGCTGATGGATAAATACATCGGCAAGCATGTTTACAGCGACATGATCAAGATGATGGTGCTGCCGCGGCCGGACCGCGCCCACCAGGTCTTCCATGCGATGGACATCGTGCAGCAGGGCGATGAACTGATGCGCCAGCTGTTCATCACCGCCCAGGCCCTGCCGGCGGCGGACATCACGGTGCGCAAGCTGGCCGATGTCATCGGCACCACCGAGCGCACCCTGTCACGCAAGGTCAGCGCTGCGTCCGGCCTGCCCATTGCCAGCTATCTGCGGCGCATCAAGCTGCACCAGGTCAGCGAGCGCCTGATCCTGACCTCCGTTCCGGCCAGCGCCATCAGTGACGCGCTCGGCTTCAGCAGCGAATCCACCATGCGCCGCATGTTCAAGGGCCTCACCGGCCTGACGCCGCTCGAATACCGCAACCGTTACAAGCGGCCGCAGGACGCGGCCTGACGCCCCCGGCGCGCCGCCCACGGCGCACCTCTCCCCTCTTCCACTTTCCCCGCGCCGGCGGTGCCGGCGCCGCCGCGTCCGCACGCCGCGTCGCCGGTGCCGTACGCGACGCCCCGGCCGCGCGGCAGAATTGCACGAATTTTGACCGGAAACGCCATGGTCCGGACGTGCGGATTGCCTCACACTTTTTCATCTCTGCCTGCTCCGCGCCGCAACACCGGGCGCGCCGCGGCAGATCTTGAGGCGATCAATTGGAGAGAACGATGTTTCGAAATGTGAAGATAAAAACCGTGTCGATGGCAGCCCCGGTCATCATGGTGCTGCTGATCCTGACCGTGGGCGCCCTCGGCTTCTACGGCTCGCACCTGGTGCGTACGGTCACGGTCAACAACCACGCCAGCGCCATCAGCCGCAATGCGATCCGGCTCGACATGGAGACCAACCGTAGCCAGGTCCTGCAAGCCCTGCAGCACAATCCCGGTTTCGCCTGGTCGCGCCTGCATGACCACCCCCTGACCGTGCACTTCGATACCATCGATACCGTCTCGGCCCGGCTCGCCAATCGCTGGGAAGAATACCTGGCCAGTATCACGGATGCCGAGGAAAGGCGGTTGGCCCAGGAATGGTTTACGGCCAGCGAAGGGCTCGGCCTGGAACCAGTGCGGGCCGCCCTTGCCGACCTGCGTTCCGGACGCTGGGACGATGCGGAAGACGTGTTAATCAAGCATATCAACCCGCGCTATCGCGCAGGCGACGCCGCCATGCATGAACTCAGCAAGCTGGCCGACAGCCACGCCCGGGAAGCCGAAGAGCGGCTCGGCACGATGCAGGCCCGCATTGCCTTCGCCAGCGGCGCCGTGCTGGTGATGGGCACGGCGCTCGGCACCGCCGTGGCCCTGGTGCTGGTCACGGCCGTGGTGCGGCCGCTGCGTGAAGCGGTCACGGTCGCCGAGCGCGTGGCGGACGGCGACCTGACCGGCTCGATCGACAGCCGCGGCAACAACGAAATCGGGCAACTGCTGGCGGCGCTGGGCAAGATGCGCAGCAGCCTGGCCGCCATCGTCAGCGAGGTCCACACGGGTACCGACATGATCGCCAGCGCCTCGCGCCAGATCGCGGCAGGTAACCTGGACCTGTCGGAACGCACCAGCGGCCAGGCCAGCTCGCTGGAACAGACCGCGTCGTCCATGGAGCAGCTCACCAGCACGGTAGGCCAGAACGCCGAGAATGCGCGCCAGGCCCGACGCCTTGCGGTCTCGGCCTCGGAAGTGGCGTCGCGCGGCGGCGCCGTGGTGGCCGATGTGGTGCAGACCATGGGCTCGATCAGTGAATCGTCGAAGAAGATCGCCGACATTACGGGCGTCATCGACGGCATCGCCTTCCAGACCAATATCCTGGCGCTGAATGCCGCGGTGGAAGCGGCCCGCGCCGGCGAACAGGGCCGCGGCTTTGCCGTGGTGGCCTCGGAGGTGCGCAACCTGGCGCAGCGCTCGGCCCAGGCGGCGCGCGAAATCAAGGAACTGATCGGCGACTCGGCCGGCAAGGTCGACAGCGGCGCGCGCCTGGTGGACCAGGCCGGCGCCACCATGCAGGAAATCGTCAGCAGCGTGCAGCGTGTTACCGACATCATGGCCGAGATTTCGACCGCCAGCGAGGAGCAGACCGCGGGCCTGGGCCAGATCAACCAGGCCATCGGCCATATGGACTCGATCACCCAGCAGAACGTGGCGCTGGTGGAAGAGGCCGCGGCAGCGGCGGACGCCCTGCAGGAGCAGGCCGGCAGGCTGGCCAGCACGGTCAGCGTGTTCCGCACCGATGCGCGGCAGCCGGTGGCCACGCCGCCTGCGCCAACCCCTGCCGCGGCGTCCCGGCCTGGCGCCAGGGCCCCGGCCCGGCTGGCACGCCCGGCCACCGTGGCCAGCGCCGATGCCAGCGATGGCTGGGTGGCCTACTGAGCGCCCTGCCTCCATCCATTTCAGGACAAGCCATGAATAACACAGCATGCAGCACGGCCGCCGCGCGTGGCGTGGCCGAGTTCCTTTCGTTCACCATCGGCGACGATGCCTACGGCATCGCCATCGATGCGGTGCAGGAACTGCGCGGCTATGGGCCGGTGACCCGGCTCGCCAACGCGCCGCCCGAGGTCAAGGGCGTGATGAACCTGCGCTGCCTGATGATGCCGGTGATCGACCTGCGCATCCAGCTCGGCCTGGCCGAAGTGCGCTATGACGCTAGCACGGTGGTGGTGGTGCTGCAGGCCGGCGGCAAGACCGTGGGCGCGGTGGTCGATGGTGTGTCGGACGTGATCACGCTGGCGCCGGAAGACATCCGGCCGGCGCCCGAGGTGGCAAACCGGCCGGGACCGCAGAGCATTGTCGGCATCGGCCTCACGGGCGAGGCCATGCTGGTACTGCTCGACGCCGGCGCCCTGCTGGCCGGCTGCACCATCGATCCCGCCGAAACCGGCGCCCTGCCGGCCTTGCAGGCGGCATGAAGAACCAGGAGGACAAAACAATGAAATTACAGAATATGCGCGTGGCTACCCGCCTCGGCGCGGCGTTCGGCCTGGTGGGCCTGCTGCTGGGAGTGGTGATCGTGTTGTCGCTGTCGAGCATGCGCCAGATCCAGGACGGCATGGACCAGATCACCTAGGTCAACGACGTCGAGGCCCAGCTCGCCGCCACCATGGAACAAACCGTCACTGAGCGCGCTGGCGCTGCGCAACCTGATCCTGCTGCAGGAAGCGAAGGAGATCCAGGTCGAAGTCGCACGCATCGCCACCCAGGAAAAACGCTATGCGGAAGCGCAGCAAAAGCTGGGCCGCCTGTTCGCCGGCATGGCCGGCACCACGGACCAGGAGCACGCGCTGCTGGCCCGCATCCGCCAGCAGGCCGAGCTGGCAACGCCGTTTGTGCGGCAGGCCGCCGCGCTGGCACTGGACAAGAAAACCGATGAGGCCTACCGCCTGCTGCGCTACGACTTCCGGCCGGTGCAGCGCCAGTGGTGGGATCTGCTGCGCGAGCTGCGTGCGCTGGAAGAGCAGCAGAACACCGCCGCGGTGGCTGCCGCCGCCGAGACTTATGCCCGTGCGCGCTGGCTGGTGGTGGGCTTCGGTGTGCTGGCGCTGCTTGCCAGCGCGGCGGCGGCGCTGCTGATCACGCGCAGCGTGGTGCGCCAGCTGGGCTGCGAGCCGCAAGAAGCGGTGGCCATCGCCGCCCAGATTGCGGCCGGCAACCTGGCCGCGGCCATCACGCCGCGCCCCGGCGACCAGTCCAGCCTGCTGTTTGCGATGAAGTCCATGCGCGACAGCCTGACCGACATCGTGCAGCGCGTGCGCAGCAGCACCGACACCCTCAGCGTCAGCGCCGGCCAGCTGGCCGGCGGCAATGTCGACCTGTCGGCGCGCACCGAGCAGCAGGCCAGCGCGCTGTAGGAAACGGCGGCCTCGATGGAGCAGCTGACCTCGGCCGTCCAGCACAATGCCGACAATGCGCGCCAGGCCAACGGCCTGGTCAGCTCGGCCACAGAAATCGCCACCCTGGGGGGCGCGGTGGTGGCGCAGGTGGTCGACACCATGGCCGCCATCGACGCCTCGGCGCGCAAGATCGTCGACATCATCGGCGTCATTGACGGCATCGCCTTCCAGACCAATATCCTGGCGCTGAACGCGGCGGTGGAAGCGGCCCGCGCCGGCGAACAGGGCCGTGGTTTCGCGGTGGTGGCGACCGAGGTGCGCAACCTGGCGCAGCGTTCGGCCGGCGCCGCCAAGGAAATCAAGGGCCTGATCGGCGACTCGGTCGACAAGGTCCAGCTGGGCAACAAGCTGGTCGATGAAGCCGGCGCCACCATGCACAATGTGGTGGCCAGCGTACGGCAGGTGGCCGATATCATGGCCGAGATCATGGCGGCCAGCCAGGAGCAGTCGCAGGGGATCGCCCAGGTCAACTCGGCCATCGTGCGGATGGACAGCGTGACCCAGCAGAATGCCGCCCTGGTGGAGGAAGCGGCGGCGGCCACCTGGAACAGGGCCGCGCCGCGGCCTGCCGCACCTCAGGCATGGAAAAGTCCGGCCTGCCGTCCTGGGGGGCATGCCGGTCGAGTCTGAACGATCGGTGGGATGGTGGCCGGCGCCGGCAGAATCTGAGCCATGCGAACGGGCTGGTTGCGGCCCGATGCCGCCCAGCGTGCGACCTGACCTACAAGAAGAAACGGCAAGGCGCTGCCCGTCAGCAGCGCCTTGCCGTGGCGGCACCGGCCTGGCCGGCGCCGTGAGCCTGCGGACTCAGGCTCGCGCTGCGATCCGTCGCGGCAGCAACATGGCTGGACTGCCAAGGCGGGCAGGCGCGGCCTGTTCCAGCAGGAATGCGCCGACGGCATCGCTCAGCTGTGTGGCCAGCTCGTGCATCGATTCGGTGGCCGCCGTCGCTTCCTCCACCAGGGCGGCATTTTGCTGGGTCACACTGTCCATCTGCACGATAGCCGAGTTGACCTGGGCGATGCCCTGCGACTGCTCTTGGCTAGCCGCCACGATCTCGCCCATGATGTCGGCCACCTGGCGCACGCTGGCCACTACGTTCTGCATGGTGGCGCCGGCTTCATCAACCAGTTTGTTGCCCAGTTGAACCTTATCGACCGAGTCGCCGATCAGGCCCTTGATTTCCTTGGCGGCGGCGGCCGAACGCTGCGCCAGGTTGCGCACCTCGCTGGCCACCACCGCAAAACCGCGACCCTGTTCGCCGGCACGGGCCGCTTCAACGGCCGCGTTCAGCGCCAGGATATTGGTCTGGAAGGCGATGCCGTCAATGACGCCAATGATATCGACAATCTTGCGCGCCGAAGCGTTGATAGCGGCCATCGTATCGACTACCTGGGCCACCACCGTGCCACCCTGGGTAGCGATTTCGGTAGCCGAGCTGACCAGGCCGTTGGCTTGGCGCGCATTGTCGGCATTGTGCTGGACCGCCGAGGTCAATTGCTCCATCGAGGCCGCGGTCTGCTCCAGGGCGCTGGCCTGCTGCTCGGTACGTGCCGACAGGTCGGCATTGCCGCCGGCCAGTTGGCCGGCGCTGACGCTGAGAGTATCCGTACTGCTGCGCACGCGGTGTACCATCTGGGTCAGGCTGTCGCGCATTGACTTCATCGCAAACAGCAAGCTGGACTGATCGCCAGCGCGCGGGGTGATGGTATCCGCAAGATTGCCGGCCGCAATCCGGGCCGCAATGGCCGCGGCCTCCTGCGGTTCGCAGCCCAGCTGGCGTACCACGCTGCGCGTGATCAGCAGCGCCGCCGCCGCGCTGGCGGCGAGCGCCAGGATGCCAAAGCCGCTGACCAGCCAGCGTGCCCGCTGATATCCTGCCGCTGCGGCCAACACGGCTTCCTTGTTCTGCTTCTCTTCCAGGGCGCGCAGCTCGCGCAGCAGATCCCACCACTTGCGCTGTACCGGCCGGTAGTCATAGCGCAACAGTCGGTAAGCGTCCTGCGGTTTCTTGTCGAGCGCGAGCTCCGCTGCACGGCGGATAAAGGGCCCCGCGAGCTCGGCCTGCTGCGCGACCTGAGCGAGCAATGCGCGTTCCTGGCTGTCCGTTCCCGGCGTCCGATCGAACAGGCGGCTCAGTTGTTCGTGAGCTTCCGCATAACGCCGGCCTTGCTCGGCAATACGCTTGATCTCGATCTGGATTTCCTTTTCTTCCTGCAGCAGGATCAGATTGCGCAGCGCCAGTGCCCGCTCGGTCACGGTCATGTCCATTGCCGCAGCCAGCTGGACCTCCTTGTCACTTATCTGCGTCAGCTGGTTCATGCCATCCTGAATGATGGACAAGGCCAACGCGACCACCACGCCCAGCAACAATGCCACCAAGCCAAATCCGGCCCCAAGGCGCGAGGCCACGCTCATATTCTGCAACTTCATCTGTCTGATCTCCAAGCTTGTCATGCCAGCAGCGGTAAGCGGCACCGGAATGGCCGCCCTGGCCCGGCTGGCAGAACCCGGGCACGGGGCATAGCATGGCAAACCTGCCTGGCCACAACAATGGCCGGAGCGCGCTGCCGCTGCCGCGTTGGCAGCCGTAGCGCAATTTTGGCAGTAGCAGCGACCACCGGGTGTGGCGCGATGCGAGGGCAAGCGTGCGCTGCAGCTGAACATTGCGTGCCGCGCCAGTTCCGCTGGCGACGGCCGCGCGGTATCGTGCACTGAATATCAACTTAATATCCATAACATGATTCGCACCCTGTTTTACGGCGCCAGCGGCGCCTTGCGGAATGGCTGGTGGATCCTGCTGTTCTATCTGGCGCTGGGTGTGGCCGTGGCCGGGCTGATACAGCTGGCGCCGCAAGGCCAGGTGCCCGAGCTGTGGCAGCTGGGCGCGGCCCTCGCCGTGACGGCATTGCTGCAGACCGGCCGCCGGCGCCCGTGGCGGGAGCTTAGCGGCCAGCCTGGGCTGGTCTGGCTGCACTACTTCGGACTGGGCACGCTGCTGGCCGCGGCGCTGTGGGGCATGCCTACCCTGTTTCTTCTGCTGCTAGGCGCCACGCGCATGACATGCGACGGTCCGCTCAGCACATTGGTGGCGGGCCTGCTTGCCCTGATGAGCGCTACGGTGCTGGAGGAAGTGGTGTTCCGCGGCTTTGTGTTCCGCCGCCTGCAAGACGGGCTGGGCCCGGCAACTGCCGTGCTGCTCAGCGCCGGCCATTTCCTGCTGGTGCATATGAATAACCCTGGCATGCACGGCGTCACGCACGTGCTGGCCATGGCCAATATCTTCATCGCCGGCCTGGCGTTCGGCCTGGCGGCCCTGCGCAGCGGCGGCCTGGCCCTGCCGATCGGCTTGCACCTGGGCGCCAATTGGCTGCAGGGTCCCCTGTTGGGGTTCGGTGTCAGCGGCCATGCGACGGAGCACCTCTGCCGCCAGCAGTTGAACGGTCCCGACTGGCTGACCGGCGGCGCCTTCGGGCTGGAGGCCAGCGTCCCGGGAACGCTGGCCATCATGGCCGTGGCATGGCTGCTCTGGCGCTGGCGTCCGGCGCAACAGCACGACGGTAAAAAATGACTGAAAGTTGACCAGAATCGCACTGGCTGCCAACGGCAGGCCGCGCGACACTGGCACGTTCGGTCCACTGATCTGTTTTTGTAGAAAGTCTGCAGGTACCATGTTCGGGAATATCAAATCGCGGCAATCGCCCGGTCGCGCGAACGGCGGCCCTGCCGGGCCCTGGCCGCGGCAAGAATGTTGGCTGCTGGCTGGCCTGTTGCTGCTGGCGGCGGTCCCTATACTGGCTGCCGCCAGCCGCCTGTACTATTTCGGCAGTAATGCCACGCATCCGGCGCTGGCCCGCTTCAGCGCCACGCCCGCGCCGATGATCGTGCATCTGCTCAGCGCCAGCCTGTTCGCCCTGCTCGGCGCTTGGCAGCTGATACCGTCCGCACGCCTGCGGGCGCCGCGGCGCCACGCCCGGCTCGGGCAACTGGCCTGGGGCGCCGGTCTGCTGGCCGCCCTGTCGGCCTGCTGGGCCCTGGCCGTATACCCGGTGGCAGCCACCGACCCGCCCCCCTTGTCCTGGCTGCGCGCGCTGGCTGCCGCTGGTCTCGCCCTGTGCCTGCTGGCCGGCATGCACGCCGGCCGCCGGCGCCACTATGCTGCACATCGGGCCTGGATGCTGCGCGCCTACGCGCTCGGCCTGGGCGCCGGCACCCAGGTGCTGACCCATCTGCCTTTTCTGCTCGGCGAGGGTGCCCCCCCGCCGGCCGCGCGCCTGCTGTGTATGGCCGCAGGCTGGCTGATCAATCTTGCCGTCGCCGAGTACCTGCTGCGCCGCCCTACTCTCCTGTACCGTTAATTATGTTCTCTCCTCCCGAATTACGCGGCCGCGAAGCAGCCACGCCGCCCGCTGCCGGACCGCAAACAATTGCACTATATTGCAGCGAAGGTAGCAGCGCGATCGACGTGGCCGCAATCGCCGCCGTCTTCGCCCAGGCTAACCGGCTCGACGGCCGGCACTGGTACGAGATCGTGCTGGTGGCGCCGGCGGACACGGTACTGTTGGCCGATGGGGTCCGTCTCGGCACGCGGCCGTTCGCCCAGCTCGCGGTGCCCATCGATACGCTGGTGCTGAGCGGTGCCTTACCTGCGGAAAATGCCGTGCCCGGCTTGCGCCGGTGGCTGGCGGCACAACTGCAGCAGGCACGGCGCTGGTGTGCGGTCGATGGCGGTTTGCTGGCCCTGGCCCAGTTGGGCCTGGGGCGCGATTGCAAAGTATCGGCGCGCGCCGGCACCCGGTTCCAGCTGGAAGGCATGGGCGTGGCCATGCAGATCGACGAGACCGTGCTGTTCCAGCGTGACGGCCGCTTGTGGTCCTGCCCCGGCGGCGCACCGGTGCTGGACATGTGCCTCGACATGGTGGAGCAGGACTGCGGGCGGCGCCTGGCCAACCTCGTGGCACGGCATTTGCTCGTGGCCGGCCGGCGCAGCAGCGCACAAGCTCAGGTCAGTCCGGTGCTCGCGGCCCAGAGCCGCGGCGGGCGCGACCGCGAACTGGCGCAGCTGGTGGAATGGGTCAACCAGAACATCGACAGCCAGCTCGACATTGCGGCCATGGCGACGCGCGTGTCCATGTCGGAACGCAACTTCCACCGGCGCTTCAAGGCCTTCACCGGCTTCACACCGGTCGATTATGTGACCCAGGTACGGCTGGAACGGGCACGTCAACTGCTCATGTGCGATCTCAGCCTGAAGGAAGTCGCCAAGCGCACCGGCTTCACCTCGGCCACCACGGTCCGCCGCGCACTGCGCCGGCGGCGCCCGGACACGCCGGACCCGGCGCCCTGAGCCATCGGCGCCTCAGCATTTGCGGCAGCGGCGCGGCGCCGCCGGAGGCGCCCAGGCGCCACGGTGGCGCTCGCAGAACTGGCGTAGCTGCGGCGCCGGCAGGGGGCGCGACACCAGGTAGCCCTGGATCTCGTCGCAGCCATTGGCCTGCAGGAACAGCAGCACTTCCGGCCCCTCCACGCCTTCGGCCACCACCTCCAGGTCGAGCGCATGGGCCAGGTCGATCAGGGCCTTGACCAGCTTCATGCCCGTGACCGGGCCGCCTTCGCGGTTGACGAAGGTTTTGTCGAGCTTGATGGCGTCGACCGGGAACAGCTGCAGATAGGCCAGCGAGGAGTAGCCGGTGCCGAAATCGTCCACCGACAGCAGCACGCCCAGCGCCTTCAGGCGGCGCAGCAGTGCCGCGCAGCGCTCGTGGTCTTCCACCAGCACGCTTTCCGTCAGCTCCAGTTCGAGCAGCTCAGGCGGCAGCTGCGCGCGCGCCAGCGCCTGCGCCACGTCCTCCACGATGCGGGCATCTTCCAGCTGGCGTGCCGACAGGTTGACCGACACCCGCAGCGGCCGCCCGGCACGCAGCAGGCTGGCGCCGAATTCGCAGGCGCTGTCGAGCACCCAGCGCCCGATCTCGCCGATCAGGCCCTGCGCTTCGGCCTGGGCCACGAATTCGAGCGGACCGATGCGGCCCAGTTGCGGATGGTCCCAGCGCAGGAGGGCTTCGGCCGCCACCACCTGCATCGAACCGGCATGCAGCCGCGGCTGGTACTCCAGCACGAATTCGCCGCGCCCCAAGGCCTTGCGCAGCGAGCGCTCCAGCTCGGCCTGGCGCCGCACCGTATGGCCGAGCTGAACATCGAAGCAGGCCAGGCCGTAGCGGCCCAGCTGCTGGTGGTAGCGCAAGGCGGCGGCGGCCGCGTCGCACACGGCATCGGCCGTGGCGCCGTCCTGCGGAAAGCTGCCCAGCCCGGCGGCCGCCTGCAGCACCAGCTCCCCGCCGTCCACCAGGTAAGGGCGGCTGATCAGCGCATACAGTTGCTGGCCGAAGGCGCGCTGGCTGCCGGGACAGGCCGTCTCGGCCAGGATGGCGAACTGGGCCGAATGCAGCCAGGCCACCTGCCCGCGCTTGCCGACCGCCTGGCGCAAGCGCTGCAGGATCTCGGCGAACAGCTGCTCGCTGCTGCCGCGGTCGTAGACGCTGGCCAGCGCCGGCCAGCGTTCCAGGCTGAGCAGGATCACTGCGAAGCCATCCGCGCCATCCCGGCAGCGCAAGGCCGCCTCGTGCACGGCGCGCTGGAAACGGCCGGCATCGAGCACCTTTGGCAGCGGCGGCGCGGGCCCGTCGGCAGCGGCGGCCAGCGGGAAACTGATCGGAAAATTCATGGCAGAGCCTTTCTCAACAAACTGGACGCGCGCATACGGGGTTCCGGTATGCCCAGCGCGATACGACGGTGCCAGCCTAACGTGTCCCCGGCGGCGCGGCTGCCATCGACCGGCCCGCGGCTGCCAAACAGGCGGCGGCGCGTCCGGCCAGCAACAACGCCGCAGGCTGGCAGTATTTCGCTGCTGGCTGGCAGCCGCAGCCGGAAGGCGGCCCCTACAATGGCTGGGTGCTGTAGTCTCCCTGCAGTGCATGACAATCGGACTGCGCCCCACGCAGTCCGTCCGCTTCGGCAGCGACCGGTCTGAAGGTTCCGGCTTGCCTGCCTGCGGCGCGGCGGCGTTGGCGATCCGCCGCCGCGATTGCTTTTCCTTCGGCCGGTGCAGCCCCCCCTGCACCGGCCTTTTTTTATTCCCCCGATAAAAAAACGCCAGCCGCAAGGGCTGGCGTGCGACGCGGACGCGGGACCGCGCTCAGTTGCCGATACCGATCAGGCGGCTGTGCGCCATCTCGCGTGCAGGGCCGCGCACGGCCGCCGGGGTGGCGCTGCGCTGGGCCGCCAGCTTGAAGGTGCCCACCACCGCCAGCAGCTGCTGCGCCTGCGCCTGCATGGAATCGGCCGCGGCCGCGGCCTGTTCCACCAGTGCCGCATTCTGCTGCGTCACACCGTCCATCTGCACGATCGCCTGGTTCACCTGGGCGATGCCGGCCGCCTGCTCCTGGCCCGCCCGGCTGATTTCAGCCATGATGCCGGTCACGCGGGTGACGCTGGCCACCACCTCGCCCATGGTGGCGCCGGCGATATCCACCAGCTTGCTGCCCGCGGCTACCTTGTCCACCGAATCGCCGATCAGGGCCTTGATCTCCTTTGCGGCGGCCGCGCTGCGCTGCGCCAGGTTGCGCACCTCGGAGGCCACCACGGCAAAGCCGCGCCCCTGCTCGCCCGCACGCGCCGCCTCCACCGCGGCATTCAGCGCCAGGATATTGGTCTGGAAGGCAATGCCGTCGATGACGGAGATGATGTCCACGATACGTTTCGCCGAGGCGTTGATCGACCCCATGGTGCCAACCACTTCGCGCACCACCTCGCCGCCCTTGGCCGCCACCTCCGATGCCTTGACCGCCAGCTCGTTGGCATGCCGCACGCTTTCGCCGTTCTGCTGCACGGTGGAAGTCAGCTCTTCCATCGAGGCGGCGGTTTCCTCCAGCGAGCCGGCCTGGGCCTCGGTACGGGCCGACAGGTCCAGGTTGCCGGTGGCAATTTCCACCGAGGCGGTCGTGATCGCGTCCGTGCCGTCGCGCACCTGCTGCACCAGCTGTGCCAGGCAGGCCTGCATGCTGCGCATGGCAAACATCAGGCTGCCGGTATTGGATTCGTCGTCCACGTCGACCGCGGCGGTCAGGTCGCCCGCCGCAATGGCGGCGGCAATGGAGGCTGCATAGTCGGGCTCGCCGCCCAGCTGGCGCAACAGATTGCGCGTCAGCCAGAACGCCACTGCGGCGCCGATCACCAGCGCGCCGGCGCCGAAGCCCAGGCTGAGCACCAGCATGCGCTGCGTGGTCGCCGCCAGCTCAGCCTTGCTCTGCTCGACCGAGGCGTTCTTTTCCTTGATCAGGCCGATCAGCGCGCCGCGGATCTGGCGCCACAGCGGTGTTTCCCCGGCATTCAGCAGCGCGATGGCCGCGGTCTGGTCCTGTTTAACCAGCGCCACGATCTTTTCCTGCAGCTCCGCCTGCTCGGCGTGGTGCGCCTGGATCTTGGCCAGCACGGCCGCCTCCCCGGCACCGGCCTGCGCCAGCTGCTGCGCCCTGGGCAAGGCCTTGCGGAACGCTTCGCGCGCGTCGTCCAGGTTCTTGTAGCCCTGCTTGTTGGCCGGCGCCAGGATCACGTTGCGCAGTGCCTGCCCCATCTGCAAGCCCTGCGCGTACAGCGTGTTGGTCTCGGTCAGGAAGGCCTGGTCGCGCTGGATGAATGTATCGAATTTCACGGTGGCGTTCTGCATGCCGGTGACGGCCATGCCCAGGGCCAGCGTAAACAGGAAAAATACCAGCCCCATGCACAGGGCCATCTTGTGTTTCAGCTTCATGCCATCCTCATTTCTGTTATCGGAACAGCGGCAGCGGCGCCTCCCGCCCGCCCGGATTCAGGCAGAAAGATGGACACCGCAGGCCTGCGCCGTTGTGCACGGCAGCAAGCGCAAACGCCGAAAGAAGGAGTGTGCCGCTGGGCATGGCCAGGCCGCTGCCAAGATGGGCATGAAAACTGCCAGCGCAGCGCGCGCTCAGCTGTCCGGCGCGCGCTCGGCCGCGCACACCTCGTACAGCGACTGGCGCAGCCAGCGGTGCACCGGGTCGGCTTCCATGCGCGGATGCCACAGCATCGACACGCTGATGTCCACACTGGCGAACGGCAGCGCGAAGCTGTGCAGGCCTTCCCGCAGGCTGCGCGTGTGGCGCTCCGGCACGGTGGCGATCAGGTCCGAGCCGCGGGCCAGCGCCAGCGCTGCCGAAAAGCCGCCCACCGTGGCCACCACCTTGCGCTCCAGGCCCAGCGGGCGCAGCGCCTCATCCATCAGGCCGGTGTCGCCCCCCTTGCGCGATACCAGCACGTGCTGGCCGGCCGCGTAGCGCGCCGCCGTCGGCTTGCCGGCGCACAGCGGGTGTCCGGCCCGCACCACGCCGATGAAGCGGTCGCGAAACAGCGCCCGCTGCCGCAGCTCCGGCCCCAGTTCCTGGCCCAGCACCCCGGTCTCGAGATCGACACTGCCGTCGCGCAGCGCGGCGCTGTCCTTGCTCAGCTTCTGCACGAAGTGCAGGCGCACGCCCGGCGCCTCGGCGGCCACCCGCGCCAGCAGGGCGGCGCCGAAATTCTCCACGAAACCGTCGCTGCTGCGCAGCACCAGCGTGCGCCGCACCTGGCGCAGGTCGGGCGGGGCGGCCGGGCGCAGCGCGGCCTGCACCTCCTGCACCAGCTGCGGCAGGCGCTCGCGCAGTTCCAGGGCGCGCGGCGTGGGCACCAGGCCGCGCCCGGCCCGCACCAGCAGGGGATCGCCGGTGCAGGCGCGCAGCCGGGCCAGCGCACGGCTCATGGCCGAGGGACTCAGGTGCAGGCGCCGTCCGGCGCGCGCCACGCTGCCTTCGGCCAGCAGGACGTCCAGGGTGAGCAGCAGGTTCAGGTCGGGCAGGTCCATTGAATTCCCCTCATGACTGGCGTGCCATGCACAAATACAGTGCAACCCGTGCAGCTTCCGCCATAGCTGCGCCGAGCATAACATGACCTCATCACCCATTGACGAGAATCAATATGTCCTCTACCTCTTCCCTGCCCGCCAGCGGCGGCCACCCCCTGAGCCGCGCCGGCTGGAACCGGCGCCATGCCGGCGCCGGCCTGGCCTGGACCGCCGAACCGAACTGCCTTGTCCAGATGGGATGCGGCAGCCTGCCCCGCGCCCTCGACCTGGCTGCCGGCGAAGGCCGCAACCCGGCTGGACCCGCCGCGCGCGGCAGGAGCGTGCACACGTCTGGCTTCCCCGAGCGCGCACGGGGCGCCAGCAATGCCTGCGTGCGCGCTGCGGCGGAGGCAGCATGAGCCAGGCATCTCTGGCACCGCCGGTGCCGCGCCTGGTGCTGGCCAGCCTGGCGCTGACCATGCTGCTGCCCTCGCTGGGCACCAGCATCGCCAATGTCGCACTGCCCAGCATGGCGCAAGCGCTGCATGCGCCCTTCCACCAGGTGCAATGGATCGTGCTGGCCTACCTGCTGGCCATCACCATCTCCATCGTCAGCGTGGGCCGCCTGGGCGACCTGCTGGGCCGGCGCGGCACGCTGCTGGCCGGCATCGCGCTGTTCGTGCTGGCCTCGGCCTTGTGCGCCGGCGCCACCACGCTGCCGCTGCTGGTGGCCGCGCGCGCCCTGCAGGGCCTGGGCGCGGCCGTGATGATGGCACTGACCCTGGCCCTGGTCAGCGAGCTGGTACCAAAACAGCGCACCGGCAGCGCCATGGGCCTGCTGGCCACCGCCTCCGCGGCCGGCACCGCCCTCGGCCCCTCGCTGGGCGGCCTGCTGATCGCGCACTACGGCTGGCCCGCCATCTTCCTGCTGAACCTGCCGCTCGGCCTGGGCACCCTGGTGCTGGCCAACCGCAGCCTGCCGCCGGCGCCGCGCGCTGCGGCGTCCGCCCGGGTGCGTTTCGATCACCGCGGCACGCTGCTGCTGGCGGCCGCGCTGGGCGCCTATGCACTGGCCCTGACCGGCCCGGGCCGCCCCGCCTGGCACACCGCAGGCCTGCTGCTGGCGGCGCTGGCCGCCACCCTGGCCTTCCTGCGCAACGAGGCGCACGCGCCGGCGCCGCTGCTGCAGCTTGCGGTGCTGCGCGCGCCGCGCTTCAGCCGCAGCTTTGCCATGAGCGCCCTGGTCGCCACGGTGGCCATGGCCACGCTGGTAGTCGGCCCCTTCTACCTGGCCGCGGCCCTGGGCCTGGCGCCGGACCGGGTCGGCCTGGTCATGGCCACCGGCCCGCTGGCGGCCGCGCTGGTCGGCATGCCGGCCGGGCGCCTGGTGGACCGCTTCGGCGCCGCGCGCATGACGCGCCATGGCCTGCTGGCCATGCTGGCCGGCGCCCTGCTGCTGGCGCTGCTGCCGGCGCGCTGGGGCGTGGCGGCCTACAGCAGCGCCCTGGTGCTGATCACGGCCGGCTACGGCCTGTTCCAGTCGGCCAACAATACCGCCGTCATGGCCGGCGCCGCGCCCGACCAGCGCGGCGCCATCTCCGGCGTGCTGACCCTGTCGCGCAACCTGGGCCTGATCACCGGCGCTTCCCTGATGGGCGCGCTGTTCGCCTGGGGAGTGGGCAGCCGCGACATCGCCCACGCAACCACCGGCGCCATCGAGGCCGGCATGCACCTGACCTATGGGGCCGCCACGCTGCTGAGCGCAGCCGCCCTGCTGCTGGCGGCCGGCAACGCGCGCCGCGCCGCCGCCACCGGGGAACAGCCATGAAACGCCCTACCCTGCTGGCGGCCCTGCTGCTGGGTAGTCCCGCCCTGGCCGCGGCCCAGCAGCCCTATCCCTTGCCGGCTGCCGGCTGGGGCCCTGAACTGGGCCGCGGGCTGATGGCCAGCCGCTGGGCCGAGGACTGGCACGCGGCGCGCGCCGCCGGCCAGGTGCCGGCGTTCAAGGCCATAGGGCTGGACGATGACCTGGCGCTGACGCTGAGCGCCGAAGGCCGCGCCCGCTTCGACCGCTTCGACAATGCCCAGCTGCAGGCGGGCAACGATTACCGGCAGATGCTGTGGCGCGGCGTGCTGGGCGCCGAACTGCGCGCCGGGCCGCACTGGCGGGTATACGGCGAGCTGGCCAGCGGCCAGGTCGGCGCACGCCAGGCGCTGGCCACCGCCAACTTCCAGAATACGCTGGCACTGCAGCAGGCGTTTGCCGAGCTGCGCGGCGGCAGCGCCGGCCTGCTGGCGGGCGCCATGCTGGGACGCCAGGAATTCGCCGACGGGCCGCGCCAGCTGGTCAGCCTGAGCGACGGCCCCAATCTGCACCGCAGCTGGAACGGCGTGCGCGCCTACCTGCAGACGCCGGACTGGCGCCTGAGCCTGGCCCGGCTGCGCGCCACCCGGCTGGGCAGCGGACGCTTCGATGAGACCGTCAATCCGGCCGAGCGGCTGGATGCCCTGACCGGCAGCCTGCGCCTGGGCGACACGGCCTACCTCGATCCCTTCTGGTACCGCAGCGAAAACCCGGCCTTCCGCCTGGCCGGGCGCGCGGGCGCCGATACGCGCCACACCGCCGGCGCCCGCCTGTGGGGCCGCCAGGGCGCGCTGCGCTACGAGTGGACCGGGGCGGTGCAGCGCGGCGACGCGCAACAGCGCCCGGTGCGGGCCTGGGCCCTGTTTGCGGTACACAGCCTGGCGCTCTCGGAACAGGGCTGGAAGCCGCGCCTGACGGCCCGCCTCGACCTGGCCTCCGGCGGCGGCAGCTACGGCAGCGGCACGGTGCACAGCTTCAATCCGCTGTATGCCAGTTCGAACTACCTGGGCGAAGGCCAGTTCCTGGGGCTCAGCAACCTGGCCATGCTCACGCCCGGCCTGGCGCTGGCCCCCAGCCCGCGGTCGAGCCTGAACCTGGACTACGGGATCGCGCGCCGCCGCGACCCGCACGATGCCGCCTACGGCGGCGGCCAGCGGCCCTATGCACGCACGGCCGCGCTGCCGGGCCGGGAGATTGGCAGCCTTTGGCGGGTAATTGGCAGCTGGAGCCCGGTACCGGCTGTCACACTCTTCGTCAATCTTGAACAATTGCGGCCCGGTGCGCTACTGCGCAGCGCGGCGCTGCCCGGCGCACGCTATGTCTACCTGGGCGCCAGCTACCGCTACTGAGCCGCCGCCAGCAAAGGAGCATGATCCGATGGAGACCCGCCTGCATTTTTTCCAGGCCAATCCCGCTGCCATGCAGTCGCTCAGCCTGCTTGAAGAACGCATGCTGCAGGCCGGCTTCGAGCCGGTGCTGGCAGAGCTGGTGCGGCTGCGCGCGGCCCAGCTCAATGGCTGCGCCTATTGCGTCGACATGCATGCGCTGAAGGCGCGCAAGGCCGGCGCCGGCGAGCGCATGCTGGCCAGCCTGTGCGTCTGGCGCGACACGCCCTGGTTCAGCGCCCGCGAACGCGCGGCGCTGGCCTGGACCGAGGCCCTGACCCTGGTGGCCGGGGCCCGGGTGCCGGACGCCGTCTGGGCCGAGGTGCAGCCCAGTTTCACGGCCGCCGAGCTGGTCGACCTGACGCTGCTGGTGTGCCTGGCCAATACCTGGAACCGTTTCGCCATCGGCTTCCGCAAGCCGCTGGCCGCCGCGGACGGCGCCACCGGCGCCGCGCCACTGTGAGGCGGGCCGGCATGGGATGCCCGCCGTGGCTGCCACCGGGCGCCTGCTGTGCGGCGTGGCGCTGCCCGCGCTGAGCGGGCGCCCGCATTCATGGAGGAGGAAGCGATGTTTATCAAGATCGACGGCGCCCGCA
Organism: Pseudoduganella rhizocola; assembly: GCF_045984285.3. Lineage (NCBI taxonomy): Bacteria > Pseudomonadati > Pseudomonadota > Betaproteobacteria > Burkholderiales > Oxalobacteraceae > Pseudoduganella > Pseudoduganella rhizocola. The sequence goes on from NZ_JBJQIK030000003.1 coordinate 663,174, forward strand.
TCCGCTACAGCGATGAGGGCGCGGGCCCCATCCTGCTGCTCTTGCACGGGATACCGGATTGCGGCGCGATCTGGGACGGCATGGTCGGCGCCCTGCGCGACAACTACCGCTGCCTGGCGCCGGACCTGCCCGGCTTCGGCGATTCCGGCGTGCCGGCCGGCCTGCGCATCGACCTGCGCCAGATGGGCGGTTTCGTGGCCGCCTTCCTGGACGCGCTGGGCGTGGACCAGCCGGTGCACCTGGTGGTGCATGATATCGGCGGTCCCTACGGCCTGGCCTGGGCGGTCCAGCAGCCGGAACGGGTGGCCAGCATCACCATCATGAACACCGTGTTCCAGGCGGAATACCGCTGGCACCGCTACGGCCAGCTGTGCCGCCTGCCGCTGCTGGGTGAGCTGCTGCAGCTGCTGCTCACGCAGGCCGCGCTGCGGCGCGCCATTTACCGCAATTCCGGCCAGGTCAAGCGCCGCCCGGAACAGGTCGGCGCCACCTACGCCCGGCTCACCGCCTCCGTGCGCGCCATGGTGCTGCGCCTGTACCGCGGCCTCAGTCCCCAGGTGTTTGAACACTGGGATACCCGGCTGCGCGCGCTGAACGCCCGCATCCCGTCCCAGGTGCTGTGGGGCGATCTCGGCTCTTACATCGACCACGCTTATGCCGAGCGCTTCGGGGCCCAGACCGTGCACCACTTCACCCATTGCGGCCATTGGCCGATGGCCGAATTTCCGCTGACCGTCGCGCGCCACGTGCATCGGCACGTGCAGGCCGCGCTGGGCAAGACCGGGCACACGGCCGAGGCCGCGCGCTCGGCCGCCTGAGCCCATGGCCGCGCCCCAGCTGCAAGCGCGCAGCGCCCGGTCGCTGCCGCCGGAGCCGATAACAGTCGGGCTCGTGCTGTACCCGGGCTGCGCGCCGGCCGGCCTGTTCGCCGCCGCCGAGCATTTCCGCGTCGTCAACCGCTGCATGGGACAGCCCTTGTTCGATCCGGTCTGGATCGGCGCGCGCGATGCCGCCAGCGGTCTCCCGGCTGCCGCCCCGCTACCGCTGGCGACCGCCGCCCAGGCGCCCTGCGAAGCCTATCTGCTGCCCGGCTTCTGGGCCGAAACGGCCGTCGACATCGATGTCATGCTGCGCCGCCAGCGCACCCTGATCGACTGGCTGCGCGCAGCAGCGCCGCCCGCCGGCGTGTGGAGTTATTGCATGGGCGTGGCGCTGGCCGCCGCAGCCGGCCAGCTGGACGGCCGCGCCGCGACCGCCACCTGGTGGCTGGAAGCGCCGCTGCGCCGGCGTTTTCCGGCGGTGCGCTGGGATTGCCGGCACGCCGTGCTGGCGGACGGCCCCTGCCTGACCGCGGCCGGCGCCAACGGCTATTGGGCCGTGCTGAGCCAGCTCTTGCTGAGCCGGGTGCCGCCGGAAGTGGCGGCCGAGATCGACCAGCGCATGCTGATGCCGCGCGCCAATGCCGGGCATCCGGTGTTCCGCCCGGTGGAGCTGTTCGCCCAGGCCGATCCCGAGCTGCGGCGCCTGATCGGCCACGTCCAGCAGCTCGCGGCCAGCGCGCTTACTGTCGATACGGCGGCCGCCTTCCTCGCCATGGCGCCGCGTACCCTGAGCCGCAAGATCGCGCAGCAGACCCAGATCGGGGCCGCCGAGTGGCTGCGCCTGATCAAGTTGCGCCAGGTGGCGCAGGCGCTGCTGGCATCCAGCGCGCCGGTCAGGGCCATCAGCAGCGGCCTCGGCTTCGCCGACGACAGCACCCTGGTGCGCGCCTTCAAGAAGGCCACCGGCATGACCACCTCGCAATACCGCCAGCAATATGGCCACGCCCTGCACTCCTTTGCCGGCGCTGGCGAGCTGCGGCCCGGCAGCTGAGTTGCCGGGCCGCAGGTCCGGACTGCTCAGGCCGCCAGGCGCGGCCGCTCCGGCGCCGCGCTGTCGGCCAGCTGGAACACGCTGACCAGCTGGCGCAGCTGGCTGGCCTGCTGCGCCAGCTGGGCGGCGGCAGCCGCCGACTCCTCCACCAGGGCCGCATTGTGCTGGGTGGCGGCATCCAGCTCCACCAGGGTGCCGCGCATCTGCTCGATACCGCTATGCTGTTGCGCGCTGGCGCCCGCGATCTGGGCCATCAGGGTGGCCGCCTGCTCGATGCTGCGCAGGATATCGGCCATGGTACCGCCCGCTTCGCGCACCAGCTGGGTGCCGTTGCCGATGCGGTCCACCGATTCCCCGATCAGCGACTTGATCTCGCGCGCGGCCACCGCGCTGCGCTGGGCCAGCGCCCGCACCTCGCTGGCCACCACGGCAAAGCCGCGCCCGCCATCGCCGGCCCGCGCCGCTTCCACCGCCGCGTTCAGCGCCAGGATATTGGTCTGGAAGGCAATGCCGTCAATCACGCCGACAATATCGGCAATGCGGGTCGACGATTGCGCAATGCTGTCCATGGTCGCCACCACGCCGTCCACGGCACTGCCGCCGCGCTGCGCGAAGCCGGCCGCGGCGCGCACCATATCGTTGGCCGAACGCGCATGGTCGGCATTCTGGCGCACCTGGTCGGCCAGCACCGTCACCGACTGCGCGGTGTGCTCCAGCACGGCCGCCTGGCGTTCGGTGCGGCCCGACAGGTCGGCATTGCCGGCCGCAATCTGGTGGGTGGCGGCCACGATGCTGTCGGCCCCGCCGCGCACCTGGCCCACCACCTCGGCCAGGCTGGCCTGCATGGCGCCCAGCGCCTCCTGCAAGGCGCCGAACTCGTGGCGCGCCTCGCGCTCCACCGGCACCGCCAGCTGGCCCTGGGCCACGCGCCGCGCCAGCGCCACGGCCTGCTGCATCGGCTGCTGGATCCCCTTCAGCAGGTAGCGCCCCATCAGGCCGCCCAGCACGGCGCAGGCCAGCATGGTAATCACGAGAATCAGGCGCTGCCGGTCCATGGTGGCGTGGGCGGCGGCCGCGCCGCGTTCGGCGGCGGCCAGCAGGAAGTCGTGCAGCTGCTGCCGGGCCGGCGCCCCCTGGCGGAAGGTAGGGTTGATCTGCCGGATCAGCACATGCTCGGCATCGTCCCAGGCGCCGTTCTCGATGGCGGCCGCCGCGGCGGCGGTCAAGGAGAGTCCGAGCCCGCCGCTGCGGGCATGCCAGGCATCGGCCAGGCGCGCCGTTTCCGGGTCCGGCAGGCCGGCCCGGAAGGTGCGCCAGGCCTGCGTCAGTGCGCTGCTGTTCTTGCCGATCTCGGTCAGGTGCACCTGCAGCGGATGGTCATGCAGCTTTTCAAAGGCCGTGCCCGGCAAGTGCTGCAGGGCCTGCAGCACCTGGCTGCGGTTGTACTCCATCTTGAGCGTGAGCTCCGAGAGCTGCAGCTGGAGCGCCTGGGCCTGCATCACCTCATGCTCCATCAGGCCTACCGTGCGCTGCGCGGTATACAGGGCGACGCTGCCGACCAGCAGGACGGCCAGCATCATGCCGGCGATCACGACAATAATCATGCGCTTGATGGACAGCGCGGTGGACAAGGAGGGGCGGATTTGGATCGGTGTCATCGTCAGGACTGTGAGGGAAAGGCGGCGCCCGGTGGCGCCGGTTGTAGGGTGCGTCGATTTTAGCCAGCGGCCCCGGGCAAATCCTGACAAATTCCGCTTCATTTCCGCCACCCCGTGCGCCGTGGCGAAGGCGGCGCGCGGCGCTGGCCTGCCAAAAGAAAACGCCGCCCGGAGGCGGCGGTGCGGCTAGCGCAGCAGCGCGCCGGAGGGCACGATGCGCACATCGTGCATCTGGTCCAGATAGGCTTCCAGATACCATTTGTGGCTGGCGCCCACGATGACCAGGGTGCGGCCGCCGGGACGGCTGGCGATGGCCTCGCGGATATTGGCCGCCATGCGCAGATTGCGCGTTTCCCAGGCGCCGACATAGGCCCGCCCATACTGCTGCGCGGAGCCTTCCGCCAGCGCCGCCCCGAAATCGCTGGCATACACCAGTTGCGCCTGGGCCGGATCGTTCGCAGCGCGGTACAGGGCCAGCAGGCCGGCCTCATCGCCGAGCCCGGCATTCAGCGCCTCTTCGGCCTGCCGCCGCTGCTGGCCGGCGGAATTGTTCCAGGCTTGCATGATGGCCGCGCCATAGGCTTTCGGGTCCGCGATGGGCGCATCCGAGCTATGATCGTCCATCGCGTGCACGCGTTCCAGGCCCAGCGCGGCGGCCAGCGGCGCGGCGAGCTGCATATCCTCGCCGCGCGCGCCGCGCCCGCCGCCGCGCTGTTCCAGCACGGTGGCGAGGGCGGCATCGAGGCCGTCGCCGGCATGGCGTTCGGCAGGCGGCAGGCGCAGCCACTGCACCTGAGCCGAGACCGGTTCGCCGCCGGCCAGGAACACAGCGGCCAGGCGCCGCCGCTGCGCCGGCGTGGGCTGCGCCGGCCAGTTGGCCAGCAGGCGCTCGCTTTCGGCGGTGGCGGCCGGCACATCGAGACCGGTGGCGGCAAAGGCCGGCGCCGGATCCCAGGGACAGAAGCGCTGGACCGTGCCCTGGTAGCGTTGCGGGTACTGGCGCAGGAAGGCGCACTGGGGGCCGGACAGGCTCTCGATGGCGATCAGGGCAGGCTTCCATGCCAGCAGGCGGGCCTGCAGCCCGCCCAGCTGGGCGGGCTGGAAGCTGGCCGGCAACTGCGCCAGGTGGGCGGTGCCGAGCACCATCACTTCGTTCGGCCGGCCGGCGGCCGGTCCTTTCAACTGGCTCGGGTCGAAACGGCCGGGCGCGTGCTGCGCGCCTGCCGCACCCAGCACGCCGGCCAATACCACGCCGCTTATCGTCCTCAGCATGAACACGTCCTTTCTAGCGCTGGCGCGGCGGCAGGCAGCGGGCTGGCGCCGCCGCCGGCTCGAGTAGCGCCTGGATGGCAATCCTCATGGTTTCAGCAGGCCGGACAAGATGTCCTCCGTGCCGTCCTCTTCCTGCAGCAGCTGGCGGCATTCGCTGAACCAGCCGTCGGTGGAGCCCAGCATGGCGCGCAGCTCCTGGATACTGAGCCCGCTCACGTCGTGCAGCCGCAGCATCAGCGACGCCGACAGGCGGATGCGCCGCCGCCGCGTGCGCGAGATCACCGACGGACTGACCTGCAGGATACTGGCCAGGGCGGCATCGTTGCGCAGCTTCAGTATACGGTGCATCTGGTCAAACAGATGTCCAACGTTCAGGGCCACGGGGCCATGCCTGGCAGCCGGTGGGGAAGGCTCAGGGCCGGCCGGCGGAACCGCTTGGCCACTCGTCACGCAGTAGTCCATATAGTATCGAATCACATTGCTCATCATTCACAATCCAACGACGTAGTGCATAGCCTTCGCGCGTAAAACCGGTGTTGACCAGCAAACGCTCGGAAGGGGTATTGCGGGGATCGACCTCGGCCCCGATCCGCTCCAGCTGCCCGCTGCCGAAGGCGGTACCGATCACGGCCCGGACCGCCTCCGCCATCAGACCCTGGCCGTGGCAGCTGCGCGCCAGCATGTAGCCGAGCTCGCATCTGCGGTGCGCGCGGCTGATCGCATACAGGGAGACATTGCCGATCACGGCGCCGCTGGCGCGCAGCACCAGCGCCAGGCACAGGGCGGAGCCGCGCTCCGCTTCCTGCCCGGCCTGCGCGATCTGCTGCTCGGCCTGCTCAAGGGTGGTCCAGGCCGCGCTGCTCCAGTAGCGCATGGCGGCCGGGTCCGAATGCAGGGCGAACTGGGCTGCTGCGTCGGCGGCCTCCACCCTGCGCAGTTGCACGCGCGGCGTCAGCAGGCGGTACCCCGGGGCGAAGAATTCGTCCATCCCGGCGCCCGCTAGGGCCGGCCGGCGGTCGCGGCCGGCCGGTGAAACCGTTCTTTCAGCAGGCTGAACTGGGCGTCCAGCAGCTTCTGGTTGGGCTCATGCCCCACCCCCGGCAGCAGAATGAATTTCTTGTCCGGTGCAACAATGCGGTCGAAGTAGCGGCGCGCCAGTTCCGGCACCGTCAGCAGGTCGCTTTCGCCCTGGAACAGATAGAACGGTACCGCGAACGTGCGGCCGAGCTTCGGCAGGTCCACCGCCGAATACATGCCATCTCCCTTCAACCCGACAAACTGCAGATAGGAATACTCTTCGCCGTTCTCATAGTTTGTCTGCGCCGCCGGCGTCGCATACTCCGCGGCCGGAATCCACCATGCCGGTGGCGCGGGCTCGGCCAGGCGGGCTTCGTATTTCCGCACAATGCGCCTCAGCACTCCCGCATTGCGCGGATTGGTCCAGGGCGGGGCGCCGAGCGCTTCGAGCGCGCCCAGTGCCTCCTGGTCGCCGCCCTGCCTCGCCATCGCCAGCACCTTGTCATAGGCCATCCGGCTGTTTTCCAGGTAGCTGACGATCTGGGCACTGCCAACATAGGCCTGGAACAGGTCGGGGCGAAGCTTGACCATGTGGACACCGAGGATGGAACTCCAGGAGCCGCCCAGCAGGATAACCCTTCGCTTGTCAAGCAGCTTCACCAGGTGTTCGGCCACGGCAATGCCGTCGTCCCGCATCCGCTCGATGCTGAGCTGTTCCTCTGCGGCGCCGGGTTCCCGTGCGCCATAGCTCATCCCGGCAGCGCGCTGGTCCCATTGCACCACGGTGAAATCGCGCTCCCAGCCACCAAAGATCTGGCGGCCGAAGGGGCTGAGCGGATTGCCCGGGCCGCCGTGCAGTACCAGCACCACGGGGTTGGCGCAATCCGCCCCATCGATCGTCAGCCATTGGCGGCTATCGCCTATCGACACATAGCCCTTGCCGTGCACTGGCTGGCCCGGCGTGCATGCTGCGGCGGCGCAGAACGGCATCAGCGCACACAGCGCAGCCATCAGTTTTGAACGAAACATGAAATCCTCTAACCATCGGCCACAAGCGCCGAAAGACAAAGGAGTATGTGCTGAAATGCAAGCCCGGCACTGCCAAAATGGCGCGGAGGGCTGCCATCCCCGCTTTCAGGGACGATAGGCTGTGACCTCGATCTCGATGTCGCTGTCGAAGGCCAGCGCCGCGCTCACCGTGGAACGGGCAGGCAGCGCAGAAGGCGGAAAGTATTCCCGGTAGACCTGGTTGAACTCGGCGAACAGCGCCAGGTCCGACAGCCAGACGGTCACGCGCACCACGTCCTCCAGCCCCGCGCCGCACTCCTTCAGTGTTGCTGCGATGCTGTCCAGCACGAGGCGGGCCTGGTCCGCGATCGGACCGCGCACCGGCTTGCCCTCATGGTCGATGGGGATCTGGCCCGACAGGAAGATGAATCCGCCTGCGTGGACGGCTTTGGAAAACGGGAACGGCAATTCGCTCGGTACGCGGGTAATGGCTGGCATGGTGAATCCTCAAGGATGTTCGTGCGGGTTGCTGACGCGCGGCCAGTAATCCAGGGAGCGCAGGCGGTATGGAATGGCGGCGAAATCGAAGTTCATGGTGCCCGGCGTGCTCACGTACTGCACGGACTGCGCCAGCGGCGCAAACTCGGCGTGGAAATGCTGCGTCGACTTCACCACGATGAAGGCCTTGTCCTCCAGCGTGATACCCATGCCGGTGAAGACGTCGGTGCCATAGGTCTGGGTACGCACCGAGGACAGCACGATGTGCAGCCCGTGCGCCGCTTCCACCCACACGCAGGTGCCCAGCCGCTCGCGGACACCCAGCGCGCTCTGCGAATGGTTTTCCACGATGGCGCGCACCACCACCCTCAGGTCGACCGGCGCGCCGGAGGCCGGGCCGCACTTGCCGCCAATGCGCAGGTCGAGCTGCGTCCCTACGCCGGCGCTCTGGCAGATATGCACTGCACCCAGGTCCCACAGGGCGCCCAGCACCACGTTCCCGATGCCGCGCTCAACGAGCCGCTGCAGGATAAATGTGCTGTCGCACGGTGCGCCGCCGCCGGGGTTGTCGCCGATATCGGCCAGCACCACCGGTTTGCCGGCGGGCGGCTGGCCGCTGTCGATCGCTTCGTCGATACTGGCCACGACGGGCCGGGTGGCTTCGCGCATGGCCCAGAACTCGGCGCCCAGCGTATCCGCGAGCGAGCGCGCCAGCGCCCGATCGTTGTCCGTCACGACCCACAATTTGGCGCCCGCTTCCGGCACATCCCCCCATGGAAATCCATGGCCGAGCGATACCGACAGCACGCCCGGCTGCTGTTCAACTGCCTGCATGCGGCGCACGAAGCCCGCCATCGGCTCGCGCGTGGTGTGCCAGATGCCGACCATCTTGCAGTCGAATACTTCGGCCACGGGACGTACCCGCCCCGCCACGGTATCGACGAGTATGCTGTACAGCTCACGGCCGCGCGGTTCGGCATCGATATGCGGGTATTCCTTGAAAGCGACGATGGCGTCGGCCGATGTATGCATCAGTTCCGTGTAGTGGCAGTGCAGGTCCAGCTCGGCGCCGATGGCGACGTCCGGCCCCACGATGGCGCGGATGCGGGCAATCAGGTCGCCCTCGCAATCGTCGTAGTCCTCGGCCACCATGGCGCCGTGCAGCATCAGCTGCACCGCATCGACCGGCATCGCGGCCCGCAGGTCGTTCAGGATTTCGTCACGCATGGATTCATAAACTTCCTTCACCGTGCGGTTGGCCGGCTGCGCCAGGGCGCAAAGGCTTTCCACGGCCTCGTTGCCGTCGCCTTCGATCAGCTCGCGCAGGAAGCGCAGGATGCCGCCGGTTTCATTCGGCGAGAGGCGGCTGGCGTCGCCATGGAAAATGCCGTACTCCTCGAATCCGCCCCAGCCGGTGGGCGCGGTGGCGAAAGTATTGGTCTCTGTTACCAGCTGGGCGATAAAGAATTTCATGGTGCGCTTCAGTCCTCAATACGTTCCAGGTGGAGGTGCCGCGTGCGCAGGGAATTCATGCGCAAACCGCTCACCTTGCCCCCGGCGCGCTCCACATGCAGGGTGCCGCCGAGCGGTGCGAGCTGGCCGGTGTAAGCCCAGCCGAATATTTCGTGCGAGTACGGCGTGAGCGCCAGCAGATTCGGCCCGTATTCGCTGGCGACGCGAAGCTGCAGCACCTCGCCGTCGAATTCGATATGGGCCTCGGCGCGCAGGTCGGGCGCGCGGTAGCGGCCCACCAGCGGCTTGCCTGCTTCGGCCAGCGGCGGCGGGTCCGGCAGCCGTTCAAGGAGCTGCATGGTTCCTGCATCTTCCAGTTCCAGTGCTTGCGGCGCGGCCCCAGCCTCCACGGCCACCCGGTACGGACCAGTCACGGTACGGCCGAAATCGAGGCAGAGCGCACCGTTCTCTTCGCGCACCGGAATTGCGGGCGAGTTGTGGATGATCAGACCCAGCTTGCCATCCGTCTCGCCAAAGCCGATCACCATGCCGGCCGATGACGACGCGTACCGTGCGCCCACCAGCGGCTGATAGTCTGCGCTGCGCGCAATGCGTTCGGCAGGCAGCGGAAAGGCGCCTTCCCCGAGCACGGCTTCAATGACCTTATTGGCCAGCTCGGGCACGCTGACCGGCGCCCCGTTCGACAGGATCACGATATCCAGCGCGTGCTGCGGCACGGCCAGCATCTGGCAGGTGCCGCCGATCACGGTGCCGCCATGGTGGATCACGTCGATGCCGCGGTACTTCTCCAGCAGCAGGCCGAGTGCATAGCTGCTGTCCATGCCGTTATTCAGGCGCGCGGGGGTCAGCATCTGCTTCCAGCTTTCCTCGCTGCCTACGGAATGCGGTCCGCGCAGGTGGCGCAGCCAGCGCAGCATGTCGCCAACGGTGGAGATGATGGCGCCCTCGCCCTTTACTTCCTCGCTCGGGAAGATGCCGCGGCGGTAGCCGCCGTCCGGCAGCGCAACGTGCATGGTGGCCATGCCGGGATGGATCTCGAAGTCGCTCGGCACGGACGCGGTGTCCAGCATGCCGAGCGGTTCGAAGATGCGCTCCTTCAGGAACTGCTCGAAGCCCATGCCGCTCACGCGCTCGATGGCCAGCGACAGCAGGTGGTAGCCGCCGTTGTTGTACATCATTTTGTCGCCGGGCGCGAAATTGATGCCGGTCTGCCGCGCCTGGACCGCCAGGCCTTCGCCCTTGGGTTTGATCGTCAGCCCGGCCGCCAGGAAACCCACGTCCAGGCTGTCCCGCATGCCCGAGGTGTGCGTCATGAACTGGCGCAGCGTGGGCTCCGGAAGGCCGGCCGGAAGCTCCGGCAGGTAGCGGCGCGCGCCGGCATCGATGTCCAGTTTCCCCTCCTCCGCCAGCAGCAAGGCCGCCAGGCAGGCGAAGTGCTTGGTGGTGGAGCCGATGCGCATGCGCGTTGCCAGCGTATTGCGCACGCCATGTTCAATGCTGGCCAGGCCGAAGGCCTTGCGGTAAAGCGTTTTGCCATGCTGCGCAACGCCCACCACCACGCCGGGCGTATCGCTGCGGTTCGCCGGCTGGAACAGCGCGTCCAGCGCTTCGATAACAGATGCATTCATTTCGTTTCCCGTGGATTGACTTCGCCTGCCACGCGCATCGCGCGCACAAAGGCGGCGCTGGCGGCGATGCTCGTGAGCAGGCCCACGCAGCTGAGCGGAATGAGAATGTCCTTGCCGCCGCCGAACAACTGCGCTGCAACGCTGACCAGCAGGGGCGCAACGCCGTAGGCGGCCATGCCCCCCGCTGCAATGACCAGGCTCACGCAGATGCCGCGCAGTTCATTGGGCAGCACGACCATGATGGCGGACGTGGCGGCGATATTCGCACAGCCGCCGCAGGTCAGCAACAAGGCCAGCGCGACGCCGAACCAGGCTACATCCGGCATTAGCGGGAACAGCGCGGTGGGCACGGACAGCGCCGTGGCTACCACGGCTCCCAGCAGCACGCCCGCCCGGCCCTTCCTGCGCAGCCCGAGGTCTGCGCTGAAGCCACCCAGCACGGCGCCCACGACGCCGGATCCCAGGTTGAGCAATCCCATCCACACGCCGAAATCGGCCGGCGTCTGGTGGAAGTGGCGCGTGAGGACAGGCACGGCCCAGATCGCGGCGGCGGCATCGGCCATGCCGACGGCGACCAGTCCGCCGATCAGCGGCAGCAGGAAGCGGCGATAGGCCCATAAGGCGCGCAGCGCGACACGCAGTTCGCCGCCGCTGTCCGCACCGGCTTCGCGTCGCTGCGGCTCGCGCATCCAGAGCATTGCAATGGCAGTGGCCAGCACCACCGCAGCGAACATCAGCAGCACCACGCGCCATGGCGCCAGCGCGGCCAGTGCACTGCCGGCCGGCAGCGCGGTGGGAATCCAGGGCAGCAGCATGCCCGCCAGGATATAGGCCACGGTGCTTCCGGCAACCTGTCCCAGCGAGGTGAGCGTGATCATGCGGCCGCGCCGGGACGGTTCGCACAAGTCGGCCACCAGCGACAGCGCCGCGGGCTGCGCCGCCACCACCGATCCGGCGACCAGCATGCGGGCGACGAAGGCGGTGGCGAAATTCTGCGCCAGCGCGCACAGCACGCTGCCGGCCGTGCATGCCAGGGCCAGCACAATCATCAGGCGGGCGCGGTTGGTGCGGTCCACCAGCCGGCCCAGGGGAATGGAAATGAGCAGGATCGGCAGCGCGAGCGCCATGCCCTGCAGCAGCGCGATCTGGTGATTGCCGAGCCCGAGGTCGGCGCTCACCAGTTCCTGCATCGGGCTCAGTGCATAGCGCGCCGCCGTGCCGGTAAACAAGGACAGCGTAATGAGGCCGATGGCCGCGTTGCGCCGGGCGCCGCGCGGCACGGCGCCGGCGGCGCTGCCGTCCAGTACGGTGGCTTGGGGCATGGCGGGATCAGTAGTTCAGGTTCCAGCTCAGCAGCTGGCCGACCAGGCCAATCCATACGAAGCCCAGCAGGGCAAGCGCCACCAGGACCGCCCAGCTGCGCGCCAGCCGCGATGCATCGCTGCGCAGCATGCGCCATGCCGCCCACACCCCGGCCGCAGCCGCGGCGACGGCGAGGACGCCGCTCAGTTCCACCGCGCCCACCAGCCAGTCGTTCGAGCTGTTGTACATGCCGAAATCGGTGTTCAGGATAGGCTGGATCAGGATGATCCACGCCACCATCCAGGCCAGCGACACGCCTGCCGACAGGCGCTGCACCTTGCGCAGGCGCTGCAGCTCCGGCGAAGCGCCGCTGCTGGCGCGGTCGGCGCGGCGCAGCAGTGCGCCCAGCGGCCACAGGACCAGCGTTGCAACGATGACCAGCAGCGACAGCACGAGGATCGCAAGCGTCAGCGGCGCCGAATGCAGGAAGGACGATTCCTGCAGCACGGAGACCGGATTCTCGCTGTCGATTACCGTCTTCACGCCGTCGATCTCTTTCAGCGCGAGCATCTGGGCGCCGCCCACCTTGCGCCACAGCTGCGGACCTACTTCGCGGTAAGTCACCATCTCGCCCGGCCCGCCCGGCGCCGTGATGGTGCCATCCGGGTTGGCGGTGATGACAGTCTGCTCCAGCAGGTAGAACACGCTCAGGAAACCATGCTCCACACGGCGCGAGCTCTGGTAGCGGCCCGCAATCTTCTGTGCGTCGCTTGCGGCGGACGCCAGCGCCGGCGCTTCAGTGGCGGCAGGCGCCGGGAAATAGCGGTCCATGAAGCCGTCGAACAGCTCCTTGCGGGCACCATAGACGGCGGCATCCTTGCCCCGGCTGTTATAGCTGAAGAAGATGCCTACGCCTTCTTCCGGCAGCAGGTTGAATTCGGTATGGAACACCACCGTGTCGCCGCCATGGCCGATCACCGTGCGGCCGTTTTGTTTACCGTGGAAGAAGCCGTGCGCCATCACGCTGAAACCCGGCAGGCCCTCATGCGTGGGGCTGTGCATGCGGGCGGTGGTGGCCGGGTCCAGCATGGCATAGCCATCCAGGCTGCCCTGCTGCAGGTGGGCCAGCATGAAGCGGCTCATGTCCGCCGCCGTGGTGCTTACGCTGCCGGCCGGCGCCGTTACCACCAGCTCGAATTCGGACGGCGGCAGGCTGGCCGTGTGGTAGCCCTTGCCGCCGAGGCCTTTGAACTGCTCGGGCAGCGGCTGCCTGAACGTGGAGTGCTTCATGCCCAGCGGCCGGAAGATGTGGCGCTCGACATAATCTTCGAACGGTTCGCCCGACACGCGCTGCACGATATAGCCCGCCAGCGACACGCCGTAGTTGGAATACCCCGGCACCGCGCCCGGCGCGAACAGCATGGGACGCGGGTGCTCCTTCAGGTATTGCTCGGTGGTCGGCTTGACCTTGGGGTCGTAGACCAGCAGATCCTTCAGTCCTTCCTCGAAGCCGGCGCGATGGTTCATCAGGTGCCGCATGGTGATCGGCTTGCCGAACGGTTCCTCAATCTTGAAATCCAGGTAGTCGTTGACGTTGCGGTCAAGGTCGATTTTCCCCTGCTGCACCAGCTGCATGACCGCCGTCCAGGTAAACAGCTTGGAGGTGGAGCCGGGACGCACCATCGTCTTCTCCGGGTCCATCGGCTTTTTGGCGGCCACATCGTCCAGGCCATACCCCTTCTGCAGCAGCACCTTGCCGTCCTTGACCACGGAGATCACCATGCCGGCGATATCGCCGCTCTTCAGGGCATACGGCACCCTGCCGTCCAGCCAGGCGGACAGGTCTTCCGCATCGAGCCGGCGGGCGGTGGGCTCCGCCACGTCGCGCCCGGGCTTGGGCGAAAGGCCGGCCTTGATTGCCGCCTGCTGGTCCGGCACCACCGCAGCCGGCTGGGCTTTCGCGTCGCTCTGGGCCGCTCCAGATGGCCCCGCGAGACCGAGCAGCAGGCCAAGCATGGCGGCTGATTGCAAAAATGCTTTCATCGGATAATCCTTGAATCAGTAGTTCGGATTGAAGCTCAACACCTTGTGGCAGAAGCCCACCACCACCAGCACGGCGAAGGCCAGCACCCACAGCACCGCCAGCACGCACGCCCAGCGGGTGCCGGACGCGAACACGGTCCGCGCATGCCACAGCGCCGCCAGCAGGCCGCCAACAAAGCCGATGATGGCCGTCAGTTGCGAAAGCACCAGCAGCACGGAGATGTCCTTCAGCTCTTCCAGCGCCACCACGGACATGGTCCAGAGCACGAGGCTCAGCACCGCGACGCAACTGGCGATGCGCACCAGCGTAGTGCTGCGGCCGGGTGCTGGCGCCCCATGCTTGCGGCGCAGGATGGAGGCGACCGGCCAGAGCAGCACGGTAAACAGCACGACCGCCACTGCCGCCAGCAGCAGCATCAGCACAAGGGGGCTGGCCATGAATGGCACCGGCTCGAACACGAAGGCGAATACATACGGCTCCAGGCCCCAGCGCTTCACCTTGCCGTTTTCGACGATGGCCTGCAGGCGGCGCTTGCCGTTCTGCTCCTCCCACAGCCATGGCTTGACCTCGCGGTAAACGCTGCGTTCACCGGCCAGTGCCACCGCCAGGTTGCCGTCCTCCAGTGCTTCCACCTTCAGGGGGCTGAGCAGCTGCAGCAGCGAGAGCCAGGTGGAATCTTCGCGGCGCGAATTGCGGTAGGCGCCAGCCATGGCCTGCGCGTGCGCCTTGGCCGTTGCGGCGTCCACCGTTGAAGCGGCTTTTGGACGCATATCCGGCAGGTAGCGGTCGGCGAAGGAATTGAACAGGCGTTCACGCAGCCATTTCCCCAGGTCGTGGCGGCCGCCCGCATTCACCGACACATACAGGCCGATGCCATCGTCCGGGAACAGCGTCAGCGAAGTATGGAACAGCAGCGTATCGCCGCCATGGGCCACCACGCGGTGGCCATTCACATCCTGCTGGTAGAAGCCAAGGCCGATGCCAGAGAGATCCGGCATGCCGCGCGTGATGGTGTTGTGCATCTGCTTCACCGTCTCCGGCTTGAGCAGCTGCGCCTCGCCCAGCTTGCCCTGGTTGAGGTAAGCCATCATGAAGCGCCCCATGTCGGCGCCGGTGGACGACAGGCTGCCCGCGGGCGCCATATTGACCACTTCGAAGCCTTTCGGTTTCTCGTCCTGGCTGGTATAGCCCTGCGACATCTGCGCTTTCATGGCCGCCGGCAGCGGCTGGCGGAAGGTGGAGTCCTTCATGCCGAGCGGCGCAAAGATGTGCTGCTCCATGTATTCGTCGAAGGACTTGCCGCTGACGCGTTCAACGATGTAGCCGGCCAGCGCGGTGGCGTAGTTCGAATAGCCTTGCGTGGTGCCGGGGTCGTAGATATACGGCGGGATATAGCTCTTGAGTACCTTGCCGGTATCGGGCGTGACGGTGGTGTAGGTGATCAGGTCGCGCGCGCTTTCTTCGAGACCGGTGGTATGCGTGAGCACATGGCGCAGCGTGAGGGCCTTGCCATTGCGCGCAGGGATCTTGAAGTCGATGTAGCGGTTCAGGTCCACATCGAGGTCAAGCTTGCCCTGCTCCACCAGCTGCATCACAGCGGTCCAGGTGAACAGTTTCGAGACCGAGCCGGGACGGAACAGCGTACGCTGCGCGTCCACGGGAGTGCCCTTCTCCCAGTCCGAGAAGCCATAGCCTTTCTGCACCAGCGGCTGGCCGTCCTTGACCAGCACGACCACGGCGCCGGGCACACCGGCAGCGCGCAGTGCACTCGGCATCTGGCCGTCGAGCCAGGCCTCGGCATCGGCCGCCGTCAGTGGCGTTGCCTGGGGTTGAGCGAAGCCCGGCTGCATGAAGCCCATGCCGAGCGCTGCGAATGCCAGCTGGGCCGCCACCAGCCATTTGCGGAGAGCGAGGCGGCGCATCAGAAGTTCACCGCCACATTCATGCCGACGGTACGCGGCGCAGCCGGCGTTGCACGCAGCGGGCCGCCGAAGGCGGTCAGCGCGGTATCGCCGCCCAGCAGGGCGCGCTTGTCAGTCAGGTTGCGCACGAAGGCCGACAGCTGCCACTTGCCGAAGTCCACGCCGAACTGAGCATCCACCATCGTGTACGCCGGGAGACTGAAGTTCGGCACCGAGGTACCCACGCGGTCGAAACCGGCGTTGCGCTGTCCCACATGGCGCACATTCAGGCCTGCATACGAAGGCTTGCCGGCGAGGGCAAAGCTGTAGCGCGCGCCGATGGAAGTGGACAGCTTCGCGGTGTTCGGCAGGCGCGATCCGTCCGGGCCGAGGGCCGGCGCATCTTCAGCCAGCTCCGCGTCGGTATAAGCAAGGCTGCCTTCCAGGTTCCAGTGCTCATCCAGCTTGTAGCGCGTTGCCAGCTCAAGGCCGCGCACTTCAGCCTTGCCGGCATTGGTCGTCAGCGTGGTCGCGCCGATGGCCAGCGGCTGTTGCAGCTTGTCCCAATGGATGTTGAACAGCGCGGCTTCCAGGAACAGGCGCTTGTCCAGCAGGTCGGCCTTGTAGCCGAGTTCATAGCTCCACAGCGTATCGGGACCGAACTGGGTCGGTGCACCCGGCACCACCTGGCCGTTCTGGTCGATGGCGGGCGGATTCGGACCGCCGGGGCGGTAGCCGCTGGCGGCGCGCACGTACACGCTGCTGAACTTGTCGATCGAATAGCGGGCCGTGGCCAGGTAGGTGCGGGAGTCGTCCTTCGCCGGAGTCTCGAAGTCCTTTACCCCGTTGGTCGAGGTGCCATAGACCTGGCGGTTGCGCGCCACCCGCGCACCCAGCGTATAGGACCAGGCAGCGGTAGGGTTATAGGTTACGTCGCCATAGACGGCATTCTCCGTATAGCTCGATGGCTGGCCGGAAGTTACCAGCGTCAGCTCTGAACCGTCGGCTGCCATCTGGGCAAACAGGCGCTGCGAGCGGTCGCCGGTTTCCTTGTTGTGGTAGAAGCCCAGCAGCCATTCCACGGTGCCGCGCGCGGAAGTCAGGCGCGCTTCCTGGGTGCGTTTGCGCAGGTGGATGTCGTTATCCAGTTCGCCAAAATTGAAGTCAGGGCTGCCGATGATGTCGGTCGCGTCGAGCGCCGTATTGCCGTCGAAACGCTGGGCCGAGGTGATGAAGTTGAAACGCGCCCAGCCGAAATCGTATTCGAGGTCGCCCGACAGCAGGCGGCTCCTGATGCGGTACGGCTCATAGGTGTCCCGCTTCTGCGTGAGGTCGCCGTACATCGGCTCGCCCGTCGCCACGCTGTATTGCGAAACGCCGGTGCCGTTGCGCTGGATGGTCTGCTGCGTG
Organism: Pseudoduganella rhizocola; assembly: GCF_045984285.3. Lineage (NCBI taxonomy): Bacteria > Pseudomonadati > Pseudomonadota > Betaproteobacteria > Burkholderiales > Oxalobacteraceae > Pseudoduganella > Pseudoduganella rhizocola. The sequence continues at coordinate 680,257 of NZ_JBJQIK030000003.1, forward strand.
GCAGTCAGGCGGATGCGCATTTTCGACATTGGGTCGATGACCAGCGACACCCGGCCGCCGCGCGTATTGCCGTCATTGACGTTTTCGCCCGGAGCGCGGCCGGCGGCCGTGATATAGCCGCCATCGTGGTCATTGAAGGCGGCCACGCGCAGGCCTGCCACGCCTTCGCTGAGCGGCACGTTCAGCACCACGTTTTCCGTATGTCCCAGGTCGCCGTTTTTACTGCTGCGCACACCGAAACCCACCTTGCCGGAGAAGTTTTCCGTATCGGGCGTGTTGGTCACGTATTTGAGCAGGCCGCCCATGGCACCCGCGCCATACAGCGTGCCCTGGGGACCGCGCAGCAGTTCGATATGGTGCAGGTCGAGCAATGCCATATCCAGCGCGGACACCGCCTCGCCCACAAAAGCGGTGCTGGAGCCGAACGCCACTTCATCGACGTAGATGCCCACGGTCGGTGCGCTCATGCTGCCCACCGAAACGCCACGGATATTGACCTGGCCCCGGCCAGGACCGCCATCGCTGCTCACATGCACGCCAGGCAGCGTGCCCACATAATCGCTCAGCGACGCTGCGCCGGCGCTCTCCAGCCCTTCCACGCTCAGGGTTTCCACCCGCAGCGGCACGTCGCGCAGAGGTTCGCGGCGGCGGGTAGCGCTCACGGTAACAACGTCCGCCAGCGGCGCGCTGGCGGCGGCGGGAGCGGCCGGGGTTTCCGCCGCGGCAGGAGCAGCGCTTTGGGCGGGTGCGGCCTGCTCTGCTTGCGCCGACGCCTGCGCGCAGGCCAACGCGAAGATGGACGCGACGGCCAGCGAGATCGCGCGGGGACGCGGCATGTTGCCTCCGCGTGTTCGTTCTGATGCAAGGACTAGCGAGGGGGTATTCGACAGCTGCAGCGATGGACGGAACATTTTTTTGATCTCCTTATGGTGGCGTGATAGCGCTCTTTTCTAAATGTACATAATTTTCCAGAATTATCCAATAAGAAAAAATATTCATTCGTTTGCACTTTCGGAAAACACACACTTTTCACCGCCTCCTCATAGGGAGGAATGCCGCATGGCAGCGCGTTTGACTGTGGAAGATCAACAACAGCCGGATGCGCGGTGCGGGGCCGTTTTTTGAGCCGGAAACGACATTTATTTTCTATTTTAGAAAACTGTGCGATGATTCCAGCTCCCGACACTTCCGCCCGAGGCCAAAAATGGAGAACCGAAGCAATCAGCCAGCATGGAAACGGGTTCTTGGCGGCTTCCGGCGCATGGTGGAAACGGAGCTGGGCGACGAACAGTTCTGTGCCGGCTGCCAGGAGTTCTGGCCGCTCGACAGGGAGTTCTTTGTGTTTTCACACAGCAGCGCGAGCTACGAGTGCAAGGCCTGCATCGGTGAACGGAAGGCGGCACGGAAGCCCCGCCAGCCCGGCGCCACAGCGCTTACTGCGGCTGGCTGACACGGCCAGACATCGCCAGCATACGCACCTCAGCCCCGCTGCCGAGGGCAAGGGCCTTCAGTGCCGCCTGGGGAAGGACGGCGGCGTCGGCCATCGGATCGGCTTTGGCCGCAACGACCCTGAAGTTTTCCCGCTCAACGTTCGCCACCAGCGAAACCGTTGTGCCGGCAGCCTCCCCTGCCCTTGCCTCCAGCAGCCGGCTCTCGCGCACGGCGCGCAGGTCGCGCACATTCGCCTGCAGCACCGGGCCGGCGTCGAAAATATCGATATAGCCGTCGAAATTCAGGCCCTCCTGTTCCAGCAGGCGGCGGGCCGGAACGGTTTCGGGATGCGTTTTGCCGATGACCTCACGCGCCCCGGCGCCCAGCAGATGCGTGTACAAGGGCAGCCTGGGAACCAGCTGCTCGATGAATTGCCGGTCGCCCATGCCGCAGCGGTCATCGGCGTCCTGGAAATCCATGTGGAAGAAGTGGCGGCCCACGCCCTCCCAGAACGGCGATGTGCCGTCCGCGCTCTGATAGCCGCGCATCTCCGCAAAGATCTTCTGCGAAAAGAGCTGCGGGAACTGGGCGATGAACAGCAGCCGCGATTTCGACAGCAGCTTGCCGTTCCAGCCCTGCCGGTAATCCGGATGCAGGTACAGCGAACACAGTTCGGATGCTCCGGACAGGTCGTGGCACAGGTGCAGGGACTGCACGCGGTTCACGCGCAAGGGGTCCGGGCTCGAATGCACCGAGGTGCTGATGCGGTAGTTGTAGAACGGCTCGTTGACGCCAACCGCCCCCTTGATGGCGGAAACGCCGCAGACGCGCTGCCGCTCCAGGTCTTCAAGCACGAACAGGTAGTCCGCCTCATGCGCCGCAGCTTGGCCGGCGAAGGACGCAGCAACGATGCCGAGCCGGTTCCTGAGCGAAGCGCGGTCCGGTTTCAGCGTCGTCATGCCTGCGCCTATGCCGCGCGCCAGCTCAAGGACCGCTTCCAGATCGTTTTCGACAGCGTTACGTACCACCAGCATGATTCATGGCGCCTGCATATCTGATTGCCGGGGCATCGCCTGCATCAACGGCTGCCGCTGGCGTTTCTGGATGATGGACAGCAGCAGGCCAGAGAAGCAGCACAACCCCGCGATCATCAGGAAGAATCCCGCCGGCGTCATGTACTCCCACGCCGTGCCGATCACACCGGACAGGAAGTTGCCCGCGAAGGAGGCGGAGAACCATGCCGCAATGGTCGTCGCGCCGAACCGCGCTGGCGCCAGTACTGCAAACAGCCCCAGGCCAATGGGAAGGATATGCAGCTCCGCCAGCGTGAAGACCGCGAAAAACACGACCAGCCAGATCCAGCTCACCGAGTTCGGCGCGGCGGAAGAAAAGAAGATCAGCATGGCGAGCAGGCCGAAGGCAGCGCCCACGCCCACCGCCCCCATCGTCATGCGGCTCAGGGCCGGCGGCGTGGCGATGCCGCGCGCTTCGCGCCGCATCCAGGCCTGCACCAGCAATGGGCTGATGAGGAACACGAACATGGGATTCAGCGACTGGAACCAGGTGACGGGAATCTGCCAGCCGAAGGCCAGCCGGTCAATGCTGGTGTCGGCCCAGATCGCGAGCGTGTTCCCGGTCTGTTCGTAGGCACTGCGGAACAGCACCACGGCGAACCATACGCTCAGCAGCAGTCCGATATTGCTCTGCCCCGCCGCCGTTTCGGCCGTGGGAACCGGCCGCGCCTCCTCCCGGTCGGAAGGCAGGTGCTTGCTCCCCATGACATACACCAGCAGGCCAAGGCACATGCCGATACCGGCCGCGCCAAAGCCATAATGCCAGCCATAGATCTCACCCAGCGCACCGCAGATCAGCGGCGCCAGGAAGCCGCCCAGGTTCACGCCCACATAGTAGACATTGAAGGCAGACACCGCGCGCGGATCCCCCTTCGGATACAGCAGCGGCACCTGGCTCGGAAGGTTCGGCAGGAACAGGCCGTTCCCCAGGGCGATGAAGGCCATGGCGATGAAGAACATGGACTCGAAGGTCATCATGAAATGGCCGACCGCCATCAGCAGGCCGCCGATGATGACCGCCCGCTTGCGCCCCAGCCAGCGGTCCGCGATGATGCCGCCGAAGATCGGCGTCAGGTAGACGCTGGCGGCGTAGCTGCCGAAGATCAGCGAAGCCGTGGCCTGGCTGAACTGCAGCTCCTTCGTCATGTAGTAGATCTGCAGTGCCCGCATGCCGAAGAAGGAAAACTTCTCCCACATCTCGGTAAGGAACAGGATGGTGAGCCCTTTGGGCTGGCCGAACCAGGTGTCTTTAGTCTGCATGGTGGTCGATCGCTTTTCAGGAGATGGCGGACTCGTTCACCTCGTCGAGCGGCCAGATGGGCCGCCGCAGATGGACGAAAGGAAGGCGCGCAAGGTCGCTGTTCAAGGTGCCGGGCGCATCGCAGAAGATGGTCTCGGCCGCGATGGCGTCGAAACAGGCGCGGAAATGCCGAGTCGATTTGACAACCACCAGGCGCTTGGCCGACAGGTCGATACCCAGCTCGGTAAAGCACTCGGGTGAGAACACCTGCTGCCGTTTGCTGTTGAGGACGATATCGATGCCGCCCGCGCGAATCGCCACCGCTTCGCCCAGCGCTTCGGTAAATTTTCCCGCAAGGCCGTGCTGGCGCGCGTCGCTGCGCACCGCCAGCACCGTGGCCAGCACATCGACGGACGAGCCCGAAGCCGGACCGACCTTGCCGCCGATGCGCAGCGCGATCTGGGCGCCGACACCCGCATCCCGCGCCAGCTGCACCGCTTGCGGATCCCATATCATGCCCAGCGCGACACCCTCCGCCTGGCGTTCGATCAGTTCGCGCAGGATGAAAGTGCTGTCGCATGCAGCTCCGCCGCCGGGGTTATCCGAGCCGTCCGCCACTACCACCAGCTCACCGGCAGCGCGCGGCGCCAACGCCTTGTCCACGGCCTCGCTCACCGGCAGGCTGCTCTTGGTGCCCAGCCAGCGCAGCGCGAAGAAGTCCTTTGCCACCTGCATGGCGATAGCTTGTGCTGCCGCCGCAGGCTGCGCGCCCGTATCAAAATACACCATGACGGCCGCACTGGTAGCCTCCGCGTCCGACCACGGGAAACCATGCATCACCGAGATGGACAGGATGCCGGGGCTGCGTTCCAGCGTGAAGATGCGGCTCAGGAAGGCCCGCATCGGCGGCTCGCCGGTGCCGAATAATCCCAGCATGGGCACGCGCTGCGTCACAATACCGGGCTGGCAGGCGCCACGCGCCATACCGGTGAGGATGGCATGCAGCTCGCGCGTGCGCTCCAGATAGTCGGTATGGGGATATTCCTTGCATGCGATCAGCACCGCGCCGCTGGCAGTCATCATCGACGTGAGATTGCCATGCAGGTCCAGCAGCACGCCAACCGGAACGCGCGGACCGACCAGCTGCCGCACGCGCGCCAGCAGGTCGCCTTCGCAATCGTCATAGCCATGCGCGATCATCGCGCCGTGCAGCACCAGCGTTACCGCGTCCACATCCTTCGCCGCCGCCAGCTGGGCAAGCAGCTCATCGCGCAAGGCCTCGTAAACCTGGCGCGAAGCCGGACCGCCGGGCTGCGCCCAAGCGCACAGTCCCAGTGTTACCTCGTCGCCGCGCTCCTGCGCAACATCGCGGACAAAGCCGTAGCCCGGAAAATCCAGCGCCTTCTTCAAGGCCTCGCCATCGTCGCCGGGGCGGTAAAGAATGCCCTCCTCGAAGGAACGCATCGTCGTCGGGATTGGCGAAAAACTGTTGGTCTCGTGCGCCAGCGCGGCAAGGAAGATATGCATGATCAGGATTGGAAACGTGCAGGACTGATACGGGCGGGATCAAAGCCGAATCCAGCATAGGCATTAGCCGCGGCCTTGCCCAGCAAAACATCGGCATAGTACTTGCCGGCTGCAGGCGCCGACTGGATGCCATAGCCACCCTGCCCTGCGGCCCAGAAGAAGCCCGGCAAGTGGCCGTCGAAGCCACCGACAAGTTCTCCATCCGCGACAAAACTGCGCAGCCCCGCCCAAACATGGCTCGGGCGGCGGATCTGCAGGGTCGTGAAACGCTGGATATTGTCGATGGCGATGGCAATATCCAGCTCCTCCGCCTGCACGTCGTGCGGCAGCACGGGGTCTTCATTGCACGGAGAACCAAGCAGCATGCCAGCATCCGGCTTGATATAGAAAGACTGCGTCACATCGAGGAACAGCGGCCAGTGCGCGCTTGGGATGCCTTCGGGCGGCGTAAAGATGAAAGCCGAGCGGCGCTTCGGCACCAGCCCAACCGGCATGGCGCCGGCCATCTGCGCCACCAGGTCAGCCCAGGCGCCTGCGGCGTTGACCACCACCTGGGCCTGGTAGCTGCCCTGGCTCGTATCGACCTGCCACACGCCGCCACTGTGCTGGATGCTGGTGATATCCACGCCGAATACGGTGCTGCTGCCATTCTTGCGGGCCGAACGCAGGAAACCCTGCAGCAGCGCATCCACATCGATGTCCGCCGCATCCTTTTCCAGCACGCCCCCGATCACCAGTTCGCGCCGCAGCACCGGCAGGAACTCGACCGCTTCGGCGGCACTGAGCCGCTCGCACGGCGAGGACGTTTCGCGCACCGAGGCTTCGTGGGCATCCAGTTCCGCCTCCTGCCCGATGCCGCCGAACACGAAGGCGCCGCGCGGCGACAGCAGCGGGTGCTCGCAGAAACTCGCCGGTGGATTGTTGAAGAAGTCCAGGCTGGCGCGCGTCAGCGCACGCACCTGCGCAGGCCCGTAGCTCTCCATGAACAGCGCCGCGGAACGGCCGGTGCTGTGATAGCCCGGCTGCGCCTCCCGCTCCAGCATGATGACCCGCGCCGACTGCGACAGCCAGTACGCCAGCGACGCGCCGCCGATACCGGCACCGATGACAATAAAATCCGCCTTCTGATGGCTCATATGATTCACGCCCGTCTCAAATTTTTCTATTTGCGAAAACTATTCTCATACCGAAAGATATGCGAAAGCCTCGCGGGAGCGCAAGAAGTTTCTGAAAAATTTGAAAAATGCGGCGTTACGCCAACAACGCGGGCAAATGCGAACAGCCCGGATAACCGGGCTGCTTGCATGGTGAATGGAGGGGGATTACTTCTTCGGGGACTTGCGCGGGGCCTTGGGCTGCGCCGGCGCCGCGGCGGCGGGCGCGGTATCGACCAACGCCGCATACGTCACTTCCGAGCCGGGTTCGTCGGAGGTGCAGACCGAGAGCACGCGGCACTTGCCCGCGCCGACATTGATGTAGGCGTGCGCCATGCCGCTATCGAAGTAGATGGAGTCGCCCGTCTCCAGCCGCACCGGGGCATAGAGGTCGGTGTACAGGTCCACCGTACCTTCCAGCACAATGGCAAACTCCTCGCCCGGATGGCGGATGAGCTCTCCGAACTCCTCGATCGAGCGCGCATGGATTTCGGCGAAGATCGGCACCGAGCGCTTGTTCAGCAGGTCCGCCGCCGGATAGAGGTGCGAGTAGTTCGGCGTGTTGATCGCGTAGCCCGTGCCGGCACGGTTGATGCTGCGCCGGCCGCTGGAGGCAGGCATGGCAGGCTTTCCGGACATCGGCGTCCCTCCGGTAAACAGCTGGGAAATATCCACTTCCAGCGCCTTGCAGATGCGCACCAGCTTGTCGTAGCTGAGCGACATCTTGTTGTTTTCGATCTTGGAAATGGTGGACATCGGCATGCCGGTCTTCTCTCCGGCTTCGATCAGCGTCATGCCGCGTTCCTTACGGATGCGCCGCAGCGATTCGCCCAGATTGCCGTCCCGTTCCGCGCTGCTGCCAGGTTTTCTGCTCGCCATATTGCTCCCCAATAGAGTGCAATCATTATACGGCGAAACATGCGCAAATTGAAAACTCTGGCTCCCGCCTTTCCACGATGGCAAATCGGCCCTCATCAGAAGTGGCCCCGTTATCTGAATTTCAGGCTCGATGATCGTTTTCGGCCGAGCAGCACCCGACCGTATAACGCAGCGTATCGAACTGCATTACTGCGGTATCGCTAGTAAGCGCACTAAACTGGACCACCATATCCTGGAGACCTACCCCGTTAGTGAATCGACCAGCGCCGGGGCAGAAGCCTGATGGGCTGGCCCGGTGGTGCGTGCCGCTGTAGCGCCGGTCGTAGCTGCGCGCCATGCCGCTGCCGCGCTGATGCGTTTCGCGCACTTCGCGGCCCCAGCTGTCGTACTCCGTCGTGCTGGCGAAGTTCTCGCCGCCCAGCATGGCCGTTACCGTCGCCGGCCGGCCCACGCTGTCGTAGGTGTGCAGCGGCGGAAGTCCTTGACGGTGTTGGCCAGCGTATACGCTTCCACCAGGCGGCCGCAGCTCTTGCCCAGGGCGCAGTGGCCCGAGCCGTCGCTGTCGTA